>JAZRMB010000035.1:0-73773 GCA_045647245.1 Clostridia bacterium
CAAAAGCTTACGCTTTTGAAATGATTGATAAAGAAATGCTTCGCATTTCTCAATATTAAATATCTGAAAACCGCAAGGTTTTCTACCATAACTCCTAACTCCACACTCCTAACTCCACACTTTATAATTTGGCGGTGCAACGCACCGACAAAGTATAATTTATCTCTTTTCAAATAAATAAAAGTATGATATAATAAAAACATCAATAAGAAAGGATTTGAATATACATATGAATACTGTATTACTTGCAATTGCCATAGTACTTGAAATTGTGATTATGATACTTTTTCTTACAAAGAAAAATGACGGAGAGAGTCTTAAAAATGACATTGCACGTCAGAGTGAAGCACTTGAACGTTCAATGAAAATATTCGGAGACAGCATATCGCAGAATCAGGTAAATGCCGCAACGCTTCAAAAGGAGAGACTTGACGATATCAATAAGTCGGTCAATAATTCAATGCAACAGATGGAGCTTCGATTTAAAAGCTTCGAGAGCGAGACGAGAGAAAAGCTTGAGGCGATGAGAAGGGCAAATCAGGAGCAAATGACGGAGCTGCGCGAGGATAATACAAAGAGCCTCGAAAAGATGCGTCAGACTGTTGATGAAAAGCTTCAAAAGACGTTAGAGGATAAAATGAATGAGTCATTCAAAATGGTTTCCGAGCGTCTTGAACAGGTGTATAAGGGACTTGGCGAAATGCAGTCGCTTGCAAGCGGAGTAGGTGACCTTAAGAAGGTTCTTTCGAATGTAAAAACAAGAGGAATTTTAGGCGAAATTCAGCTTGGTGCAATTTTAAAGGAAATTTTATCACCGCAACAGTATGACGAAAACGTGGCTACAATTCCCGGTAGCCGTAACTTTGTTGAGTTTGCGGTAAAATTCCCGGGGGATGACGGAAGCTTTACATATCTCCCGATAGACTCGAAATTTCCGCTTGATGCATATTCAGACCTTCAGGCGGCGTATGAATCGGGTGAGGCGGAGAGAGTGAAGCAGACGGCGACTTTATTGTGTCAAAGACTTAAGCTGTTTGCAAAGGATGTTCACGAAAAGTATATTCAATCGCCGTACACAACAGAATTTGCGATTATGTTTCTTCCGGTTGAGGGATTGTATGCAGAAGCTGTGAATCGTGGTATGGTCGAGATTCTGCAAAGAGACTATAAGGTGAATATTGCAGGGCCCAGCACTATGGCGGCTGTACTTAATTCTTTACAGATGGGCTTTAAAACCCTTGCTATCGAAAAGCGTTCCGCTGAGGTATGGACAATTCTCGGTGCTGTTAAAAAGGAGTTTGGAACATTTGCAACTGTTCTTGATTCGGCGCAGAAGAAGATTGAACAGGCAAATTCCGAGATTGATAAGCTTGTGGGTGTAAGAACTCGTGCGATTGAAAGAAAGCTTAAAAATATCGAAAGTCTTGATAGCGATGATACTGATAAAATTCTGGAGATAGAATAAGAGAGGTAATAAATATGAGAGCATTAATTACGGGTGCAAGCTCGGGGCTTGGAAGAGATATGGCATATGAGCTTGCCGGAAGAGGCATTGACCTTGTACTTGTTGCAAGACGTGAGGACAGACTTTCGGAAATTAGGGATAATGTTTCTGTTAAATGCGATATTATAACTGCTGACCTTACAAAAACCGAAGAGGTTATGAAGGTGTATAACGAAGCAGGGAAGGTGGATATCCTTATTAATAATGCCGGCTTTGGAGTTTTTGGTGAATTTTTGGAAACTGACATTGATGAGGAAATGAATATGCTTTATACGAATGTGCGTGCAATGCATATGCTTATGAAGCTTTATGTAAAGGCTTTTGAAAAGCAAGGGGAAGGCAGAATACTTAACGTTGCATCTGCGGCGGCATTTTGCCCGGGGCCTATGTTTGCAGGATATTATGCGACAAAGGCATATATGTACAGATTAAGCGTATCGGTTGCGCGTGAGCTTGAAATGATGGGAAGTAAAACGAAAATCAGCGTGCTTTGCCCCGGACCTGTAAAGACCGAGTTTGGAAAGGTTGCAAAGGTAAGCTTCGGCTTGTACGGACTTGATAGTAAATATGTTGCAAAATATGCGATAAGCAGATTTTTTAAAGGGGATAAGGTGATTGTCCCGGGAAAACTGATGAAATGTGCAAGGTTTTTGACAAAGCTTCTGCCTGATGGCGTGCTTGCGAGAATAACTGCAAAAATTCAAAGCCAGAAGGTATTAAAAGGCGAATAAACTAAAAGGGATGCAGAGTGCATCCCTTTTAGTTTATATGAATTTATTTTGAACCTTTTCTGATTTTTAAAAGTCTTACAATTATCGGGCTTAAGATGATATTTATTCCAAGCTCGAAAAGGAAATTCGCACCTACAAGACCGAAAATCATATAGTGTGCCACTCCGCCGCCAAGACCTGCCGCCTGAGCCCAGCCGGTGATTGTTTCCATAAAGAACAAGAGACATCCTATAAGAAATACGCCTGTATTTACAATAGGACAAATAATTGCCGCGCCAACCGTTGCTGCGTAGCTGTTGTACTTTTCAAGGCATTTGAAAATAAGCCCGGCAAAATAACCGCAAGCGATGCCTTTTACAAGTACAGTGATGACCGTTCCTAAGATGTTTACAGCTAAAAATGCACCTGCATCTCCGCTCATAAGAACTGCCGCACCGAATACCAATCCAAGCCACGCACCCATACCTATTCCGCACGTCGCCGCACCGATTACGATGGGGACGAGAACGAGCGAAATGGAAAACGGTCCAAATCTGATAAACGCACCCATAAGCTGCAGAACAACTATAAGTGCCGTCAGAATTGCACCGAGTACCATAGTCTCGGTTGACATTCTCTTTGTTTTGACTTCCATAAATAATTCCTCCTTGCTGTCGTTCACTCTTTTGGTGATACAACGCATATATTTAATGAATAATGACGGTGGTAAAAGGTAAACAAATAGGGACTGTCCCTATTTGTTTACTTTTTTATCAGCTATCATTAAGCATTACTACATTATTTATATCGGTAAACGTATGGGGACTGTCCCTATATGTTTACTTTATGTTGTTTTTCTTATAAAGGATATTCAATCCCTTTAACACCATATCAGCATCAAGAGTTATTTCGTGTTTGCAATGACAAATAATAGACTGTGAGAGGCCTCCTGTTGCAAAAACTCGAAGCTCTTCGCCGAATTCTTCAAAAATGCGGTCTATCATACCATCAATAAGGCTTGCATTGCCATACACAACGCCGGAACGCATACAGTCAACTGTATTCTTGCCGAGCACGCTTTTTGATGCTTCAAGGCTTATCTGCGGAAGCTGTGCAGTTCCGCTTGCAAGTGCTTTTAATCCCATTCTGACGCCCGGGATGATTGATGCTCCGCAAAATGCACCATCGTTGTCCATAACCATCATTTTTGTTGCAGTTCCCATATCAATTATAAGGGAAGGACTTCCGTATATATGATGTGCCGCAACGCAGGCGCATATCAAATCCGCACCAACACTCTGAGGTGAGTCGCAGTGGATTTTTATGCCGGTCTTGATACCGGGTCCCACCATTATCGGCTCAATGCCGTATATAAAGAAAATCGCCTTTTTCATAACGGTATTTAGGGGCGGTACAACAGATGATATTATAACACCGTTTACAGACGATTTTTCGACATTGTGAATTGAAAGCACATTTTTAATCGTGCCTGCATATTCATCCTCGGTTTTTTCTGCATCTGTGTTGATTCTTACCACAAATTCAAGCTCATCGCCCGAAAAGCCGCCGATAACGATATTCGTGTTTCCTATATCTATTGCAAGTACCATATTACCACATCCTTCAATCGGAATTATAGCACCATAGCGACAATAAGTCAAGAAAAATAGGATAAAAAGCTTTAATGAAAAGAATAATATTTAGTTTTTAAGAATTGTTCACAATTAATTCACAATTACAACACAAGTCGGAAGAAAACACAATGTATAATATGGTATGATAAAGTAAGAAGGGAGCTTTTGTTAAGATGGAAAGAAGAAGAGACGGAAAAAGATTCGGCGTAAAAAAATTAATTGTGATACTGCTTATTATAGCGGCAATTGTCGGAGGTTTTTTCGCATTTAAAGCATTCAAATCAAAGAAGCAGGCTACAGCGACGGTTGCGGAAGCAGCAACAGATATGGTTATGAGAGGTGATGTTTCGCTTACGATAACCGGAAGTGCTACAGTTGAGCCTTATGAGAGATATGAAATTCTGGCTAAAGTGTCGGGCGATGTTATAGAGTGTAATTATGAAGAAGGCGATATCGTTGAAAAGGATGCTGTATTGTACAGATTTGATACCGCTTCAACCGATATCAGTATGCAGAAGCAGAGAATTTCTCTTGAACAGAGCGAGAATAATTATCAGAAGGCTTTGAAGGAATATGACAAGCTGAATGTAACGGCGGATGCGTCGGGCGTTATATCGGGGCTTGATGTTAAAGTCGGAGATGAAATTAAAAACGGAACAAGACTTGCAGAAATTAATGATACGAGAAATCTCAAGGTAACACTTCCATTCAATAGCTCTCAGGCGGCAAGAATAAATGTAGGCGACACGGCATATGTGTCAAGCTCGGTACATATGAGTAATGTTGAGGGTGTTGTTACGCACAAGGATGCAAGCTCACACGCAGGAAGTGACGGCTCGCAGATGTATAATGTGACTATATCCTTTAAAAACCCGGGTGCGTTTTCTCAGGGTATTACGTTGGGTGGAGCCGTTGGTGATATGATAAGTGCGGGAAGCGGACAGGTTGAACTCTCGGACAGCGGCACTGCAACAAGTGAAACATCGGGTGAAGTTACAGCTCTTCTTTACAAAAACGGCGATTATGTTGAAAAGGGCACTGTTATAGCAAAGCTTAAGAGTGATGATATTGCCGACAGTGTAAGAAACAGTAAAAACAGCTATGAGAATGCAAAGCTTTCAATGCAGGATGCAGAGGAAAAGCTTCAGGATTATATTCTTACAACTCCGATAAGCGGTACTATAATTACCAAAAATGTAAAGGCGGGAGATACCGTCGATAAGACGAATTCAAGTAAGACTATGATGGTTATTGCAGACGTGTCAAAGCTTAAGTTCAGTCTTGAAATAGACGAGCTCGACGTGAGCAAGGTGACGGCAGGTCAGAAGGTTGAAATTACCTGCGATGCACTTCCTGATGAAAGGTTTGAAGGTGAAATCACAAGAATGTCTGTTGAGGGAACATCAACAAACGGTGTAACCACTTACACAGCCGACGTGGTAATCAATAACCCCGGAAACCTCAGACCGAGTATGAATATCGATGCAAGTGTTGTAGCACAGCAGTCGCTTAATACTTTGTATGTGCCGTCAGAAGATGTAAAGGCAATAGGAAATATGCATTATGTATTCAAGAAATCGGATGCGGAGAAAAAGGATAACGGAATGCCGTCAAAGGGCGGCAAGGATATGCCCGATTTTAATAAGAATAATGCACAGAAGGGACAGATGCCCGAAGGTGCTACACCGCCGGGAGCAGATGCAGGCAAGGAAAGACCGACAGGCGGAAACGGTGAGAAGATGCCGCAAGGAATGCCGAGAGGTGAAAATAATACTGGTGCACCGGGCGGTATGAACGCACAGGGCGGAGGCGGCAGAAGGTTACCTCCGGCACCCGAGGGCTTTGAGACGGTTGTAGTTAATGTCGGCGTTATAGGAGATGAATTTACTGAGATACTTTCGGGACTTTCCGAGGGTGATGAAGTATATGCACAGACATCATCAGGCTCGAATATGATGGGCGGTATGAGAATGGGTGGTATGCCCGGCGGTATGAGAATGCCTGGGGGCGGTGGTATGAGAATGCCTGCGGGCGGCGGTATGAGAAGATAATACCGATTTGAAAATATGTTTGACCGAAACAGGGAGAATATAAATGATAAGACTTGAAGGAATAACTAAGATATATAAAATCGGCGATAATGAGGTCCGTGCTCTTGACGGCGTGGACCTGCATATTAAGCCGCACGAGTTTGTGTCTGTAATAGGACCATCAGGCTCGGGTAAGTCAACACTTATGAATATGATAGGTTGTCTTGATGTGCCGACAAGCGGAAGATACTGGATCGACGGTATTGAAGGCAGTAAGATGAAGGATAATCAGCTTGCGGATTTGAGAAACAAAAAGCTCGGCTTTATATTCCAGCAGTACAATCTTCTCACCAAGCTGACTGCACTTGAGAATGTTGAGCTTCCGTTGATATACAGAGGTATCAGTTCATCGAAAAGACGTGAAATGGCGGTGGAGGCACTTGAACGTGTGGGGCTTGCAGATAAAATGAATCATAAGCCTACCGAGCTTTCGGGCGGTCAGCAGCAGAGAGTGTCTATTGCGCGTGCGCTGTCAAGTAAACCATCTTTGATACTTGCAGATGAACCGACCGGCGCACTTGATTCGAAGTCGGGTGTTGAGATTATGAGGATGCTCCATGACCTTCACGAAGAGGGGAATACTATAGTTATTATTACTCACGACCTCGGTATTGCAAAGCAGGCGGAGCGTATTATAACAATAAGAGACGGTAAGATAACGGGTGACATTGATAATCGTGCAGACAGGGCAACACCTGAAAATGTCAATGATGATGCAAAAAAAGCTGACCTTGATGCGGATTTGAAAGAAAGTGAGGGTGTATAATGGGATTTTCTAAAATTGTACAGTCCTTCAAAATGTCAATGAAGAGCATACTCGGAAATAAAGGACGTTCGGCACTCACTATGCTCGGTATCATAATCGGTGTTGCATCTGTTATAATACTTACAGGTATAGGTGCGGGTGCGACAAAATCTATAAGTGATTCTATGGCTGAGATGGGTACAAAGCTTATAACCGTCAATCTGATGAGAATGAGACAGAGTACACGTTCTGTCGGAATAGATGATTTGGAAGAGTTTGTTATGGAGAATCCGGAGATTGTGTCCGATATGTCTCCGTATATGTCATCGAATGTGACAATAAAGGTTGGAAATGAAAATGTATCGGGTACTCTTGATGCCTGTGCTCCGTCCTACAAGGATGTAAGGGCAAGCTCGGCAAAGATGCAGTCGGGACGATTCATCGCGGATAATGATATTATAAACCGTTCCTATGTATGCGTGGTAGGAAGCTATATCACAAAGGAATTGTTTTCGGGAATGGATCCGGTTGGTGAGACGATAAAGGTGAACGGAAGAAAGTTTACCATAGTCGGTGCTTATGAGGAAATGAACGACTCAACCGAAACCTCGGGAGATAATAAAATCACAATACCTTATACTACAGCTATTAGATTTTTAAAGCAGAAGAACATTTCGACATTTTATCTGACTGCAAGCTCGGAGGATAAGGTTACCGATGCTGTTGATTCTCTTACGAGTTTTATAACAAAGAAGCTCGGTACCGATATGGGCTTCAGAGTGTCATCTGTGTCGGAAATGCTTGATTCACTCAATGAAATGACAGCTACAATGACAACGATGCTTGCAGGAATTGCTGCAATTTCACTTGTTGTCGGCGGTATAGGCATTATGAATATTATGACCGTTACGGTTAGTGAACGTACAAGAGAGATAGGAATAAGAAAAGCGATTGGAGCAAGAACTACAGATATACTTCTGCAATTCTTAATAGAATCAATGGTACTCTCCGCCATGGGAGGTGTCGTCGGAATTGTGTTCGGCATAGCCGCCTGCGGGGCTGTGGGGAAGATAATTGATATGGAAACGGTTATACAAACCAATATGGTTATAATGAGCTTCGGCTTTTCGATATTCATCGGAGTGTTCTTCGGTATAGCACCGGCAAGGCGTGCGGCAAAACTGCATCCGATTGATGCACTGCGTTCTGAATAAGCGTATATTATATAGGAAGGAATTAAATCGCATATGAGAATTTTTAATAAAATTACTGCAACTGTTGCAGCTGTTATGTGCTTGTCGGGTATTAGTGTATTTGCGGCATATACAGACGTAACACAGAATGATTACTGCTATGAGTCTGTGACAAGACTCGGTGATATGGGAATAATCTCCGGTTATGAGGACGGAAGCTTTAATCCGGGTGCAACTATTACAAGAGCTGAATTTGCAAGAATCATTGTGGCGGCGGCAAACAAAGAAAGTGAAGCGAAGTCTACAGGATTTATTGCATCCTTTGACGATGTACCGAGCGGATTGTGGTCTGCACCGTATATTAATTATGTATCTGCAAATGGTATTGTATCGGGATATTCTGACGGAAGCTTCCGCCCGGACAAGACAATAAGCTTTGCGGAATGTCTTACAATTATGATGAGGGTACTTGGCTATAAGGAAGATACTGTCGGATATTTCTGGCCTGATAACTATGTGAATGCGGCAAACTCTCTCGGAATCAGCAGTGATATGCCCTATGGCGTGAATCAGCCGGTTACACGTTCTGATGCGGCAATGATGCTTGATCGTGCACTGTTTTCTGAAATCAGCGGCGCCCAGGACAAAACACTGCTTGAATTTGCAGGCTATTCGGTTTTAAAGGATACGGTTGTGCTTGACAGCGGAAGTGCTAATTCCTCGATGTCATTTAATGAAGTTAAGCTTACCGATTCAAAAACATATAATTCAAAAATGAGCTTTAATGTAAAGCCGGGACAGTTTGCGGATTATACTGTTCTTGATAAGAACGGATATATTGTAGCAATGAAGATTACCGGTGAGGGCATAAACCGTGCGGCTGAAAGTATGGCGGTTTACGTGAACGGAATTACTGATAATACCGTCAACTATATATCAAACGGTGTGACGGGCAGTTACAGATTTGATAACAGCTTTACAGTATATAATGAAGGAAAAGAAAGCACTTTTGCACAAGTAAAGGGTTCGCTTACACCCGGAACTGATATTACCTTCTACGGAGAAAGTGTAGGTGTATGGAGCTTTGCGGTGATAAGTGACGGCGATGTGAAGCCTGTTATTGCAAGAAGAAATTATACTGCTTCTGACAACAATCTTGAGGGTATGGGTATAGTTCATAACGGACTAACGGTTTATCGTGACGGAAAATCGGCTGCACTTTCTGATGTTATAACAAATGACGTTGTATACTATAATACAAAAACAAATGTTATGGATGTATACAGTAAAAAGGTTACGGGCATATACTATGATGCACAGCCGTCAAAAGCATATGTTGAAAGTGTGACTGTCGGAGGTAAGAGCTACGAAATTGGAAATGATGCGGCGGCTAACAGTTTAAATGCAACGTCGGGAAGCTTTGATATCGGCGACAGAGTAACACTTCTTTTGGGAAAAGATAACAAAGCGGTGTTTGCGGTTGATTTGGCAGACGTAACACCAGACAGCTACGGTGTTGTTCTCGGAGTTGGTGAGCAGACGGCAGAGAGTGGTGAGTATGAGGGTTCTGCAGAGCTTTATGCGGACATATTTATGAGCGACGGCGAATCGCACAGAATAGTTACCGATAAAGAATATAAGGAAGCTATAGGAAAGCTTGTAAGAATTACTTATGAGAATAAAAAGGCAAAGCTGACTGCACAGGGTAAGCCCAACGGCGGATGGGGTGTTCTTGACAAAACAAACAGAACACTTGACGGTAAAGCACTTACCAAAGACGTTGTAATATATCAGCGTACTGCGTATGAATCTGAAAAGACGGCTGAGTGTATGCTTCTTGAGCTTGAAACTATGACGGCAAAGGAAATCGGAGCATCACAGCTTCTCGGTATAGTTAATGCCAACAGCTTCGGAGATGTATCTGTACTGTTTGTGGAAAAGGTAGAAACAACAGCGATGTTCGGAATAATCAACGGAACGGTGAAGGGGAGCGAAGGCACTATATCGGGATACAGAATTTATTCGGACGGCAGTGAAAGCGAATACCAGTCAAGTATGAATGCTGCAGGTCTCGGTGTGGGTATTCCTGTAAGTTATGAGCTTTCGGGCGGAAGGATTGAAAAGATTTCAAAGCTCTTCAAAATAAAAGAAGGACAGGTTAAGGCAGCAGATGCGAGCAGAATAAGGGTCGGCGAAGCTGTATATAATGTATCGCCTGATGTTGAAGTTATAAAAGAAGGAAAAAATCTTTCATACTCAACAATTAGTATAGATGAACTCTCGGGTATGATGGGTGCAAATGTGGCCGTATATTCCGATACAAGTGCATCGGGAGCGAGCGTTATAAGAGTAATTTTGGTAAAGTAAAGAACGAACAGTAAATAATTCCAAAAAAAATCCGTATGCAAAATGTACAAAATTGCATACGGATTTTCTCAAACTTTGTAGAAAATTTTATCGAAAAAATAATAAAAAAAGCTTGCAAAAACAGTAAAAATACTGTATAATTGTATTGTTGTGGCATATGACAAACGATGAAGCGGGAGGTTGCGTACGAGAAAAGTACGGTTTTTCCGTGGAGAATGTCCGATTCATGAAACCGGGCGGCAGGTCACACATCTTAATCCGGGGGATATTGCGGCTTTTCGGAGTTTGTAAAAAAGCTTGAAAATCGCATAAAACCTGGGGTTTTGTTGTGTAAGAACTACCCGGAGGAGACGGAAAGTCATCCGGGTTTTATTACGGGTGAATAAGGAAACACCCGGCGGTGTTGTTGCACCGTGGCTGTCGTGAAATGATGTGCCACGAAATAATATATTCTATACAGGAGGGAAAAAACATGGCAGCAACCAAGAAAATCAGAATCAAGCTTAAGGCTTATGACCATGCTGTTCTCGATCAGTCAGCTGAGAAGATCGTAGAGATTGCAAAGAGAACAGGCGCAAAGGTGTCAGGTCCGATACCTCTGCCGACAGACAAGGAGGTTATCACAATTCTCCGTGCGGTTCATAAGTATAAGGATTCGCGTGAGCAGTTCGAAAGAAGAACTCACAAAAGACTCATTGATATCGTTGTCCCCGGCGCTAAGACAATGGAGGCATTGATAAAGCTTGACTTACCTGCAGGCGTTGAAATCGACGTAATCCAGAAGTAAGTAAAGCATTTTGCAGTAGGCACGTATGTGTCTATGATGCAGGTCAAGTTCCCGTCTGCTTTTTGCGGGAACCAATAACTGTAAGAAAGGATGAAAAGGTATGAAAAAAGCAATTTTGGGCACAAAGGTTGGTATGACTCAGCTTTTTGCCGAGGATGGCAAAGTAATCCCTGTTACTGTTATTCAGGCAGGACCCTGTACAGTGGTTCAGAAGAAGACAGTTGAGACAGACGGTTATGAAGCTGTTGTAGTTGGCTTCGGCGAGGTACGTGAAAAGTCCTTGAACAAGCCACAGAAAGGAAAGTTTGCAAAAGCAGACGTTGCTTTCAAAAAGTATTTGAGAGAATTCAGACTGGATGACATTTCCTCACTGAATGTAGCAGACGAAATCAAGGCAGACGTTTTTGAAGCCGGTGAAAAGGTTGACGTCTCCGGTATTTCAAAGGGTAAAGGCTTTGCCGGCCCGATGAAGAGATGGGGTCTGCACAGAGGTCCCATGAGCCACGGCTCAGGTTACCACAGAGGTTCGGGTTCAATGGGCGCATGTTCTAACCCCGGACGTGTAATGAAGGGTAAGAAGCTTCCCGGACATATGGGCGTTGTTAAAGTGACTGTACAGAACCTTGAAATCGTTAAGGTTGATGCAGAGACAGGTCTTATCCTTGTTAAGGGTGCAATCCCTGGCAACAAGGGCGGTCTTGTTACAGTAAGAAACAGCGTGAAGGCATAACGGGCGTTCTTAAGAAAGGAGGAAACTGATTATGGCAACAGTTGCTGTATATAACATGGAAGGCGTAAAGACTGGCTCTATGGAAGTAGCAGACAGCATTTTCGCAGCTGAAATTAATAAAGCGGTACTGCATTCGGTAGTTGTTAACTATCTTGCAAACCAGAGACAGGGAACACAGAACACCAAAACCCGTACAGAAGTACGCGGCGGCGGAATTAAGCCCTGGAGACAGAAGGGAACAGGCCGTGCAAGACAGGGTTCAATCCGTTCTCCCCAGTGGACAGGCGGTGGAGTTGCTCTTGGTCCCAAGCCCAGAGATTACCGCTACAGCCTCAACAAGAAGGTTAAGAAGGTAGCACTCAAATCTGCTCTTTCTGCTAAATACGAGGCATATGAAATTTTTGTTGTTGAGGACCTCAAGGTTGAGGAAATCAAGACAGCTACAATCGCAAAGCTCTTAAAGGGTCTTGAGATTGATACAAAGGCTCTCATCGTAACTGCTGAATGTGATGAGAAGGTTTATAAGTCAGCAAGAAACATTAAGGGTGTTACACCCACATTCGTAGGAGTTTTAAACACTTACGAAATCCTCAAGCACGACAAGCTTGTACTTGCTAAGGATGCAGTAGCTAAAATTGAGGAGGTGCTTGCATAATGAAGTTCGCACACGACGTTATCAGAAGACCGATCATCTCCGAGCGTAGTATGGAACCTGTTTTTGACAAGGCAGGCAACGAATACAAGAGATACACCTTCGAGGTGCCTGTAACAGCTAACAAAGTTGAAGTTAAGCAGGCTGTAGAAGCAGTGTTCGGCGTTAAGGTTGCTAAAGTAAACACAATGCGTGTTAACGGCAAGGAAAAGAGAATGGGCAGATATGTTGGCAAGACTGCTGCATGGAAGAAGGCTATTGTTACTCTTACTGCCGATTCAAAGACAATCGAATTCTTCGAGATGTAATTTAAGTATATAAGGAGGATAACGAAATGGCTATCAAAAAGTATAAGCCTACCTCTCCTGCAAGAAGATTTATGACAGTTTCGGATTTTTCCGAGATTACAAAGTTCGAGCCTGAGCGCTCACTGTTAGCTTCTAAGAAAAAGAATGCAGGTAGAAACTCATATGGTAGAATTACCGTTCGTCATCGCGGCGGCGGCAACAGAAAGAAATACAGAATCATTGATTTCAAGAGAAATAAGGACGGAATGAACGCTACCGTAATCGGTATCGAGTACGATCCTAACAGAAGTGCAAATATCGCTCTCATCCAGTATGAGGACGGTACAAAGGCTTACATCCTTGCTCCTTTGGGACTTACAGACGGCGACGTTGTAGTTTCAGGTGAAGGCGCAGATATCAAGCCGGGTAACGCACTCTTCTTAAAGGATATTCCGGTTGGTACACTTATTCACAACATCGAGCTTTACCCCGGCAAGGGCGGACAGCTTGTTCGTTCAGCAGGAAATTCAGCTCAGCTTATGGCTAAAGAGGGCGATTACGCTCAGGTTCGTCTCCCGTCAGGTGAGGTTAGAATGGTAAGACTTAACTGCAAGGCTACTATCGGTATCGTTGGTAACCAGCAGCATGAAAACATCAGCATCGGTAAGGCAGGAAGAAAGCGTCACATGGGATGGCGTCCGACTGTTCGAGGCGTTGTTATGAACCCGAATGACCACCCGCACGGCGGTGGTGAAGGTAAGTCTCCTATCGGACGTGCAGCTCCTGTTACTCCGTGGGGTAAACCTGCTCTCGGTCTTAAGACAAGAAAGCATAAGAACAGAACTGATAAGTTCATTGTTAAGAGAAGAAACGCTAAATAAATCGGCGTGATACGAAATCCGGAAAAAGGAGGAACAAGTAAATGGGTAGATCACTCAAAAAGGGACCCTTCGTCGAAGAGCGTCTTATGAAGAGAATTGACGCAATGAATGCGGCTAACGAAAAGAAAGTCGTTAAAACATGGTCAAGAGCATCCACAATCTTCCCTGAGATGGTAGGTCATACAATTGCCGTTCATGACGGAAGAAAGCATGTGCCCGTATTTATAAGCGAGGATATGGTAGGTCACAGACTCGGTGAGTTCGCACCGACAAGAACCTACAAGGGTCATGCAGGAGCTAAAACTTCTAAGTAATATAATATATAAGTATATATTTTCCAATTTCTGAAAGGAGGAATCCGTCAATGGAAGCAAGAGCTATTGTAAAATATGCTCGTATTTCACCGAGAAAGGTTAAGATCGTTCTTGACTTGATCAGAAACAAGCCTGTCGGTGTTGCTATGGGTATCTTAAAGAACACACCCAAAGCTGCAAGCGAGTATCTTGAAAAGCTTTTAAAGTCTGCTATCGCAAATGCAGAGAATAACCATAATATGGATGTAAACAAATTATATGTAGCAGAGTGTTTCGCAACTCAGGGTCCGACTCTTAAGAGAGTACAGCCCCGTGCACAGGGCAGAGCGTTCAGAATTTTAAAGAGAACCAGCCACATCACTCTGGTATTAAAGGAAAAGGAATAATCGGGAAAAGGAGGTTAAGATTCCTATGGGACAGAAGGTTAATCCTCACGGATTAAGAGTCGGCATCATTAAGGACTGGGATTCTAAGTGGTATGCCGGTAAGAAAGACTTCGGCGATCAGCTCGTTGAAGACTACAACATAAGAAAATTCGTTAAGAAGACCTGCTATGACGCAGGAATTGCTAAGGTTGTAATCGAAAGAAAGCAGAATAAGGTTTTCGTTACAATCCATACAGCTAAGCCGGGAATCATTATCGGTCGCGGCGGTGCTGAAATCGAAAAGCTTAAGAAAGACCTCGAGAAGATGACAAACAAGACAGTTAATGTCAACATCATGGAGGTTAAGCAGCCTGACGTTAACGCTCAGCTCGTTGCAGAGAACATCGCTCAGCAGCTTGAGAAGAGAATTTCTTTCCGTCGTGCTATGAAGCAGGTTATGGGAAGAGCTATGCGTCTTGGCGTTAAGGGTATCAAAACTGCAGTTTCAGGCCGTGTAGGCGGTGCAGAAATCGCAAGAACAGAGCAGTATCATGAAGGAACAATCCCCCTTCAGACATTAAGAGCTGATATCGACTATGGTTTTGCAGAGGCTGCAACAACTTACGGTATCATCGGCGTTAAGGTTTGGATTTACAAGGGCGAAGTGCTTCGTGATTCTAAGGAGTTTACTCCGAAGCAGGACAGATCTGAAAGACGTCAGAGACCTGCTAAAGGCGATAGAAAGCCGAAGGGAGGCAAGCAATAATGTTATTACCTAAGAGAGTTAAATACAGAAGAGTAATGCGTGGCAGAATGAAGGGTAAGGCAACACGCGGCAACGTGGTATCAAACGGTGAGTTTGGTCTGCAGGCTGTAGAGCCTTCATGGATCACCTCAAGACAGATTGAGGCTGCCCGTATCGCTATGACAAGATACACAAAGCGTGGCGGTCAGGTTTGGATTAAGATATTCCCTGATAAGCCCATCACACAGAAGCCTGCCGAGACTCGAATGGGTTCAGGTAAAGGTTCTCCCGAGTACTGGGTAGCAGTTGTTAAGCCCGGCAGAGTTATGTTCGAAATCGGCGGTGTCGCTGAGGATGTAGCAAGAGAAGCTCTCCGTTTGGCTATGCATAAGCTTCCCGTTAAGTGTAAGATTGTAACTAAAGCTGAAGCGAAGGATGGTGAATAAGAATGAAAGTTGCAGAGTTAAGAGAATTGTCATCTGCAGAGCTTTTGGAAAAGCTTTCCGAGTGCAAGCAGGAATTGTTCAATTTAAGATTTCAGAACGCTATCAACCAGCTGGAAAATCCGATGAGAATTGGTGACGTAAAGAAGACCATTGCTCGCATCAATACCATCATTCACGAAAGAGAATTACAAGAGGATTCCGCAGTTTGATTAAGAGGTGCGTTGATTTTATGGAAGGAGGCAACACCTAATGGAGGAAAGAAACAGCCGTAAGGTAAAAATCGGCAAGGTTATCAGCAATAAAATGGATAAAACCATCGTTGTCGCAGTCGAAGAAAGCATTAAGCACCCGCTCTACGGTAAGGTTGTTAAAAGAACCTACAAGATGAAGGCGCATGATGAAGAGAATATTTGCTCAATCGGAGATAAGGTAAAGGTTATGGAAACAAGACCTTTATCAAAGGACAAGAGATGGAGACTTGTAGAAATTGTGGAAAAGGTTCGCTAATTTTAGAGCTTTTCCGAAAAGGAGGAAAGAACATTGATACAGCAACAAACAATCCTGAAGGTTGCCGATAACACAGGTGCTAAGGAAGTTATGTGTATTCGTGTTATAGGCGGCTCAAAGAAAAGATATGCAGCTGTTGGCGACGAAATCATCTGTTCTGTTAAGAAGGCAACACCGGGCGGCGTTGTTAAAAAGGGTGATGTTGTAAAGGCTGTTGTTGTAAGAACTGTTAAAGAGACAAGACGTCCCGACGGTTCATACATCCGCTTTGATGATAACGCGGCAGTTATAGTAAGAGATGACAAGAACCCCAGAGGTACCCGTATATTTGGGCCTGTGGCAAGAGAGCTTCGTGATAAAGAATATATGAAGATTCTTTCACTTGCTCCCGAAGTACTTTAATAAGGAGGTAAATCGCAATGAAAAAGATGCATGTTAAAAGAGGCGACGTTGTAAAAGTTATCTCCGGCAAGGATAAGGGCAAGGAAGGTAAGATAATCACTGCAATCCCCGAAAAGAACAAGGTAGTTGTTGAAGGCGTTGCATTGGTTAAGAAGCACCAGAAGGCAAGAAGACAGGGAGAAGAAAGCGGTATTCACACAGTTGAAGCTGCAATCGACGCATCAAACGTAATGAGAGTTTGCCCCAAGAGCGGCAAGGCTGCTCGTACAGGCGTTAAAATCCTTGAGGACGGCTCAAAGGTAAGATATTGCAAAAAGTGCGAAGAGACATATAACGATTAATTCGGAAGGAGGTTTATTGTACGATGTCCAGAATGCAGGAAATGTATAAGGCTAAGGTTGCACCGGCTCTTATGGAAAAGTTCAGCTACAAGAGCACAATGCAGATTCCTAAGCTTGAAAAAATCGTTGTCAACATCGGTATGAGCGATGCTAAAGACAATCCTAAGGTAATAGACGCTGCAATGGGCGATCTTGCTAAGATTACAGGTCAGAAGGCTGTTGTAACAAAGGCAAGAAAGTCTGTAGCTAACTTTAAGCTCAGAGAAGGTATGAGCATAGGCTGTAAGGTAACACTCCGTGGCGAGAAGATGTATGAATTTCTTGACAGATTGTTCAATGTAGCTCTCCCGAGAGTACGTGACTTCAGAGGAATCAATCCGAATTCATTCGATGGTCGCGGTAACTACTCACTCGGCGTTAAGGAGCAGCTTATATTCCCGGAAATTGACTACGATAAGATAGATAAAATCAGAGGTATGGATATTATTGTTGTAACAACAGCAAAGACCGATGAAGAGGCACGCGAGCTCTTGAGCCTTATGGGTGCTCCCTTCGTTCGTAGTTAAGTTAGGAGGATAAATCATGGCTAAGAAATCTATGAAGATAAAGCAGCAGAGAGAGCCTAAGCACTCAACACAGGCTTACACAAGATGTAAGATCTGCGGCAGACCTCACGCTTACCTCAGAAAGTTCGGCATTTGCCGTATCTGCTTCAGAGAATTGGCTTACAAAGGTCAGATTCCCGGCGTGAAGAAGGCAAGCTGGTAATAAGCTTTAACATACAACAATCGATTCCCGATAATATCGGAAGGAGGTAAATTTAATGCAAATCACTGATCCCATTGCTGATATGCTAACACGCATCAGAAATGCAAACACAGCAAAGCATGAAACAGTTGATGTTCCCGCTTCGAGCATGAAGAAGGCTATCGCTGAAATCTTGAACGATGAGGGTTATATCAAGGGTTATCAACTGATTGAAGACGGTAAGCAGGGTGTTATCAGAATTACCCTCAAGTACGGTCAAAATAAAGAAAAGGTTATAAGCGGTCTTAAGAGAGTATCAAAGCCGGGCTTAAGAATTTATGCCGGTGCAGATGAGCTTCCCAGAGTTTTAAAAGGCCTCGGTATTGCAATCATCTCTACTTCTAAGGGCATTATGACTGATAAGAAGGCAAGAGCAGAGCACGTTGGTGGCGAAGTACTTGCGTTCGTATGGTAATATAAAATTACTCGACTGAAAACCCTCATATACAATATGAGAGAAAATTTAAGTTAAGGAGGAGACGAAATGTCAAGAATTGGTAAGCTTCCTATTACCATCCCCGCTGGCGTGGATGTAAAAATAGGCGCTGAGAATGAAGTTACCGTAAAGGGTGCAAAAGCTACTCTTTCAAGAAAGCTTCATCAGGATATGATAATTAAAATTGAGGGCACAACTTTAACAGTTGAAAGACCCAGCGAGGAGAAAATGCACAAAGCTCTCCACGGTCTTACAAGAACCCTCATCAATAACATGGTAATCGGTGTAACAGAGGGCTTCAAGAAGGAGCTCGAAATCAACGGTGTAGGTTACAGAGCACAGATGCAGGGCAAGACTTTAGTATTGAGCCTTGGCTACTCACATCCTGTTGAGTATGTAGCTCCCGAGGGTGTTACAATCGAAGTACCCGCTCCGAACAAGATTATCGTAAGCGGTGCAAACAAAGAGGTTGTAGGCGAGACTGCTGCTAAGATCAGAGAGTACAGAATGCCGGAGCCGTATAAGGGCAAGGGAATTAAGTACGCTGATGAAGTAATCCGCCGTAAGGAAGGTAAAGCAGGAGCTAAGAAGAAATAAGAAAGGAGTGTTCTTAAATGATAAAAAAGCAAAACAGTAATGTTGCAAGATTAAGACGTCACGAAAGAGTGAGAAAGAACATCTCCGGAACTTCGGAGAAGCCCCGTCTTAATGTATTCAGAAGTCTGAATCATATCTATGCACAGATTATAGATGACACAAAAGGTATCACCTTAGTTAGCGCATCAAGCCTTGACAAGACCTTTGAAGGCAAGGGTGGAAACATCGAAGGCGCAAAGGCAGTAGGTAAGATGGTTGCTGAACGTGCTCTTGAAAAGGGCATTAAGACCGTTGTATTCGACAGAGGCGGATACATTTATCACGGAAGAGTAGCGGCTCTTGCAGAAGGTGCAAGAGAAGCAGGTCTTGAATTCTAATATAAGGAGGTAGATTTTGTGGCTGACAGAATAGATGCTGGAACTCTTGATTTACAGGAGAAGCTGGTAGAAATTAACCGTGTTGCTAAAACTGTTAAGGGCGGACGTACAATGCGTTTCTCTGCACTTATGGTTGTTGGTGACGGCAAAGGCCGCGTAGGATGCGGTATAGGTAAAGCGACTGAAATTCCCGATGCTATCAGAAAGGGTATCGAGGATGCAAAGAAGCATATGATAACAGTTCCCCTTGACGGAACAACTATTACACACGAGATTATCGGTGAGTTCGGTGCAGGTAGAGTACTTTTAAAGCCTGCTAAAGAAGGTACCGGTGTTATTGCCGGCGGCGCAGTTCGTGCGGTAGTTGAGCTTGCAGGTATTAAGGATATCAGAACAAAGTGCCTGCGTTCTAACAACAAGAAGAACGTTGTCAAAGCAGCAATTGCAGGACTTGCTAACCTCAAGGATGCTGAGTCTGTTGCAAAGCTTCGCGGCAAGTCGGTTGACCAGATTGTTGGTTAAGGAGGCATAAGCGATGTTAAAAGTTACTTTGATTAAAAGCACAATCGGATGTACAGAGAGTCAGATTGCTAACGTTGCAGCTCTCGGTCTTAAGAAGATCAGAGACACAAAGGAGCATAATGACACTCCCGCAATCCGCGGTATGATAAAGAAGGTATCTCATCTTGTAAAAGTTGAGGAAAACTGATTATATTTCAAGAAGGAGGTGCGGTAAATGAGATTAGATGAATTAAAGCCTGCTGAAGGCTCGACCTTCGATAGAAAAAGAGTAGGAAGAGGTATCGGTTCCGGTACAGGTAAGACCTCAGGTAAAGGTCACAAGGGACAGAATGCACGTTCAGGCGGCGGTGTAAGACCCGGTTTTGAAGGTGGTCAGATGCCTTTGTACAGACGTCTTCCGAAGAGAGGCTTTACTAATATATTTGCTAAAGAGTATGTTGCAGTTAACGTTTCTGAGCTTGAAAGATTCGAGGATGGCACAGAGGTAACTGCTGAGCTTTTGAAGGAAAGCGGAGTTATATCTAAGGTTAAGGACGGCGTAAAGCTCCTCGGTAGAGGTGAGCTTACAAAGAAGTTGACCGTAAAAGTAGCCAAATTCTCCAAATCTGCTCAGGAAAAAATAGAGAAGGTCGGTGGAAAGGCAGAGGTGATTTAAGTGTTATCTACTTTTACCAATGCATTTAAGATCCCTGACTTAAGAAAAAGAATATTCTTCACATTGTTTATGCTTGTAATATTCAGATTCGGAGCACATATTCCTGTTCCTTATCTTTCAAGCGAAGCAATGAAGGCGTTTTTGGGTGGCGGCGGTGCAGACTTGTTCTCACTTTTTGATATATTCACAGGTGGAGCATTCTCAAACGCTACCGTAATGGCACTTGGTGTATCACCGTACATCAACTCGTCAATTATTGTTCAGCTTCTTACTGTTGCTATTCCTTCACTTGAGCGTCTTGCTAAAGAAGGCTTAGAGGGCAGAAAGAAGATAAACAAGATTACAAGATACTTAGGTATCGTTCTCGCCTTTGTACAGGGTGCAGGTCTTTATGTTACCTTGCACAACATGGGCGTTGAAAGCGGAATGACAACAATTCAGAACGAAGGCGTTCTTACATTCTTTGTAATTACACTCACCTTTACAGCAGGTACTGCATTTATAGTATGGCTCGGTGAGATAATCACAGAAAAAGGTCTTGGAAACGGTGTTTCAATGATAATCTTTGCAGGTATCGTTTCAAGAATTCCTTCAGGAGCTATGGCAATTTACAATCAGTATCTTGCAACAGGCTTCAATATAAAGGGTGTTATCATTTGCTTGCTTGTGCTTGTAGTATCAATTGCTGCAATAGCACTCGTGGTACTCTTCAACACAGCAGAGCGCAGAATTACTGTTCAGTATGCGAAGCGTGTAGTTGGAAGAAAGATGTACGGCGGACAGAGCACAAATATCCCCATCAAGGTTGTTATGGGCGGAGTTATGCCGATAATCTTTGCATCAAGTATTATGGCATTCCCTGCAACAATCGTAAGACTTATGTCAGCAGGAGATCTTCCTCAGGCAGGTTTCGGATACACAGTACTCGGATGCTTGTCAGCAGGTTATGGTCCCTGGTGGACAGATATAGTATATTCGGTACTCTATTTCTTGTTGATAATCTTCTTCACATATTTCTACGCAGCAATTCAGTTCAACACTGTAGAGCTTGCTAACAACTTGAAGAAGTCCGGCGGATACATCCCCGGTTATCGTCCGGGTAAACCGACAAGCGATTTTATCAGCAATGTATCGAACAGATTGAATTTCATCGGAGCATTATTCCTTGGCGTAATCGCTGTAATGCCGGTTATAGTAGGTGCTATATTCGGTATGCAGGGCTTACAGATAGGCGGTACTTCACTTCTCATCATGGAAGGTGTTGCACTTGAGACTGTAAGACAGATTGAGTCACAGATGGTAATGCGTCATTATAAAGGATTCCTTGGTTAATCGGCACTTAGGAAGGCGGTACAATAAATGAAATTGATTTTATTAGGACCTCCGGGAGCAGGTAAAGGAACACAGGCTGAAATTTTATCAAAAAGGCTCGGTATTGACACCATTTCAACCGGTGTTATGCTAAGAGCTGCAATAAGAGAGGGAACAGAGCTTGGAAAGCTTGCTGAACAGTTTATAAACGACGGTAAGCTTGTTCCCGATGATGTTGTTGTGGGAATTGTAAAGGATAGACTTTCACAGGAGGACTGTGAAACGGGCTTCATTCTCGACGGTTTCCCCCGTACTACTGCTCAGGCAGAGGCACTCACAGCTTCAGGCGTTGAAATTGACAAGGTATTATCTCTTGAAGTTTCAGACGAGACGATAATCGAAAGATTGTCCGGAAGACGTGAATGCAGTAAGTGCGGCACTCCTTATCATGTAGTATATAAGCCATCGCCTGCAGGTGATAAATGTCCCTGCGGCGGTGAGCTGATACAGCGTGCGGATGACAACGAAGAAACGGTTAAGAACCGCATTGAGGTTTATCATAACCAAACAGAGCCAATTAAGGAATACTATCAGGCAAAAGGAAAGTTGGTAGTTGCGTACGGCAAGGAAGAGCTTTTAGAAACTACGAAAGCAGTTGCCGAGGCACTCGGACTTGATGCGTAAATCTAAGCAGGTGGAATGATATAATGATAAACATTAAATCAAAACAGGAACTTGAAAAGATGCGTGCTGCGGGAAAGATTACCGGGCTTGCGTTGGTTGAAATATCAAAGCATATAAAACCGGGCGTTACTACAGCCCATCTTGATAAAATAGCTTATGATTTCATTAAGAAGCATGGAGCCGAACCGTCTTTTCTGAATTACAACGGTTTTCCTGCAAGCATATGTGCATCGGTAAATGATTCTGTAGTTCACGGCATTCCGTCAAAGGACGTCGTATTAAAAGAAGGAGACATTGTTTCAATAGATGTTGGAGCAAATATCTTCGGATATCACGGCGATGCTGCTAGAACATATGCGGTAGGCAAAATTTCGGAAGAAGCACAGAGACTTATAGATGTAACGAAGAGAAGCTTTTTTGAAGGCATAAAATGTGCCAGACACGGAGGTAAGCTCGGAGATATATCTGCGGCTGTGCAGGAGTATGTTGAGAAGAACGGTTATTCCGTGGTACGGGATTTGGTAGGACACGGAATCGGTAAAGAGATGCACGAGGACCCGAGTGTTCCGAATTACGGAACCAAAGGCAAGGGTGTAAAGCTTGCTCAGGGTATGGTGCTTGCTATAGAACCGATGGTAAATATGGGCAGGTATGACGTAGCAGTTTTAGATGATGACTGGACGGTTGTCACCGAGGACGGAAGCCTTTCGGCACACTATGAAAATACTGTTGCAATAACACGTGCTGAACCTGAAATCCTGACCCTCTACGATGAGGTGTAATATGGATATTGTAACCGGCAGTGCAGTTTATTCGCGTGCAGGGAGAGATAAGGGTGAATTGTTCATCGTACTTTCCGTGCAGGACGGATATGTATATATGTCCGACGGTAATAAGCGAAAGCTGTCTAATCCGAAAAAGAAAAAGATAAAACATCTGAACAGAACGAATTTCGTGTCCCGTGAAATTGCAAAAGCAATTGAGCAAGGAATAATTGAGGATTATATGATACGAAAAGCGTTAGCTGAATTAAAACCGATTTAATAGACTGGGAGGTTATTTCTTTGGCAAAGGACGACGTTTTAGAGGTTGAGGGTACAGTAGTTGAGACTCTCCCCAATGCAATGTTTAAAGTAGAGCTTGAAAACGGGCACAGAGTTCTGGCGCACATTTCGGGCAAGTTGAGAATGAACTTCATAAAGATTCTACCCGGTGATAAGGTATCGATGGAAATGTCACCTTATGACCTTACAAGGGCAAGAATTACATGGAGATCTAAGTAAGGAGGCATAAGCAAAATGAAGGTACGTCCATCAGTAAAACCTATTTGTGAAAAATGCAAAATTATTAAGAGAAAAGGCAAGATAATGGTTATCTGCGAAAATCCGAAGCACAAGCAGAAGCAGGGTTGATTTCGGATTAAATGTACCGCTTATACAGCGGTGCGGTAATTTGTATTTAACTTGTTCAAGTGCGGCTGCTGTTATCATATGTTACGATACAGAGCTTGAATACGTTATATATTATAAATGTAAATATCTCAATCGAACATTTGGAGGTGTAGAAACAGTATGGCAAGAATAGCAGGTGTTGACTTACCGAGAGAGAAGAGAGTTGAAATCGGTCTTACCTATATCTATGGTATCGGCCTTAAGAGCTCACAGAAGATTCTCGAAAAGAACGGTATAAATCCCGACACAAGAGTTAAAGACCTTACTGAAGACGAAGTCAATAAGCTCAGAGAGACTATTGACACAGAGTTCACCGTTGAGGGTGACCTTCGTCGTCAGGTAGCACTCGATATAAAGAGATTGATGGAAATTGGCTGCTATCGCGGCGTCCGTCACAGAAAGGGTCTTCCTGTAAGAGGACAGAACACAAAGAACAATGCGAGAACCAGAAAAGGTCCCGCAAGAACAATCGCAAACAAGAAGAAGTAAGGGAGGGAGCAAGCTAAATGGCTAAGGTAGCAAAGAAAAACACAAGAACAAGACGTGTTAAAAAGAATATCGAAAAGGGAGCTGCTCACATCCGTTCCAGCTTCAATAATACAATCGTTACAATTACCGACGTTGACGGAAACGCTCTGTCATGGGCAAGTGCAGGCGGTCTTGGCTTCAGAGGCTCAAAGAAGAGCACTCCGTTTGCTGCACAGACTGCTGCTGAAACAGCTGCAAAGGCTGCTATGGAGCACGGACTCAAGACAGTTGAGGTATATGTAAAGGGCCCCGGAGCAGGAAGAGAAGCTGCTATCCGTGCATTGCAGGCAGCAGGCCTTGAAGTTACAATGATTAAAGATGTAACTCCGATTCCTCATAACGGGTGCAGACCGCCGAAGAGAAGACGTGTCTGATATTATAAGAAGGAGGAATATGAGCAGATGGCAAAGAATATGCAACCTATTCTCAAAAGATGCAAGACCCTCGGTATTGAACCGGGCGTGATGGGAGTTCACAAGAGCTCAAACAGAGTGCCGAAGCAGAACAGAAGAAAGATGTCTGAATACGGCTTGCAGCTCAATGAGAAGCAGAAGGTAAAGTTTATATACGGTGTTTTGGAAAAGCAGTTCCGTAAGTACTATGTAATGGCTACAAAGAAGCACGGCATCACAGGTGAAGAGCTTCTTTCAATTCTTGAAACAAGACTTGATAACGTAGTATTCAGACTCGGACTTGCAAATACAAGACGTCAGGCAAGACAGATTGTAAACCACGGACATATCCTTGTTAATGGTAAGAAGGTAAACATTCCTTCATACCTTGTTAAGGCAGGAGATGTTATCGCAGTTCGTGATAAGAGCAAGAATTCAGAAATGATGAAGCTCATTTCAGAAGCAAATGCTTCAAGGGGAATACCCAAGTGGTTAGACATGGATAAGAATACTATGCAGGGTAAGGTAATAACCCTTCCCACAAGGGACTGCATCGACTTTGAGGTTGAGGAGCACTTGATCGTCGAGTTGTATTCTAAGTAATTATTGTTTACCCTCGGTAAGTTGGAAATTTATTCGATTATAAGAAGGAGGGTTTCGTGATGATTGAAATGGAAAAACCCAATATTGAGTGTCTTGAAATGTCAGGAAATAACGGCGTGTTTCAGGTGACACCGCTTGAAAGAGGCTACGCTACTACTCTCGGTAACTCACTTCGCAGAATACTTCTGTCAAGTCTTCCGGGTGCTGCTGCTACATCAATCAAGATTGATGGCGTACAGCATGAGTTTTCGACAATCCCCGGCGTAGTAGAGGATGTAACTGAGATAATTCTTAACATCAAGAAGCTTGCGCTTAAATTACACTCTGAATCATCAACCAAGACTGTGTATATTGAAGCAAAGGGTGCGTGTGAGATTACTGCAGGCGACATCAAGTGTGATGACGATGTTGAAATCTTTAACCCCGATCTTCATATAGCAACACTTAATGAAGATGCAAATCTTTATATGGAAATAACAATTGCAAGAGGCAGAGGTTATATTTCAGCTGAGAAAAACAAGCTCAGTATGAATCCGCCTCCCCCTGTAGGCGTAATTCCTGTTGATTCTATATATACACCGGTCAAGAAAGTTAATTACACGGTAGAGAATACACGAGTAGGTCAGTACAGTGACCGTGAAACACTCACAATAGAGGTTTCAACAAACGGCACTACTAAGCCTGATGAAGCAGTAAGTTTAGCCGCAAAAATTATGAGTGACCTTCTCCAGCTCTTTATCGATCTTTCAGAAGAAGGCAAGAATTCAGAAATGGTTATTGACCTGCCTGAGAACAAGAAGGAAAAGGTTCTTGAAATGTCTATTGAAGACCTTGACCTTTCGGTACGTTCTTATAACTGCTTGAAGCGTGCAGGAATCAATACAGTTGAGGATCTTGCAAATAAGACTGAAGAGGAAATGATGAAAGTCAGAAACCTCGGAAGAAAGTCACTTGATGAAGTTAAGTACAAATTACATGTATTAGGATTAGCTTTGAGAGCTGAAGAAGACTAATATACTACAAGAAGGGAGGATGTTGTCAAGATGGGTACAAGAAAGCTTAATATGCCTACAGACCAGAGAATGGCAATGCTCAGAAACCTTGTTACAAGTTTTCTTGAGACAGGCAGAATTGAAACTACTTTGACAAGAGCTAAAGAGACACAGAGCCTTGCTGAGAAGATGATCACACTCGGCAAAGCTAACACCTTGCACAGCCGTCGTCAGGCTTTGGAGTTCATCACAAAGGAAGATGTTGTAACAAAACTCTTCGCTGAGATTGCTCCCAAGTATGCAGACAGAAACGGCGGATATACAAGAATTATTAAGGAGGGTCCCCGTCGCGGCGATGCTGCTGAGATGGCTATCCTTGAGCTTGTGTGATTATAGCTTAAATCTTTTATATAAAAAGCAACCGTAATTTAACGGTTGCTTTTTTATGCTCTTTGAAAACTCATTTTGTGTAGCTTTCGAGTATTATTTTGCGAAGTGGAAGAATTGCAGCCGGAGATACTGAGAGTTCATCAATTCCCATTTTAAGGAACCGTTCGGTTAAGGCAGTATCACTTCCGAGTTCACCACATATTCCAACCCATATTCCATGTCTGTGCGCGTTGTCAATCACATCTTTAATCATCCTTAGTATTGCAGGATGGTGAGGATTAAAGAAGCTGTCAAGCTTTGGATTTTGTCTGTCTATGGCAAGCGCATACTGTGATAGGTCGTTTGTGCCGATACTGAAGAAATCAACCATTGGAGCAAGCATATCGCTTATAACAGCAGCGGCCGGCGTCTCAATCATTATTCCTTCCGAAACATTTCCGTATGGTATACCTTCATCATCAAGCTCTCTGCGAGCTGCTTCGGTAATTTTTTTAACCCTTGACACTTCATCAACAGATGTTATCATAGGATACATTATCGACGCATTTCCAAAGGCAGATGCTCTTAAGATTGCACGAAGCTGTGTTTTGAATATTTCAGTACGGTCAAGACAAATCCTTATAGCTCTGTACCCGAGGGCAGGATTTTCCTCCTTATCAAGACCGAAATATCCTATATTTTTATCTGCACCGATGTCAAGCGTTCTGATTATTACAGGTTTTCCTGCCATTGTCTGAATAATTCTTTTGTATATCGTGTACTGTTCATCTTCAGAAGGATAGTTTTCTTTTTCGAGATAAATAAATTCACTTCTTAAAAGACCAATACCTCCGGCATCATTATCAAGTACCGATGCAAGATCGCTTGTGCCGCCTATATTTGCATACAGCTTTATATGCTTTCCGTCGGCGGTTACATTATCAAGTCCTTTCAGACTGTCAAGAAGTTTTAGTCTTTCTTCGGCTTCTATCTTTTTTCTTGACATTCGCTTTTGCGTTATATCGTCAGGGTCAATGTACAGCTTTCCGGTAAAACCGTCAACTATACAAAGCCTGCCGTCTAAAGATGCTATATTGTTAATCTCACATTGTACAATTGAAGGTATGTTCATCGTTCTTGCAAGTATTGCAGTGTGCGAATTTGAAGAGCCTCCGACTGTAACAAATGCAGTTATCTTGGATTTGTCGAGTTGTACTGTTTCACTCGGCGACAGGTCGTTAGCGAGAATAACACCGCCATCTGACGAAATTTCCGCTTGTGAGCGTGAACGTGTCAGGATTCTTATAATACGTTCGGATATGTCCTTGACGTCGGCTGCTCTTGCCTTCATATACTCGTCCTCCATAGAGGAAAACATCTGTGCAAAATTCTCGCCTGTTACGCTGACGGCATACTCAGCATTAACCCCTTCGCTTCTGATTACATTTTCTACTGCATCCGTATAGTCTCGGTCATTGAGCATCATACGGTGTATTTCAAAAATAGAAGCGTTGCTTTCGCCGATATCCTGAATGGAGTTTTCGTATAAATCCTTAAGCTCATTGTCGCAGATTGTGCGTGCGAGTGAAAAACGCTCTGCTTCGTTTAAAATATCGTCGACCTTCTGACGCTTAATTTTGATTTTGTCATTCTTATACACTTGTATTCTGCCGATTGCAATGCCGCCGAATACTCCTTTACCGTTGTAAATCTGCATTTTTCGCAAATTCCCCCTTTTGTATGATATTCATATAGGAATTACAGATTTTCTTCAAAAAGTTTTTTTAATTCGTCTGATGCAATATCCTCATCACTTCCCGAACATCGTACAGTGACGGTATCACCGCCTTTTACAGCTAAACCCATTAACGAAAATATCCTTTTTGCATCCGCTGATTTTTCGCCTTTTATAATTTCTACTGTACACTCATATGCGCCTGCTTTTTTTACAATAATCCCGGCGGGGCGCGCGTGAATACCTAGCGGGTCTGTAATCGTATAACTAAACTCCTTCATATATAAACTTGTTCTCCTTTATGGTTTTATTTACAGAATACGTGCTTGCCGATTTTTTTTATAATCGGACGCGAGCGAATCCATTTATTCGTTGCAGTTACGGGGTTATAGTAATAAATTGCACCGCCCGACGGATCCCATCCGTTCATAGCATCTCTTGCGGCTTTAACGCATGAGTCTGACGGTGACATATTTATCTGACCGTCATCGACTGCGGTAAATGCACCCTTTTGATATATTACACCTGCAATCGAGTTAGGGAAGGAGGAATGTCTTACTCTGTTTAAAACCACAGCCCCGACAGCAACCTGTCCTTCATAGGTTTCTCCTCGTGCTTCGCCGTTTATAAGCATCGCTAAAAGGCGTATATTGTTGTTACTTGCACCCTGGGTTGTATTAGACGTAATTCCCATTTTTACAAGTGTTGCAGAGCCTGCAACTCCGTCGGGAGTAAGACCGTTTTTCTGCTGAAAGCGTTTTACTGCGGCTTCCGTTTTCGCACCGTATACACCATCAACGCTACCTGTCATATATCCCCAGTTTATAAGCTTTTCCTGGATTTTTCTGACCTCACTGCCTGTGGACCCTCTTTTTGACAGTGCATATGCCTGAGGCTGAATTAAAAGTATTATACTCATTAAAACAGACATAACCTTAATTCTTTTTCTTTTCATAAATATCATCCTTTCTTTGGTGGTTAAGTACCCTGTCTACAAGAAAGTTTTTCCCAATAAAATCAAATATATGCAAAACAGGAACGAAACAGACTTATTTTCTTAATAATTTTTTATAAAGTGGGAATTAATAGTTTTATAAAATTTAAGGAGGTTTTTTATGTCAGGCGTAGAAATTACAGATGTATTTGCGAGAGAGGTAATTGACTCAAGAGGTGTGCCGACGGTTGAGGCGGAGGTTCATACACAAATAGGCTTCGGCAGGGCTATAGTACCGTCGGGCGCATCATGTGGTGCATTTGAAGCTGTTGAAAAAAGAGATGGAGAGAAGCAAAGATTTTGCGGCAAGGGCGTGCAACAGGCAGTAGAAGGAATTAATACTGAAATTTGTGAATGTCTTATAGGAATGGATGTGTTTGACCAGATAGCTATAGATAAGAAGCTTTTAAAGCTTGACGGTACTCCTAATAAGGAAAGACTTGGCGCAAATGCGTTGCTCGCAGTATCTCTTGCCAGCGCACACGCTGCCGCAGACAGTCTCGGTATCAGTTTTTACAGATATATAGGAGGAGTAAATGCTCATACGCTGCCTGTTCCGATGATGAATATACTAAACGGCGGTGCACACGCAAACAATAATATTGATATACAGGAATTTATGATTATGCCGATAGGCGCAAAGAGCTTTAAGGAGGCTCTTATGATGTGCTGTGAGGTTTACAGTGCACTAAAGAGTCTTATCAATAAGTCGGGAGGTGCCACTTCTGTTGGAGATGAGGGCGGATTTGCGCCTAATCTTTCGGGGGATGAAAAAGCAATTGAGCTTATAATTTCAGCCGTTGAAAAAGCAGGCTACAGAATGAAGCACGATTTTATGCTTGCAATTGATGCGGCAAGCTCCGAATGGATATCGCACGAGGGCGGATATCTTCTTCCTAAATCCAATATCGCTAAAACAACCGATGAAATGATAGAATATTGGTGCGACCTGTGCGAAAGGTATCCTATAATATCGGTTGAGGACCCGCTTTCGGAGGAGGACTGGGAAGGCTGGTGCAAGCTGACAAAGAGGCTTGGTGATAAGGTTCAGCTTGTAGGAGACGATTTGTTTGTAACAAATACAAAAAGACTGTCAAAGGGTATAGAAATGGGAGCGGCGAATTCGATTCTGGTGAAGGTAAACCAGATAGGAACTCTTACAGAAGCAATAGAAGCGGCAACTCTTGCGATGAACTCGGGATATACTGCGGTTATATCTCATAGAAGCGGAGAGACGGAGGATACGACAATTGCAGATATTTCTGTTGCACTCGGTGCCGGACAAATCAAATGCGGTGCACCCGCAAGGGGCGAAAGGACGGCAAAATATAACAGACTGTTAAGAATAGAACAGGAACTTTGCTATACGGCAGACTACGGAAAGCTTAAAAGAGCGGGAGTATAATGTCGTACATGGTCCGAAAGGGACTATAGCAAAATGATATCGATATGCAATATGAGCCATTTGGGTACGGCTCCTGACAGACTTTTTTAGTCTTTTGAGGCAGAAAAACAGTTTTTTTGCCTCAAAACAGGACAGGCGCCACTAAATGGATTGTATTGCATATTTATTTTGCAACAAGCTACAATGCGTAAATCGGAATAATACTTTATAAACAATAAAAAAATAAAAAATTGCGATTTTACTATTGTCTAATCGTGGAAAAAAGTGTATAATGACTGTATATGCTATTTTAAAGAACAAGGAGAAGATTCAGAGATGGACAACATTTGCCGTATACTGCAGGAGGAGTTTTCGCTTGAGGCGTATCAGGTGGAGAATACCGTTGCAATGATTGATGAGGGAAACACCATTCCTTTTATTGCACGTTACAGAAAGGAAAAGACGGGTTCTTTGTCTGATGATATTTTAAGAGATTTATATACAAGACTCAATGCGCTTCGTGCTTTAGAGGAAAAAAGAAGTGATATAATGCGTCTTATCGATGAGCAGGGTAAGCTTACCGATAAGCTCAAAGAGGAGATTGAAAACGCAAAAACGCAGACAGAGCTTGAGGATATATACCGCCCATACCGTCCGAAGAGAAGAACAAGGGCGACCATTGCGAAGGAAAAGGGACTTGAACCGCTTGCAATGACAATTATTGCACAAAATCCCGATGACGATATAACAGCTCTTGCAGAAGGCTTTATTGACGCTGAAAAGGGCGTAGAAAGTGTTGATGATGCAATAGCAGGTGCTTGTGATATAATTGCGGAAATGATTTCCGACAATGCAGGTGCAAGGAGAATGTTAAGAGAATTGACACTCCATAATGCCGTTGTAGTTACACGTGCGGCAAAGGAGGAGGACAGCGTTTACAGAAATTATTATGAATTTTCCGAAAGTGCCATAAAGATTGCAAACCACAGAGTTCTTGCAATAAACCGCGGTGAAAAGGAAGGGTTTTTATCTGTTAAGCTTGATATGGAGGAAGGGCTTTGTACATCCTATCTTAAAAGAAAGCTTATAAAGAAAACGCCATCTGATGCGGCAAAGTATGTTGAAGCGGCAATAGATGACGGCTATAAGCGTCTTATCGCACCGTCAATAGAAACGGAAATCAGAAATATGCTTACCGAAAAAGCGGGCGATGAGGCTATAAAGGTATTTTCAAAAAATCTTACAGGTCTCTTGCTGCAGCCGCCTGTTAAGGGTAGAACAGTGCTCGGTCTTGACCCGGGCTACAGAACGGGATGTAAGGTTGCGGTTGTCGACGATACGGGTAAGGTGTGTGATACCGGTATTGTATATTGTACATTGCCTAACCACGACAGAGAAAAGGCAAAGGACATACTTAAAAATCTTGTTAATAAGCACGGTGTAAATCTTATTTCAATCGGAAACGGTACTGCATCGAAGGAAACCGAGAAGGTTGTATCAGAGCTTATTGCAGAAATGGGTATAGAGCTTTATTATATGGTTGTAAGCGAGGCGGGTGCTTCGGTATATTCGGCATCCCCGCTTGCGGCAGAGGAATTTCCTGATTTTGACGTATCGCTTCGTAGTGCGGTTTCAATCGCAAGAAGAATTCAGGACCCGCTTGCAGAGCTTGTTAAGATTGACCCGAAGGCAATCGGTGTGGGACAGTATCAGCACGATATGAACCAGAAGCTGCTTGGTGAAGCCTTGGGCGGTGTTGTTGAGGATTGTGTTAATAGCGTAGGTGTTGACCTTAATACTGCATCAAGCTCACTTTTGTCATATGTTGCAGGAATTAATTCTGCTGTTGCAAAGAATATTACTGTATACAGAGAGGAAAACGGCAAGTTCAAAAACAGAAAAGAGCTTTTGAAGGTTGCAAAGCTCGGACAAAAGGCATTTTTGCAGTGTGCGGGATTTTTGAGAATTACCGACGGAGACGAGCTTTTAGACAATACATCTGTGCATCCCGAAAGCTATAAGGCGGCATCGGGGCTTATCAAAAAGCTTGGCTATAGTGAGGACGACGTAAGAGGCGGAAAGCTTGATGAAATCTCTAAAAAGCTTGATGCGGCAGGGAAGGAATCTCTTGCCGAAGAGCTTGGAGTCGGCGTTCCGACGCTTGTTGATATTGCCGATGCACTCAAAAAACGAGGTAGAGACCCGAGAGAGGATTTACCCGAGCCTGTTATGCAGTCGGAGATTATGGATATAACGCAGTTAAAGCCTGATATGATTATGACGGGAACAGTAAGAAATGTAATTGATTTCGGTGCTTTCGTTGATATCGGCGTGCATCAGGACGGACTTGTGCATATTTCGCAGATTTGCGATAAATTTATAAAGCATCCGCTTGAAGTACTTAGTGTTGGTGATGTGGTTCAGGTTAAAATCCTTGATGTGGATGTTAAAAAGAACAGGATTTCGCTTACTATGAAGGGAATATAATTCTGAATAAAATCGCCCACAGTATTACTTAGCAGCTCGGGGCGGTATCAATATACAGCACCACTTGTTGCCAAGCAGCGCTGTGAGCGATTTTATTTCAGACTTGGTATTGCGAAAAGGATTTAATGGAGAAAGTTATGACAAATATTATTTCATTTCCGGGTCTTGGCTTGGAATTTAATGTAAACCGTGTGGCATTCACCATTCTTGGCAAGGACATATTTTGGTATGCACTTATTATTCTCACAGGCTTTCTGCTTGGAAGTACATTTGTTGCTTACAGAGCAAAAAAGCGCGGTGTAAATCCCGATGCAATATGGGATATTGCACTCTACGGACTTGTGTTTGGCATAATTGGTGCGAGGCTATATTATGTGATATTCGATTTTGAATCGGTAAAAGGCAGTGTGCTGAATGTGTTCAAGATATGGGAAGGCGGACTTGCAATTTACGGCGGAATAATTGCCGCTGTGATAACTGCATATGTATACTGCAGAAAAAAAGAGCTTGATGTGTTGTTGATATTTGATTTGTGCTGTCAGGGGCTTTTTATCGGTCAGAGTATAGGCAGATGGGGTAACTTTGTAAATGCTGAAGTGTACGGAAGAGAGACTGCTCTTTTGTGGGGGATGTCTATAAACGGTGCACCTGCCGTACATCCGCTGTTTTTGTATGAAAGCTTCTGGAATTTGTTAGGACTTCTGATAGTAGTTGTTTTTGGCGATAAAAATAAGATTAACGGAAGAATATTTTTCTTCTATGTTTTATGGTACAGTCTCGGCAGGCTTATGCTTGAAGGTATGCGACAAACGCAGTATATACTCTATGCTGTTGAGGGCGTTGTCGGAATATCGCAGATTGTGGCGGCTGTCGGAATTATTGTCGGTATAGTGGGATTGGTGTCGCTTTCTAAAAGGGCTGAAAAAACGCTATAATGTCGAAAAATTCGGGCTGTTTTGGAATTGTAATATTATTTGTCGAATGTTGTTAGTTTCTGTCTTGCGATTGCCGCAGAATTTTGTAAAACCTTATTGACTTGTGCCGTATGGTGCGGTAAAATTAGAGCAGATAAAGGGAGCGGTATCGCAAAGGAGTGGATGCTATGTTATGTATAGGAAACAAAACAATGACGGAGAAAACATTTGAAGAACTGGTTGCAAAATATTACCCCGATAATTTGTCCGACCCTGCACTGGTCGAAGCAGCACTCGAGTATGAGCGCATGATAAGTGCGAAAAAAAAGGCAAGCTGAAATATTTTTTCACATTAAAGAAGTAATTCCCGCTACCCCGAGTCAAAAAAGTAAGAGAGACAAAAGCTTAAATGCTTATTGCCTCTCTTTATTTTTTACGCTCTTCGTCTGAAAGTTTCGGTGATTTTTAAAATCCTTTCGCAAAGCTCATCTGATAATTCATCCTTTTTTATTCGATACATCCAGTTGCCGCCGATTGTCGACGGTATGTTCATACGGCTCTCGCTTGAGCATCTTAAATAATCCTGAATGGGTATTACAGCAAGGTCCGCACAGCTTGCCATCAGAACTCTTATTCCGGCATCTGCGGCGGCTTTTTTATTGTTGTTAATGCCGAGATAGCTGTTGATAAATTCCCTTTCGGCTCCTCGTGTTGCCGAATACCAACCGGCGAATGTGTCATTGTCGTGCGTACCGGTGTATGCTACACAATTAGGCTTTAAGTTGTGGGGGAGATACATATTGTCCTCATAGGGATTAAATGCAAACTGCAGAACTCTCATTCCGGGGTAGCCTGTGTCTGCAAGAAGCTTATGTACCTCGGGAGTTAAATAGCCTAAATCCTCGGCGATTATGTCAACATCTCCGAGAGCATATTTTACTGCATTGAAAAGGTCAATTCCCGGTCCCTTTTCCCACGTACCGACCGTTGCGTCCTCACTTCCGTAGGGAATGGCATAATATGATTCAAAACCTCTGAAATGGTCAATTCTAACCTTGTCAAAAAGCTTGAAGCTCATTTGTATACGCTCTATCCACCACCTGAAGCCTGTTTCTCGCATTTTGTTCCAGTTGTAGAGCGGGTTGCCCCAAAGCTGACCTTTATCGGAAAATGCATCGGGCGGACAGCCCGCAACACGTATGGGAAGCTTTTCCCCGTCAATCTCAAAAAATTCGGGAGTACGCCATACCTCTGCAGAATCGAGTGCAACGTAAATCGGCATATCTCCGATAATTCCAATGTTGTTTTCGTTTGCATAACGCTTGAGCTTTTCCCATTGCTCATAGAACTTGAACTGAAGGAATTTGTAAAATTCTATGTTGCGGGAGAGCATTTGTCTGTAGCGTTCAACCGCCTCGGGCTCGGCTCTTCTTATATCCTCATCCCAATAAAGCCAACATCTGTAATGGTGGTGTTCCTTTATAGACATAAAAAGTGCATAATCCTCAAGCCAGAAGCTGTTTTCTTGCTCAAAAGAGTAGTAGCTGTCATTTTTCTCAAAACGCGAAAATGCGGTGCGAAGAATCGGATAGCGATAATCGAACATAAGCTTGTAGTCGATTTTTGTTTCGTCATCGCCGAAATAGTAATTTTCAATTTCTTCTTTAACAAGAAGCCCTTCCTCGCAAAGTGTGTCAAGGTCTATAAAGTAAGGATTTCCCGCAAAAGCGGAATTACTTTGATAGGGAGAATCGGCATAGCTTGTCGGACACACCGGTAAAACCTGCCACCATCTCTGCCCGGATTTTTTCAAAAAGTCTATAAAATCATACGCATCCTTTCCCATACTCCCGATTCCGTAAGGTGACGGGAGAGAAGAAATGTGCATTAATATACCTGATTTTCTCATAAAATTTTCACCTCTTATTTTATATAATATCATAATACCACATTTTTTTCTATAAGTAAATAAAAATATTTCCTAAAAAAGTTTACACAAAAAGTTTACATATGTATTGAAATGTGTAATGCTTTGTGGTATAATGAAAACATAAAAGATGAATTCGAAAAATGTGATTCATATGCTATAAATAAATTTTATATAGCTACTTCTTGAAGGAGTTATTTTTTGATTATGACTTAACACTAAATCTTGTAAAAAAGATTGGTATATATAGATTATACAGTCCTTATATGTGTGTCGAATTATGTTGAAAAAAGAAAGCCTTCCCCTTGAGGGGAAGCCTTAAAAAAATTTGTTTCTAATATAACACGAGCATAAATGGTATTAGTTCGTCGAATTATATCGAAGTGAAAAATGGGGAATGTACTAAAATTAGGAAATGAGGGATATTTAGTGAGTGGCAATAACGTAGTTATCTATCAGGATGAAAATGGAATAACAAGAGTTTCTGTTCGCTTTTCTGATGAAGATTTATGGCTTACTCAAGCACAAATTACAGAGCTTTATCAAACAAGTAAATCGAATATAAGTGAGCATATAAAAAATATATTATCAGACGGAGAGCTTGACGAAAATTCAGTTGTTCGGAAATTCCGAACAACTGCTTCTGATGGAAAGAATTATAATGTTTCTCACTATAATCTGGATATGATTATTGCATTGGGATATAGGGTTCAGTCGCAGGTGGCAACTCGTTTCAGACGTTGGGCGACAGAAAGACTGCATGAATATATTCAAAAAGGCTTTGCGATGGATGACGAGCGGTTAAAACAAGGCGGCTCAAGATATTTCAGGGAATTATTGCAGCGTATTCGTGACATTCGCGCTTCTGAAAGAAATTTTTATCAACAGGTTACAGATATTTATGCTACTGCAACAGATTATGATCCTCGTTCGGATTTGACCAAAAACTTCTTTGCCACAGTTCAAAATAAATTGCATTTTGCGGTACACGAGCATACGGCAGCAGAAGTAATTTATGAACGCGTAGATAATGAAAAACCGCTCGTAGGAATGACTAATTTTAAAGGCAATTATATAACCAAAGATGATGTTAAAATTGCAAAAAATTATCTTTCGAAAATTGAATTGCAGAGATTGAATTTACTTGTTTCTCAATTTCTTGATTTTGCTGAATTTCAGGCATTAGAACAAATCTCTATGTCTATGCAGGATTGGATAGATGCACTTGACAATCAGATTGTTTCAAATAAAAGAAAATTACTTGAAGGTAAAGGGAATATATCGCATAAACAGGCCATAGAAAAAGCAGAAAAAGAATTTGAAGTATATCGGACAAGAGAAATGAAACAATTGGAAAGTGATTTTGATAAAGCCGTTAAGATGCTTGCTCAAAGTGAGGATGAAAATTAATATATTTTCTGTCCATTGTACCACGAAAAAAGGTTGCATCTAAACCTTATGTGTTGCAATTACTAAAAAGATTGACATCCGGATTATACTGGATTTATAAACGGGTCTAAACTATAAAATAAATATACTAAAGGAACTGATTAACAAATGAAAACAACAAAACTCACCAAGGATTTTACAACGGGAAGCATATCGAAGCAACTTTTTACGCTTATGATACCTTTTATGCTTTCGAATGCATTGCAGGTATTGTATTCTACGATTGATATGATAATCGTTGGAAAATATGTCGGCACGGCGGGGCTTTCTGCTGTTTCGCAGTCAAGCTCTATACTTAATTTTGCAACGATGGTTTGTCTCGGTTTTGCCAACGGCGGACAAGTGCTGATTGCGCAGGCTATAGGTGCTGATAAGAAAAAGCAAACCAACAGCATTATCGGTACTCTTTTTACCGTTATTCTTGCTATGGGACTCCTATTTTCGGTCATTATTCTCTCAACAAAGAATATTGTAATCGACGTTATGAATATTCCGCCCGAGTCGGTTGATATGTCGGACAGCTATCTTGTTATATGCGGACTCGGTATGATATTTACGGCGGGATATAATATGGTGTCGGCGATTTTAAGAGGAATGGGAGATTCGAAAAGACCGCTCCTTTTTATTGCTATTGCTTCTGTTGTCAACCTTGTGCTTGATATTCTTTTTACAGGAATATTGAACTGGGGCGTTGCAGGTGCGGCGTGGGCAACAATAATCGGTCAGGCGGCATCATTCTTGTTCTCGATTTACTATCTTTACAAAAACAAAAAAGATTTCGGCTTTGACTTTAAGCTTTCGAGCTTTAAGCCGGTTATGAAATACGTGAAAATGATTTTGAATCTCGGTACACCGATGGCAATTCAGTCAGGATTTATCAATGTTTCTATGCTGTACGTAAATTCAATGATAAATTCACTCGGCGTTGTAGAATCTGCAACCTTCGGTGTAGGTGTTCGAATTGATGATATTATGAATAAGATTTCAATGGGAATTCAGTATGCGGCACTTCCGATGATAAGCCAGAATATCGCCGCAAAGAAAATTAAACGTGCAGAAAAGGTAGTGCATTGGGCGTGGGTTTTCTCAGGAGCATTTACAGTGTTTTTCCTCACGTTGTACATATGCTTCGGAAAGGAATTGTTTATGCTGTTTTCTGATGACGTTAATGTGCACGGACTCTCCGGCACCTTTATCAGGGCGATTGTGTGGATGTTTATTCCGTTTGCCGTTATGCGCGGAAGTGGTGCATTTGTGCAGGGAATCGGTAATGTTAAGTTTGGTATGGTGCTCTCAATCCTCGACGGTGTAGCACTCAGAATAGGATTAAGCTGGCTTTTCGGAATATATCTCGGCTTCGGCTTTTACGGCTTTGTGCTCGGCTATGCACTCGCACCGTACGGCTATGCAATTCCGTCGCTTATATATTTCGTGAGCGGAATATGGAAAAAGCGTAAGGTTTTGGCGGATGATATATAATAGGTGATGTATCTACCGGAGGGTGTAAATGATTGTTAAAATTAAGAAATCGTTAATGTTAATAGACTATAGACTTATTATAACATTATTGATAATAGGCTCTATCCCGACTATATATACAACTTTGAGAGTTTTCCTTTTGGGACAACTACCGTCAGAATATTCTTTTTCTATTGCAGGACAACTCTCGTGGGTGAGCTTATTATATGAAATTATAAATGAATCAATAATATTACCGCTATTTTATTTCCTGGGAAAAGCTGTAAATGATAAAAATGAGTTAAACAATTGTTTTAAAAGTGGTGTTTTAGTTACTTTTGGTATATATTTTGTGTTGGCACTACTGATTATGATGTTTGCAGAGCCATTACTTTTGGTTATGTCTGTAAATAAAGATATATTAACACAATCTGTTGTATACATTAGAATAGAGAGTATAGCATTAATATTTTCAGTTCTTGCAGATTTCGTACTTGTAGTGTTAGTTACATTGAATAAAGTGCGATATATGTATATACTAACATTTATACGATTGTTTTTGTGTTGTGTATTTGATGTTTTATTGGTGTCTTCGCTTGAGTGTTCTTTAAAGCTTGGTGTAAACGGAATTGCAATATCAAATATTATGGTAAATATTATAGTGTTTGGAATAGGTTTGATTTTGCTTTATAAAGAAGATGTTGTATTTTCGCAAAAGCAAAAACTATCGTTTTCGTGGATGAAAGAGTTTTTAAAAGTCGGAGGAATTTCAGGATTAGAATCATTTGTAAGAAATGTAGCTTATGTCGTTATGGTTTCCCGTATGATCAATGTTGTAAATGAACAGGGGACATATTGGGTGGCTAACAGTTTTATATGGGGATGGTTGTTATTACCTGTGATTCAGTTATCTGAATACATAAAAAAAGATGTTGCAACAGATGTGAATGCGATTAAAAATAAAACTCCCGGATATTTTGTCATAACGACTGTGATTTGTTTGTTTTGGTTTATTACAATTCCATTATGGAAGCCTTTTATGGCTAATATACTTTTATTTGAGGATGTGGACAAACTTTATCAACTTACTATGATTTTGGTCGGTTTTTATGTATTGTATGCATTTCAAAATATTTTTGATGCTACATTTTATGGACTGGGAAAAACAAACTATATGCTTTTTGAATCTGTTATAACAAACAGTATATATTATGGAGTTGCGTTTATTTTGTATCTTGCAAAGGTTTGGGTTCCGACACTTTCGGGGATTGCCTGGCTGTTTGGACTCGGAATGGCATTTGACAGCATCGTATCACTCGGAGCATATATATTTTTATTGAAGAAAAAGAGGATTAGTTTTTGCTCTTGATTTGATATGAGCATATAAAGATTGTCGAAAGTTGTTGAAAGGAGGTAAGGAGATTGAAGATGTTTATAAAATCAGATACGTATATTAAAAAAGTACTCTTTTGTATTATGGTTTTTGTCGACATAATTATAATGGCAGTTGGAATTAAGAGTAACAACATTAGTCGTTCATTGATAATTATAACTGTTATTATGGCAATATATTTGTTTATTATAATGTTGTACATGAGAGAGGGTTTGTATATAGATCATGACACCTTGTGCTATAAAAGGGTAAGAAAGAGATTTTATAACATAAATGATATTGCCAGAATACATATTGTTACAACTCAAATTTGTCTGGGATATAATCGATTTGATTCTTCTTACCATAATATAGGAGTAAAGGATTTAAAAGGTAATTATCATTATAAAATTTTATATTTAAATAACAAAAATATTAAAATGTGTAATAATGATTATGGCGATCTTGATTTTTATTTTAATCACAAAGATAACATGCTTTTTTGGACTGAATACGATGAAAGAGTAATTGAATTTTTCAAGTCAAGGGGTGTTTTGATAACTGGACAGAAACAATAATTTTTTTGTTCTTAACTCAACACGAACTACCACTAAAAAGGACTTGCATCTAAACCGTCTTTCCCGCATAGTAAAGAATGTCGAATGTTGTAGAAAGGAAGTGATTAAGTGGTTTATGGAGCAATTAACGAAAAAGGCGAAAAGTATTATACATATTTGAAAAAAGTATTTGATGCGATTGGTAACAAGCAAAAAGAATACAACTGGTTAATAACAGATTGTGAATGTTATCCTAATAATCAAAAAATTAAAGAATTATTAAACAAAGAATATTGTTGGTTATCGGGTGAAGAATTAACCGAAATGGTCAATCAGGAAGATTTTCAATGGATATGGGCTGTATTGTCAGGATTTGATAAAAGTGTTGAATTATCTGATGTTTTAAAATATGATTTGCCTTATGCAGATGGATATACAGGTTTCTGGAAAAAACCATTAACACTTCAACATCCTTTATCAAAGATAGAAATTGTGCTATGGGACAGTGCATTAACATTGGTTTTAAGTGAGGAAAAAGAAATAGTAGATTCCTTCATGGAATCTTTTCCGTATAGTGAAAGATTAGAAGATTATATTGACAAATAATTTTTTTGTTTTAACTTGACACGAGCTTAAACTAGAAAGTGCTGAAAAGGAGTAAGATATATGAAAACAGAGAAGAATATTTTAGCTGCATTTATTTTAAATTTGATATTTTCGATTTTTGAGTTTATCGGAGGAACCATTACAGGAAGTGTAGCGATTATTTCTGATGCGGTACATGATATCGGGGATGCGGCAAGCATTGGTCTTTCTTATTTTTTAGAAAGAAAAAGTAAAAAAGAACCTGATGGGATTTATACATACGGTTACACAAGATTTTCTGTTATCGGAAGTTTAATTACAACTGTAATTTTACTTTGTGGCTCAGTTGCAGTTGTATATAATGCTGTGTTGAGAATATTCAATCCCGTTGAAATTGATTATAGCGGAATGATTTTATTTGCAATAATCGGTGTGAGTGTTAATCTTTTTGCTGCAATACTTACAAAAGACGGACACTCACTCAATCAGAAAGCCGTTAACCTTCATATGCTTGAAGATGTACTTGGCTGGATTGTTGTTTTAATCGGTGCACTTGTTATGAAATTTACTAATTTTTCAATTATTGACCCGATTATCTCAATTGGTGTTTCTGTGTTTATATTTATAAATGCAATAAAGAATTTAAAAAATATAGAAAATCTGTTTCTTGAAAAAATACCCGCAAACATAAAAATAGAAGAAATAAAGCATCATTTATGCGAAATAGATGGTGTTTTGGACGTTCATCATATTCACGTGTGGAGTATAGACGGATACAAACATTATGCAACATTGCATATAGTTGCAGATGATGAAAGTGGCGAAATTAAAGAAAAGGCAAGAAAAGAACTTGAAGAATTCAATATTGTGCATGTTACTTTAGAACTTGAAAAATCAGGTGAACATTGTCATTATGAGCATTGTCATGTAGAGCACAACGAAGCTTGCGGACATCATCACCATCACCACCATTAAAAATATTTTTGAGTCTTAACTTAACACGAACTGTCGTCAAAAAGGTTTGCATCTAAACCGTCTGTCCCGCATATAAAAATTTCATCAAAGATGAAATCAATTAATGGTGAAAAATAAATAAAGAATAATTAAGTGACATATGCTCTGCAGTTGAAATAAAAAATGGCAAAGCGATTTTTGAACACAATTATTCATCATTCATTATTAATTGTTTATTTGGCAGGTGGTATATAGATTATACGGTGTTTACAGAAAAGAATCTCGAAAATTATTAACGAAAGGAAGTGCATATTATGAATACTTTAAGACTTGAAAATGAAAAGGATTATATTGAATTAAGAGTTACCGGATACGAAAGCGAAAATGCTCCTGAGGATTGGCTTATGCTTTATGGTAAGATTTGTGTAAATGGTAGGAGTGTTGAGGGAGAAGATGCGTCTGTTCGTATCGATGAGTTTGCAAAGTTGAAATTGTGGGCTGAAGAAATGTCCCATAATAAAAAGACTTCTGAATGGTTCCCGATGGAGCCGAATTTAGAATTTAATTATAGTGAAGAAAATGATGAATTGACGGTATATTTTTATCCTGAACATGAATTTTATAATAAAGGTATAAAAGAGAGCCGAAAAAGTAAAAAATTTTACTTTACTAAAAAGTGCGAGGCTTTTGATTGGGTGAAAATTATCAAATGTTGTGATGAGGTTATTGCGAACTTCCTGACAAGAGAAAGATAAATTGCTTGTGTTTTTTTGTGTTATGAGATTAAATAACTGAAGGAAAATCATCATATGAAAAAATGCAGAATAACTGTAGTAATAATGGCACGATATGATGAAAAATCCTAAGTCTGCTATGATTTCATGCAACGACGGCTTCAAAACTGTCAGCTTTTATACTGAGGCACTTGAAGAGGATGCTAATCGGGGTTAACAACAGAAAAAGAACATCGGAAAGGATTTGATGATTAAGGATATGAATACAGACATACTTATAGTCGGAAGTGGCTGTGCCGGGCTATACTGTGCACTCAATCTTCCACCTGACAAACAAATAACCGTTATAACAAAATCAGATAAAGAAAGCAGTGACTCATATCTTGCGCAGGGCGGTATATGCGTTTTAAGAGATGATGAGGATTTTGACGCTTTCTTTGAGGACACGTTAAGGGCGGGACATTATGAAAACAACAGAGAGAGTGTTGAGGTGATGATAAATTCATCACGTGAGGTTATAGCCGACCTTGAGAGCTTTGGCGCTCGGTTTGCGAAAAATCCTGACGGAAGCTTCAATTACACCAAAGAAGGTGCACACTCGCAAAAAAGAATTCTTTTCCACAAGGATATTACAGGAAAGGAGATAACCTCAAAGCTTCTTGCCGAAGCTGAAAAACGTGAGAATATTACAATACTTGAGCATACAACGCTTATTGATATTATTGTAAAAGATTCATCTTGCGTCGGAGCGGTTGTGCTTGATTCGGCAGGCGAGATTAAATTGGTATCGTGCGAGTATACGGTGCTTGCAACGGGTGGCGTCGGAGGACTTTTTAAGCACTCGACAAATTTCAAGCACCTTACAGGCGATGCACTTGCAATTGCCATCAAGCATGGGGTGGAGCTTCAAAATATTAACTACATACAAATTCATCCGACAACTCTATACAACGACGACGAGTCGGAGCGGAGCTTTCTTATATCCGAGTCGGTGAGAGGCGAAGGTGCAAAGCTGTACAATAAGAATATGGAGCGATTTGCAGACGAGCTTTTGCCGAGGGATTTGCTTTCCAAAGCAATTATGGAACAGATGAGAAATGATTCTTCCGAATTTGTCTGGGAGGATTTAAGGCCGATAGGCGAAGAAGAGCTTATGTGGCATTTTCCGAACATTGTAGGGCATTGCCGGGAAAAGAACTATGACGTTTTAAATGAATGTATTCCGGTTGTTCCGGCACAGCACTACTTTATGGGTGGTATCAAGGTTAATTTAGAGAGCAAAACCTCAATGGACGGGCTGTATGCTGTGGGTGAAACTGCGTGCAACGGAGTTCATGGCAGAAACAGACTTGCAAGTAATTCACTGCTTGAGAGCCTCGTATTCGCAAAGCGAGCCGCCAAGGATATTACGGACAAGCCATTGATGCGCAAGCCTTTGCCGGAGGTGGATATGTCAGAATACAGCGACATAAAGAGCCTTTGGGAAGAATACAAGCATCTTGTTATTGCCGAAATGGAAAAGGCAGACAAGGAAAACTAATAAAATATGTAAATAATTTGCCCGAAAGGGTACAGAAAGGAATTGATATAATATGTTTGACAACGCAACACTTAAATTGAAGGTAGACCCCCTTATTATGGGAGCACTTGATGAGGACATCACAAGTGAAGATGTTTCTACAAACAGCGTTATGCCCAAAGCACAGGCGGGCGAGGTTGATTTGATTTGCAAGGAGGATGGTGTTCTTTGCGGAAGTCAGGTTTTTGAAAGAGTATTCACTCTTATTGATGAAAAAACCGAGGTAGAATTCTATAAAGAAGATGGCGACGAGATTAAAAAGGGAGAGCTGATTGCAAAAATAAAAGGCGATATAAGGGTGCTTTTATCAGGTGAGAGAACCGCACTTAATTACCTGCAAAGAATGAGCGGAGTTGCAACCTACACAAGAAAGGTTGCGTCTCTTTTAGAGGGAACGGGAACAACGCTTTTAGACACAAGAAAAACCACGCCCAATAACCGTATATTTGAAAAGTATGCCGTAAGATGCGGCGGAGGATGTAATCACAGATACAATCTGTCCGACGGAGTGCTTTTAAAAGACAATCACATAGGAGCGGCAGGATCTGTAAAAAAGGCTGTTGAAATGGCAAAGGCATATGCACCGTTTGTGAGAAAGATTGAGGTTGAGGTTGAAAACCTTGATATGGTAAAGGAAGCAGTTGAAGCGGGTGCTGATATTATCATGCTTGATAATATGTCGCACGCAGAGATTAAAGAGGCTATGGAGGTTATTGCAAAAAGAGCAGAGGTTGAGGTTTCGGGTAATGTCACAAAGGAGAATATAGCGGCACTTACCGACCTTGGAGTTGACTATATTTCGAGCGGTGCGCTTACGCACTCATCGCCTATTCTTGACCTTTCGCTGAAAAACCTTCACGCAATATAAGCGGAATAAGTCTGATTTTCAAAAGGAAGGAGGCGTGTTATGAAGGGTGATATCAGGAGAGAGGGAATAGTTGAAAGACTGATGAAATCGGATGCACCCGTGCCTGCAAAGATGCTGTCGGAAGAATTTGGAGTAAGCAGGCAGATAATAGTTAAGGATATTGCAATTTTAAAGAGTAACGGTTTTCCGATTTCTGCACTTTCAAGAGGCTATGTGATAGATAAAAAGCAGTATGTGAAAAAGGTATTCAAGATAATTCATACAGAGGATGAGGTACAAAAGGAACTGAATCTAATTGTTGATCTCGGCGGCTGTGTTGAGGATGTGTTTATATACCATAAGTGCTACAATAAGGTTTCGGCAAATCTCGGTATAAAATCAAGGCTTGATGTGGAAAGATTTCTTGAAAACATTAAGTCGGGAAAATCAAGCTTACTTATGAATGTAACGTCAGGCTACCATTATCATACCGTATCGGCTGAGGATGAAAACACCTTGCAAATTATAGAAAATGAGCTTAAAAACAACGGATTTTTAGCACCGCTTCAGGAGTATGAGCCGGAAGAGATAAAAAGGAGAGAAGTGAAATGAATAAAACTGACAAAATGCCTGTTATATATCTTCTAAAACGCTTTCTGCCGTATTTTGGAAGATACAAGGGTATACTGATTCTCGACCTTTTATGTGCGGCATTGACTACCGTTTGTGAAATTGTGTTTCCGATGATAGCGCGTTTTATAACAAATGCGGCTATGTACGATGCGGCATCGCTGACGGTTAAGGCTGTTATGGCGGTGAGCGGAATATATCTTGTTTTAAGGGTAATTGATACCGCCGCAAACTATTATATGGCAAATACCGGGCATATTATGGGTGCGAGAATTGAAACGGATATGCGAAGAGATTTATTTTCACATCTGCAGAAGCTGTCCTTTTCGTACTATTCATCAACTAAAATAGGACAGATTATGGGAAGGATAACCTCCGACCTTTTCGATATAACCGAGTTTGCACATCACGGTCCTGAAGAGCTTTTTATTGTCGGGCTCAAATTCGTGGCGTCGTTTATAATTCTTTCAAGGATTAATTTCCCGCTTACAGGAATTATATTCATACTCGTTCCGATAATGGTATTCTGTTCGATGAGCTGGAGAAATAAGATGCGTGATGCGTTCAAGCGTCAGAGGCACCAGGTGGGCGAACTCAATGCAAGCGTTGAGGACAGCCTTCTCGGCATCAGGGTTGTTAAATCCTTTGCAAATGAGGGTATAGAAAAGGAAAAGTTTGAAGCCGGGAACAGGGAGTTTTTAGATGCGAAAAAGGAAGGCTACCGCTATATGGCGGCATTTCAGTCAACGACACGCTTCTTTAACGGTCTTATGTATATAACAGCCACTGCGGCAGGCGGATTGTTTATAATAGGCGGCAAAATAAATGCGGCGGATTTGGTTGCGTATCTTTTATATGTTTCTACGCTTTTAACATCTATAAGAACCATCGTAGAATTTACCGAGCAGTTCCAAAGAGGTATGACGGGAATTGAACGATTTCTTGAAATTATGGACACCGAGCCCGAGATTGTTGACAGACCGGAAGCGGTAGAGCTTGGCGAGGTAAAGGGCGAAATAGAATTTCGCAATGTAAGCTTTAAGTATAAAGATGATGATGCATATGTGCTTGAAAATATTAATCTGAAAGCGAATGCCGGGGAGAGCATAGCCCTTGTCGGACCATCAGGCGGCGGAAAGACAACGCTTTGCAATCTTATTCCGAGATTTTATGAGGCGACAGAAGGTAAGGTTTTAATAGACTCGGTAAATGTTAATGATGTCACGATGCAGTCATTAAGAAATCAGATAGGCGTTGTGATGCAGGATGTGTATATGTTCTCGGGAAGAATCCGCGATAATATCGAGTACGGTAAGCCGGGAGCATCCTTTGAAGAAATCAAAGCGGCGGCGGTAAAAGCCGGAGCGGATGAGTTTATAATGAAGCTTCCCGATGGATATGACACCTATGTTGGTGAAAGAGGCGTTAAGCTTTCAGGTGGGCAGAAACAGAGAATTTCGATTGCAAGAGTGTTTTTGAAAAATCCGCCGGTGCTTATTCTTGATGAGGCAACCTCGGCACTTGACAATGAAAGCGAGAGATATGTTCAGGAATCGCTTGACGAGCTTGCAAAGGGAAGAACTGTATTTACTATTGCACACCGTCTTACAACAATAAAAAATGCAGATAAAATACTTGTACTTACCGACAGCGGTATTGAAGAGAGCGGCACGCATCAGGAGCTCATGGAAAAGGGCGGTCTTTACAGTAAGCTTTATAACATATAGTGTAGCAAAAAATCATTCTTTGAATATTATATTATTGTATATGATATTAAGGGAGTGATTTTTTTATGCCTTATAACAGAGAGGCGGCAAGAGATTATGCTCTTAAATGGGCATACGGATATAATCCCGACTTTTATAATTTTGACAAACTCGGAGGGGACTGCACAAATTTTGCATCGCAGGTTCTCTATGCCGGTGGTCTTCCAATGAACTATACCCCAACTCTCGGGTGGTATTATATAAGCCTTGACAATAGAGCACCTGCCTGGACGGGGGTTAATGAATTTTATAGATTTTTAACCACCAATACGGGAGTAGGACCAAAAGCCAGAGAGGTCGGAATAGATGAAATACAGCTTGCCGACATTGTTCAGATAAATTACGGAAGAGATTCGAGCTTTGACCATACGCCGATTATAGTGGATGTGGGGGACAGAACCCCCGAAACAATACTTCTTGCGGCACACAGCTGCCCTGCTAAAAACCGTCCGCTGTCAACATATGACTATGTTGATGTGAGATTTTTGCATATTATTAATTAAAAAACGTCAGATTTTTTACCATATTGAACTTTTTTACAAAAAACAGGTGATTTTTTTGTTAGAGTTTTGCATTTATAATCTTTTGACTTTTTGATATTAAAGTGGTATAATTAGAGTATAAAGGTGCAACCAATGAAAGGAGTTCTGACTGATATGTATGCGATTGGTGATAAGATTGTTTATCCGATGCATGGTGCGGGTATAATAGAATCAATTGAAGAGAGAGAATTTCTTGGTAAAAAGCAGCTCTATTATTTTATGAAACTGCCTACGGGTGATATGAAGGTGATGATTCCCGAGGCGAGCTGTGAGGAAATCGGTGTGCGCTTTGTTATTGACCGCGAAGAAGGTATAAAAGTTCTTGAAGCATTTCGGAATGCAACTGTTGAAGAGGACAGTAACTGGAATAAAAGACAACGCACCAATATGCTGAAAATTAAGTCGGGCGATATTTATCAGGTTGTTCCGGTCTTAAAGGAGCTTATGATAAGAGACCGCGTTAAAGGCTTATCGACAAGTGAGAGAAAGATGCTCAATTCTGCAAAGCAGATAGTAATAAGTGAGCTTGTTTTGTCGGCTGTTGCGGATAAAGCAGATATTGAAAATATAATGCAGGATACTGTTGAACAGTTGCTTGTGTGAAATTAAAAAAGCGGCAATCGTTGCAGAGATTGATATCTTTCGGACGTTGCTGCTTTTGTTTTGTATAAGGAAAGGGATAAAATATGAAAATTAACGGAGTGATAGTTGCCGCAGGAAGCGGTAGCCGCATGGGTGCGGGGATGAATAAAGTGTATATGGAGCTTGAGGGTGAGGCTGTTTTGAAGCACACCGTGAAGGCTATGGCAAACAGCGGATGCTTTGACAAGCTTGTTATTGTGACAGGTCTTGAGGATATCGAAAGATGCAGTATTCTTTTAGCTGATATTGATATCGATTTTACAGTCTGCTTAGGTGGTGCAACGCGTCAGGAATCGGTATATCTCGGGCTTCTTGCATCGGGTGAGTGCGATTATGTGGCAATTCACGACGGAGCAAGAGCACTTGTGACGGAGGAGATTATAAAAAAAACAATCGAAGATGCAATAAAGTACGGTGCGGCGGCACCGGGTGTTCATCCAAAAGATACATTGAAGTCTGTCGATGAGAACGGCTTGATTGAAGGCACAATCGACAGAGAGTGCGTATATAATATTCAGACACCGCAGGTATTTCGGTATGAAGATATAGTTGAGGCACACGAGGCGGCAATGGGTGAGGGCGTAACTGTTACCGATGACTGTATGCTTATGGAATGTATGGGAAAGACGGTTAAAATAACCGAGGGAAGCTATGATAATATCAAGCTTACAACTCCCGAGGATATGTATATTGCAAAGCTTGTGCTTGAAAGAAGAAGGGGTGAAAGATAATGAGAATAGGACAGGGCTATGATGTTCATAAACTGTGCGAGGGAAGGGATTTGTTTCTTTGCGGCGTGAAAATTCCGCACACACTCGGACTTTTGGGGCATTCCGATGCTGATGTTGCATTGCACGCATTGTCTGACGCACTTTTAGGTGCCGCGGCAATGGGTGATATAGGAAAGCATTTCCCCGATACCGATGACAGATACAAAGGTATATCAAGTGTGATACTATTAAAAGAGGTTATGAATAAGATAAGGGAAAAGGGCTATGAGGTGGAAAATGCGGATGTTACCATTATCGCACAAAAACCCAAAATTCTACCCTATATCAGCGAAATGAGAAGAATTACCGCAGAGGCTATGGGCATAGATGAGGACAGGCTCAATATAAAAGCCACCACGACGGAAAAGCTTGGTTTTGAGGGCAGAGAAGAGGGAATAAGCGCAATGGCGGTTGTACTGCTTGCGTGAAATATGAGTATTTTCCTAAAAAGAAATAAATTTAGGTTTTTGAATTGTTGAGATGTAAATGAATTGTGAGTGTATAAAAAGGCCGGGGCGGTATAAACTACAGCCCCGGTATTTTTATGAAAAAATTCCCATTGCAGTATCAATTATACCGCCGATGTTTTTAAAAACGCCTTCTGTTTTCTTCATAAGTCTGTGACGCTGACGGTCGGAAACTGGGTCATAAATCATTGTTGCGGCGGCACCTATTATAAGCCCTGCAGCCATACCTTTTATAAAGCTTGTGCTATTCATATTAACAGCTCCTTTTTTTCTTTATTATCACTTGTTTGTTTTATGTTGTGATATGTCTTATTTTGCCTGATATTTTGAATTTTAGGCATATATACGAAAAAAAATATTAAAGTTTTTACAATTTGTGTATTGAAGCTTTTAGATAAAAAGAGTATTATATAAGTATATGTAATACAGCGAGGAGGAATAGCATTGTCAATAATAAAACCGTTTTGCGGATACAGATATAATGAAAATAAAGTCAACAGTCTCGGAAAGGTGACAGCACCGCCGTATGATTCAATAGAAGAGGATGAAAAACACGAGCTTTACGAAAGAAGCGAGCACAATATAGTAAGAGTTATGAAGGGTATCAAGTACGAAAACGATGATGAGGTGAACAATTGCTATACCCGTGCACAAAAGTATCTGAAGGATTGGATTGATAATGAAATACTAATAAGGGATAAAAAGCCTGCCATATATATGTATGAGCAGAAGCTGTTTTATAACCATGTTTCATATTCAAACAAGGGATTTGTGGTTGCTCTTAAGCTTTGTGATATGGAAAAAGGGCACATAATGAGCTGTGAAAAATCAACGCCTAAGAATAAACAGGACCGTTCCAAACTTATGGAGAAAGTTCACGCAAATCTTAGTATGATAAACTGTATGTACATTGAAAATGAGCGTGACATAATGAACTTTATGCAGCTTGTGTCGGAAAATGTGCCTGACAGTGTGTACACGACCGATGACGGCACCGAGCAGAGGTTTTGGATAATTGATAATGCTGAGGAAATTGCATATATAACAGGCCTTTTGGAAAATCACACATTTTTCCTTGTTGACGGTCAGAACAGATATGAAATTGCTATGGATTATGCTAATGAGTGTGCTAAAAACAATCCTGATCATACAGGGGAAGAGGATTATAACTACATTATGACGCTTCTTACAAATGCATATGATGACGGCTTGATGCAGGCACCGTTCCACCGCCTTATAAGATTTCCCAAGGGCTTTCGTGAGGACTTTTTCGTGTCAGCTGCACAGGATCATTTCAAGATAGAAAAAATCATTGTTGATACCGAAATGGGTGATATGGTCGATACGATAAAGAAGCAGATAGCTACAACGAGAAAGCTCAACAGATTTGCAGTATATACGGGAAAGAATTATTTCTACCGTCTCACGCTTACGGACGAAGCATATCTTAAAAAGCTCCTGCCTGAGTGCTCGGACAGTTACAGAGGCCTTGATGTAACGGTTCTTAATAAGCTCATATTAGAGGATATATTCAATATTACAGAGGATTTGTATATTGAACGAATCACATACACAAAGAGCATTACAAAGGGAATGAAGGAACTAAAGAGCGGCACGCATCAGTGTATGATATGCACAAATCCGGTAAAAGCTGACCAGATAAGAGCGGTCGTTACCGAGGGTGAGAAGATGCCGGAGCGTTCAATCTGCGTATTCCCGAAGCCGGCAACCGGTGTTATAATTAACAAGCTTAAATAAATTTGATGTAAAAGCACATTGTTTTTTAATACTTTTTGTTGATTTTTTATATAGAAAATTTGTGAAAAAGTATTGAAATTCGATGTGCTTTGTGTTATAATAACAAAGTATGGCATTACACACATTCCTGGATTGCGGCGGCGTTGCCAAATTGGTACCGTTTGCAAAATGAAGGGGATGGAGGAAGAAAAAAACAAGGAGGAAATTAAAATGTCAAACGTAATTTCAATGAAGCAGCTTTTAGAAGCTGGCGTACACTTTGGTCATCAGACCAGAAGATGGAACCCGAAAATGGCTGAGTACATTTTCACAGAGAGAAACGGTATCTACATCATCGACCTTCAGAAGACAGTTAAGAAGGTAGAGGAAGCTTACTACTTCATCAAGGATGTAGCTGCTGAAGGAAAGACAATTCTTTTCGTTGGTACAAAGAAGCAGGCACAGGATTCCATCAAGGAAGAGGCAGAGCGTGTAGGTATGTACTATGTAAACGCAAGATGGCTCGGCGGTATGATGACAAACTTCAAGACAATTCAGAAGAGAATTGAGCGCTTAGAGCAGATTAACAAGATGGAGGAAGAGGGCACATTTGATCTTCTCCCCAAGAAGGAAGTTATTAAGCTCAAGGGTCAGAGAGACAAGCTTGAGAAGTACCTCGGCGGTATCAAGGATATGAAGAAGCTCCCCGGCGCACTCTTCGTAGTAGACCCGAGAAAAGAAAAGATTGCTATTGCAGAAGCTAAGAAGCTCGGTATCCCCGTTGTTGCGATAGTTGATACAAACTGTGACCCTGATGAGGTTGATTACGTAATCCCCGGCAACGATGATGCTATCCGTGCAGTAAAGCTTATTGCTTCTACAATGGCTAACGCTATCATCGAAGGCAGACAGGGTTCAGATATGGCTGTTGAAGACGTGGCTGAGGCTGAGGTTGAAGCAGCTGTTGAAGAAACAGAAGAATAATTTTAAGAATTAGGAGGAAATTCAAGATGGCATTTTCTGCACAAGACGTAAAAACATTGAGAGAAATGACCGGTTGCGGTATGATGGACTGTAAAAAGGCTCTTACCGAGACTGATGGTGATATGGATAAGGCTGTAGAATTCCTTAGAGAAAAGGGCCTTGCAACTGCTGCTAAGAAGGCAGGCAGAATTGCTTCAGAGGGTATTGTAAAGGCTTATATCGATGGTAATGTTGGTGTTCTCGTTGAAGTTAACTCAGAGACAGACTTCGTTGCTAAGAATGATGAGTTCCTTACATTTGTTGACAATATCGCAAAGACTGTTGCTCAGAATAACCCTGCAGATGTTGAAGCACTTAAAGAGCTTCCCATCGTTGGCGGTGAAGGAACTGTAGGCGAAGAGCTTACTGCTAAGATTGCTAAAATCGGCGAGAATATGAATATCAGACGTTTCGCAAGAATCGAAACTGCAGGTGCTGTTGTATCTTATACACACGCAGCAGGTAAAATCGGTGTTCTTGTTGAGGCTGATGCCCAGAACAATGATGCTACAGCTGAGTGCTTAAAGAACGTTGCAATGCAGGTTGCAGCTCTTAACCCCAAGTACTTGTCAAGCGAAGATATCCCGCAGGATTACAAGGATCACGAAAAGAGTATCCTTGTTGCACAGCTTCAGAACGATCCTAAGAATGCAAACAAGCCTGCTAACATCATCGAGAAGATGATTGAAGGCCGTCTTGCTAAGGAATTTAAGGAAATCTGCTTGCTCGAGCAGGAGTACGTAAAGGCTGAGAACAAGGAGAGCGTTGCAAAATACGTTGCAAGCGTTGGCAATATCACTGTTAAGCAGTTCGTACGTTTCGAGACAGGTGAAGGTCTTGAGAAGAAGGAAGAAAACTTCGCTGATGAAGTTGCAAATATGATTAAATAATTGCAGATATTATTAGTGGCTATGCAGTTTGTCTGCATAGCTGCTTTTATTTTATGATGAGGAGGGACTATAAATATGGGAATTATTAACGACAGCTTTATGCTTCAAAATGAAACAGCCAAGAAGCTTTATGGTTATGTGAAGGATTTACCTATAATTGACTACCATTGTCACCTTGTTCCACAGATGATTGCGGAGAATGTTGGCTTTTCCGATGCATATAACCTGTTTTTGGGCGGCGACCATTACAAATGGAGACAGATGCGTTCATTTGGAATTGATGAAAGCTTTATTACCGGAAATGCTGATGCCTATGAAAAATGGAAGGGCTTTTCAGAGGTTATGCCTTACCTTATAGGTAATCCGATATATCATTGGACAGCACTTGAGCTTAAGAGATATTTTGACATTGATACACCGCTCACGCCTGAAACGGCAAAGGAAATCTGGGACAAATGTAACGAGATGTTAAAGACTTCTGAGTTTACGTCGCAGTCACTTATCAAGCGTTCAAATGTTGAAGTTATCTGCACAACCGATGACCCGGCAGATGATTTGAGATATCATAAAAAGCTCAAAGAAAGCGGATTTAAAACTAAGGTACTCCCGACATTCAGACCTGATAAGGCTGTAAATATAGAAAAGCCGGAATTTTGTGATTATATCAATAACGTTGGTATAAAGACCTATGATGAGCTTGTGTCGTGGATGGAGGATAGAATACTATTCTTTAACGAAAACGGCTGTAAGCTTTCGGATCATGCTCTTGAATATGTTCCTTATGCAGAAGGTGATGCTAAATCGGCATTTGAAAAGAGAATGTCGGGTAAGACACTTACAACTGAAGAGGTTGATGTGTTCAAAACTGCAATGATTACCCTTTGTGCAAAGAATTACACAAAACTCGGCTGGACGATGCAGCTCCATATAGGTGCACTCAGAAACAACAACACAAAGATGTTTAATCTTTTGGGTGCTGATACCGGCTTTGATTCAATCAATGACCTTTGTATTGCAGAAAAGCTTTCCCAAATGATGAACAGCCTTGAATATGCGGATATTCTTCCAAAGACAATTCTCTATACATTAAATCCGAAGGATAACTATGTTCTCGGTACAATGCTCGGAAACTTCCAGAGAGGCCCTGTAAAATCAAAAATTCAGTTCGGCTCGGGCTGGTGGTTCAATGATAACTTTGACGGTATGGAACAGCAGATGAAGGCTTTTGGTAACCTTGGTGTTTTAGGAAAGTTTGTCGGTATGCTTACCGATTCAAGAAGCTTTGTATCCTATCCGAGACACGAATATTTCAGAAGAATACTCTGTAATATGATTGGTGATTGGGTAGAAAAGGGAATGTACCCTGCTGACTTTAACTATCTTGAAAAGATTGTTAAGGGTGTTAGCTATCAGAATGCAAAGGAATATTTTGAGTTTTAATTAAATATTAAAAGTCATAGCATTATCGCAAAATATGCGATTTGCTATGACTTTTTTTGTTATTTAACGTAGAGTGTGTCGTCCTTTTCTTCTAAATAGAAAATTGCAGGTCTTTCAAGTGAGCGAACATTAGGGGAGTGCAGAGTAAATCTTAAATTGCCGTCTAAATCATGGAATGCCATACCGTGGCCGCCATCTTTTTTGAAGAGCATACGCTCGTCGTGATACCAATTACCCTTTATGCTTCCATTATCCGAGTATGAAATAGCTTCGCAGTAGCCCTCGTTTGAGAAGCTTGACCAAAGCATAAGAAGCCTTCCGTTAGCTGTTTTATACAGACACGGACCGTCGGTTACAAAGCAATTATCATAGGCTGTTCTTATCTTTGAAGGCGGTGTGGGAGGCGGGGTAACTCCGGGAAGCTGTGATGCTTTGAAAAGCAGAAACGGTTCGCCGACACTTGTTTTTAAGTCATCGGATAATTGAATTGCACACATCTCGCCGTCATTAACCTGAACCCATTCGTGACAAAAAACCATATAAGGAGTATCGTTTTCGATGTATAAAGTTCCGTCAAGACAACCCCACTCGGCGGGAGTAACAGGACCATCGCTGTGTGGCAGAAAAGGTCCTTCCGGTGATAGTGATTTGAGTATTTGTGTACCTCTTTGACGAGAGTCGGAAATAAAGCTTACAAACATATAGTATTCGCCTTTGTATTTGTAAACTTCGGGTGCCCAGTAATTTTTATCAGACCAAAAATTATCAGGCTTTGTAAACGCTTCAATAGGGTCTGACCACTCTTTTAAATCTTTACTTTTGTATACATCAAGACCTGTGCATACTCCCCATGCTTCATCTCCTCTTGAACCATACAGATAGTATGTATCACCATCAGCTAAGATAAAAGGGTCTCTTATATGAATATCTTTTAATTCCAAAATAGTTCACTCCTTGTATTGAAAAAAATAACAATGCCCCTCTTATATTTATGACTATAAAAGGGGCATTAATTAATTAATTTAATTACATATTTTCCATTGCTTTAATTGATGCAAGAACGGTATCTAACATAGCCTTATACTTTTCGCCCTTTTCACGCTCTTCGTTAACTACCTTTTCAGGTGCTTTTGCAGTGAAGCCGGGGTTAGAAAGCTTTGATTCAACTCTCTTGATTTCGCCTTCTAAATCCTTCTTTTCCTTGTTGAGTCTTTCAAGCTCCTTGTCCTTGTCAACAAGCTCTGACATGGGGAGGAACAACTCTGCACCTTCAACAACTATATTTACAGCGTTTGCAGGAGCTTCGTCTCTTGAAGCGATGATTTCAACGTCACTTGCAGATGCAAGCTTTGTGAAGAATACACTGCCTGCAGAATAAAGCTCGCTTCTGTCTGTAACGATGAGAAGCTTTGCCTTCTTTGAAGGAGGTACGTTCATTTCAGCACGTCTGTTTCTTATTGCACCGATAGCATTCATTATAATTTCCATTTCCTTCTCTGCTTCGGGGAAATCGAGTGCCGGGTCATATTTCGGGAACTCTGAAATCATAATGCTTTCACCTTCGTGGGGAAGATGCTGCCATATTTCCTCGGTAATAAAGGGCATAAAGGGATGCAGAAGCTTCATTGTATTTGAAAGAACATATGTCAGCACATACTGTGCAGTCTCTGCAGATTCACTGCCCTTATCAAATAGTCTGGGCTTTACAAGCTCGATATACCAGTCACAGAAGCTGTCCCAGATAAAGTCATAAAGCTTTGAAACAGCAACGCCAAGCTCGAACTTATCAAGATTCTCTGTAACCTCTTTAACGAGGCGGTTGTACTTTGATACAATCCACTTATCCTCGGGGTTGAGATTTTCGGGAAGCTTATTTTCTGTAACGTCAAGATTCATAAGAGTAAATCTTGATGCGTTCCATATCTTATTTGCAAAGTTACGGCTTGCCTCAACTCTTTCGATGTAGAAACGCATATCGTTACCCGGTGCATTTCCTGTTGCAAGAGTAAAGCGGAGTGCATCTGCGCCGTACTGATTTATGATTTCAAGCGGATCGATACCGTTTCCGAGTGATTTTGACATTTTACGTCCCTGAGAGTCACGTACAAGTCCGTGGATGAATACGTGCTCAAAAGGTGCCTTTCCTGTGTGCTCAAGAGCGGAGAATATCATTCTTGAAACCCAGAAGAAGATTATGTCATATCCGGTAACAAGTGTGCTTGTCGGATAGAAGTAGTCAAGGTCTTCTGTCTTATCGGGCCAACCGAGTGTTGAGAAGGGCCAGAGTGCAGATGAGAACCATGTATCCAAAACGTCCTCGTCCTGCTTAACCTTGCCACCGCAATGCGGACAAGCTGTAATATCCTCTTTTGATACGGTTGTTTCGCCACAGTCCTGACAGTAGAATGCAGGGATTCTGTGTCCCCACCAAAGCTGACGTGAGATACACCAGTCAAATACATTCTCCATCCAGTTCATATAAGTTTTAGAGAAACGCTCGGGAACAAACTTTGTTTCGCCGTCCTTAACAGCCTTTATTGCAGGCTCTGCAAGCGGCTTCATCTTAACGAACCACTGCTTTGAAATAATCGGCTCAACGGTTGTACCGCAACGGTAGCACTGACCAACATTGTGTGAATGGTCTTCGGTTTTTACCAAAAGTTCCATTTCTGCAAGGTCAACGAGCATAGCCTTACGACATTCGTATCTGTCCATACCCTCGTACTTGCCTGCATACTTGTTCATTGTTGCATCATCGTTCATAACCTTGATTTGTTCTAAGTTATGACGCTGACCAACTTCAAAGTCGTTCGGGTCGTGAGCCGGTGTAATCTTAACGCAGCCCGTACCGAACTCTTTATCAACATACTCATCCGCAATAACCGGGATTTCGCGGTCGGTAAGCGGGAGGAGTAATGTCTTTCCGATAAGGTGTGTGTATCTTTCATCCTCGGGATTTACTGCAACTGCTGTATCACCGAATAATGTTTCGGGACGTGTTGTTGCGATAATTACAAATTCGTCGCTGTCCTTAACCTGATACTTTATGTGCCAGAAATGTCCTGCCTGCTCTGCGTGTTCAACCTCTGCATCGGAAAGGGCTGTGATACAATGCGGACACCAGTTGATTATTCTTGAACCCTGATAGATAAGTCCTTTGTTGTAAAGGTTTACAAATACCTCACGAACAGCTCTTGAACAGCCTTCGTCCATTGTGAAACGCTCTCTGTCCCAATCGCAGGAAGAACCGATTTTCTTAAGCTGATTTATGATTCTGTTGCCGTAGAGATTTTTCCAGTCCCATACACGCTCCAAAAACTTTTCTCTGCCAAGGTCATAACGTGTCTTGCCTTCTTTTACGCGAAGCTCTTCTTCAACCTTAATCTGTGTTGCGATACCTGCGTGGTCTGTTCCGGGAACCCACAGAGCTTCAAAGCCCTGCATACGCTTGTATCTTATAAGTATATCCTGCAACGTCTCATCAAGAGCGTGTCCCATGTGAAGCTGTCCCGTTACGTTGGGAGGGGGAATTACTATTGTATAAGGCTTTTTGTCAGGATTTGGTGTTGCGTGGAAATAACCCTTTTCGCACCAGTTTTTATATAACCTGTCCTCAACCGAGGAGGGGTCATATGTTTTTGCAATGTTTTTATTATCCTCCATAATAATGTCCTTTCAATACTATTTTTGTGTGTTTGAATCCACACTATTTCTCACTATATATTATCCCACTAAATCCTTGATTTGTCAAGGGTATGAGTGAAATTTCCCTTAAATTAAACGGATTTATATTGACAAAAAATATTTAACTGGTGTATAATAGGCTTTGGAATTTTTAATTGGAGATGATAATTTTGAGTAAGGATAAGAGAGTGTTGACCGTTCAGGATATTTCCTGCGTGGGACAGTGCTCGCTGACTGTTGCGTTGCCGATAATTTCAGCTTGCGGATTTGAAACGGCGGTGCTTCCTTCAGCGGTGCTTTCAACTCATACAGGCGGAAGCTTTTCGGGCTACACTTTCCGTGACCTGACAGAGGATATGCCGCTTATTGCAAAGCATTGGTTAAAGGAAGGTATAAGCTTTGATGCAATATACACAGGGTATCTTGGGAGTGCAAGTCAGATTGACTATGTGCTTGATATAATGAAAAGGTTGCTTCGTAATAATGCAATTAAGATTGTAGACCCTGCAATGGCTGACAATGGCAGACTTTACAGTGGGTTTGATGTTGATTTTGCTAAAAAGATGACACAGCTTTGCTCTGTTGCAGATATTATACTTCCAAATATAACAGAAGCGTGCCTTATGACAGATACAGAGTATATGAGTGAAGGGTATACTGAAGAATACATACTTGATATTATGAAGAAGCTTACAAACCTCGGTGCAGGTACGGTTATTATGACCGGTATCGGCTATGATAAGGACAAGCTTGGTGTTGGTGTATATAAAAAGGGGAGCGATTCAATCAGCTACTATTTCCACGAAAGAATAGACAGAGGCACTCACGGAACAGGCGATATTTATGCATCGACCTTTACAGGTGCATATCTTCGTGGTTTTGATGAGATGACAGCGGCAAAGATTGCGGCGGATTATACTCTTTTATGTATTAAAAACACCCTTGATGATGAAGAGCATTGGTATGGGGCAAAATTTGAAAAATCACTTCCGTATCTCATAAAAAGACTTGGTATGTGAGTGCTTATTATAAATATGTAAATTTTAATGGCGGTTCGGATGAATCGTCATTTTTTTATGTTCTAATAAATAAGATTGATGAATATAAATTAATAAAATTGATTGTAATGGGGGATGGATGTGTTTATAAGATTTTTATTGGTGTTAATTTCGGTTTTTATACTTTCGGGGTGCACGGGCGAAAAAACTGTCGGAGTAAATGGGGGAGGATATTACGACATTGACAATAAAGGGATTGGCTGGGGGCTTAAAAAGGAGGAAGGAAAGCCGCCGCAAATTCCTTCCAATATTGAAACAATGCTTGCGAAACACAACGCCATATATTTAGGGGACACAAAATCAAATAAAATATACCTGACCTTTGATGAGGGATATGAGAACGGTTATACAGCGCCGATACTTGATATTTTAAAGGAAAAGAACGTAAAAGCGACATTTTTTATAACGGGCGATTACTTTAACCGCTCCTTTGATTTAGTGAAGAGGATGGTTGAAGAGGGACACATAATAGGGAATCACGCATACTATCATAAAAATCTTCATAAGCTGTCCGATCCTGAAAAGATTATTGAAGAATTGTATTTGCTTGATAATAAGTTCAATGAAAGCTTCGGATTTAAAATGAAGTATATGAGACCGCCGGAGGGACAGTACAGTGAAAGAGTTCTTGCGGTTGCATCGGATATGGGATATAAAACGGTTTTCTGGAGCTTTGCGTATAAGGACTGGATTGCGGATGAGAGAAATGGTGCACAATATGCACTCGGAAAAATTATGCCGTTTTTGCACGGCGGTGAGATAATGCTTCTGCATGCGGTATCAGCAGATAACTGTGAGGCACTTCCGACAGTTATTGATAAAGCAAGGGAAGCCGGGTTTGAATTCGGGACACTTGATGACATTAATTGAAGGCATGAAAAAAGCAGGCTCATAACAGAACCTGCTTTTGATGTTTTATAATCAGTTTAATGTAATCTTGTGGAATACCTTCTTACCCTTTTTAACAATCATACCGTCTTCGGTGAACATATCAGCTGTGACAACTGCCATAGGATCTGTAACCTTAACGTCATTAACCGAAAGACCGTTCTGCTGAACCAATCTTCTGCCTTCGCCCTTTGAAGGGATGAGCTTGATGTCGCAAAGTACGTCCAAAAGGTTTCTGCCGACAGCATCGGGAACAACCGATGAGGGCATATTTTCAGATACACCGCCACCGGAGAAGATTGCTTCTGCAGCTTCCTGAGCTTTTTTAGCCTCTTCTTCGCCGTGAACAAGCTTTGTAACTTCATATGCAAGTCTCTTCTTAGCCTTGTTAAGCTCCTGACCTTCCCATTTTGCCATTTCATCGATTTCTTCCATAGGAACAAAGGTTATAAGCTTTAAGCAGTTGATAACGTCGTTATCGTGAACATTTACCCAGTACTGATAGAAGTCATAGGGCTTACACTTTTCGGGGTCAAGCCAAAGTGCACCCTTTGCCGTTTTACCCATCTTCTTGCCTTCTGATGTGGTAAGAAGTGTAAATGTCATACCATAGCTCTGCACCTGGTCTTTTCTGCGGCACAATTCAATTCCGCCGAGGATGTTCGACCACTGGTCATCACCGCCAAGCTCAATCTTACAGTTATACTTTCTCATAAGCATTAAGAAGTCATAGCTCTGCATAAGCATATAGTTGAATTCAAGGAAGGTGAGGCCCTTTTCAAGTCTTTGCTTGTAGCATTCAGCGGTGAGCATCTTATTTACAGAGAAGCATGAGCCGATATCTCTTAAAAATTCGACGTAGTTAAGGTCTAAAAGCCAGTCAGCATTATTAACCATAAGTGCCTTGTCATCAGAAAAATCAACAAGCATACCGAGCTGCTTTTTAAACTGCTCGCAGTTATGCTGTATAGTTTCTGTTGTCATCATCTGACGCATATCGGTTCTTCCCGAAGGGTCACCTATCATAGCAGTACCGCCGCCGATTAATGCGATAGGTCTGTGACCTGCATCCTGCATATGCTTCATAACTACCATCTGCAGAAAATGTCCTACATGAAGGCTGTCTGCTGTGGGGTCAAAGCCGATGTAAAATGTAACCTTTTCCTTGCCTAAAAGCTCACGAATTTCCTCTTCGTGGGTAGTCTGTGCAATAAGACCACGTTCTTTTAGTATATCATATACGTTTCTTTCCATTGTTATCATCCTTTATATATAGTGTATGGAATTTTTTCCAATCCTATATATTATATCAAGAAATCTTACAAAATGCAAGTGTTATAATAAATATATTTTAAAAAGCTGAAAATGAGGAAAAATATTCTTGACAGCAGTTATTTTTACTGATAGAATAAAAGAAAAGGGGTTTTTATTATGCAGAACACTTTTAAAATCAAAACCAACAACAATAATCTTTTCCTTAGAGTTACTAAGGGACATTTTGCAACAAGCCACAGCCATATTAATTATTATATAGATGTGACAACACAGAAAACCCGTCTTTCAGAGGCGAAGGCTGTTGCGGAGGAATTGGTTTCGCATTATAACACAAGTGCAATTGTTGATACAATTCTTTGCCTTGACGGAACTGAGGTAATAGGAACCTGTATAGCCGATGAGCTTACCAAGGGTAACCATACAAATATGAATGCACATCAGACAATTTATATAATGACTCCGGAGCATACGACGGGAAGTCAGCTTATATTCCGTGATAATATTGTTCCGATGATTTCGGGAAAACACGTGCTCGTGCTTGCCGCTTCCGTAACAACGGGTTATACTGCGCAGGCGGCAGTTGAGGCTGTTAAATACTATGGCGGTATGGTTGCCGGAATATGCTCGATATTTGCAAGTGTTGACTCGTGTGCCGGATATCCGGTGTATTCGGTATTCAACACAAACGACCTCGGCGATTACAAGAGCTATCCTTCACACGAATGTCCTATGTGTAAAAACGGTGAGAAAATCGACGCACTTGTAAACGGATTCGGTTTTTCAAAGCTTTGATACAGATAAAAACGCTTATATGTTATTTTTAAATATACTAAAAAGGCTCTCGCTATTTTGCGTGAGCCTTTAACCGTTATAAAAACAGTCTTTTTCCCATCTTAGAACATTCGTATCGATGTATTCCCATATTTTCTGATAGTCTTTTTCATCACGAATTATATGGTCATTGGAACGTGCTTGCCATATGTTTTTACCATATTCTTTGTTGCAAAACCTTTTAAATGTACTTACAAATTGTGCAATTAACGAATTTGTAGGGACCGGCGTCCTCGACGGTCCGTTTTGCGTGTTACTTTCTGATATTTGAATTAACATATGAATATGATTTGGCATTACAACGAATTTATCTATTTTTATATTTTCGTAAAAATTACTCATATTAATAAGATGCTTATTTGCAATTGTGCCATAAAGCGTTAATATGTTTTGCGGACAGTCGAGGACGCCTGTCCCTACGATTATTTTAGACAGCAGTTCTTCCCGGTCTTTCACGCATATCGTAACAAAGTATGCTCCGGGTGCGGAATAATCATATCCTTTTAATCTGGTTGCTTTTCGCTTTGGTAGTACTTTATTTTTGTTCATATTTCAAAGATTTATATTTAATTCCCTGCCAGCAGTTTCTTCTTACCATTTCCTTGTCTATTTCGTTGAGTACAACAAACTTTTTAAGACTCCACAAAGGTGCGATAAGGCTGTCTTTTGCACCATCGCCGGTAAGACGCTGTACCACTGTTTCGGGTGGAAGATATTCGAGTGCATCAACAATTATATTGACGTATTCAAAAAGCTCGAGTGTATCAAATTCGCCTCTTTTGTATTCCTCGGCAATTTTTGTTCCCTTTAAAATATGCAGTAGATGCAGTTTTATACACTGTGGCTGTAAAGAAGCTACTTTTTTCACACTTTCAAGCATCATATCTCTGCTTTCGCCAGGAAGTCCTATAATGAGATGAACGCAGACGTTTATATCACGCTCTCTTAATTTGTTATAACATTCTTCAAACTCGCTGTAGCTGTGACACCGGTTTATTCTGTTGCCTGTTTCGTCAAAAATACTCTGCAGTCCGAGTTCTACAAGAAGATAGGTTCTTTTTGAGAGCTCGTCTAAGTAGTCAAGAACGTCATCGCTGATACAGTCGGGGCGTGTTGCGATTGCAAGGCCCACAACATCCTTTTGCGAAAGCGCTTCTTCGTACAGAGCTTTCAATCTTTCAAGCGGTGCGTATGTATTGGTATTTGCCTGAAAATAGGGGATATATTTAGTGTCCTGCCATTTAAGACTCATTCTTGTAGCAACTTCCGAAAACTGCTCGGAAATAGACTTATCCATACTTCCGGCAAATTCTCCGCTTCCGCCAAGACAGTAGCTACAACCGCCAAAGCCTTTGGTGCCGTCGATATTCGGGCAAGTAAAGCCGCCGTTTAATGCAAGCTTTGTGACCTTGCATCCGAATTTCTTTTGCAGAAAATAGTTCCATGTGTGGTATCTTTTATTATCAAGGGAGTAGGGGAAGGGATTTTTCATTACACTATATCCATTCCGAGGTCCTTGCCGCCAAGAAGGTGGAAGTGCAGATGCATAACAGTCTGTCCGCCGTCCTTGCCGCAGTTATTGATTATGCGGTAGCCACTTTCTGAAATTCCTGCAAGCTTAGCGATTTCCGGGATTTTTTCGAAAATTGCCGCAACATAGTTGCTGTTTTCGCTATTTATTGCATTTGCAGATTCGATATGCTTTTTAGGTACGATAATAATATGCACAGGTGCCTGAGGCTCAATATCGGCAAACGCCTTTATCATATCATCCTCATAAATTGTCTTTGACGGAATATCTCCGTTTATTATCTTGCAAAAAATACAATCCATTGCAGCACCTCCTGTTATATTCCGTCGTACATACCGCAGTCTGACATCTTTTTAATAGCTGCACGTACCGACTCGGTATCTTCTTTGTATGTCACGCCGTACCAACGCTCGTCAGTTGTGAGAACCTTAACATCTTCGCCGTTGTTTTTTATCATTGTATCAACAACCGAGGGAATGTAGAATTCCTGCTTCTTTGTATCGGTTACGTTCGACAAAAAGTCGATAAACTGCTTTTCGATTTCGTCAAAAATATCGCTCTTAAAGCCCCACAGATTCATTGAAACAATTGAATCCATCGGAACTTGACTGTTCTTATCAAGTGCGGTATGCTCGGTTACGCTCTTTAAAAGTCCATCTTCAACCACACATACACCTCTTGAAACGGTACCGTTTTCGGTAAGTGTGTTCATAAGTTTATATCCTACCATACAAGTGCCGCCGCCGTTTTTAAGGTGTTCACCGATTGCAGAAAAAGCACCTCGTCCGTAGAAGTCATCGGCGTTAATAACGGCAAATGGCGTGTTAACCTTGTCCCTTGCACAAAGTATCGCGTGGCCTGTGCCCCAGGGCTTTTCTCTTCCTTCAAATTTAAAGCCGCCCGGAATGTTGTCAACCTCTTGGAAAACATATTCAACGTCGCACAGCTTTTCGATTCTTCTTCCGATAACCTCGCGAAAATCCTTTTCAATTGCTTTTTTGATGATGAAAACTGTTTTTGAAAAGCCTGAACGTGTGGCATCAAAAACAGAGTAGTCAAGAATAATCTCTCCGTCAGGGCCCACGGGTGCGAGCTGCTTAAGTCCTCCGAAGCGGCTGCCCATACCTGCAGCCATTACAACTAAAGATGTATCTGTCATAATTTAACAGTCCTTTCATTATATCTTTACCATATATTATATAATGATTTGGCGGTTAATTATTTGGATAATGGGGCAAGGTGTTTGCATTTTGGGTCAAAAATATTTATACAACAAAGAAATAGCAGTAGATTCCTGCAATAAAAGATGCTGCAATTCCATAGACGATAACCGGACCTGCAATTGTAAACAGTTTTGCACCAACTCCCATAACATACCCTTCTGTGCGTGATTCGATAGCACTTGAAGCTATTGAGTTTGCAAATCCCGTTATCGGAACAAGAGTGCCTGCACCTGCGTGCTTGGCTAGCTTCGGATAAAGTCCGAGACCGGTGAAAATCATACTCAGGACAATCAAAGACACAGATACAAGTGCCGAGGCATCCTCTGTTGAATAACCGAGTGAAGAGTAGATTTTGAGAAATATTTCTCCTACAGTACATATTGCTCCGCCCGTCAGAAATGCTAATATTACATTCTTTACGATTGGGGATTTCGGCTGTTTTTTATCGGTAAATTTTTTGTATTCTGATGCATCCATTATTATGCACCGCCTTTCATACAGAATTACATACTGTAGTTTGTCTGATTTTCAGCGATTCATACGTATAAATTCTTTTTTCAATCGTTTGATAATTCTTTTTTCGAGCCTTGAAATATAAGACTGTGAAATTCCAAGCTCGTCTGCAACCTCTTTCTGTGTAAGCTCTTTTGTACCGTTTAAGCCGAATCGCATATCCATAATAACACGCTCGCGTGCAGAGAGATTTGCGATTGCACTTTGTAAAAGCTGGGAATCTACCTCGCGTTCAAGGTCACGTGATATAACATCCTCGTCTGTACCGAGTATATCGGATAATAACAGCTCATTTCCGTCCCAGTCTACGTTAAGTGGCTCGTCAATTGATATTTCGGTGTATCTGTTCTGGTTTTTGCGAAGATACATCAGTATTTCGTTTTCAATACAGCGTGATGCGTATGTAGCAAGCTTAATATTCTTTTCCGGTGCAAAGGTATTGATTGCCTTTATCAGTCCGATTGTGCCTATTGATATTAAATCCTCAACGTAAATTCCCGTATTTTCAAATTTGCGTGCTATATAAACAACAAGTCGCAGGTTGTGTTCGATAAGCTGTTTTTTTGACTGCTCGCTTCCAATATCTGACACAAACTGTAATTCCTCTTCTTTTGTGAGGGGCGGCGGAAGCGTGTCTGTGCCGCATATGTACATAAGCTCACACGAAGAGGGACGGATAAAGTTGAAAATTTTTTCTACAATTTCTGATATAACCATTTCAAAACTCCTTTTAAATCATTGTTGAGTGCAGAACTAAACTGTCCTTTAATTTGTTATTGCTTATCGCAAGAAAAACATCGTTATAAATCTTTCCGTCAACGACGGCGTAATCAAGTAAAAAACCGCTCATAACACCGCCCGATGCACCGCTAAACGGGATTGTTGTTACCTTTTCAACCCATTCGGAAAGATTTTTAGCATTTGCATTTTTCGAGAACATAAGAGAGAGAACACTCTCATCTGCGATAATTACCCTTGTATCACCTCCTGATGCAAAAAGTCGGTTTCCGCTGTCGTAAAAACCTGTAAGCTCTGCTTTGTAATTTCTGTACACAAGCAGGCAGGGCATATGCCTTGAGAAAATACGGTCTCTTAGCGAAGAAAGCATATAGAAAAGTAAGCAGGCTATACCTGTCATACAGAGTACGGAAGAAAAATTTCCGCTTTCGAAAAGAAAAAATTCAATACCGCCGCCAAGAAGCATAGAAGATATAAGGTATACTGCATAAAGGGACAAAAATTCCCGAAAGCGAAACGGAAAATATGCAATAGCGGTGATAATTGCAGCGACGGTAAAAACGTATGCACGTGATGACAAAAACGAAAAGCAATAAAAAGTGCACATAACTCCGTACAATCCGCCGACAACCGATGCAATAAGTTTTTTTATAAATGAGGTTTTCCGAAGAACACTGCCGATTATACAAAGGCATAAATAATCACCAAGCAAGTTATAAAGGAAAACGATATCGATGTATACATTCAAGAAGCATCACCTGACAATCTGTATAATATACTCACTATTATAACATATGTATGCAAGTTTTTTTGTCGAAGTTAGGAGGTTAAAACAAAAAACAGTTCGACATAATGTAACTTTTATAAAGTAAGTATTTGTGAACAAAGAATAAATTTTAAATATTATAGGGTAAAACTGTTGAAAAAATAAATCTTAAGGGGTATAATATAATTAGGTTAGTATGCGGTAAAGGAGTTGAGAACGAAAATGTTCGGAAATGTAATACCTCTTAAGTGTGCACTGACGAAAGAAGATATGGAAATTTTCAACTCATATTACTGCGGACTTTGCCGTGAAATTGGAAAGAGAAATCAAACAGCAAGGCTCGGTCTGTCCTATGATATGACATTTCTTGCAATTTTAATTGACTCACTAAGCAGTAAAGAAATAGAATTTGAACCGGGAAAGCGATGTATACTGCATCCTTTAAAAAAACTCGAAATGCCTTGCCAAAGTCGGGGGCTTCTTTATGCCGCAGATGTGAGTGTGCTTCTTATCAAGGCAAAACTTGACGACGATGCAAGGGATGACGGGAATCTCATCAAGCGACTTTTATCGGTTATTATATCCGAAAAAAAGCTTTTTGATAAAGAGTCGGTAAAGGAAGTTATAAGCACACAGCTCAAAAAGCTTGACAGCATAGAAAAGGATGACGTTCGTGATGCGGATATTTCATCAGATTGCTTCGCGGTTTTGTGCGGTGAGTTGTTTAAACTTGCATTTGAAGATGAAAAGGTAAAGAATATCATAGGATGGCTCGGATATAACCTCGGACGCTGGATTTATTTGCTTGATGCGTGGGAGGATCTTGAGTCTGATATTAAAAAGGGAAGCTACAACCCGTATAAGGGTTTGGGAATCACAAAGGAAGAGAATGAAGAACAGTTGTATTATACGCTCTCGCAGGTCGGTGCGGCGTTTGATTTATTACCTGTAATGAGGTATCACACTCTTCTTGAAAATATAATATACTTGGGTCTTGCCGCAAGGCAAAGAGCGGTATTTCATCCTGAAGAAAGGAAAAAGAAGAATGAATCCGTACGAAGTGCTGGGCGTAAGTCCGAATGATGATGAAGAAACAATTAAAAAAGCATACCGTGCTCTTGTAAAGAAATATCATCCTGACCGCTATCAGAATACTCCGCTTGCAGAGGAAGCGAATGAAAAGCTTAAAGAGATAAATAGGGCATATGATATTATAACAGGTGGCGCAAGCTCATCGGGCAGTAACGGAGGCGGTTATCAGAGTAGCTATTCAGGCGGATATTCGGGTGGAGATGCAAGCTTTCAGAATGTGAGAACGCTGATAACGATGCGTATGTTTGATGCGGCGGACGCGATGCTTGGAAGATTACCGCAAACTGCAGAATGGTATTTTTTAAAGGGTCTTATTTGTATGAACAGAGGCTGGTATCAGAAGGGAAGAGAGTATGTGCAAAAAGCATGCTCGATGGATCCTGCAAATACTGAATACAGGTCGGTATTTAATCAGTTTTCAAATAATACAACGTCGTATAAAACATACCACACAAATATTGGTCCTTGTGCAAGCTGGGCGGCAGGCATATGCTGTTTGAATATATGCTGCAATTCCTTGTGCAGAGGCTGTTATTGCTGTTGTTAATTATGTGATAGTGTTAAGGAGGAAATAAAAAATGGGTAAGGAGCATATAACCTCGATAGGAGGTCAGGCGATACTTGAAGGCGTAATGATGAGAGGGCCGCATAAAACTGCAATGGCGGTCAGAAAGCCTGATAAGGAAATTGAATGTAAGGTAGAAGAAAACGGTACTAAAAAAAGGCATGGGATACTCAAGCTTCCCATAATAAGAGGTGCGGTAAATTTTGTTGACAGCCTTGTAATAGGTATGAAGGCACTGATGTATTCCGCAGAATTTATTGACCTTGAGGAAGAGGAAGAGAGTGAGAGCAAGTTCGATAAATGGCTTGAGGAAAAGCTTGGTGATAAAATCAAGGATATTGTAATTTACTTTTCAATAGCGCTTTCAATTGTACTCAGCGTGGGTCTTTTTATACTTTTGCCTACGGCGGTTACAAGAGGACTTGAATGGCTTTTCTCATTCACATCATTTAGCGCAGTGGCTGAAACAAAGTTATTTACAAGCATCACCGAGGGCGCTGTGAGACTGATTATATTTGTCGGATATCTTGCGTTGGTATCGCAGATGAAGGATATAAAAAGAGTATTTGAATATCACGGTGCAGAGCATAAGACAATTGCCTGCTATGAAGCCGGAGAAGAACTGACGGTGGAAAACGTGAAAAAGCATTCAAGATTTCACCCCAGATGTGGTACAAATTTCCTTTTGTTTGTTATGGTAATCAGTATAATACTGTTTGCATTTTTGCCAAAAACAGGAATAATACTACGTATGCTTATGAGAATTGCACTTCTTCCGGTAGTTGCAGGGTTGTCATATGAGGTGATTAAGCTTGCAGGGCGTAGCAAAAACGGATGCGTAAGAGCATTCACAAAGCCGGGACTATGGCTTCAGAGACTTACAACTCGTGAGCCGGATTCGGAGCAGATTGAAGTTGCAATCACGTCGATGAAGGCTGTTATACCCGAGGATAAGGAGGAAGACAAATGGTAATCAGAAAGCTTATAAGATTGGTTGCTGACAAAATTTCGGACTGTGATAACCATATCTTTGAAACTCATCTGATTGTACGCAGTGTGCTTTCGATGTCTCCCATTGACCTTGTTCTTGCACATAACAGAGAAGTTGATAAAAGTGATATTGAAAAGGCGTTTGATATGGCACAAAGACGCGCAAACGGAGAGCCTCTTGTATACATAATCGGTACGCAGGAATTTATGGGTATAGAATTTGATGTTGATAAAAATGTACTAATACCGAGACAGGATACCGAAACTCTTGTAGAAACGGTACTTGGGCATATAAAATCCGATGGTGCGACAGTGCTTGATATATGCTGTGGCTCGGGTTGTATCGGGCTTTCTGTGGCATATCATAATAAAAGAGTATACACGCGTGGCGTTGATATAAGCGATGAAGCCTTGAAAATATCCAAACAAAACGCAAAAAAACTCGGTCTTGAAGAGAGAGCGGCATTTGAAAAGGTGGATGTTCTTACAGAGCATATATCGGGAAAATATGACGTAATTGCGTCAAATCCACCGTATATCAGAAGTAGAGATATTGACGCTCTTCAGCCGGAGGTTAAAGATTTTGAACCGCATCTGGCGCTTGACGGAGGAGCTGACGGGCTCGAATTTTACAGAAGAATAGTTGAGGTAGCACCTGTTTTACTCTCATCAGACGGAATGCTTGCCTTTGAGGTAGGATATGACCAGGCGGATGATGTGGCGAATTTAATGGAACGAAGCTTTACGGATATTCGCAAAGTGAAGGATTTGTGCGGTGTTGAAAGAGTGGTTACCGGAATTTTAAAGAATTAAAGATAAAAGCTTTGCAGAAGGATATTTTGCAGAGCTTTCTTTATTATTAAGATTTTGTTACTGTTATTGACATATATTAATAGGATATGCTAATATATAGATAAGTAAAGGAGGCTGTGGTAATATGAATATGCATGAAATTGTAGGACTTAAAGTTGATATGGGATATAAGTACGAAAGAATGTTGAATCAGGCAAAAGCTTACCGCAGTGACTTTACGGGTAAGCCGGATATTACAATCTATCTTTCGGACAGTTACATAGAAAACAGAGTAAAGAATAATCCTGGTGCAACGCATAACGACTGTGAATATGTATGGACGGGGGCAATATTTTATGAGTCGTTGGTTCATTTTGACGGTTTTGTACTGCACGCATCAGCAGTAGTGATGGACGGGAAGGCATATTTGTTCTCTGCACCGAGCGGTACGGGAAAATCAACGCATACGGCGCTGTGGCTTGAGCATTTTGGCGAGCGCGCGAGGATTCTTAATGATGATAAGCCTGCTATCAGGGTCATTGGTGATAAAATAAAAGTGTTCGGAACACCCTGGAGCGGAAAAACGGCACTCAATCTCAATATGGAAGCTGAACTTGCGGGCATATGCTTTCTTGAAAGAGCAAATACCAATCATATAGAGGAATTGTCAAAAAGTGAGGCGATTATACGCATATTCAACCAGACATTAAGACCGAATGTAGAAAAGGATATGGATATGCTTTTGAAGACTCTTGATGCTGTAATAGGAAATACTAATGTATATAAAATGGGCTGTACCATAAGTGAAGAAGCGGCAGTAATGGCATATGAGAGAATGTATTCGGATTATTGTAAAGATAAAAAATAATATAAAAGACGCATTTTTGCCGGATTTTGATGGCGGAAAATGCGTCTTTTTCTGTTAAATACGAGCTACGTTACTTTTAATTGCGGCTTTTGCTACAGCATCTGCAACGGCGTCGGCAACCCTCGGGTCGATTGCATCGGGAATTATATACTCGGGTGTCAGTTCATTGTCGGAAATAAGCCCTGCAATTGCATATGCGGCAGCAAGCTTCATTTCATCGTTTATATCGCTTGCACGTACGTTGAGAGCACCTTTGAAAATTCCGGGGAATGCAAGCACGTTGTTGATTTGATTGGGATAGTCGGAGCGACCTGTGCCCATTACTGCTACGCCTGCTTCCTTTGCAATCTCGGGCATAACCTCGGGGATGGGGTTTGCCATGGCAAAAACTATCGGATTATCTGCCATAGTCTTTATCATATCACAAGAAAGTATACCGGGAGCGGAAACTCCGACAAAAATATCAGCACCGGCAATTGCATCTTTTAGCGTTCCTTTTATATTGTCGGGATTTGCGATTTCGGCTAATAATGCCTGTTCGGGGTTCATTTGGGAATTGCCACGGTAAAGAGTTCCGTACTTGTCGCACATAATTACATTTTTCAATCCGCAAGAAACAAGAAGTCTTGTAATTGCCATACCTGCGGCACCTGCACCGTTAACGACAGCCTTTGCAGACTCAATTGTTCTTCCTGTTACCTTAAGAGCATTTATAAGTGCTGAAAGAACCACAACGGCAGTACCATGCTGGTCGTCGTGGAATACAGGAATATCACACTCATTTTTCAGTCTTCTTTCAATTTCAATGCATCTTGGAGCACTTATATCCTCAAGATTTATTCCGCCGAAGCTTCCCGAAATGAGCTTAACGGTGTTTACTATTTCATCAACATCTTTTGACCTTATACATATAGGAAAGGCATCAACATCTGCAAATCGCTTGAATAAAGCACACTTTCCCTCCATAACAGGCATACCCGCTTCGGGTCCGATATCGCCAAGACCGAGAACGGCAGTTCCGTCTGTTATAACTGCAACAAGATTTCCTCGGCGTGTATATTTATATGATAAATCCGTATCTTCTGCGATTTTAAGACAAGGTTCTGCAACGCCAGGGGTGTATGCAACAGAAAGGTCGTCCTTGTTTTCAATAACAGCACGGGATACGACTTCAATCTTTCCGTGCCACTCTTCATGCATCTTTAATGCATATTCTTTTTTATCCATAAAATCAAATCCTTTCGATAAAAAACTGCCTGATAAGTATATCATAAAAGGCAAAATAAAGCAAGAAAATAGAAAAAAATAAAAAAAATTTCAAAAAAATTTTCACGTATATTATATAGTAGGAATTTTTTAGGAGAACAATAAATTGAAAAAAAATAAAAAAAAATTCAAAAAAAGTGTTGACAAAAGAGAAAGTATGTGTTAATATAAATAAGCTGTCGCCGATGAGTGACAGAATGTACCTTGAAAAATGAACAGTGCAGAGTTCTTGTCAAGCACATCAAGATGATGTGTAAAATAAAGAAACTTGAGTTTTTTATGACAGAAATTCGGATTTAAAAAAATGACGAAATTAGTCAGCGTGCTATTAAAGAGCAGAGAAAACGAGCAAGTCAAACGAATTAAAAGTATATAAGTGAGGAATC
>JAZRMB010000036.1:0-29549 GCA_045647245.1 Clostridia bacterium
TTCTGATATATTTTAAATAATTTCAACAAATTCAACTTTAAAAATATAAATCATTGAAAACCGCAAGGTTTTCTACCTAAACTCCTAACTCCACACTCCTAACTCCTAACTAATTTAGCGACAGCTAAATTATAATTTATCCTCTTCTTCTCCTGCAAATTTATTCATTATAGCAAGAGAAATCAGAACAAGCACCATCATAACAAGCGAAATTGCCGCACCTACGTTATAGGTTGTGCTGTTTTGGAACTGTCTTTCTATGGTATCACCAATTAACTCAAAGGTACCGCCGCCGAGTTTTTGCGAGATATAGAATGTGCTGATTGACGGCACAAATACCATTGTTACACCCGATACAATTCCTGATGATGAAAGAGGTAAAACAACCTTTGTGAGTACCTTAAAATAATTACACCCCAAATCCTCCGCCGCCTCGGTAAGGCTTTTATCAAGCTTTGAAATTGTAGTATAAATCGGCAGAACCATATAAGGCAGAAAATCGTATACCATACCGAATATAACTGCACCCTTTGTTCCTATAAGATGCACCTTTCCAAGATTAAGGTAGCCGAGAATGGTATTTAAAAAGCCACCATCGTCCATAATTGCCATCATTGAATATGTTCTGATCAAAAGATTAGTCCACATCGGCAGCATCAGAAGAGTTATCATAATCTTCTGCGACGACTGCTTCTGTCTTGAAATTATATACGCAAGCGGATAGCCGATTATAAAGCATACAAAGGTCGCAATGACCGACAAGCTTACCGAAAGCGTAAACGTTCCGATATGTTCTTTAAGTGCAAAGATATTATCAAGCGTAAATGCACCGTAATAGTCGGTGAATGTGTAATATATTACAAACAGAAGCGGAGCAACAATAAACATTACCGTCCACACAATATGCGGAGAAGCGGCAAGGGAGCCCGTTCTTTTTTTATTTTCCATTGTCATACTTCCTTTCAAAAGTAGACATATAGGGACTGTCCCTATACGTCTACTTTTTTATTCCTCAACAGTTTCTATGTTGGACAGCTCTTCAATTTCGTCACTGAAGGTCGAATAGTCGCCGTACTGTCCGGAAAATTCAGATTTTTTCATTATATGGATTGCATCAGGTTCAATATACAGCCCGATATTTGCATTTACTCCTACATAATCGGTAGACTGTATCATCCACTTAAAGCCATTAATATCAACTATTATCTCATAATGCACGCCCTTGAAGGTTACAGAGGTTACAACGCCTGTGAGCATACCGTTTTCAACAGCTACAACGTCAACGTCCTCAGGTCTGACCACTACGTCAACAGCCTCATTTTTTTCAAAGCCTTTATCCACACATTCAAAGGTATGTCCCGAGAATGTAACCTTAAAGTCCTCATTCATAACGCCGTCAACGATATTACTCTCTCCTATAAAGTCGGCAACAAATGCATTCTCAGGTTCATTGTAAATATCTGTAGGCGAGCCTATCTGCTGAATTTTACCGTCTGCCATAACCACAACCACGTCGGACATCGAAAGAGCCTCCTCCTGGTCGTGCGTTACATATATAAAGGTGATACCCGTCTGCTTCTGAATCTTTTTAAGCTCATTCTGCATATCCTTACGAAGCTTCAAATCAAGCGCGCCCAAAGGCTCATCAAGAAGCAGTACCCTCGGATGACTGATCAGAGCACGTGCAATTGCAACTCTCTGCTGCTGACCGCCCGAAAGCTTTGTAACATCCTTTCTTTCAAAGCCTTTTAATGCAACCATCTCAAGCATTTCCTTAACTCTTCTGGTGATTTCACTATTCGGAATCTTCTGAAGTCTTAACGAAAATGCAACATTTTCAAACACATTAAGATGCGGAAAAAGAGCATATTTCTGGAACACCGTATTAATATTCCTCTTATGGGGCGGAACATCAATTATATTCTTCCCCTCAAACATCAACTCTCCCTCATCGGGCGTCTCAAAACCTCCGACAATTCTGAGCGTCGTGGTCTTACCGCAACCCGAAGGACCCAAAAGAGTTACAAACTGTTTATCATAAATATCAAGATTAATGGAATCAAGAACCTTTTCGCCCTCAAATTCCTTTGATATGTTTTTAAGTTCGATAATCTTTTTCATAAAGAAAACCATTCCCTTCCGTAACAAAAATAACAAAAAAAAACGGTAAACAATGCTTTTACACATCGCTTACCGTGAAAATCATAATATATGCCCGAAAAAATCATCTTTGAAAGCATATAGGATAGGTTTTTAGAGTTTTAAGTAAAGATTGCTTACGCGTACTCTTATTGACCGTTTCACAAGTCGACGTGTGCATCAGGCACATGGTTATAAAGTAACCAACTTATAAAATTTGAGCTTTTAACTCAATCAATAAGGCAGAATTAATCTGCCAACCGATAAACATCGGCGTTCGGCGTTCGACCCGGCTGTCCGTCTGGCCTTGGCTTGCAAAAGCAAGCGGTCGTTACATTCTCACCCTTGGAAATCCTATCGCTAAATATTGCATAAAGCCTTTTGCTCTATACTTTATCTTATATCCGAAAACATATCCGGACAAGTTTCAGCTTCCAAATATTGATGATAGATAGAGTATAACACATTTTAAAAATAATGTCAACAAAAATCGACTAATTCGATTTAACATTTCACAGCGCTACAGCAAGGCATCCTTGCGGTAGGTAAGCGGTGTTTTCTTATTGAAGGACTTAAAATGCCTGATAAAAACCGCAGGTGAAGAATATCCGACTTTAAGTGCAATCTCTTCAACCGTCATATCGGTTGATGTGAGCATTTTTTGTGCGGCATTTACTCTGCACATATTAAGATACTGATACGGCGACATTCCCGTCTGCTTTTTGAATATATGAATCAGATAATACTTTGAAAGCCTTGCAATACGCACAAAATCTTCTATGTGCAAATCATTGTCATATTTTGCTTCAATGTACGCAGTGAGCTCACTTATCTCTTTTCTGTTAAATCCGTTCTGCTTCTCATTACCTCTTGCAAGAGTCAGCACCATATCGGTAACAATTCTTGAAATAATATCACTCATTTTGGCATAAGCTCCTGTATTTTTCTCAAAGGAGGCTTTATAAAGTTCCAGAAGAAGTGTCTGTGTATTCTCAAAATCAGGCAGCTTTACCACAGTCAGCTCACTTGTTAAAATATTTTTGTACGCATCAATCGCCGCACCCGAAAAATGTACAAACAAAAAGTGCCAGTATCCGCATTTTCCCGTCTTGTATTCCTGAAAATTATTGCAGTTAATAACCACCGCACTCCCCTTTTCAAGCACAGCACTCTGCCCCATATAATCCATTTCCCCTTCGCCTTCAAGCGTAAATATCATTAAAAGATTATCAAGTCCGTCTCTTTTGGTAAAATAATCGGGATAAGTATAATATTCTCCGACCGTTACGGCATAAAAAGGAAGAGTTCTGCAAAACTCATTAGGTGTAAGTTCGTTTCCGTATGATTTATCCGATATTGCCAGCCCGTATTCAAGCATTCGCCTCACCTCCGCAAAGTAATTATACACCCTTATAACACTAAGGTCAATATTAAAAGCAATTTCAGTTCATAAAAAAGCAATTTTCACCCTTGAATAGTTGAATAATTTGTGTAATAATAGTTTTAGATAAAAGCAATTTCAAACAATATTTGAGGAGGTTATGAAATGACAAACAGAGAACGCGCAATGAACATACTCCGCTATAAGGAGGCGGACAGAATGCCTTCGGTACATTTCGGCTACTGGAAAGAGCTTCTTATTGAATGGGCAGAGCAGGGCAAAATTTCAATGGAGCTTGCAGAGGCATATAAAGACGGAAACGCGGCAGACAATGAGCTCGACAGAATAATCGGCTGGGACTTCAACTGGAATAACTGCTTTGGTGCAACAAACGGTCTTTTACCGAGCTTTGAAGAAAAAGTTCTTGAGGTTTTACCCGACGGCTCAAAGAGAATTCAAAATCCTGACGGACTTATTGAAAGAATCAAGCCCGGAGTTACTTCAATTCCTGCCGAGGACGATTATCAACTCAAAGACAGAAAGGCTTTTCTGGAGCTTTATCTCGACAAAATGCAGTATAAGCCCGAAAGAGTCAATCTGGAATTTTTCAAAAACTTCAACGAAACAAGAAACAAGGATATACCTATCGGTATTCATCTCGGAAGCGTTCTCGGCACAATCAGAAATATAACCTCCGTTATCGGTATGAGCTATCTTATGTATGACGAGGATGAGACACTTTTTGCCGACATCATCGATACATTTGCAGATATGCAGTATAAGTGTGCCGAAGCCATCCTTGAGACAGGTGCAAAATTCGACTTTGCACACTACTGGGAGGATATCTGCTTTAAAAACGGTCCGTTGATTGCACCGGATATGTTCCGAGAGCTTTGTGCTAAACACTATAAAAAGAGAAACGATTTATGTAAAAAATACGGAATCGACATTATATCACTCGACTGCGACGGTGTAACCGAACAGCTTCTTCCCATATGGTTTGAAAACGGCGTGAACACTATGTTCCCGATTGAAATCGGCGTATGGGGCGACCAGTTTGCACCCGCAAGAGAGAAGTTCGGCAAGGGAATGCTTGGTGTCGGCGGAATGGATAAGACGGCACTTCGCAAGGACAAGGCGGCAGTTGATCAGGAGCTTGAAAGAATGCAGCGCTTAGCATCGCTCGGCGGCTTCATCCCCTGCCCCGACCACCGCTTAATGCCCGGTTCAAAGTTTGAACTTGTGCAGTATTACGCTGAAGAGATTAAGAAAATAAAGCTTTAAAATGTAATATGTGCAAAATACCATTGTACTATACTATAAGAATTCCAAAAAGGCGATTTTCAACGCACCGCCTTTTTGGAATTCTTTTATTACCGCACCAAAATATAATAAGACGGAATGTCGGAAACCGCCATTCCCTACAGTAGCCATATAGGGACATTCCCCCATATGGCTACTTTTTCGCAACAGTTTAATATTTTTGTACTCACACTCTCAATCCATATCCCCTGATACATTCTTGCGCAGCTTTGATATCTGCATCCGACGGCGTCAAGACCGGCAATGTATTCTCCATATCAAGGGACATATATTTACCTACCGCATATCTGTGATACGGCAGGACTCTTACCTTTGATATATTCTTCATACCGCTTAAAAACTTACCGATTTTATTAATCTCACCATCATTATAGCCCGGCACATAAGGTATTCTGATTTCAATTTGTTTGTTTTGTTTATCAATATATCTTAAATTATCTAGTATCAGATTATTTGAACATCCTGTACATCTTATATGAACTTCCTCATCAAATGCCTTTAAATCATAAAGAAACACATCTGTATATTGGATCACCTTATCTATTGCTTCTCTTGAAACAAAGCCACAGGTATCAACCGCTGTATGTACAGATTTTTCCTTCAATTTCTTTAAAAGCTCCCGACAAAAATCAGCCTGCATAAGACACTCACCACCCGAAAGTGTAATGCCGCCGTTTGAATTATCAAAAAACTCCTTATCCTCTAAAAGCATCGGCAACAGCTTATCAACCGTCATTTTTCTTCCGTACAGCTTCAGTGCTTCACCCACGCAAACCGCCTCACAGTCTCCGCAGGCAGTACATTCCTTACGCAAAAAACTATGTAAACCATCTTTTATAGTATGTGCCGCATTACTGCACACCTTTACACATTCTGCACAATTTATGCATTTATTCTCATAGTACGCAAGCTGAGCCTCAAAATCAATACCCTCCGGATTATGGCACCATACGCATTTTAACGGACATCCTTTAAAAAATACCGTTGTTCTTATTCCATCGCCGTCGTGTACGGCAAATCTTTTAATTTCAAATATTTTTGCTTTCATATTTTATTCCCTTAAATAATTAAATCAAGCTTTCTGCCTGCCTTATAAAGCCGTCCTGTTCCACTTTGTTTATATCATTCCAAAGCACATTCCATCCGCATACTCTTATCTGCAAATCCCTGTATTTTTCAGGATTCTTTTGTGCCTCTTTAAGCATTTCGGCATCAAACACATTGATATGCATTGCGTGACCGCCCCTTTTAATGAAGGTTGTAAGCAGACCATACATAGCCTCCAAGCCGTCATCACCCTGAACAGCCGACGGAAGCAGTCCCAGGTCAAGACACACATCTCCCGTAAAAGCCGATGCATCAAGCTTTGTAACCGAAAGAATTGCAGCTGTTGCCCCCTCACGGTTTTGTCCCATAGAAGAAGAGCAGTTTTTGGAAAGCTCTTCTCCGAGCAGTCTGCCGTTTGGAGTTGAAGCTGTTTTTTTTCCCTGGTCATAAGACTGTCTTGCAACGTGATATCCGCAGTTCCAATTTCCCCCTCTTCTCTCGGCATTCTTTCTGCCACAGACATACTTTGAAGAAAATTCCATAATATCGCACGCTAAGCCATCAGGCAAAGACTTGTTATTACCATATTTGTCGGCATCCTTCAAAAGCCTTCTCCTGAACACCTCATCACCTTCAAAATTATCATCGAGAATCTTTACAAATTCAGACAGTGTCAGTTCTTTTTTATCATACACATATTTTTTTATCATAGCAAACGAGTCTGCAATATCAGCAATAAAGCCGTACGCCATTCCGCTTCCGTTTCTCGTACTTCCGCCATCGAGTGCATCTCTTCCTTTCAAAAGACAGCTCGGATATGTTGCAGAGAGCATAGTCGGAGGATTTACATATGAAAGATAATCTTCAAATGAATTAACAACTCTTACAGTTCGGTCAATTACATAGGCAAGTTGCTTTTTATACTCCGAATACAAATCATCAAAGCTTTTATATTCGTTGACCTTCGGGCTTTTGCGCCCTGCAAACTCGCCCGTTACACCATCACAGCCCTCGTGAAGTGCGTATTCTAGCGGCTTTAACAGATTCAGGTAGTTCATTTCACATATCATACTGCCCTGTTTGGAATATTCATAGCACCCCTTGACATTGCATAACCTTGCCTCATCTTCTGTAGCACCCGCGGCAACCTGAGACTTTCTTATTGTAGCATCCGACACAAAAACAATACTGTTATTTCCTCTTCGTATCATATCAAGTGCCTTTTTCATAAACTCCTTCGGAGTGCTGTCTGCTATCTTTAATTGTATTTTCGGATTAAAAATTTTCATTTTATCATATACATCAAGAAAAATATATGATAAAGCATTAATCTCGGTCGACTCATCCGCCTTACAGCCGCCAAGAAATACAGGCTGCCCCCAGTAGTTGTCGATTGATGCGAACTGTAAGAGGAAGTATGCAAGGTCTGTGCGTATCTCCTCTTCCGTCACTCCGTTTTTAAGGTCGTTTTCGTAAAATCTCGAAAGTATTCTGTCAAAATTTGAAAGTGACCGTACCTGCAATCCCTCAATATGCTCACTTATGATAAAATAAATATAATCGACAAGAAGTGCTTCATAAAAGGTTTTCGGCGGATTATTTTGAATATTGTAAAGAGCGTTAGCAAGTCTTTTTGAGCCTTCGGTTATGTCTGCAAGGTCTGCAAGCCTTCCAACAAGCCCGATTATAGCTTCATATGTGATTTTTATTCCTTCAAAGAACCCGTCTTCCGAATCTGTTATATTACTTCTTTTTCTTCTTGCCGCTTCACTTTCTGCAAGAATCCCCGAAAAACCGAGTGCAAAAACTCTTTCCCAATCAGGAACGCTGTGGTCATAATCGGGCCAGATTGTGACAATTCCTGCTTCCTCAAGGTAACTTCTTTCCTTTTCAACCTCAGGAATTATTTTACCAAACACCTCATTTTTCCATTTTTCCACAACCGTTGCATTGATAGGTCTGTCAAGCATATTTATTGCAGGAAAACGGTCGCGACTGTCGCAGGATATTCTTGTGTTGTCTAAAACATAACCCACTGCCCTTGCCTTTCTTATATGATGTGACGGCTCGGTTTCTTCATCCATTTTAAGAATACCTTTTTTGATTTCCTCGCCATCCATCCCTGTGCTTTCATCAAAGATTGAATCATTTCTGATATATCTTGAAAATCTGTCGTAAGGCTTTGACAGTAAATGATATTTATTCATTATATATTCATAGTCCGAAGATTTGATATATTCCATACTTTTACCCTCTCTCATTTTTCAATAATTTTACTATTATTTTATATATTATGCAGATATATGTCAATTAACAAAACAAAACACTTGACTATTTCAAAACAAATGTATATAATAAAGAAGAGGGGTGATTTGTATGGACAGCTTTATGAATCACGATTTTAATATCAAAAAAACAGAGCTTGTGTGCTTTGTACCGCCCGAAGTAGGACTGACAACTCATATAAACAGGCCAAATCACGGACTTGCTCTGCATACCGGCGGCGAAAAGGAATACCTGTTTTCAGACGGCAAAAAAATTACCGTCAAAGCAAATGACATTATATATCTGCCCAAACATTCAACCTATACAGTGTCTGCAAATGTTCACGGCGGCTGTTATGCAATCAATTTCGATATAAATGAGGGAAACACGTTTTCACCCTTTTTTGTTAAAGCCAAAAATCACGCCGAAATCACTGATCATTTCCGCATTGCCAATAAAATATGGGAGCTTAAACGCCGTGGTTACAAAATGAAATGCAAGGCTGAATTATACAACATTATTTATGTAATGCAGCAGGAGTACTTTACAGAGTATTATCCAAAAAACAAGCTTGATATCATAAAACCCGCCGTTGATTATATTCACGAAAGATATACAAATGAGCTTATAAGCATCGACACACTTTCGAAAATGTGCAATATAACTCCCGAGTATTTCAGGAGAATTTTCAAAAGCTTCTACGGCGTTTCGCCGATAAAATATATAAATGACCTTAAAATTACAAGAGCAAAGGAGCTTCTTTCATCACAAATATATTCCGTAACCGATGCGGCTACCCGATCGGGGTATACCGATATGAGCCATTTTTGCAGAGAGTTTAAAAAGATATCGGGGATATGTCCGACGGAATTTAAAAAAGGCACTCTTAAATAACTATATAATATAATGCCCGATTTAAAGAGTGTTCAGCATTTAGCTGAAAAAAACTTAATAAAGATAGACGTTTTTTCCGATTCTTCTAATTCATATACGCGTATGTGACGAATTAATTTGGTTTGTGTGACAATAATAACGGGCATTATAACGGGTTTTAGCCCACAAAAAAGCAGTACGGCGATACTTTTAATACCGCCGTACTGCATCATTTTTTATATCCCGAAAAAGTCCTTATCAAACTTTCTCACTTCATTTTCCAAAATCTCAATAATTGCATTCTGTGATTTATCGCCCTGAACATATCTTGTTATCGCCTGACCGGATGCTGATAAAAGTCTATCCTTAAAGCCGTAATAATTATCAAGCAGGAACCATGTGTATCTTGAAAGACGAACTGACTCGGAGAATACATTTGTAACACTTCCCGGCTGTGCATTTACAGCTGCAGTCATTCCATTAACTACGCTTTCTGCTATACTGTCTGTATCTTTTGCAAACACAATTGTCCACACCTTATTGAAAAGTCCGTCAGTAACAGTGCTGTGTGAGTCGCTTGATGCAACCATCGGATATTTTTTGCCGCTAAGTGCCATATCATAGTAAAGCTGTACCTGCAATGAGTTGTTTTTCAAATCACAGCCGCCCAGGATTTCCACTACGTCAAGAAGTCCTCTTTTGTATACCTCTTCGGTTACAAAGCTCTTTACATTATATCCGCCTCTTACCTCCCAGAAGGGATGGGGATGGATATTTATTCCGCCTGCCTTTTTTACATTGTCATAAATCCATTTATACCACGCAACTGAAACGGCATCGCATTTATCCTCAATTCCGAGTGTGTTGGCAATTTTCATAACCTCCTCGGTTACGCCGTTATCCTCTTTTATAATATCATTTACGCTGTATTTGGGATTGAAGTTCACCACATGGAAGCTGCTTGCACTCTTCGGATGATGAATTTCCTCGCCCGGGAAAATTTTGAAATCAGTCGGTATATCCTTGAAAGTTTCTATTAACTCAAGTGACGGCTCAATCAAATAATGGTCGGTCATCGACATAAAATCAAAGCCGTTTTCTCTGTACTGTGCCGCAACAAATGCTGGACTTTCCTGACCGTCCGAGCCGTAGGAATGAACGTGCAGGTCTCCCTTAAAGGGCTTTTTACCGTACAAATCCTCTCTGAGTGAGTATATATCAAAGGTAAATATAGAATCTAAAAGTCTCTTCTGATGCACTGCCCAGCGGAGCCTATTCTCGGGAATATGCTTCTCACACTCAACTCTTGCCACATTGATATGCCACAAATGCTCGCCAAAAAACTTATATTCAAAGGACAAAACACCGTCTTTCGGCACTACAGTAAACGTCTCCTCGTGCTGTCTGTGTCCCGTTCCGGCATTGTCTTTATCCGGGTATGTAAAATCATCAACAGAAGAAACCTTTATTGAATACTCTGTATCGTCAAAAAATCTGCAGGAGTCATCAAGTGCATACACGCTGATTTTCGTCACCTCGTCTGCCTTTACAACCTGAGGCGTGATTCTGAATTTCAAAAGCTTCTTGTTCATAGTATAAAATCCTTTCTCAACATTTTTATTTCAACAACATTTTTTCCGCATCCGAGTTTATCGGCATCTAACTTTAATATATCCTCTATAAGCACTATAACCGGAGCACTTGCCCAGGGATGGCAAAGGCTTGTGTTCCACTTTTGTTCCTTCCCCCATGCTTCAAAGCAACAGCTTGCTCCCTCTTTTATCATATTAATCCACGACGAGTCGCTTTCATTTAATATAAGCCTGAGTTCATCGTCATATGCGCCCATTTTTGCAAGTGCTTTAAGCACAAAATATGAAAAATACACTCCGCAGCATAAGCCCTTTTCCATAATGAATTTTCTGATGCTTTCATAGCTTTCAATCGGTGCCGCTCCCGAAAATACCGCTAGCACATTAGAATGAAGTGCCGAATGAGTCTTTGCCTCATCATCATAAAACAGTCCTGTTTCTTTGTTATAAAAAGCCTTTATATATGCTTCCTTGTACCTTTGCGCTTTATTCCCGCTCTTTATACCTATAAGCTCACCAAGCTTTTCGGCAGTATCAATTGCGTGAATATAGTAGGCATTAATTGTGTTATGAACAGGGATAAACGCATTTATACCTCTTATATCAACCACATATCCGTCACGGAGGTTAACCGGCCAGTCTGTAAGATTCCACTTTTCCCACACACTCTCCAAAAGTCCGTCCTCACGTTCGTAGGCTTTGAAATAATCAAGCATTTCGAGCACCGTCGGATATAAGTCCTTTACCGTTTCAATATCCTTTGTGTAGTTATAATAGTTTAAAATCTGCAAGGGATATTGAAGCGAATAGTCTGCAATTTCCTGCATCAGGCTTCCTGGGGCAACTGCCAACAAGCCTTTGCTCACCTTAGAAGAACGTTTAAAATCATAGAGTGCCTTTTTGTACAGCTTATGGTCTCCGCTTATGTACATATGCGCAAGACCTGTTATCGTAAAATCGCCCACATACTGTCCCTTTTCCCTTGACGGGCAATCAAGATACGCCTCCTGAGTTCCGATTTTAAGTGCATTTTTGCATATATCCCATATTTCTTTAAGATACGGAATGTCTGTTTCTAAAATACATTTTTCTTCAAAACGGCGGTGCTGTACAACCGCTTTGAAGGTGTCGGGATTGAGATTATCAATATCTGATTTCACATTTACATACCTAAACGCCTTATAATCGAAAAAGTCGAACACGTCCACTCCGCCCGAAAGGGTACATTCCTCAATATATCGGCAGTTGCATCTCATATCGTACCGAGTCTTGAAAGGATTCTCATCTTCCGTCTCTTCGCCGCACATTATAGTGATCTTCTGCCCCTTTTCACCTTCTGCGATAAGCTTGAAATAGCCCGTTATCTCACGTCCGAAGTCAATAAAATACTCACCATCTGAAAGCTTTTTGATAACCTCGGGCTTTATTTCATATACATCAACACTATCCTCGGGACTATCTAAAAATATATGGTCGTCGTCATTCTTTTCAACAGCGTTTATGTAGTGTCCGTCGTCAAAATTATACTCAACCCATCCCTTTTCGGCAAGGTTGAAATCAATATTTTCAAGATACCCCGTGTCATAGCCGACCTTTTCGCCCGAAAACTCTTTTGCAACCGAATATTTCCAGCTTTTGTCGGTTTTAAGTACTGTCACGCCGTCAGCTATAAGCTCCGCAATCAACCCTTGTCGGTGGTCGCCGCTGTTCCACACACGGTTTATCTCTCCCTGATAATAAACGTGGACTGCAATCATATTTTCTCCCGAAATAAGATATTCCGAAACATCAACCTCATTATAGTTGTAAAATTCAGGATACCCTGCCGCAGGTCCCTGACATACAAATTTTCCGTTTATATAAAGCTTGTAATAGTCATCCGCCGAAATTCTTATCTTTGTATCAGCTACATTTTCAAGCGAGAATTTTTTTCGCCAATGCGTGTGATAGTTTTTAATCTTACTTTCGGGGACCTCATCATATACAAGCTCCTTATGGAATACGTCAATTGGTTTTAAATCCTCAAAATCCTCCGTTGTAATCCATTTTGCACTAAATTGCATATCTATCCCCCCTTTTAAGCTCATTATAGCACCACGCAAATTTGATGTCAAGCATTACAATCACACATTTTCTGCGACAAATAAATATTTTTCCAAAAAGGCTTGAAATTTTATTGTTTATGTGATAAAATGATTATAATTATGATATAAAATAGGAGGCGTAGGCTATGGCAGAACGTGCTAAGAAGAAAAAGCAGCTCACATATAAAGGCAAGCCGATATATCGCAAGGGAAACCGCATTTATTACGGCAATCTCGAGGATGACTTAATTCTTGTTATTGATATAGTGGAATCAAAGAAATCAAAGGATATTACAGTAACAAAGAAGGCTGTGTTCTATATTCAGGACAATACAGGCGAGCTTGGCGAGGGTGCTGTATACCGCAAAGGCGAGCGTGACAGCCTTTACAAGGCATTCGATATGGGCAGCTGGTGGCTGCAGGATGCTCTTGATATGCAGGCAAAGGCCGCAGCAATGAGCGAATAATTTAATATGATATCAAAACGGGACTTGAGTTAAATTTATTTCAAACTCAAGTCCCGTTTATTATGACAAATATTAAGCTTTATAGAAAACAGCTTGCCTCTTCCCGGCTTTTCACAAATGTTAATTTTATATTCCGGTAATCTCTCCGGTAGTTTCCAAAAGCACAAGTATCATCAACATTCTCGGCAAATGGAACGGGCCTTTAAAAATATTTCCTTTAATATAGGTTGAAGGTGTATTATCATAATGCAGATACCCGTACCATTCTTTGTTTTCACTGTCTTCAAAATTGCTGAATGCATATTCCAGAAGTGTTTGATAATTCTCATTATATTTTTCTTCCCCGAACAGTATATATGCCATTTTGTTCGCTATTATTGCTTCACACTGCGGCCACCAGAGCTTCATATCCCATTCAAGTGCCGTTGCCGGCTTACCCAGAACATCGCCAAACGCCATAATACCGCCATACTTCTTATCCACGCCACGCGGCATTGTGAAGTCTATTATTTTCTTTCCGGCTTCGATTAACTCTTTATTGCCGCCAAGACATCCTTCGTACATTAAAAACCATGCCGCCTCCAATGAATGCCCGGGGTTTACCAGACGGCCTGTAGGTGTATCGCTGAAACTTCCGTCCTCAGTCACATTTTCAAGCAAGGCTCCGAGCTCTTCGTTTAAAAATCCGCCTTTTACTATTCTTTCAGCCATATCCTTTGCCACAGCTTTGTATTTATCACTATCTTCTCCTACGCTTGCCATAATCTGTGCTGTTGACAGCATAATCATTATCGGCGACAGTGATTTCATATTACGATTCGTAAACTTAGGCGTGGTCAACTCATCATTATAAAACACTCTGCATGCCATATCAAAATACTTCTTTGCATCCTCCCATACCTGCGCATTATTGCACGCCTTATAATACTCGGCACAGCCGATAGCGGCAAAGGTTTCACTGAAGAAATAGCGTCTTTTCTGAACCGGAGCACCATCCTTTGAAACTATAAAAAACATTCTTCCATCGGTATCTGTACAGCAATTCAAAAATTTATAAATGTTTTCTGCCGCAAGAAGATATTCTTTTCTTTTTTCGATAGTGTTATATGCTTTTGAGAACACCCACAAAGCACGTCCCTGAAACCATACACTTTTTTCTGTACCGTAAATATCTCCTTTTTGGTCAAGCTGTGTATATATACCTCCGTTTTCAAAATCAAGTGATTTTTCAAGCCAGAATTCAAGAATGTTGTTTGTAAGATAGTCTTTAAAATTCATTGTTTTCCCTCCCTCAACCTACTTTAAATAATATTCTTTATAAAGATTATTAAGATTTTGTGCAGACGGATATATAGACTGCGGACTTAAAAAATGAGAAAACTCAAATGTAATTATTTTTTCTGCATACTTCTGATGCATTTCAAGTCTTCTTTTGAGCAGTGAAAATGTTATGGGATAATACATACACCGAACATCACGTTCAAAGGTTTCGGCATTAACCCAGTGATGTATATTATGCTTTTTACATAGCTTTTCTGTTAATGTGTAAAACTCATACATTTCATTAATCGGTGCCGTACCATCCTGAAATGCACATATATCAATGTCACGTCCGCCGTATTCAAACAGTCTGTCCCATTCTTCATAGTGCCGTTCGGGAGAAAAAGTATCTGTATTATATGTTATCGGTGTTTTAAAATACGGACTTATCAGTACATTTTTATCCGGCGTCTTATCCTTACATATTGCTGACATTCCACGCATTATTTCTCCGATATTCAAGTGGTCGAAGCAATCCTCCTGTGGGATATACCAGCCTTTAAACGACGGATAATGCCCATATCGTGTATAAACCTCATCAACAAAAAGCTTATTTACACGTATTTCATTCGCAGCGTCTCCGTTGTTCCAGTCAAGGTTTGAAATATACATACCAAAATAAACATCCATATTACGCTTTGACGTTTCCTCAAATATGAAGCCTGCAAAATCGTCAGCATAATGTGTACCTAAAGTCTTTGAAGGGAACACTGATTTATTCTCAAAGCCGCCTCTTATAAAAATCACTGTATCAATACCGATTTCCTGCATATAGTCCAAATCCTTCTTCCATTGCTGCAATGACCAGTTTGATGAAGGAATATCATAAGTTATTTCATCAATAAATGTTCCTGTAACAGGACCGATTTTTTTCATATTATCACTACCTTTACCAAAATATATTCATAAAACCGACAGTTTTCATTGTGATAGTAAACCTCGGCAATGTTTGCCATACTCTCTTTTACATATCGGTCATATCCGCTTTTTATTGAATCTCCAATCAAAAAAACCTTTTTCATTATACATTACCCCTGCAGATTATTTTTTATGTTTATTATATTATCAAACACACATAGCTTTGTAATTGTATTTTCTCGAACAATTTGTGTGTTCACGAAATAACCTTTGTAAACAAATATATTGCATCTAAAAACAATTATCCTATGAAAAATAAAGGCAGATACCGTTATGGATTACTATATACCATAAAAGGCACAGAAATCTATACTTTTTCCAATAAATCCTTGCACGCCTGCCCATGCTCGGTTTTAGTAATTCCAAAGGATGAAATATATCGTACCGGATTGTCTGATGAAGAAAGTATTGTTATTACAATAGATTTTGAAACCACACAAAAAACCATCACATTCAGCACTGCTGAAATCAGTGTTGATTATATTATATATGTTGAATAGGAAAATTTCAATTCACAATATGCCGTATTATATACACAAAATGTTAAGAATGTCGCATATATTTGCCCCTCCTTTCCTCTGAAAGAGATGCACAAAAAAACAACCTATACCACGTTTTTCCACACAAAAAAATGGCTTGTCACAACAAGTGATTTTCACTATATTGAGACATCGCCATTTTTATTGGTTCTAATTAAGTTTTTTTGAGTATCTTACAAAGCCATTTCCATTATCTTGTTGCTTCTTCTTACAAAACTTGTCATCTCTTCGGGTGAAAGCGGCTTATTACAAAGCATTGCAAGGTCGTAAATATGCTCACACACAATCTTTTTGTTCTCTTCATCAAGCGTGGAAAGCTTTTTGATGAGTCCGTTGTTTGCATTTATAACAAGAGTATATTCCTCTTTGAACATATCAAGCATTCCTGCAAACTGCTGGCCATACGAGCGGTACATCTCCTTCATTCTTCTTGACTCTTCCGAAAGAAGCATAACAGCAGGCATTTCATCGGTTTTGAGCATTTGTACCTCAACCTTCAGTTCTTCCTTTTCAAGTGCCTTTTTGAAGATGTCTATAAGTTCTTCCGACTGTTCAGCGTTTGCATTCTCGTCGGTCAGAGAATCGGAAAGTGCCGCGTCAACTCTCTTGAACTTAACATCTGTATTCTTCATTTCCATAAAGGATATAAAGTGCGTATCCATTACCATCGGAAGAATTACGGCATTTTCATTCTGCGAGCGGAGAATATTGATATACTGCGACTGCATATTTTCGTCGGTTACGTAGTATACTTCCTTCTTTTCCTTACCTTCAAGGTACTCATCAAGCGTAATATACTTACCGTCCAAATCCTTGTAAATGATATAGTCCTTAACTCTTTCATAGAACTTTTCATCTCTCAAGCATCCGTATTTTATAAATACATTAATATCATCCCAGTACTTATCAAAGCTTTCTCTTTCCTTCTTGAAAAGCTCACCCAACTTATCTGCAACCTTCTTTGTGATATGAGTTGAAATCTTCTTCACATAGCCGTCATTCTGCAAAAAGCTTCTTGAAACGTTAAGCGGCAGGTCGGGGCAATCGATTACACCCTTTAAAAGCATTAAAAATTCAGGGATAACCTCTTTTACGTTATCTGCCACAAACACCTGGTTATTGAATAACTTAATCTGTCCCTCCTGACCTGCAAATTCGTGGTTGATTTTCGGGAAGTATAGAATACCTTTTAAGTTGAACGGGAAGTCAACATTTAAGTGAATCCAGAAAAGGGGCGGTGTGAAGTCGTGGAATACCTTTGTATAGAATTCCTTATACTCCTCGTCTGTGCAATCCTTCGGTGCTTTTGTCCATAAGGGGGCTGTGTCATTAACCGGCATCGGCTCGGCTTTTTCTTCACCCTCTTCTTCCTTCTCTTCCTTTGGAAGAGTATCAAAATAAATCTCAACCGGAAGGAATGAGCAGTATTTATCAAGCACACTTCTAACGGTAAACTCTTCTAAAAATTCCTTGCTGTCCTCTGCGATATGAAGTGTGATTGTTGTACCTCTCCCGGTTTTCTCCGAGTCGGTCATCTCATATTCCATACTGCCGTCACAGCTCCATTTTACAGCCTTTGCGCCTTCTGTATATGAAAGAGTTTCAATTTCCACCTTATCAGATGGCATAAATGCAGAATAAAATCCCAAACCGAAATGACCTATTATCTGTGCATCCTCGCCATCCTTTTCCTTATACTTTTCAAGGAAATCGGAAGCGCCCGAAAATGCGATATCGGTTATATACTTTTCAACCTCTTCGGCTGTCATACCAATACCGTTATCGCTGATTGTAAGAGTTCCCTTATCCTTATCAATTATAACATCAATACGATATTTTTCATCAGCATCCACCTTCGCCTCTCCGATTGATGCAAGCTTCTTAAGCTTTGTCACAGCGTCACAACCGTTAGACACAAGTTCTCTTATAAAGATATCCTTATCGGAATAAAGCCATTTTTTAATTATCGGGAAAATATTTTCCGAATTTACAGATATATTTCCTTTTGCCATTTCATTCTCTCCTTAGTATGATATTCAATATCTCTATTTTAGCCCTATTTCTACTGTTTGTCAACAAAAATTAGCACTCTTTACGTGCGAGTGCTAATTTTTTACATTTTGTTCATATTTATCTTGGATATGCTGCAGGCTTCATATTATTCCCCCATAAAAGCTGTTTATCGCCGACAACTCCCCTTATAACACTTCTTCCTTTTGAATCAAAACTCATCTTCGCAAGCTTTACCCCCTCAAAACTTCCGTCCTCTTTGTAGGATGTGGAAAAGAGCGTCTTTGTTGTGTCGGGTGTACCGCATGCCGCAAGTACGCCGTCTGCAATATAGCCAAATCGACATTCAAGCTCATCAAACGGCGCAAATTCAGATGCCGTCACTTCCCTGTACCTGCCGTCATACACCTTATAAAGTCTGCCGCTGAACTCAATTCGGTCACCATTTTCATCCGAAACATATTTAAGACCTCTGCCCCAGAATGCACCGTCCTTCCATACAAGCGGTATATTCATTATGCTGTACACACTATTTTCGTAGGAATCATCAGTACAGTCACCGAAATAATTAACCCACGTCCGCTCGGTAAATTCTCTTATTTCGTAATTTGTATCATCCGAAAGGAGAAAATACGAGTGTCTTGTCTGATTGATGCTCTGGTCGGTATCACCGGGGTAATTGGGGTCATCCCACGTCACATCTATATGATAATATTTTCCGTCAATCTCCGCCACATTCCATATATGATTATGCGGCGAATCTACAACATAGCTCACATTAAGCCCTGCTCTGTCGCACAATAGCTTATACGCGAGCGAATACCCCTGGCACACTGCAATACCATCAACCAATGCGCCATATGGTGTATAGCACCACATTCCGTTTGTCGTATTATATCTGATATTATCAGTCAGATAGTCGTGTATCGACAAAAGCTTTTCAACCTCTGTCATATCGGGAGAAACGCACATCGAAAGCGCATAATCAGCCGCAAAGCGATATGCATCCTCATCATATTCTTCATCAGGCATATAATAAGGCGTTATGCTTGTCACAAGCCCCGAATATGTATTATAATAAAAGCTGTAGCGTGTCATTAAATATCCACTCTGCGGATTGTTGTATACAGCAGAATAATAAAGGTCTGCAAATTCATCAACCGTGCCGCTCACTCTTCCCTCTGCATCTTTAGCAACCGGGATTCTGTAGGACGAAACGTTAAAGCTTTTCGTCTTTTTATTGAGATTTGAAACAATCAGATTATAGAGTTCTCTCTTTGACTTCTCTGATATATTCCATCCGTTTACCGAAAACAGCTCTATACCCGCTTCCTTATCGGGATTGTACAGGCTGTGTGGAATGTAATCGATGCCCGGTCCCTCAGCTTCAAATATTTCCTCTGCCGAAAGAATGCCCATTGGTATCGACAGCATAAGCACTGTTAATACAAGCAAAATTATCTTTTTCATATATACTTCCTTTAAAAATCAACCTCAATGGAATGTGCCTCACAATATTCACGGTATGCATCCATAACCGCATCGGATGTCGGGTCAACAATACCTGCTGAAAGTCCTTTTTCCATAGCATTTGCAAAAAATTGGGCATTTCTTTTCTCTCTTTCGGGCAAGCCGAAAGAAACATTTGATATTCCGAGAATTGTATTATAACCCATCGTATTTTTTATAAAGCTAAGCGTTTCAAGAGTGATTTTCGCTGTATTATTATCCTCAAAATCAGGCATAACAATCGCATCAAATATAAGGTTTTCTTTTTTGATACCGTATTTTTCCGCCTCAGCGCTTATTTTTTTCGCAATTTCAATTCTGCCCTCACTACTATCGGGAATACCATTTTCATCAAGTGTCATACACACAACCGCCGCACCATACTTTTTCGCAATGGGGAATACTGCATCCATTGACTCTTTTTTACCGTTTACGGAATTTAAAAGTGCTTTGCCGTTATAAATCCTGAGTGCCCTTTCCATTGCAGAAGCATCAGCAGTATCAATTGAAAGCGGCAGATTGCAAACGCTTTGTATCTCAAAAACCGCCTTTTCCATCATCTTTGCTTCGTCAATTTCAGGCACGCTGACATTTACATCGATAATATCCGAAACATAGCTCTGTTCAAACACTTCATCGATAATGCAATCAACATCACCATCTTTAATTGCATTTGCAAGAGTTTCCTTCCCCGTCGGATTGATTCTCTCACCCACAATAAGCGGTCTTTTTCCAAACACAGCCATTTTGGTGGCAGATGAAACGGCTGTTACCCTTTCGATATTTCTTTCTTTTACCTTTGTACCTTTAAGCATGTCGCAAAGTGCCTTTATATGCTCCGCAGTCGTACCGCAGCAGCCGCCCACAATCGAACAGCCAAGCAATGCTATTTCCTTTTGTATTGACGCAAATTCAGATGCATCAACATCAAAGGTAGTTACTCCGTCAACGCATATGGGCAAGCCGGCATTCGGATTTACTATAATCGGAATTGTAGCTGCCATTGCAAGCTTCTCTGCCAACGGCTTCATCTGTCTCGGGCCGAGTCCGCAGTTAAAGCCTATTGCATCAACGCCCAATGCCTCAAACATCAAAACCGTTGTTTCAATGGTTGCACCCGTTAAAAGTCTCTGATTTTCGTCAAATGCAAAGGTGATTACAACGGGCAGGTCGGAATTTTCCTTTGCCGCAAGAACTGCCGCCTTTGCTTCATACACATCGCTCATTGTTTCTATCAATATAAGGTCGCAGTCGGTTTTTGCACCCGCCCTTACAACCTCGGCGAATATATCATAAGCATCATCAAAGCTCAAATCTCCCATCGGCATTAAAAGCTTGCCCAAAGGTCCGATATCAAGTGCCACAAAGCCGTCGGGGTTTGCTTCTCTTGCAATTTCAACACCCTTTACAATCGCATCTTCAATAAGCCCGGGATTGTCTTTCATTTTTATTCTGTTTGCACCGAAGGTGTTTGTCTTTATAATATCGGCACCTGCGTCAACGTACCCTTTATGAATACTCTTTATATCATCAGGTCTTTCTATGTTCCAAAGCTCGGGAAGCTCGCCCGGCTTCAAACCCATCTTCTGCAAGGTTGTACCCATTGCACCGTCAAAAAATAACAGCTCTTTTCCAAGATATTTTTTGAAATCTTTCATCTAAACTTCATTCCCTTCAATATTAATTGAACAATCAATCATTAAAATCAAACACCGCTCTGCCGTTATCAAGCCTTAGGTATCCGTCAAAAGGCTTGCCTGTTTTCGGCGATACAAAGCCTTCTATTTTATAGGTCTTTCCGGTTTCTAAAAGTTTTCTTACGTTTTGCATTGAAATTACTCTGCCGCATATTACATTGCTGACTGCAAATTTACAGCCCTTGTCTTTATATCCCATACATCCGTAGCCAAAGCTTGTTCTTTTTACAATTTCGCCGCAAAGCGGACATTTTCCCGCTTCGTCTCCGAAAAAGCCGTCATCGGTATCAGTCCCGGGGGTGGTGGATTTCATTTGAAAGACCTCGCCTATTTCCTTCTCGGCAATTGCGATAGAGTCATTTATTGTAAACTCGCCTCTGAAAACCTTCTTAAGAGCCTTACCAACCTCCGCAGTTTTATATTTATCCATATTAATTTTCATTCTCGTAAGCGATTCGATAAGGTTTATTCCATCGGGGAGAATTTTATATACATCCTTCTTAAGCTCAATATATCTGCTTCTTTTTGCGTTATCTATTATACCCGTTCTTGTTGCCTCGGTACCAAGCTCCAAGCCTTCAAAAATCGCTTTATACTCTTCCTCATCATTCTCCTCCTCCGCTTTTTTCTTATCCTCACGGAAAGGATTTTTAAGATAGTTGTTAAGAGTTTCAATTGTATAATGCTTCGGCGGCTGTGTTTCCTTTTCGACGGGTTGGAAATTTGTATTTACTATATCACCCTTTTCAAGCGGCGGAAGCACCTTGTCCTTTTTGGAATAATCATCGTACTTCGTCCAACCCGGCTCAACAATTACATTTCCTTTTAAAGAAAACTGCTCATATCCGCCCACATCAATTGTTATCTCGGTTTTTTCAACAATACAATCCTCACTGCAAAAAACCGCAACAAATCTCCTCATAACTGTCGAATATACTATATACTCTTCCTCGGACAGTTCTGTTTTCTTCGGGATTTTATATGTAGGCGTAAGTGCCGAATGTGACTCGATTTTCGAGTCGTCAAATATAGTTTTTCCATCCTTGAATTTTACGGGATAGCCGATTTTTGAAACAGCCTCAAGGATGGTTTTTATCTTTCCCTTTTCCGCCGTTGCAAGATACTCAGAGTTCGTTCTCGGGTATGTGAGATAGCCTCTTTCATACAAATCCTGAACTATCCTGAGGCTTTTTTCCATACTCATTTTATGTTTCTTTCCGAGAACATTCTGGAGCTTTGTTAATGAAAAAAGCTTTCCGGGCTTCATTGTATCCTTCTTTTTCTTCTTGGAAATCACAACAGCCTCGGCATCATTATACTTATCGCATAATGCTTTCGCCTTAGAAAGCTCGTTTTTATCAAACTGCTCCTTGCTCGTAAGCTCAACCTCTTCCCCTTTTGTTTCAGCCTTACTGACAATAGCATAATAAATATCGCTTTTGAAATTTTTAATCGACATATCTCTGTCGTATATTGCCTTAACTATCGGGACGATTACCCTGCCGACCCTCAAAAGCTTACCGTTTTTAAGAGTTGCATAGCGCGTAAGATTCACTCCGTAAAGCCAGTCTATGAACATTCTTGCATAGCCCTCATTTGCAAGATTTTCGTACTCGCTTTCATCCTTCATTTCTTCGAGTGCCGCACGAATTGTTTCGGGGGTCTGGTCGGGAAGCCACAAACGTTTAAAGCTTTTCCCTGCCATTTTAGCTTCATTTACGCAGGTACGGACAATTATTTCGCCCTCTCTGTCCGCGTCGCCTGCATTTATTATCATATCGACATCATCCCGGTTTATAAGAGCCTTTATTGTTTCAAACTGTTTTCTCACGCCGCTATCTACCGTTTTTGTGACAGGGTCTTTTTTCAGTTCAAACACAAACTCTTTCGGGAAGCACGGAAGAGTTTTTACCGTCCATTTTCCGCTTCCGTCGGGATTTGGTGAGTAGTAGTCAACATCCCTTAAGGAAAACAGATGACCAAACACCCACGTTATTATATATCCGCCGGATTGCATATAGCCGTCTGCTTTTTTCGCATTTCCGAGACTCGCCGCTATATTTCTTGCAAGCGACGGTTTTTCCGCAATTATAAGTTTAATTTTAATTACCGCCTTTTAGTCAAATCTTTTTAAAATTCTCAAACGCCTTTTGTGCTTCATCAATGGTGTAGCCCTCGCAGATTATCGGCACATCAACGTTATATTCCTTCATCTTTTCAAATATAAGACGCCAGTTAAGCTCCCCCTCGCCAGGCAATACCATCTTCATTTCGCCGTTTTCCATTATAAAGTCCTTTGCATGGATAGCGCAAAGTCTGTCCGATAAAAGCGAAAATGCAGTCTCTATTATTTCATCCTGCTTGGTATAATTATCGGGTGTAAGATAATTTACGGGGTCGAATATTGCCTTTACATTCGGAAGGTTTATGTCGTCTATAAGTCTTTTTAGCTTTTCGGGGGTATTTATAACAAATATATGTACACCTTCTACAGCAACATTAACGCCGTATTTTGCCCCTTCCTCTGCAAGCTCCTTTATGCTTTTTAACAGATACTGATATGCCTCTTCAGAATCGGTAAGTCCTTCCTTATATGTTCCCGTTTCTGTGCCTACCGCTATCGGATTTAAAACCGTAGCATACTTTATCTTTTCCTTGAATTTGTCAATATCTGTTCTTAATGCTTCCGAATCGGGATTTGACGGATTTATATAACTTCCTAAAATTGCAATTTTTCTGTCTCCAAGCTCTTTTTTTATACTTTCGGCATACTCGGCAGAAAAGCTTCCGAATTTAAAATCATCTATACTCTTTTCCAAAACAAGCTGTATGTATTCAATATCACGCATCTTGCACATTGCGGCAATATTAACTATGCCGTTTGCCACCACGTCATGTCCTCTTATACCTTTTTTCATAGGTCTTTACCCTCCGTTCATTCATCTCTTACAGCATTTTATCATATCTGTCACTAAAATACAAGTCTTTATTACAGTGATTCATTTTCTCATCAGTTTTTATATTCCTTTAAAATATTTTTTATTGCAATTGTCTCTCTTTTATGATATAGTGTAGTAGGAAAAATTTTATCAACAAGCAGGAATCAGTGATGATAAGAGAATATTTTAAAAGATACATACTTTTTATAACGGGTCTGTTTTTTATAGCGCTCGGTATAGCATACACAAAAACAGCAGAGCTTGGAGTGTCTCCCATTTCTGCTGTTGCAAATGTATTGAGCCTGAAATTCACATCCGTATCAATCGGAAAGTGGCTTATAGTAAATAACTGCATTCTGATTGCAGGGCAGATTTTACTATTGAAAAAAAACTTTAAAGCCATACAGCTTCTTCAGCTTCCGCTGTCGCTTTTGTTCGGTTTATTTACCGATTTTGGCATGAAAATAGCCGCACTAACAGAGATAAGCTCGTATTTTATCAGGCTTTCGTATGTGTTTATCGGCGTTATATTTTTATCTCTCGGAATTACGCTTTCGGTAATTGCCAATGTTATAATGAATTCTGCCGAAGCATTCGTTAAAGCACTTGCCGATACTACTAAAAAGAACTTCGGCGATATAAAGGTCGCTTTTGATATAACCTACGTGGTGCTTTCGGTAGTTCTTTCGTTAATACTCTTCGGCACGATAGAAGGAACAAGAGAAGGAACTGTTATAGCGGCGGTCGGGACAGGCTTTATAGTTAAATTTTTCAAACATATACTCACAAATCCGCTAAGTCGCCTTTTATCGGGCAAAGAATAAACAGGAGGTGTCCTTAAAAAAATGAAAATGGTGCTTAATTATCTTAAACCATTTTACGGCAGAATGTCGCTCGGCTTTATCATAAAAACAATCGGAACGGTTTCGGAGCTTATGCTTCCGTACATTTTGAGCCATATTTTAAAAAATGTTATCACAAGGTCAATTCCCGAAATTATATTCTGGGGAATTGCAATGGTGATTTTCTCATTGATTTCGTGCATTTTAAATATAACTGCAAACAGAATGGCATCAAAGGTGTCGAGAAATTTTGCTGAAAATATGAGGCGTGATTTATTCAGGAAAACTCTTTTCCTCTCCTCCGCCGCATCCGACCGTTTCACCGTTCCGTCGCTTGAATCAAGAATCACGACCGACACCTACAACGTGCACGGCTTTGTGAATATGATGCAACGCCTCGGCGTTCGTGCACCTATAATGTTAATCGGCGGTCTTGCCATTACTCTTTTTATGGATGCATACCTCTCTTTAGTTATGATTTCGGTTATGCCCTTTATCTTCATCACAGTTTATTTCATTTCAATCAAAGGTGTTCCGCTCTATACAAAGGTGCAGCAGTCTGTTGACGGTATGGTAAGAGTTGTTCGTGAGGATGTGCAGGGAATACGCGTTATAAAGGCACTCTCAAAAACAGACTACGAACACAGACGCTTCGACAAGGTTAATTCTTCTTTAGTATCGGACGAGACAAGGGCAGGTATAATAATGGGAAGCGTAAACCCGATAATGACAATGCTGATGGACGTCGGAAGTGTGATAGTAATAGCCCTCAGTGCAAAAAGAGTAGCAAACGGGCTCTCATCCCCCGAGACGGTAATCGCATTTATGCAGTATTTCACTCATATTTCAATGTCTATGATGACAGTTACGAGAATGTTTGTAATGTACACAAAATGCGCCGCTTCCGCAAAGCGAATCAGCGAAGTACTGGATGCCCCCGATGATATCGTTATCGAAGAAAAAACAAAGTTCCCCGATTTGGACACCACTGCACATATTGAGTTTAAAGACGTTTCTTTTTCCTACAATTCAAAGCGTAATAACCTTGAGAATATAAGCTTTTCGGTTAAAAAGGGTGGCTCTTTAGGCATTATAGGTGCCACAGGCTCGGGAAAATCCACACTGATTAAGCTTCTTTTGAGATTCTACGACGCAAACAGCGGCGGTATCTACATAAACGGCGAGGACATCCGCACCATCGAAAAGGACAGGCTGTATAAAATGTTCGGCTCTGCTCTTCAGCACGATTTCCTCTATGCCGACACAATCGAAGAAAATATTCTTTTCGGCAGAGATATAAACGAGGATGATATAAAGAATGCGGCACAAACAGCTCAGGCGGACAGCTTTATAACAGCATTCCCCGACGGCTATGGGCATATACTCTCACAGCACGGAACAAATATATCGGGCGGTCAGAAGCAACGTGTTTTAATATCACGTGCCTTAGCATCAAAGCCCGAAATACTTATCTTAGACGACAGCTCATCCGCTCTTGACTATAAGACCGATGCTTCCCTGCGGCGTGCACTTTCCGAAAATATGAAGGATACAACAGTTGTCACCGTCGCACAGCGCGTCAGCTCTGTCAAGGACTGCGATTTGATTTTAGTTCTTGATGACGGAAAAATAATCGGAAAAGGTACTCACGAAGAACTGCTTTCTTCCTGCTGTGAGTACAGCGAGATAAGCCAATCACAGATGGGAGGTGCCTTCATTGAGTAGAGGACCCGGATTCGGCGGTATGCACGGCGGCGGTATGAACCAACGAGGTGCAAACCCCAATGCATTCAACGATAAAAAGTTATCCAAAACAGCGGCAAAGGGAATTTTCAAACGCCTTTTAAAATATATGATGGCGTACTGGTATCTCTTTCTCCCTGCCGTTATAATGACTCTCTTTTCAAACCAATTGTCCCTTTTAGGGCCAAAATTTTCAGGTGAGGCAATTGATGCGATTGCAAATACGGGCGGTGTTGATTTTGATGCCGTTACAAAAAATGTAAAATATATGCTTATATGCTACATAACCTCGGCAGTACTTACATATCTTTTAGCTTCTCTAATGATATACATAAGCCAGAAAATTGTTTATACAATGCGTAAGCAGGTATTTGAAAAGCTTACATCACTCCCCGTCGGATATTTTGACACTCATCCGACAGGTGATATCATAAGCCGTATATCCTACGATATCGACACTATAAACAGCACACTTTCCCACGACCTTGTGCAGATAATGACGAGTGTTTACACAGTAATCGGTTCACTTATATTTATGTGGAACATATCAATGCCGATGATTGGCGTGTTTGTTATAACACTTCCGACAGCTATTATCTTTACAAGATACCGCTCAAAAAAGGTGCGTCCGCTATTTTCCAAGCGTTCAAGAAAGCTCGGCGAATTAAACGGATATGCAGAGGAAATGCTCACAGGACTTCGCAGTATCAAGGCTTATGAGAGGGAAAATGTAATCTCAAGCCGCTTCAACAAACGAAATACAGATGCTATGGATGCATACTATGACGCGGACTACTACGCCTGCACAATGGGGCCTTCGATGGGCTTTATAAATAACCTTTCCATTTCGCTTATTATGATACTCGGCGGCGTTTTGTACTTCTTCTCACAAAACGGTGTTGTCAAGGAGGCATCGGTATTCTTTATAACTCTCGGAGGCGTGGCACAGTTTGTGCAATATTCAAGGAAATTTGCAGGGCCGATAAATGAGTTTGCCAATATCTTAAGTGAGCTTCAGTCGGCATTTTCCGCGGCAGAGAGAGTATTTCGTATAATTGACGAAGAGCCCGAGCCTGCCGATTCTGAAAACGCAAAAACTCTCACCAACACCGACGGCAACGTAAGCTTTTCGGACGTAACCTTCGGCTACACGCCCGAAAAAACCATACTGCACGGCATATCATTCGATGCCAAACCGGGCGAAACGGTTGCAATAGTAGGTCCGACAGGTGCAGGAAAAACGACAATTATAAGCCTTTTAATGCGTTTTTACGATGCAAACGGCGGAAAAATAACCGTCGATGGCAACAGCATAGACGAATTAACGCGAAAATCCTTAAGACGTGCCTATACAATGGTTTTGCAGGACACATGGCTTTTTAAAGGAACAATATTTGATAATATCGCCTACGGCAGAGAGGGAGCAACGCTTGAAGAGGTAAAAATTGCTGCAAAAAATGCGAGAATTGACAGCTTCATTGAAAGCTTACCCGACGGCTACGACACAGTTTTAACCGACGACGGCGTAAATATTTCAAAAGGACAAAAACAGCTTATAACAATCGCCCGAGCAATGCTTTCAGACTCAAATATGCTCATCCTTGACGAAGCGACATCAAACGTCGATTCAAGAACCGAGATAAAAATTCAGGAAGCAATGCATTCTCTCACAAAGGGCAGAACATGCTTCATAATAGCACACCGCTTATCAACAATTAAAAACGCCGATAAAATCCTCGTACTCGAGGGCGGCAAAATAACAGAAGCAGGCACACACGATGAACTTATGACAAAAGGCGGCTTCTACAGCACGCTGTATAATTCGCAGTTTAAGTAAGAAATACCATAGGGGACGATGCTTGAAACGTCGTCCCCTATGGTATTTTAAAATTATTATACAAATAAATTTATATATTGTAAAATTCACACTTTGCTAAAAGTTTCTTTCTTTCAAACCAGTCGGGCATAAACATCGCCAACTGATTATAGAACATTTTTGAATGATTGGGGTGTAAAAAATGAGTGAATTCATGAGCAACAACGTATTCTATACATTCCATCGGTGCCTCTATCAAATAAATATTGAAAGTTAAAATCCCTCTTTTAGGCTGACAACTTCCCCATCTTGATATCATTTTTCTGAATTTGAGTTCCGGAAAAATTACTCCACATTTTTGAAATTCAGGATACATAGCTTTGCATATTGATGATACAGTTTCAATGCATTGCTCTTTCATCCATTTATTCATCGTTTTTTTCTTTAATTCTTCATCAGTAACATCTTTCACTGTAAGCCGGATACATTCACCGTTTTTTTGTACACCGTTTTTTGTTCCCTGCAAAACCTTCAGTCTTAACTCATGTCCACATATCTTAAAAATCTCACCGTCAACATACTTCTTCAATTTTGGTGCACATTCTTCCAACTGTCGATAATGCTCAAGTGCTTTTAATATGAATTCTTTTTTTTCGATTAGAAACATCTCTATTGTTTTATACGGGACTTTATTATTAGCCGAAACATTTACAGACATATCCGGTTTAATTCTGAGATTAATGTTCTTAACTTTTTTACGTTCCAGATTGTATTGAATTTCTTTACCGTCAACAAAGATAGAATAAATCATATTAACCTCCCAAATGCTATTACATGTGCCAAGGGGACGTGCCATAACGTCACACTCTTACGTTTTTCATTCAGTTTGACGTGTCAAAATGGCACGTCAGACTGTGTAAAAACTCAAATTATTATTGCAATCATTTGGGTTTCAATGATTTTTCGGTATGGAAAACCGTAAAATCGGAGCACATATTTCCCTTGCACACGTGCCCGATTTTAGCTCGACAGCCGCATGAGTTGC
>JAZRMB010000037.1:0-60066 GCA_045647245.1 Clostridia bacterium
ATTGATAAAGAAATGCTTCGCATTTCTCAATATTAAATATCTGAAAACCGCAAGGTTTTCTACCATAACTCCTAACTCCACACTCCTAACTCCAAACTTTATAATTTGGCGGTGCAACGCACCGACAAATTATAATTTATCGTGTAGTTACAAATCGTTCGACAAAATACGCCAAATTTATTTTACCTTTGTTGACACCCGATATGTGATATAGTATAATAATATAAAAAGTTGAAAGGTAATAAGGGTGATTGCAATGAGCTTTAATGAGGTAAAAGGTATGCTCGGATTCGGGTGTATGAGAATGAAGATGGACGGCGACGAGGTGGATTATAGAGAGTTTAGCCGTATGATAGATATGTATATAAATGCAGGCTTCAACTATTTCGACACCGCACACGGTTATATTGACGGAAAAAGCGAAAAGGCTATTAAGGCTTGTCTTGTATCGAGATATAAAAGAGAGGATTATATCCTTGCAAATAAGCTTTCCGAATGGTTTTTTAAGACTCAGGAGGAGATTGTGCCGCTTTTTGAAAAACAGCTTGATGCGTGCGGCGTTGACTATTTCGATTTTTATCTCTTCCACGCAGTCAACAGAAAATCATATGAAAAGCTAAAAGACGAGAAAGCATTTTCTGTTGTAGAAAAGCTTAAGGCGGAGGGGAAAATCCGTCATATTGCAATGTCCTTCCACGACAGCGCAGATGTTTTGGATAAAATATTGTCGGAACAGCCTTCGATTGAGGCTGTACAATTGCAGATAAATTACCTTGACTATGACGACCCGGGTGTGCAGAGTAAGGCTTGCTATGATGTTGCAGAAAAGCACGGCAAAAAGGTAATCGTAATGGAGCCTGTAAAGGGTGGCAGACTTGCAAACCTCCCGGATGAGGCGGCAGAGCTGTTTGATAAATTGGGTGGCGGAAGTTATGCGTCCTATGCGTTGCGCTATGCAGCAAGCTATCCCAATGTGTTTATGGTTCTTTCGGGTATGGGTACGACCGAGATGATGCAGGATAATATAAAAACCTTTACAAACTTCAAGTCGCTTGATGAAAAGGAGATAGCTGCTACCGACAAAGCACGTGAGATTATCAGAAGAGTTAATATGATTCCCTGCACAAAGTGTAATTACTGCGCCGATGTTTGCCCTATGAATATTCCCATATCGGATATTTTTGAGGTATATAACACAGTTCTTGCGGCGAAAAAGACTGTCGACGAAGCTAAAGAAATGCTTCCGACATCGGGCGGCGGTATGAATACTTGCGTAAAATGCGGAAAGTGCGAAGAGGTATGTCCTCAGGGGATAAAGATAAGGGAGCTTCTTGAAAAAATATCACGAAGGCTGGAACAGTAATATGAAGGATATGGAAAAAGCGAAGGAACTTTTAAAGGGCAGCGGATATACCTGTGTGCTGTGCAAGGGCGACAGGGTTTACACCTCAACTAAAAGAGGTGTAAAGCCGCTGCTCGGCTTTTATGAGTCGGATGAGGATTTTTGCGGTTTCTCTGCGGCGGATAAGGTTGTCGGGGCGGGGGCTGCACAGATTTATGTCCTGCTCGGTGTATGCGATGTGTGGGCGGAGGTTGTAAGTAAGAGCGCAGAAAAGATTTTAGAAGATAACAATATTATAATATCGGCAGAAAAAACGGTGGATAATATAATAAATAGAAAAGGCGACGGCTTCTGCCCGATTGAAACAGCCGTAAAAAATATAAAAGACCCTCAAAATGCCCTTGAAAGAATAAAGGAAACGTTGTCACATTTATAAATTAATTATGTGTGTCGGTTTTTAAGAATTAAATTTATACAATTGACTAAATTATGGTTTTTATGTATAATAATACTATCATTGCAGAAAGGGGTAAGACTATGCAGAATATTTTAGATAAGGTAAAAAGAAACGGGTATTCGTTTGAAGGAAAAGTTCCTGAAAATCATATGATGCCGGACGGCAAATACCGTTTAGGTAACGGAGGAAGTTGGACGGACGGATTTTATGTGGGAGTATTCAATATGTGCTATGCACTCTCGGGCGATAAGGATTTTTTAGAGCTTGCGGCACGTTATGACGAAATGCTTGACAGAAGAATTGAAAATACCGATGAAATAAATGAAAAATACAACTATCTTAAGCTTGACCACGATGTAGGTATGATATTCCTGCCTGCAAACGGCTTCAGATACCGTTTAAACGGCAATGAGAAGGACAAGGAAACTTTAATAAAGGCGGCGGCAGTGCTTGCCTGCCGTTTCAATGAAAAGGGCGGATTTATCCGTGCGTGGGATACATGGAAGTGGGATAAGGACGAGCAGTTTATTGAAGAGAAAAAGGGTAAGGTTATAATCGACAGCATGATGAATATTCCGCTTCTTTTCCAGGTTGCTGAAATTACGGGCGACAAGAGCTATTATGAGATAGCAGAGCGTCACGCAAATACGGTTGCCGACAATATTGTAAGAAGTGATTATTCTACATACCATTCATTTAACTTCAACCATAAAACGGGCGAGCCTGTATGCGGAAGAACCGTTCAGGGATATAGCGATGAATCCTGCTGGTCAAGAGGGCAGGCGTGGGCTGTTTACGGCTTTGCTCTTGCGTATAAATATACAAAAAATGAACGCTTTATAGAAGTTGCAAAGAATACGGCTGAATATTTTATGAGCCACTTATCACCCGTTGATATGCCCACGTGGGACTTTTCGGCGGCATCGTTGGCTTTTGCACCCTGGGACAGTGCGGCGTCTGCTATATGTGCGTCGGGACTTTTGGAGATATATGCACTTACAAAGGATGAGAAATATAAAGCTTATGCCGAGAGACTTTTAAAGGCTCTTGAAAAATTTGCATCAACCGAGGGTTATGACGACTGTCAGCCGCTGTTTTTACACGGCGTGGTCGGCTCTGCATACAGAGATGATGACCCGAACAAGCTTGTAAACCGTTCAATCGGTCAGGCTCTTGTTTATACAGACTATTTCTATCTCGAATGTAAGCTGAAGCTAAGAGGCGAGGAAACAAAGGTATTTTAAGAGAAAATAAAATGCCCAAATGGGGACGGCAAATTGTGTTAAAACTCATATTATTTATGTACACAGTTGGGTTTTAATGATTTTTTCGGTATGGAGAACTGTAAAATCGGAGCACATATTTCCCTTGTACACGTGCCCGATTTTAGCTCGACAGCCGCATGAGTTGCGGCTTGAGAGCGGCAGTTCGGAATACCGAAAAATCATTGAAACAAAACCGAAAAAGTAAAAATAGCAAGTAATGGTGCAGTTTTCACGCCCCCTGCGAGGTCGTTTAGGGGTCCGGGGGAATCGAAACCCCCGGACGGGTTTTGGTTCTTTTGCACGGGCGCAAAAGAACATTTTTGCCAAACTAAAATTTATGAAAAAAGCACCTTAGAAACTTATGGTTTAAAGTTTTATTCATACTGTTAAAACTAAAAACTGAGTTTTTACACAGCCTGACGGTCCTTATTTGGGCAAAGCGGCGATAAAAAAGATATATTTGCCCATTTAAGGTACGTCCCCATTTGGGCAATTAAGAAAAACCCGAATGGGAAAAGGGAAGGAATGAATAAAATGAATGAATGCAGACAGTATTGGGTTGATATGCTTACTAAAATAGCAGAGCCTGTTTTGGTTAATTTCAAAAACAGAACCCTTCATAAAAATCTTGTGATTGAAACAAGAGGCGTGGACAGAGAAAAATATAAGGGTCTTGAAATTTTGGGCAGAACAATCTCGGGGCTTGCACCCTGGCTTGAAACTCCTGCCGAGAACCCTGATGAGGAGAAAAAAAGACAGTACTTTGCCGAACTTACAAGAGAGGCTCTTGATGCGGCAACAGACCCTGAGTCTCCTGATTATTGCACATTCACGACAGGTGATAAGGTATGGAATCAGCAGTGGGCGGTGGATGCGTCATACGTCGCGCTTGCAATTATGCGTGCACCGAAAGAGCTTTGCGAAAAGCTTGACGAAAGAGTGAAAAACAACATTGCGGAATGTTTTTACAAGACACGTAACATAAGAGTTCCTTATAACAACTGGATTGTGTTTCAGGCAACAACCGAAACGGCACTTTATAAGATGGGAAAAGACTATGACGTTATGCGAGTTGACTTTGCTATAAGACAGATGGAACAATGGTATGCAGGCGACGGCTACTATGATGACGGCCCGAGCTTTGCACTTGACTATTACAACAGCTTTGTTATTCAGCCTATGCTCACCGTTATAGTGGACACCTTCTACAAGGGATATATCGAAAAGCACGCAAATTACAGCGCGGATGAGCCGATTGGTGAGAAGATGCATCGTCTGGTAATGAAGAGATTTAAAAGATTTGCAAGAATACAGGAAATGCTGATATCTCCCGATGGTTCATATCCTGCAACGGGTCGTTCCATTGTTTACAGAGGCGGAGCGTTCCAGGCTCTTGCTCAGGCGGCTTTGTGGGATATGCTTCCCGATGAGGTTACGCCTGCGATGGCAAGAGTGGCACTTACAAGAGTTATTAAAAAGACCCTGGAGCCGGAGAACACCTTCAGAGCAGACGGATTTTTAAATATAGGCGTTGCAGGGCATCAGCCTACACTTGCGGAGGGGTATATAACCACTGCAAGCGTATATATGGCAACTCTTGCATTCCTTCCGCTCGGACTTCCCCAAAGCCATCCCTTCTGGTCAAGCCCGGATGAAGCGACAAGCTGGGAGAAGATATTCAGTGGCGTGGATATGCGGGGTGACCACTCACCTGCCGGGGATATAAAGATATATTAAATTCTTGAAAAAATGTGCATTAATATTTCTTGACATTGAAAGTAATTAGTATTATGATATAATTGTCAGATGTTGAAATATACGTTTATTTATTCTGAAGCGTATGATATTTATGTTTTATATAAGTACATAAGCATATAATAATACTCAGAAAGGACTGATTTGGAATGTCAATTAAATGTACAATATTTATTCAAAAAGAAGAAAACTGGTATGTTGCGACAGATATAAGTAGCGGGGTTGCTTCTCAGGGGAAAACTATGGATGAGAGCCTTGTAAATTTAAAAGAAGCATTATCGCTTTACTATGAGGATAATGCTCCTGCTGTGGAAGAACAACCAATATTTGTTACAACGATGGAGGTGGCTATATAATGGGGTCAAAATATCCCGTTTTATCGCCAAAGGAAGTTGTAAAGGCCTTGGAAAAGGTTGGATTTTTGTATGTTTCTCAAAAAGGAAGCCATATGAAGTACAGCGATGGCAAAAATGTAGTAATTATACCTAATCATTCCGAGGTGGCAAAAGGAACATTAAAAAGCATACTTACAATGGCTAATATATCTCTTGAGGATTTTATTGAACTGTTATAAAAAGCAAGTGTCTGTAACGAAATGCTACAGACACTTGCTTTTTTAATTTTGGTAATTTTTTGTATTATTAATCGTTTGCTGCGGATTGTGCTTCGAGCTTTGCGCCGCAGGTGGAGCAAAATACGTTTGTCTTATCATTGAATGAGCTGCACTCCGGGCAAAGCTGTGCGTCCTTTGTTTCGGCAATCTGCTTCTTTAAAGAAGTAATCTCTTCTTTGAGTGCGTCGATGTCGTTACACTTTGAAGCAATCTCCTCGGGGAATTCTGCTCCCTCGCCATATTCCGAGTAAACAAATTCACCAAGCTCCGCCATTATCGAAAAGAGTTTGTTTTCGGCTTCATTTACTGCAAACTGCAGCTTTGTGCGATTAACTATAGATGAAGTTTTTTCGATTGCGATTTTGGAATATTTGCCTGCCTCATCGGTCGCTTTGTCGAATGTGGTTTTTACCTTGTCAAGAAATTTTTCCATATTATTCATTCCCTTCGTTTTTTATTATTGACAAAAATTTTATTCTCTATTCATATTTTACCATATGTTTTAACGATTGTAAATGATTATTTATTCAAAGGATAAAAAAATAAAATGTGATATGAATTTCTGCTGTGTAATTTTGGCAGGAATAAGCGAAATACCTTGCTTTTCCGGACTTTTCAATAAAATCTTACTGTATTATAAGGGGTGCAGAAATTTATAATATAAAATCCCACTATTTTATAAGAATATACAGAATTTGTGTATTTACATTCGACGGAAATTGTTTTAAAATTATAATACGAATTTATACCTGTAAGGAGGAAAAAATAATGAGCAGTAATTTTAAGAAAGCTGTTTTGGCTGTTGCGGCATTGTTGCTGGTTGGACTTGCCGGATGCTCAAACGGTGCAGAAAAAACAAGCGAAACAGCGGTTGCAAAACGAAATGACCCTGCTATGTACAACGAGAGGGGAACCTTCCCGATTGTGAAGGAGAAGAAAACAGTGTCGGTTCTGACTTCTGCAAGTCCGTTGATTCAGGATTTTGACACAAACTACTTAACGAGGCTTGTTGAAGAAAAGACGGGTGTTGACCTTGAAATAAGTCTTCTTCCCGCAACCGACGGCGGTCAGAAGTTTGCGGTTATGGTGGCATCTCAGACGGAGCTTCCCGATATTATAAATGCAGTTCCCGGAAGCTTTGACGATTATTGCTATAAGGGCATTGCAATTCCGGTAAATGATTATTTTGCAGACCCTGAGGTTGCTTACTACTTCCATCAGGCAACAACCGAAGAGGAAAGAGCGGAGCTTCTTAAAAACTCACGCTTAGCTGACGGAAACAACTATTCGATTTTCCGCTATAGTAAAACCCCTTGGAATGAATATTCCTACAGAGGCTGGATAAATCAAACATGGCTTGACAAGTTAGGACTTCCGATGCCTGAGACGACAGAGGATTTTTATAACACTCTTGTTGCATTTAAAAATAATGATATGAACGGTAACGGCGTAGCTGATGAAATTCCCTTTATGGGCTCGGCAGACGGCTGGAACCAGAATCCGATACCATTTATAATGAACGCATTTATCTATACCGACCCGAAGCAGAACTATTTGTTCGTTGAGGACGGCAAGGTTGATGTTGCATTCAATAAGCCCGAGTGGAAGGCAGGCCTTGAATACATAAACAAGCTTGTAAAGGACGGACTTTTGTCTCCGCTTTCCTTTACGCAGAACGTGACACAGTTTAAAACAATCTTAGAGGACCCCGATAAGCAGGTTATGGGTTCAATAGCTGCGGGAAGCCTTACGGTTTATACAGATGCAAACAGCTCAAATCGTCAGGATATGCAGCCGATGAAGCCGCTTACAGGTCCTGAGGGTAAGTGCTATGCTACATATAACCCCTCGATTCCGTTGGGTGCAACCTTTATATCGAAATATTGTGAAGACCCGGAGACAGCATTCAGAGTGCTTGACTATATGTATGAGCCTGAGGCGACAATAATTTCACGTTACGGCGAGCCGGATGTTCACTGGGCGTATCTGACAGAAGAGGAAAAGACGCAGGCAGGTGTTGATTTCTCGGGAAATGCTCCCACATTCAAGGAGCTTGTACAGATTTGGGGTCAGCCGCAGAATTCGCACTGGCAGGGTGTGCATCCGAATATTAATATGGGCAAGAATAACGTGCTTCCGGCACCGACCGATATGACCTCTGTGACCGTACCGCTTTATATGGATAAGCATCCCGAAGAGATTATTGCAATACTTACTCATACAAGCGACGAGCTTTTGGACCTTTCGGATATCGAAACAAGCATTAAGAGCTATGTTCAGGAATGTATGACAAGATTCGTAATGGGTGATAAGCCTTTCTCCGAGTGGGACAGCTATGTAAAGGAGCTTGATGATATGGGACTTGAGCAGTACCTTGAAATCAAGCAGGCGGCATATGACCGTATGAATGGTAAATAAAAAGGAGACATAAATCATGAAGGAAAAGATCGAAAGAGCTTCCCTTGCGAAGAACAAAGCAGTAAGAAGTTTTCTTTCACAATGGCAGTTGTATGCTTTTATGGCGATACCGCTAACGATTATAATACTGTTTTCGTACTGGCCGATGCTTGGAATACAGCTTGCATTTAAGAGGTTTGATATAAGCCTCGGTATGTGGGCGAGCCCATGGGTCGGATTTGACAATTTCGTGAGATTTTTCAAATCCTACCAATTTGCAAGAGTTTTAAAGAACACATTGCTTCTGTCATTCTATGACCTTTTAACATTCCCCGTTCCGGTAATTTTTGCTCTTATGCTTAATTGCCTGAGAAACGAGAGATATAAAAAGGTTATACAAACTGTAACATATATACCGCACTTTATTTCAACGGTTGTTATGGTGGGTCTTTTAATGCAGACCTTTAACCCGATTGTCGGCGTGTACGGTATTTTCTATAAGGCAATAACGGGTGAGGTTGCCCCTGATTTGATGGCAAGTGCAAATGCATTTCCGCATATGTTTGTATGGTCGGGCGTGTGGCAGCAGTTGGGTTGGAACTCTATTGTGTATATTGCGGCATTAACGGGTGTTGACCAGGCACTTCACGAGGCGGCAGAGATTGACGGTGCAAGCCGTTTCAAAAGAGTGATACATATAGATATCCCTTCAATTTTGCCCACAGCCGTAATGCTTCTTATATTAAGATGCGGCTCAATAATGAATGTAGGCTTTGAAAAGACCTTCCTTATGCAGAATGACTTGACCATAAGAGCAAGTGAGGTTATTTCAACATATGTGTATAAGGTAGGCTTGTCAAGCTCAAGCGGAGACTTCGGAAGAGCGACCGCAATCGGACTTTTTAACTCGATTATAAATCTTATGCTTATCGTAACGGTTAACACCATAAGCAAAAAGGTTTCCGATCAGAGCTTGTGGTAGGAGGTGAGCATAAATGAAAGACAACAAAAACGTAAAAAGCAAGATTGGAAGATCGCGTGATGATAAGATTTTTGATGCAGTGGTAATGTTTATAGTATCATTCGTTTTCATTATTATGCTCTATCCGCTTATATACATAGTATCTGCGTCCTTCTCGTCTGCAAGAGCGGTTTCGACAGGTCAGGTATTCCTCTGGCCGGTTGACCCGTCACTTGAAGGCTATAAGGCAGTGTTTGAAAACAAGGATATTCTTGGCGGATATATCAACACAATATTCTATACAGTTTTCGGAACATTTATAAATATAGCCGTTACAATGATGGCGGCATATCCCTTGGCAAGAGTTGATTTTAAGGCAAGAGGGGTTTTCTCCTTTGTATTCACATTTACGATGCTCTTCTCGGGAGGTATGGTTCCGACATATCTTGTAATTAAACAGCTTGGTATGATTAACACTGTATGGGCAATGGTATTGCCGGGTGCACTCTCTGTTTATAATATGATAGTAGCACGAAGCTTTATCCAAAGCAATATCCCCAATGAGCTTCTCCAAGCGGCTCAAATTGACGGCTGCAGTGATGCAAGATACTTCTTCGCAATGGTGCTTCCGCTTTCAAAAACGGTTATTGCAGTTATCACGCTTTTCTATGCGGTAACGCACTGGAACGCATTCTTCAATGCATTTTTATATTTGAACGACAGAGAAAAATATCCTCTTCAGATTATCTTAAAGGAAATACTTATTTCAAGTAAGGTTGACGCAAGTATGGTAATCGACGAGGAATTAATGGCGGCAAAGCAGGGCCTGGCAGAGCTTTTAAAGTTCTCGCTGATTATAGTAGCAACAGCTCCCATCCTCTGCGTATATCCGTTTATACAGAAATATTTTGTAAAAGGTGTTATGATTGGCTCTGTAAAAGGCTAAATCATAATTTAGCTTTGCTAAATTATGAAGTTAGGGGCTGCTATGTTAAACATTTTAAATGAATAAATATTCAGCATTGTAGGGGTCGATGCCCCCATCGACCGCCTTTTCGGACAGATGTGGGCACCGACCCCTACAAAAGATGAAATTCAATTCACTATTTTGTTTAATGCAACACCACCAAGCTTTTAAATTTTTGCGAAGCAATAAATTTAAACTACTTGTGCAAAAAAAGCACAGAAAGGAAGGAAAAATATGAAAAACTTATTCAAAAAGAGCATAGGATTTATGCTCGCAGCAGTAGTTGCTATGCAGGGTGCGTCAGCCTTTGCATTAACCCTGACCGATTCGGAGAAGGTTTATCCGGATGGTGCGTTTGAGCTTTGTCAGGAATCGGATATTTATGTCAATGAGGATTTTTCGGGAACAAAATTTCCTGCTCCGACATTAAGCGGGCTTGCAACATGGACAAACGGTGTAGGCGGCAATGGAATAAGCAAGGTAGAGAATGAAGCTGTGAAGATTGCAGGTACAGGCTGGGTAAGATTGACAATAGACCCGAGTATCGGAGAAAAATTTGTGCTGAGCTTTGATGTGACAAGAAATGAAGTATCAAACTTTGATTATCCGTTCAGGGTAAACGGTATACAGGATATAACATCAGGTGTTGATGTTAAAACCAATACATTTTCTCTCAATGTTTTGGGTGAGACAACAAACAATCAGAGCAAAACTTTTGCAAAAGGACTACCGGTAAACGAATTCAGTAATGTCCAGATTGTGTATACTGTAGGTACAGGCACAGTTACATGCGATATTACAGTTCGCAACAAGAACGGTGATGTTGTGGGAGGTCTTACAAATTATACACCGAAAGATGTCACTGCAATAGAAAATTTTATGTTTTCGGGCCGTAATATAAACGCTGTGTGGACATATGACAACATAAGACTGTATAATTATATCGAGCAGGGAACAACGGATAAAATAACAGAGCCGGACACCCCGGGAACACCGTTTGCTGCAGAGAATGGATATATTCTTGACGAAGATTTTGATGATGAGAATTTCTCAATAGGAAACAGGTACACAGATGATAAGGGGAATTTTTGGAGTTGCAAAAGCGGTGACAGGGTAGAAATAGCAGAAATGGTATCCGGCAGAAAGGCGATGAAGCTGTCTGACAATGCGGCAGCGTGGCTTAATCTTACCCCTGCTGAGAAAATTGCATACAGTGCAGAAGAGGGTGCAAGCAATAAGTATGTAGTTAAATTTGGAATTAATTATGTGCAGGGAACAGCAACAAGATATACATCCATCCGCTTCTACACAGAAGGTGATAATTTTGTAGAGCCGATCAACCTTCAAGTCGATGGTAAGTTCAGAACAGCTAATAAAACAGATCTCTATTATATAAATGATAAATGGTGTACGGTTACAATGGTATATGAGATGGGCGAAACCGATTCTGTTATGACTGCATATGTGCAGGACGGGATTTATGTAAAGAAGCTTGCTCCTGTTACGCTTGAGGGAATTAACAGCTTTGAGAGAATCTACATCGGACCAGGAAACGGCAGTGCGATATACTTTGACAACTTCCAGATTTACAAAGCAGGAAATGAGCTTGCAGTCGGAGAGGCGCCGGAGGTTACAGTGTCCGAGGTTAAGTTTACAACAGCAGAGGGCGATGTTGTATTGAACAATGTGCCTGCAAATACACCGGTAAATGTTTCGGCAGAGGTTGAATTTACAAACGATAAGGCAGTAAGTTACATACCCTGCGGTATCTTTGCGGCATATAAAAAGCTTTCTGACGGAAGCTTAGAGCTTGCAGGTGTTGATATTGTAAGCTTTAACGGTGCGATTTCCGATGCAAGTCAGAAGATGAGCTATGCTCCCAAAAATCCGCTCTTTACTTCGGATGGCGAGGGCGGCGAATATGTTGTGGATATGTATGTATGGAAGGATATGGCAAACATTATTCCTTACTGCAGCGCAACAACGTTTACTGAATAAACTGCATTCCTTAATGAAAAAATTCACCATATAGGGACTGTCCCTATATGGTGAATTATGGAAATATTCATTAAAAAAATAAAGTGGAGAGGGGTAACCTTGTGAAGAAAACGGAAAAAAGTAATATTGATTTCTTCTATATTATAAAGTATATGGCTACATATATTGTTATTGTAGCTGTGTTTGCACTGCTCCTCTCGCATCTTTATATTAAATTCAGCTCTCAGGTGAAAAAAGAAGCACTTGATAATGGTTATAAGAGACTCAACGAGGGTATAAGCGAGTTTGATACAAAAATAAGCGATATGTACCGAATTGCAAGTCTTATAAGGGATGATGAAGCTGTTTCAAAAATGGCAAAGCTTGGCACATCACTTGGAAATGAAGAGTATTATATCTTTTCGGAAGTACAAAATGAGCTTATTAACTTAAGGGAATTGTATGAGCTTGAAAGTAGTGTTATATTTAAAAACAATGATTATTTTGTTGCAAACGGCTCATATTCGGGAATACTGGGTAAGGATTACAAAGTCTATGCTGATTATGAGGGCATTTCGGCTGAGGAAATCAGGGAAAGGATTTTTTCCGAGAGTAAAAGTATCAGCTATATACCGGCAGGGCGTATTAAATACGGCGGAGCGGAAGAGAGAAATGCAATAACGGTAGCGGCGAAGATGCCGATTAATGCCGTAATGAAATATGACTGTGCCGTCCTGTTCCTTATTGATGCACAAAGCATAGTGGAAACTGTGCTTGATGAAAAAAGAAGGGAAAAAAGTTATTTCTATCTTACAGATGATAAGGGCGAGGTTCTCTTAAGGCATAATTACGACAAAGAGGGTACAACTCCGGAGGAAAATTATTTTGAAGAGAAGATAAACGGCGAAAAGTATTATGTATTTAAAAGTAAGGCACAATACAGCAACCTTACGGCGGTTATGGGAATTCCCGAATCTGCTTTCGAAAAAGAGCTTAAGCCGATACTCAATATTGTAAGGCTTTACATATTCATAGGCGTGCTTTTGGTAATTGCGGCGTGCATTTACTTTGCAACAAGGCAGGCAAGCTTTGTAAAGGGTGCGATAAACGCCTTTTCGGGAAGAAAAAAGCATCCCGTTAATATCAAAAATGATTACGGATATATTCAGTCGGAAATCAAGGCGATGTCCGAGGAAAACCTTCGTCACAGAGAAAGCATAGAGCGGATGAGGGAATCAATCAGAAACAGCCTTATTGAAAAGGTTTTGGTGTACGGAGTTTATGAGCTTGGTGAAAAGCTGGCGTTTGAGGAATATGTCGGCAAGCATACAGAGTTCTACTGTCTGGTAAGTGTTTTGACCGACGTTGAAGATTATGAAGAAAGGCTCAACCTTTCGGAGCGTATAAAAAATATATACGAAGACGAATTTAACGTTTTAACTGTCTGCAGCGAGGCAGAAAAATTGTATTTTATAATTTGGCTTGATGGGGATGAGAATGCGGAGATTGAAAAAATTCTGGACTTTACCTACAAGCTTACAAAGAAATTCACATCAGTTACGGCGTGTGTCAGCTCGGTAGGCTCGGGCGTTGAAAATATTCATATCTGTTATCATCAGACATGTAATATGCTTCGTCAGATATTTGACCCGAGTGAAAGATTTTTGTATTTTAAAAAGCATAACGATGTCGCCCCCGGCAGGATATTTGAGGCGAGCACGTCAAGGAGACTCTCCGAGCTTGTGGTTATCGGGGAGAGAGAAGAGATTAAAAAGCTTTTTGCAAGAATAAAAAGAAACTTGCGTCTTAAAGTGATGGAGAATGAGCAGGAAATTATGCAGCTCTTCTTTGAAATTAAAAGTCCGCTTGATGAGATTTACACAAATGTATTTAAAAGAAGCGGAGAAAGAGAAATACCGCAATATAAATCACAGCTTCATCTTAATGATATGATAGATGAATTAGAGGATTTTTCTCTTTATCTTTGCGATTGTATGGCAGAGAAAAAGAGAAGCAAAAAAGAAGAATTAAGAGCAAAAATTGCCGCATATATTGAAGAGAATTACCACAATTCGGGACTTTGCGCGGCAGTTGTGGCGGACGAGTTTTCCTTGTCCGAAAAATATGTATACAGTGTGGTTAAGGAATACACAGGTAAGACCTTCAATGAATTTTTGGAGAGCGTAAGGCTTGAAAAAGCGAAGGAGTATCTTATCGGAACAGATATGGCTGTCAACAAAATAGCACAGACAGTCGGATTTAATGCTATAGACACCTTTTATAAGGCGTTTAAAAGAGTACACGGCGTTGCCCCGGGTAAATGGAAAGAAAGTAACAGCAATAATAAAAACCCGGAAAAAGAAGAAGGAGAAAAGGATTATGAATAAAAAGAAGACTTTTATTTCATTAATATTGGCAGGAGTAATGAGCTTTGCGGCTATTTCTCAATGTCTTGTTTTTGCAGAGGCAGAAGTTGATACTGAGGTGATAACGGAGGCTCAGGTTCTTGATAGCAAGCCATATATGAAAAGGGCAATTGACGTGTTGTCGGCACTTGACGTCGTGGTACGTTATACCGATGGCTCATATAAAATTGATGAGGCTGCAACAAGAGCAGACCTCGTTGTAAACATCTTAAGAATGATGTATGAAGAAGAAATCAATGTCAATGCCAATGTGGTTTTCCCGGACGTTACGGAAGATTATTGGGCATACAAGGAAATATATACTGCCTACAACCTGGGTATAATAAACGGCTACAAGGATGGTCTTTTCAGACCCGACAGCAGTATCACACTAAACGAGGCAGTAAAGGTTATAATAAATCTTTTAGGTTATCAGACTTTGGCGGAAGCAAAGGGCGGATATCCTGTCGGATACACAAATGTTGCTAATGATTACGGTTTATTAAAAAATATTGGCGTTGCAAACGGCGATTTGCCGATAAACAGAGGCAATATGGCAGTGCTTTTATATAATGCAATCGGAATAGGCATGGCAGAGCCGTCCGTTTTCGGTTCAACTATGAGTATTGAATATAATTCAAACGAAACAATTATTTCAAAGCACAGAAATATCTATAAGGGTGAGGGTATTGTTACTGCCAACACCGTTACTGGTATCGGAGACAGCACAAGACTTTCCGATTCTATAGAGGTTACATATGATGAGGTGGCAAGTGAGTATAAGGTGGGAGAAGTCGATGCAGATAAGTACCTCGGCTATTATACACATTTCTACTATAAATATGATGACAGCACAGATACGGGAGCTCTTCTTTATATATATGAAGACGAAAAGAAAAATAATGTGTTAGAGCTTTCAGCTGATGCAATAGCTCCGAACTCAAACTCGGGTGCAATCAAGTACTATAAAGACCCTGAAAATGAGAGCGGGCTCAAGACAGCTCTTGTAAATGAAAGGGCAAACGTTATTTATAACGGCGTGTATGTAGGGTATAAGGCACACGCACTCGATGAAAAGCTTTTAAAGCCATTATCGGGTAGCATCAAGCTTTTCGATAACGATAATGACGACAGATACGATATAGTATCAATCACGAGCTATAAGCATTTTTACGTTGACTCGGTTGTTCTGACGGAAAATGTAATCTACGACAGATATCAGGATAGCCCGATAAGACTTGAGGACTACGAAGCATATAAGATAACAATGGACGGCGCACCGGTTGAGCTTAGCACAATCGAAAGCGGAGATATTATAGCAATTGCGGACAATGAAAGATATGCAGAAATTATTGTCGTAACAAATGAACCGCTTGTAGGCTCCGTTACAGCTTCTGACGGTGATGAATTTATTATAGCAGGTGAAGAGATAAAGGTATCAAAGAGCTATAATATGAGCAATACATACTTTAGCTTTGACCCGAGATATATAACAGGCGGCAGTGAGGGTACCTTCTATTTCGATATAGACGGTAAGATAGTTGCCTTTGAAGCAGGCTCGGGAGCTGAGAAATTTGCATTTGTAATGAAGGCAAAGAAGGTTGAAGAAGAGGAATATGTTAATCTGAAGCTTCTTGACTCGGACGGAAGCTTTAAAACCTACAAGGTTGCAAAGAAGGTTAAAGTCGACGGCGTAAGAAGAGAAGAGGCAACAGATATACTAACCGATCTTAAAAACAGCGGTATGGACGGTACTGGTGCGGACGGTCTCGGATATTATCAGGTGCTTGCATATAAGGTAAACTCCAAGAATGAGATTAATTATATAGATACAACCACTCTCGGCTCCGATGAGGTTTTGGATGAGACACTTTCTCTTGACATTGACGACAGAAAGTCAACAATGGCAGCGGGAAGAGAATATAATGCAAGCTATTTCCCTGCATCCAAAATGTTTGTACCGAATTCTTACGCACATTTACCAAATAAGCGTGAGGGCGGAGCATCTACCGCCTTCTCGGTAGCAGAGAATACACCTGTATTTGTGATTCCTCTTAGTATAGATCCTGTCACAAAAAAAGCAGTGATGAATCTTGATAATGAGCCTGAAGAGAACTTCTCGGCAATGAGTGTAAGCGGACTCCAAAATGACCCGTATATAGTTTCTGCCTATTCACTTGACAGGAACAATTCAAACTGTGCAAAGGCAGTAACAATTAAAAAGGTTGCGGGTGGAATGGTTGACAGAAGCTCATCCATTGCAGTGGTAACCAAGAAGATAGACACCGTAAATTCCGACGGTGATAAGGTTACACTGCTCACACTTCTGCAGGCAGGAGCATACATACAGCTTAGCTGTGAAGAGGATGCCGTTGTCAAAACCTTTAATTATAAGGTGGAGACTGACGAAACCTATAAGAATATGAATCTGACTCTTGATTATATCAAAAAGGGTCATACCATATCATATTCGCAGAATTTACAAGGTATAATCACAAATATTGACGTCCTTTACCCAAGAAGCAATGATGACCCGACAAAGCCGGGATTCGGCGATCTCAATCCCAATGAGCCGGGCTGGGTATGGGGTCTTGCCGATACCGATAATAAGATTTACGGTAAGGTGCTTGCAAGAAGCGGAAATGTGGTAAAGGTAAAGACAGAGAATGTATGGAGCCAGTGGAGCAGAGAATATAACATAGCACCCATATACACATTCTTTGACCTTACTAATACAAAAATCAGCTTAGTGGATTTAAGAAACGGCGAAATTATTCCCGGAAAGATTTCCGACATTGTCGGAGCCGAGCAGGGAGATGACAACTGCTTCATAATATGTACCTACCACAACTATGCAGTAGATACAGCGGTTGTATATAAATTTGATACCATATCAAAAGGAGAATGAGTCAATGAGCATAAGGAAAATATTAAAACTATCTGCAGTGTGGATGATAACAGCAAGTCTTTCTGCATCAGCAGTTGTTATAGAAAAGGAAGCTGTTGACGGTGCGATAGATATGTGCACACCGGAGGAAATTATAATTAATGAAGATTTCTCGAGGGATATCCTCCCTGATTCAAGCGGTACAAGTAAGTGGAGTTACAAGGAAGGCGTAGTGCTCAGTGAAGGTACAATGAGCATGAAAAAGCTTGAAGGTAAACAAGTTTATTCGTGGGTAACACCTGCTGCCAAGCTCAACTACGCAAACACAATGTCTCCTGATAAGAAGTATGTATTCAGCTTTGATATGACAAGAAATGCCACAGTCGGCTTTGAATACCCTTTGAGAGTGAATCATATTAAGGATATGACATCGGGCGTATCTGCTGACGGAACTACATATACCATAAATGTTGCAAACGAGACGACAAACAATCAGAGTAAAAATATTGCATCGGGAATTCCTGTCGGAGAATTTTGTAATGTTGAAATTATTTATACGATAGGTAAAGATTCAATTGTATGTGATATTACCGTCAGAAATAAAAACGGTGATATTCTCGGAACACTTAAGGATTATACGCTTAAGGGTATAACGGAGATAACAGCATTTGGATTCTACACAAACAGTGCTTTAGATGTTGAGTGGAAATTTGACAATATTAAGCTTTATCCGTACAAGAAGGTAACTGTTGCAGACCCGACAATTACCGAAGAGCCGATTTTTGGTATGCCGGAGGCGGCAGAAGAAAAGTCAAAGCTCATTGATGAAAATTTCGACTCCTTCCCGGAAGTGGTAACAGACCCATATATCGGTGATGATTTGAGTAAGTGGAGCTTTGATGCGATTGCTGAAACAAAGATTCTGACTACCGGAAGAAAGGTTTTAAAGCTTTCTGATAATGCAGGTCTTTTGGCTGCGGTATCCCCTGCACAGGCACTTTTATACAGCGAGGAAGAGGGCGCAAGCAATAAGTATGTTCAAACCTTTGGAATGAAATATTTAAAAGATGCGGCAACAAAGGATTCCGGGATTCTTAAGATAAAGAATAATGAGGGTAAGGAATATGATATTTTCACAATCACTCCAAATGGATATTTAACCTCGGAGGGCGATGAAGGAATAGAGCTTTCCGAAAAGTGGTATTCTGCGGCTCTTACCTATGAGATTAAAAAGGATTTTACCGTTATAAAGCCGTTTATCACAGACGGAGAAAATGTGAAAAGCTTTAAGAAAATAATTATAGACGGCACTAACTCTATAGAAGAATTTATATACAGTGTTGCAAGTGGCGGAGTTTTGTATCTTGATAATGTAAGCTTATATGAAGCGGTGTATGTTCCGGCACTAAAGCCCGAGGCAAGAGATATGACGGTTACGGGTGTGTGCTATAACGGCAGAGAGCTTGAGGGTGACTATGAATACTATGATCCTAACCAGGATGACAGGGGCACAGACGAATACTTCTGGGTAAGAAGCGACAATGCCGAGGGCGGACCTTACGAGAAAATCACAGGCACAGATCAGAGTAAAAAGTATACGCTTACAAGCGACGATATCGGCAAGTATGTGTTCTTTGCGGTAATCCCGAAAAAGGCACCGGACTGTGATGAGGCTATAGGCGATACCACATATAAAATGGCAGATGCAAAAATTGCAGAAGAGCCTGCTGTAGCAGACCTTAACTGGCTTATAGAAAAAAATCTCGGAGCGGATGATTTATCTGAGGTTACCGAAGATTTGATACTCAGTCTCAAGGGCGAAAACGGAAGTACGATTGTATGGCAGAGTGACGATGAGGATACAATCGGAACTGACGGAACTGTAAAAAGACAAAGCAGCATCAGAAATGTCACACTCACCGCAACAGTTACAGGTCCGGATAAGGTTGTCACAAAGGAACACAAATTTGAAGTAAGCGTAAAGGCTAAAAAGACCTCTTCAGGCGGCTCAGGAGGTGGCGGCGGAGGCGGCGGTGGTGCCTCTAACGTAATTAAGGGTTCAAGCAGTGTTGTATCAATGCCTGTTGAAATGCTTGCAGAGGATACAAACAAGCCGATGGAAAGACCGAAGCATAAATACAATGACGTTGCTGACGGACATTGGGCAATGGATTATATTCAGGAACTTTATCACAGAGAGATTGCAATGGGTGATGAGAACAACAATTTTGCACCCTCAAGAAGCATTAAAAGAGAAGAGTTTACAAAGATGATTGTAAGTGCATTTAATCTTCTTGATGAAACAGCGTTTGTTGAGTTTAACGATGTTGATTCATCCGCTTGGTACTATCCGTATGTAGCATCTGCATACAAGAGTCTGCTTGTAAGCGGAGTGGGAAATGATAAGTTCGGCATCGGCGATAATATAACACGTCAGGATATGGCTGTTATCGCCTACAGAATTTTAAAGTCAGAGGGCATTGCAATAAACGGCGAAGCGACAGAAGAGTTTGCTGATTACGGTGAGGTTGCACCTTATGCAAAGGAAGCGGTTTCGGCTATGCAAAAAGCAGGAATTATGAGCGGCTCGGGAAATAACGAGTTCCGCCCGACAGCATACGCAACTCGTGCAGAGGTTGCAAGAATTATAGTTGCACTTCTTGAATGTGCAGGAAAATAAATTTTTATTTATTACTTGCAAAATTCGGGTTTAGTTGATTTTTCGGTATGGAGAACCGTAAAATCGGAGCACATATTTTCCTTGTACACGTGCCCGATTTTAGCTCACCCAACGCATGAGTTGAGTTGTGTGAGCGGCGGTTTGGAATGCCGAAAAATCATCGAAACGAAAACGTAAAAGTGAATTTATCACGTATTGGTGCGACTCATCGCCCCTGCGAGGCCGTTTAGGGGTCCGGGGGAATCGGAACCCTCGGACGGGTTTTGGTTCTTTTGCACGGGCGCAAAAGAACAATATCACCGCACTATAATTATGCACAAAGTTCTTTGAAAGTTTTAGGATTGAATTTTTGCAATCAAATTCTTGAAACTTACTGAAGTGAAAATAAACTATATCAGGATGGTGTGAAATGAAAATAACAGTTAAAAGACTTCTTACTATATCAAAGTTAATATTAATACTGGCGGCTCTTTTATCCGTCTTTAAAATCGATGCTTTAGCCGAGACCTGGTTTTATGACAGCTTTGAAACGAAGGAGTCTTTAAGTTCATGGACTGCATCTGACGGAGGCAGTGCTTCAATCAGCACCGAACGATATAAGATAGACCAAAGCTCTTTAAAATGGAGCTATAAAAACGGCGGAACATTGAAGCTTTCGGGTTGTACTGCATTTGCAAACATAAAAAGCTTCAGAATGGGCAATGGTATTAAGCTGTGGGTATACAGCACAAATAAAACCAATGCCAATATGATAATTAAAATAGGAAATTCAAAAAGAATCGACACGCAGCCTTCCTATATAATAAATGTTAATATGAATTTTGAGGGCTGGAGATGTATATGGGCAAGAGTAAATGAATTTGCAGGGACAGGCTACACTAATCTGGATGCCGACACACTTCTTATTACGCTCCCCGAAGCTATGGGCGATGGCGTGATGTACCTTGATTCATTTGAGGTAACTGACTATGTACATTACGCGGCGTGCTCCGATTTTCAGATTACAAATATGCCTGTTACAAATACGACCTATCAGTACGCTTCATATATGAAAATTCCCGAAAGCACAGGCGAGACTGAATGTACACAAGAGCATAAGGAAGCATTTGAAACAATTAAAAACAGGCTTGATGACTACATCATTGATTATGATATCAATTATGCAGGGCTTGACAAAAACGACCCTGTAAAACTCAGATATGACCAGACTATGAGCAGGGCGCTCGGTTATATTAAGATACACAACCGTCAGGCTATCACAAGACGTGCGGACGGAAGCATTGATGCGGCGGGAATTACATCAAATAATGACGCTCTCGGGACAAGGCTTTCGTCCTATGAGAAAACCTGGGTTTCGCTTGCTCTTGACTGGAAAGCAAATAAAAACGAACAGAGCAAAGAAAAGCTCTTCGAGCTTTTTGACTATTGCTATGAGCAGGGCTGGGCAGAAGGAAGCTCTATGGGTACAATGCTTTTTGATGAGATAAGAGCAGACGGCTATGCATTCGCAGTTTATATGATGAAGGATGAGCTTAAAGAGTCGGGCAGGTGGGAAAGAGAGCTTGCAAACCTAAAGTGGAGAAGCGAGTTCGGATATGTATTTGCCTATGATGACCCCGAGATTGCGGCTGTAAGCTCGGTTGATGCTGATAAAATGCGCTCGACTGTATTATTCCAGCTTATGTATATCCTCTTAATGGAGGATTCTCCCGAAAAGGTCGGGTATATGAAGGCATATACAAAGTATTTTAATGATATCGTTATGCCAAGACCGGGTTCTGACGGTGGTATAAAGAACGATTATACTCTCTGGCATCATTCATCCCCGTATATGTCAGGCTACGGTTCGGAGGCAATAAGTATTCTTTGCCAGATAAAATATCTTTTAAGCGGCACTTGCTTTGATGCAAGCGGGGAAGCAACCGCTGTTCTTAAAAAGTCACTTGATGTGTACAGAGTATCGGCAGATAAATACGATATGCCTATGAGATTAAGAGGAAGATTCCCCGAGTCGGACAACACAATGGTAAATGTTATGACGTCGTACGCATTTCTGGCAGCTTCGGGGGACAAGACATCGGCTGAAATTTTCCTTGATTTGTGGGATGAAACGGACGCCGATGTGATTGCAGCTGTAAAGGCAAATCCGATGCCGGCAATTACTTATCTTACAACTGTCGGACAGATGTCCTTGTATGAAGAGGTAAAGGAAAAGGCAATTGCAGACGGATATAAGGCGGCAGCTGTGCCGGAGGGGGTTAATATATTCCCCTACGGCGGATATGCAGTATCAAGAATAGGTAATACTATGGCGGCTGTCGGTGGTTGGAGTAAATATATATGGGACTATGAGGGTAGTACATCAGAAAACTTCTACGGAAGATACACCAACTACGGTTCACTTACACTCACGGGAAAGGACGGCTTTTACGGCGGCGGTATTATTACAAGTAAAGGCTGGGACTGGGCAAGATGGCCGGGAACGACTGCAAAGCATCTTACAAATGTAGAGCTTGAGCACAAGACTGCGGCAAGATACTTGTCGGACGAAGCCTTTTTGGGCGGTGTTGCAAGGGATAAGAGCGGAGTATATGCAATGAAGCTTCACGATACTTATTTTGACAATAGCTTCTATGCAAATAAGTCATATTTCTTCTTTGACGACAGAATAATATGTCTCGGTTCCGATATTTCAAACAGCGATACCGGGCATGATACAGAAACAACACTTTTCCAGAATGTCATGACGAACAGCGCACAGCAGGCAGTAGGCATAAACGGCACAGAAGTGGCAGATATGGACTTTATCAAAAACGATTTTGAAGACGGAGCATATCTTACAGATACTGTCGGAAACGGATATGTAATCCCTGATGCAAGCGGTCTTATAGTGGAAAGACGTGTGAATGAATCGAATGCCAACAAAGGTGCGAAAAGCACAGGCGAGATTTCACTTGCATATATTAACCACCAATCAGCACCCGATAATGCAGGCTATGAGTATGTAGTACTGCCCGAAGCGGGTGGGGAGAAAACGGCTGAGGCGTTCAAAAACCCCGGCTACGAGGTTATAAAGAAGGACAGCGATGCGCATATTGTTAAAAACACAAACAGCGGTGAAATCGGCTATGCGATTTTTAAAAGCTCTGATAGTTTGCCGGCAGGGCTTGTCAAATCGGTAAGTGCACCCTGCGTTATGATGGAAAAAGCAACTGAAAACGGCGTAAGTATAAGCTTTTCCGACCCCGATTTAAGAATTGTAACAAGCGGTACCATAAAAGAGAAGCAGACTAAAAGCTCTGAAAAAGCAACCGAGGTTGAACTTTTTGGCAGATGGGATATTTTAAGAGGAAGCGAAAAGGTTAAGGTTGTATCATGCGGCGTGAATACCACCACATTGGAATTTGTATGCTCCGATGGTGCCACACTTGATGTTGAGCTTATAAAAGCGGCATATCCCGACGGCTCAATTGAGCTTTGTGAGGATAGTGATATTTATATAAATGAATCTTTTTCATCAGGGAGTGCACCCGCAAGAAGCAATAAGGGTGCGTGGACTTTTTCCGGTTTCAGCAGACATTTTGATGGTAGCGTGTTTACGTCACTGTCAAGCGGCACAGGGATTATTCAACTTGACACACCTGTAACAGTGTGCAATGAGCCGGATTCGACCAATAGATATGTATTTAAGTTTGATGTGACAAGAATGGGCAATGCTGAAGGTGTGTCTCAGTGCTTCTATCCGGAAATTAATAATAACAGATATTCGGATATAAAAATGACATTATCTGAAGATGGAAAAACCTATGGCATAAATATGACTTATAGAACTAATGAAGGAACAAGGGAATTGGTGTCGGGAATTCCTGTCGGAGAATTTGTCACTCTTTGGTTTGTGTATGATTTTGGCGGTGACTATATAACAATGGACGTATCAGCCCAAAATTCCGAAGGAGAGCTTATAGGAAATCAATTTAAGGATTATAAAATCTGTAATCAGGAATTGAGCGCGTCAAATGCATTAAGTAAATTTTACTTTGTAAACTATGTAACGGACGAGAGTATCAAATACGATAATATACAGTTTTATAAATATAAAAAAGCTGATAAAATAAGCGTATTGGAAATTTCTTTTGCGAATTCGGACGGTGAAGAGGTAAGTCTTAACTCAATAGCAAAGGGCGAAGAGGTTAGCCTGAAGGCTAAGTTCAGCGTAAGAGGAGAAGAGAGAGGGACTGCATTTTTTGCAGTATATGATGATAAAGATAATCTTGTGAATGTACTTTCAAAAGAGCTTACAAAAGAGGGTGAAGAAAGTCTTTTTGGGAAGCTGTTTACGGCAAAAAAGAACGGAAGCTATTATGTTAAGATGTTTTTATGGAAGGACACCAAAAGTATAGAACCAATTGATAATTCAGTTGAGCTGAGATAATTAAAGGAGACATAATATAATGAGAGAATATTCTTTTATGAAGGATCCGTTTGAGCATTACGGTAGCACAATAATTGATTTTACAGATGAAAGAGTCTTTGAGAATATAAGCTTAATAAACGGGGGCGTGGCAGAGAGAAGCAGTGAGCGTGCAAAGCTTGAAGATATATCCCTCAAATGGAGTTATGAAAAGGGGAGTATGCTGAGAATCTGCGGAGTTGAAGCACTTGCCGCTATGAATGAGTCTCCCGGAGCTCAGGGAATAAAGCTGTGGATATATAATCCTCAAAGGATGGATGGTGAGCTTATTGTAAGAATAGGGAAGTCAAAGCTTGTAAGCGTGGCACCTGTATATTATTTTACGGTTAATATGAACTTTGAAGGCTGGAGGGCAATATGGATAAGACTCAATGTGTCAGCTAAAACTATGCTGACTCAGATTCTTGCCGATATTGACACTATTGAAATAGAAGCAAAAGTGGAAAAAGCGGGAGTTATGTGGCTGGATGCCTTTGAAGTGATGGAAAGCGTTTCATATTTGCAGTGTGCGGATTTTCAACTGCCATACCTTCCGCTGTGGTCAACAGGCTTTCATTATGAGTCATACAAACGAACACCGCTTGAGGCTGACGGTGTATGTACTGAAGAACATAAAAAAGCCTTTGAACTAATAATGAAAAAGCTTGATGATTACATATTGCCCACAGAGCTTGATTACAGCTCGCTCGATAGTAAAAATCCGCTTAAAATCAGATATGACGGCTTAAATGAGCTTATTAAAGAAGAAATCAAAAAGTATGATGCTTGTAATATAAGAAGAGGCGAGGATGGAAAAATGTATGGTCCTGGACTTTTTGCGGCTTCTGATAATGGTAAGAAGCATAAGTTTATGGATTATGTGAAGTTTTGGGTATCGCTTGCTCTTGATTGGAAAATAAATAAAAACAGACAGAGTCTTGAAAGAGTTATGGATATGTTTGACTATTTCAACGATCAGGGCTGGGCAGAGGGAAGCTCCTGCGGCGGAATGGGTTTGGATGAAATGCGTGCATGCGGATATGTGTATGCACTCTATATTTTGAGGGATGAGCTTAAAGAAAGAGGTATATTTGAAAGAGAATGGGCAACGCTCAGATGGAGAAGTGAATTCGGCTATATATTCTCATACAGGGATAAGGATATTGAGCCTATAGTAATGATGACCTGCGATAAAATGCGTGCTACAATGTTTTATCAGCTTATTTATATTCTCGGACTTGAGGATTCACCGCTCAAGGTGCTCTATATGAAGAAATATCTCGAATGCTTTGAATATTTTGTGTCACCCAAGGGGGGGCTTGATAACGGAATCAAGCCGGATTACACGATGTGGCATCATCAGGGACCGTATATGACTTCATACGGTCCTGAGGCGATAAATTTTCTTTGTCTTATAAGATATCTTTTGCACGACACTTGTTTTAGCGTTTCGGAAGAATGTGTAAAAAATCTGAATAAATCACTGGAGATATATAAAAAAACTGCCTATAAGAATGACATACCTGCCTTAAGACTTGCCGGAAGATTTCCAGGAAAAAAAGCAACTATGTTCGGACTTTTGACTACATATGCGTCAATGGCAGTGTGCGGTGATGAAGATAAGGCGAAAATGTTTGTGAAAATTTTACAGGAGAATGAACCTGCACTTGATGAATTTTATAAAGGCATACTTCCTTCAATATCATGGATGGAAACACACGGGCAGCCTAAGCTTTTTGAAGAGGCTCGGAAGAGGGCAGAAAAGACAGAAAAAGAAGCAGAAACAAATCCGGATGGGCATTATGTATTCCCATACAGCGGATATTGTATATTAAGACGCAAAAATTATATGTTGTCTGTAAGCGGCTGGAGTAGTTATATATGGGATTTTGAAAACGGATACTCGGAAAATCTTTACGGAAGGTATATAAATTACGGCTCTGCACTTATCACTTCGGACGGCAGATGCTTCGATGCATCGAAGGGACTTGACTGGAATAATATTCCCGGTACGACTGCAAAGTATCTGTCCTATGATGAGCTTATAAGTAAGAGCTGTTTTGCCAACAGATACCATAGTGATGAGACCTTTCTTGGCGGCGTATCATTGAGGGGCGGTAATGGTATATATGCAATGCGGCTTCATGATACTGCTTTTGATTCCTCACAAAGAGCGACAAAGTCGTGGTTCTGCTTCGGGGATATGATTATAGCGTTAGGCTCGGGCATCTGTAATGATGACAAAGACCATCCGACTGAAACAACTCTTTTCCAGAGTGAAATTCAAAACGGTGATGTGATTTATCTGAACTCAAAGCCGCTTGACGGCTTTGAATATGACGGTAACAATTCCGAATGTGTATGGCTTACGGATACATATTCTAACGGGTATATCATACCTGATGGTGCAGGCTTCTTTTTAAGAAAAAACAGACAGGGGTTAAAGCTTTCCAATTCAAAGGATTATGATGGTTTTTCTGCGGTTGCGTATATTAATCACGGCACAGCTCCTGAAAATGCAGGCTATGAGTATGTGATTATGCCGCAGTGCGATTCCAAAACGCTTGAAGAGGCGGCGAAGACACCATCTTACAAGGTTTTAAAAAGAGACGAGGGTGCACATATTGTAAAAGTCGGCAATGTGACAGGCTATGTGATATATAACGAGAATGAGGAATTCTCCTCAGGTAGCGTTAAAAAGACGGACACACCTTGTATTATAGGTGAAACAAAGCTGTCAGAGGATGAGATAGTGATAAACATTTCCGACCCTGATTTAAGAATGTGCGATTTCCCCCAAGGCTCGGAGGGTAAGCATATTTTAAAGCTTACGCTTTCGGGAGAATGGGATGCGGTAAGCAACGATGAAATCCAAATAGAAAAGCTTTCGGGAGAAACAGTTATTTCTCTCGGAACAAGGGACGGAAAAGAAACTGAGATTAAACTAACTTTGAGGAAGTGATGAATTTGAAACGAATAGGTTCTTTTGTGACAGCCTTAGCTGTTGCGGTAGGAATTTTTGCATCAACGCCTGTATACAGATTAGAGGCGGCAGCGTGGTACAGTGAAGGCTTTGAGGAGGAAGGTGCTCTTGAGAACTGGGAGGCTTTTGACGGCGGAAGCGTTGAAATTACCGATGAAAGGCAAAAGCTTGATAAAAAGTCGCTAAAATGGACATATGAAAATGGCGGCAAGCTCAGACTTACCGGATGTGATGCATTCGGGCAGTTCAAGTCTTTCAGAGCAGGTAACGGTTTTGAATTGTGGATATACAGCACAAACAGAACCGATGCGGATATGACGGTGAAAATCGGTAAGGAATCATCTGTTGATGAATCTCCGTCATACGAGTTCAAGGTGCATATGGACTTTGAAGGCTGGAGATGTATATGGGCAAGAGTAAATGAATTTGCAAGAACGGGTAACGACAATAGCGGTGCAGATACACTGCAGTTTGAAATGCCTGCTGAGATGGGAAATGGTGCCCTGTATCTTGACGCATTTTCTGTTGAGGATGGTATATATTATATAGCCTGTGCGGATGCTCAGGTTACAAATATTCCGATTAGCTATACAGGCTATCAGTACGCTACATATCAGAAGATTCCCAAGACTGTTGATGAAAAGCAGTGTCTGCCAGAATATAAAAGGGCGTTCAGAATAATTGAAGACCGTCTTGATGAGTATATTCTTCCGGAGGGGATAGATTATGAAGCTCTTGACAAAAATGACCCGTTAAGGATAAGATATGACGCTTTTCAAAAGAGTATAAGGAACACGGTTAAAAGATACGACACCTACAATATAAAGCGTCGTGAGGATGGTAGCATGGAGGGTCCGGGACTTACTTGTGTTAATGACACAGTCGGAGTTACCGCAATGAAATTTGAGCAGATATGGGCTGCACTTGCTCTTGACTGGAAGCTTAATAAGAATGAGGACAGTAAAAACAAGCTTATGGACTTATTCGACTACTCATATGAGCAGGGCTGGGCAGAAGGAAGTGCTATGGGCGGAATGAAGTTCACGGAAATAAGACTTGTGGGTTATGTATTTGCTGTCTATATGATGCGTGATGAGCTAAAAGAGACGGGCAGGCTTGAGAGAGAGCTTGCAAACTTAAGGTGGCGAAGTGAATTCGGTTGCGTATTTGCCTATGATGACCCGGAAATTTCGGAGTTCACCTCGGTCGATGTTGATAAGATGCGTTCAGTTGTATTATATCAGCTTATATACATTCTCTCGATGGAGGATTCGCCCGAGAAGGTGGCGTATATGAAGGAGTATTCCGATTATGTTTCAAAAATAATTCTTCCCAGACCCGGTACGGATGGTGGTATAAAGAATGACGGTACAATATGGCATCATTATTCCGCATTTATGGCAGCGTACGGTGCTGAGGCAATAAATGTTCTTTCGCAGATTAAGTATTTTTTAAATGGTACATATTTTGACATAAATAAGGAAGCAACCGATACACTTAATAAGTCACTGACTGCATACAGAGCATCGGCAAACAAGCATGATGTACCGATGCGTGTAAGAGGAAGATATCCTTCGTTGAATGATACAATGATAAGAATAGCACCTGCCTATTCGTTTATGGCGGCGTCGGGAAGCCGTGAGGCGGCAGAAATTTTTCTTGATATATGGAATTGGGATGACCCTGCGGCGAAAGATACATATAAAAGCTGTATGCCCTCAATTACATGGCTTACAACGCTCGGACAGCTTACACTTTTTAAAGATGTTGAACAAGAGGCGGTATCAGCAGGATATGCCCCGGCAGCACCTATGCAGGGTGGATTTATCTATCCCTACGGCGGTTATGCAATATTCCGTAAGGATAACTGGATGGCGGCTATAAGCGGATTCAGTAAGTACATCTGGGAGTATGAGGGAAGTACGACGGAAAACTTCTACGGAAGATATTCGCACTACGGCTCAACAATGATTATATCCCGAGACGGATTTGCTGCCGATGGTATAGACGTTGACAAGGGCTGGGACTGGAACAGATGGCCCGGAACAACAGCAAAGCATATGACAAATGACGAACTTGAGATTAGGGGTAACGCAAGAGCCTATTCAGATGAAGGATTTTTAGGCGGTGTCGGTACAAATACCCAAAAGGGCGTATATGCCATGAAGCTTCACGATAACTACCATGATAAGAGCTTCAGAGCAAATAAGTCGTGGTTCTATTTCGGAGACAGACTCATCTGTCTCGGCTCAGATATAACAAATGCCGATAATATGCATAACACAGAAACAACACTTTTCCAGAATGTTATAACAGATAAGGCAATTCCCATAAATGTAAACAGCGATGTAATAACCGAGTTCCCGTATGAGAAAAGCTTTGATGGCGGAAGTGTGTGTCTTGTGGATATAGATTCAAACGGCTATGTGATTCCCGATGCAAAGGGGCTTACAATTGAAAGAAAAACAAATGATTCTGTAATGCAAGGCTCAATCAAGAGCGTGGGAGACCAGTCGGTTGCATATCTTGACCACGGAAAAGCACCAAGAGCAGGTGAGTATGAATATATGATACTGCCGCAAAAGGGAGTGGAGGCAACACTTCTTGCAGCACAAAATCCCGGCTATAAGGTTATAAGAAAGAATAATAGCATACACGCGGTTAAGGACGAGGAAAGCGGTGCTATAGGCTATGTATTCTTTAAGACAGATGAGGAAATTACAAGCGGAGCGGTAAAATCGGTAACACGCCCCTGTGTGGTTATGGAAGAGCCGGACGGCGATAAGCTTTTGCTCAGCTTCTGTGATCCTGACTTAAGAGTGATAACAGAGGGTACTACAAAACAGCACCTTACAAAGAGTCAGAGTTTAACAACTAAAGTGGTGCTTGAAGGTGTATGGGAAATGAAAGAAAAGAATCCCGATGCAAGAGTTGTTTCAACAGGAGAGGATACCGTTGTGGAATTTGACGGCTCAGACGGAAGGCAGACCGATGTGGAAATGGTTCGTATAAAGTAATAAATTGGTAAGGAGAATTGAGGATTTATGAAGAAGATATTTAATTTCTTGCTTATACTGTCAGCTCTTATGCTGTCCTTTGCGGCAAATGCTTATGCAGAGGAGTTATTTAATATCAAAGCTGTAACGGCTACAGACCTTACTACGGATAAAGGTACAGAAGCATTTACAAAGGACGGCGATCTTTCGACGTCGTGGGCGGTAAATGGTGTTGTGGATGTATGGATTATGTGGGAGCTTGATAAGGTTGAGACCTTGCCGGGTATTGCTATTGCATTTATGATGGGTGACGAGAGGCAGACAAAGTTTGAGATTCAGGTTTCAGAGGATGGTGTAAATTTTAAAAATGCACTTGTAGGCGGGATTTCATCGGGAGAGACAAGTGACTTTGAGGAATTTGCGTTTCCGTCTCCTATAAAGGCAAAGTATATTAAATTTATAGGTCTTGGTAATACCATTAATTTCTTTAGTAATCTTGCAGAAGTGAAATTTCCTAAAAAGCTTGTAGGCGACGCAACAGCGGAAAACGGTGACGGCGGAGTGAAGATTGTTTCAAAGCTTGATTATGTTATTGAAAATGCCGCAATTTATAAGGCAGATAATATAAATGCTCTTTATAAGGGCGAAAAGTTTGAGGCATTTGTTCCCGCAATCACAGATGGTTATATGATGATACCGTTAAGAGCAACTGTTGAAAAGATGAATGGAAAGATTATGTGGGACGAAATCACAAGAATGACAGCCTGCACGATAAATAATTCGGTGCTTAAATTTGCTGACGGAAGCACATCGGTTGAAGTGAACGGAAAGAGCAGTGTTATGAATGCCCCCGCAAAAATTTTAGGCGGTACATTCTGCGTACCCTTAAGAGATTTTGCCGATAAAACAAGACAGAACGTAATGTGGTACAATGACCATAAAATTGCCGTTGTGTCCGAGATAACACTCCCCGAGCTCAGCAAATGGGAGCTTTTGGAATTAAACGACAGACTTGCAAACTAAAGACTAATAAAAAAGTGCACGAAAGGGGACTGTCCCTATTCGTGCACTTTTTCGTTGTCTGTTATTGAAGCGGCTTCTTCTTTCTTGATATGCAAGTCGTAGTACATTCCGCCAATCGTTTCATGAAGCTCATGAAGCTCTCTTGCAATTTTCTCGGTTGTGTTTAGCACTGTATAAAACAATTTTTCATAATCTCTCTCAAATTCTTTCTCGCAATCGGACATATTAAAACCTCCCTGAAAATAAAAAAAGTGCGTCCAATGAAGAACGCACCGAAAAAGTGAATCCCTCATTGTCGCCAAACAATTTTACACACCACTAAGAGTATATAAATAAGAGAGAATGCACCTTTTACCAAGGTGACATACTCGAAGTGGATTATTTATCTGTGTAAAAAAGTTTGGCATATTTATTATATATCCGAACCGGGAAAAAGTCAATACAAATCGCTCGACAAAATTCGTCAATTATGATTTTATTATGTCAGCAAAATGCATTTTCGATATAGTTTACCTTATCCGCAACAAGCTCATCGCCTGTGGCGTGATAATAAACCTCGCACACGTCAAAGCGCATATAAAGCTCCGATGAGCCTGCGTAGAATTGGGCGGCTTTTATTATTTTCTGCTGTTTATAATAGTCCACAAACTCGCCCGGGGTTCCGTATTTTGAATTTTTTCTCGTTTTAACTTCTATAAAAACCGTGTACTCACCATCGGCGGCTATTATGTCAATCTCGCCCGTTCTGCAGTAGAAATTGCGTTTTATTATCTTCATACCGCGTTTTTTGATATATTCACACGCAATATCCTCACCAAAATTTCCTGCTGTTTTTTTATCAGTCATCGCATTTATCTCCTAAAAGCTTCTTTAAAAAGCTCATACGGTGTATGGGCAGGACGCCGTATTCTAAAATTGCATCGGTATGTGCTTTAGTGCCGTAGCCCTTATGCTTTCCAAAGCCGTATTCGGGATATACGCTGTCAAGCTCTGTTATGTAGCGGTCACGCGATACCTTCGCAAGAACAGATGCCGCCGCAACAGACACGCTGTTTGCATCGCCCTTTACCATTGTCTCAAGAGGAACATTCATCTCACCTATTGAGTTTCCGTCAATAATAAGATAATCGGGCGTTACCGAAAGCCCGTCCACAGCTCTTCTCATTGCAAGATGTGTTGCTTTTAAGATGTTTATTTCGTCAATTTCCTTTTCGTCCGCATATGCGACGGACCAGCTTATTGCTTTTTCGATAATTTCATCATAAAGCTGTTCTCTCTTTTTCTCGCTGAGCTTCTTTGAATCGTCAAGCCCTAAAATTTTTACGTCCTTATCAAGAATTACAGCCGCGGCATATACTCTTCCTGCAAGCGGACCTCTTCCTGCTTCATCAACGCCTGCGATAAGAGTTTTCCCCTCATCAATAAGCTCTTTCTCACGTTTTTGCATCTCTTCGTATCTTTTTATGAGTTCTTCCGCTGTTTTTTTTGCCATTTTTATCAATCTCCAAATTTATTTTTAAAATAAGTATACCATTTTTTGAAAAAATATGCTATAATAAAATAGAAATAATTTAAAATTTTTTAAATGGGGGTTAAATTATGCCTTACACGAGAGAAATAACCGACCCGGTTCTTATTCAATATATAATACTTTTTACGATGTCGGAGGCGAAAAGGTCGTTGACTCATAATCAACTGACATCCCTTGTGCTCGACAAGTGTAACATAAGCTTTACCGATTTTTCCATCGGGCTGGATAACCTTATAAATATCGGACTGCTTGCAAGATATAAGCCGGAGGAAACTCTGTTCATCTATGAGCTTACAGAAAAGGGTGCAGAGGCTAACGGATTTTTCTACCGTTCTATTCCCATATATATCCGTGAGCAGGTGTCAACATATATTGCACCGTTTTTCCGTGAGGAGATAAGAAAAAACAGCACAACGAGCGAAATTCTTCCGATAAATGAGAATGAATTTATGGTGCAATGCGGAATATACGATAATAAAACACCTCTTATGGAGCTTAACTTCTATGCCGGAAGCAGAAAAACAGCCGCACAGATGGCTCGCCATTTCAAAGAGCATCAGGACGAGATTTATCAGACTATACTCTACGCAATGACGCCGGAAGAGGAATAAATTAAATGCAAAATTGTAAATGCAAAATGCAAAATGATGGATGAAATGCTCCGCATTTCTTATATTTAATATAAGAAAACCGCAAGGTTTTCAACATTTACTTTACACTTTGCACTTTGCATTTAAATTATAATTTTGCACCGCAAAATTATAATTTGAAAAGGAGTAATTATGAGCTACACAAAATTTTCGGCAATTTATGACCGTATGATAAAAGATGATATTGACTACGGCAAGCTGTGTGATTTTATTGAAAATGTATTTGATATGTATGGGATAAATCCTGAAATTGTGGCGGATTTTGCCTGCGGTACGGGCGGTGTTACCATTCCTATGGCTAAAAGGGGCTATGATATGATAGGGATAGACAAGTCCTTTGATATGCTTGATATTGCAAGAAATAAAGCGGGGGACTCGGGTATTTTATTCCTTAATCAGGATATTGCACATTCAGACCTTTTCGGCACTGTCGGGGCGGCACTTTGTATGACCGACGGCTTTAACTACATTTTATCGGACAGTGTGCTTATAAATGCACTAAAACGCATAAATACCTGCTTTATGGACCCGGGTGCTGTTCTTGTTTTTGATGTTTCAACAAAGTACAAGCTCCGAAATGTGCTCGGAAACAATACATTTGTGTATGATACGGATAATCTTTTCTATACTTGGGAAAATCGTTACATAGAGAAAAAGCAGTTAATTGAAATGAATATAAACTTCTTTGAAAAGAAGGAAAAGGGCTACAGACGCTTTCGTGAACAACAAATTCAAAGGGCAAGGAGTTCGGATAAAATCCGAAAAATACTCGAAATGTCGGGATTTATTAATATAAAAACCTTCTCGTCAACTGAATTTGCACCCGAAACATGCGATGCCGAGAGGCTGTGGTTTACGGCACAAAAAGGTGTATAACATTTACACGATTAATGTAAGCAGGGTTTGTGGAAACTGCTCTTTTTAATAAAAATGACTTGAATTATACCCGAAAATATGGGAAAATAGAGATAGTAATAAAGGAGAAGATGGCACTTGAAAAAAATAAATAGAACAATATCATATGTAGAGCCGTATTCTCCGGCGGATGAGGCAGGAATTGTCCCGGGAGATACGCTTATATCGGTAAACGGCGAAGAGCCGCTCGATATTCTCGAATACCGATTTCTGACGGCGGAATATGAGGTTACGCTTGAGATTGAAAAGAAAAACGGTGGTCGTGAGGTTATCACGATAGAAAACGATTATGAGGATTTGGGCATTGAGTTCTGCGAGGGGCTTATAAGTGAAGCACAGTCTTGTCGGAATAAGTGTATATTCTGCTTTATCGACCAGCTTCCGAAGGGTATGAGAGAGACGGTCTATTTTAAGGACGACGATACAAGGCTGTCCTTTTTGCAGGGGAATTATGTCACGCTTACAAACGTTTCGGACAAAGAGCTTGACAGAATGATAAGAATGAGAGTATCGCCAATCAATATTTCGGTGCATACCACAAACCCAGAGCTGAGGGTGAAAATGCTTAATAACCGTTTTGCGGGTGATATTTACGAGCGTATGAAAAAGCTTCGTGATAACGAGATATATATGAACACACAAATTGTTCTCTGCCCGGGATATAACGACAATGCCGAGCTTGACAGAACGATTCAGGAGCTTTCGGAGCTTATTCCGTATGTGCAAAGCCTTTCGGTTGTGCCTGTCGGACTCACTGCTCACAGAGACGGACTTTGCAAAATAGAGCCGTTTTCAAAGGAAACTTCCCTTGATGTGGTGAGGCAGGTTGAGGCACATCAGAAGCGTTTACTTGCCGAAAAGGGCACAAGATTTGTTTATCTTTCCGACGAGTTCTATATAAATGCAGGTCTTGAAATACCGAAAGCGGAAGAATATGAAGGCTTTCCGCAGATAGAAAACGGAGTGGGGCTTGCCGCATCATTGATTGAGGAGTTTGACTCTGCGATTGAATATGTGGAGGAAAAGGAATATAGCGGCAATGTTGCAATAGTAACGGGCGAGCTTGCCGCACCGCTTATAAAAGGACTTGCAGAGCAGGTTATGAAAAGGGCGAAAGGAATAGAGGTAGAGGTATATCCGGTAAAGAATGAGTTCTTTGGCGGCGGAGTGAACGTTGCAGGACTTGTATGTGCTTCGGATATATTAAAAACCGTAAAGGATGCAAAAGAATATGCAAAAATACTGATTCCTGACTGTATGCTTCGTGACGGCGAGGATGTATTTTTGGATAATATAACGCTCATGGAGCTTGAAGAAAAACTCGGAGTTCAGGTTGTGCCTGTGCCGAATGACGGATACGCCTTTGTTGAGGCTTTGATTGGAGAAGAAATTTCTTTTTAATTTAGCGACAGCTAAATTAAAAAAGTTAGGAGTTAGGAATTAGGAGTTAGGAGTTGGAGATGAAGAGCATAATAGAAAATAAGAGTTTCGATTTTGCTGTAAGGATTGTAAATTTGTATAAATACTTAAACGCTGAAAAAAGCGAATTCGTTTTATCGAAACAGCTCCTTCGTAGTGGAACGAGTATAGGTGCAAATGTAGCAGAAGCTCAGAAAGCGCAAAGTGACGCGGATTTTAATACGAAATTATATATAGCACTCAAGGAAGCCAATGAGACCGGATATTGGTTAAGACTTCTTAACAAAACTGAATTTTTGACAGATACAGAATTTAAAAGTATAGAAAAGGACATAGATGAAATTATTGCAATTCTAACGTCGATAACAAAGAAAACGAAAAACAAATAAGGATTCGGAAGAGGAAGTGAAATTAACAACTCCTAATTCCAAACTTCAAACTCCAAACTTTATAATTTGGAGCGAAGCGAAAAATTATAGTAGCAGAAAGGATGATTTCATGAAACCTATAGTTGCAATAGTCGGACGACCTAATGTGGGGAAGTCTACTTTATTCAATAAAATAACCGGCAGAAGAATAAGTATAGTAGAGGACACACCGGGTGTTACAAGAGACAGAATTTATGCGGATGCATCATGGCTTGACAAGCATTTCACTCTTATTGATACCGGTGGTATCGAGCCTCACACGAATGATGAAATATTAAAGGGTATGCGCCGTCAGGCAGAGCTTGCCATTGAAATGGCGGACGTTGTTGTTTTTATGGTAAACCTTCACGACGGCGTGACTGCCAATGATATGGACGTTGCTTCGATGCTTTTAAAGGCACAGAAGAAGATAGTTCTTGCAGTAAATAAGTCGGACAGTGTGGGTGATCCCCCTCCCGAGTTCTATGAGTTTTATAACCTCGGACTCGGTGATCCGATTGCCATATCTTCAACACACGGACTCGGTGTGGGTGATTTGCTTGACGAGGTGTGCAAGATGTTCCCTGAGGATGCAGACACGAGTGAAGAGGATGATTCAATAAAGGTTGCGGTTATAGGCAGACCGAATGCGGGAAAATCCAGCCTTATAAATCGTATTCTCGGCGAAAACAGAGTTATTGTTTCCCCCATTGCGGGCACAACACGTGATGCTATCGACTCGAAGTATGAAAGGAACGGACAGAAGTTCGTGCTTATTGATACAGCAGGTATGAGAAAGCGTGGTAAGATTGACGAGGTGGTTGAGCGTTACAGCGTTGTAAGGTCGCTTGCGGCGGTTGACAGAAGCGATGTTTGTGTGATTATGCTTGATGCAAACGAGGGCGTTACCGAGCAGGATACAAAAATTGCAGGCTATGCTCACGAGCAGGGCAAGGCGTGCGTTATAGCTGTAAACAAGTGGGACAGCGTAGAGAAGGAAACCAACACAATGAAAAACTTCACCGACAGCGTACGTGAAGGACTTTCATATATGCAGTATGCTCCGGTTGTCTTTATTTCCGCTCTTACCGGACAGCGTATCGACAAGCTGTTTGAGGAAATAATTGATGCAAATATTCAGCACAAGAGACGTATTTCAACAGGTCTTTTGAATGATATATTAAACGATGCCATTGCAAGACAGCAGCCCCCTGCTGACAAGGGCAAGAGGCTCAAGATTTACTATGGAACGCAAAGTGCGGCAGAGCCGCCCTGCTTCGTGCTTTTCTGCAACAGCACCGATTTGTTCCATTATTCGTATTTAAGATACATTGAGAACAGAATCCGTGAGGCTTTCGGTTTCTCGGGAACACCGATCAGGTTTATTCTAAGAGAAAAGGGCGATAAAAATAACAACTAAAAAATAAGGAGAGATGTTAATGGGTTGGACAGCGGCGATAATTACTGCGGTAATTGCATATATAATAGGAAGCCTTAATGCTTCAATTATCATATCAAAAGTGTTTTTAAAGAAAGACATAAGAAATTCCGGCTCGGGTAATGCAGGAGCCACAAATATGCTCAGAACCTACGGCAAGAGGTTTGCCATTGCAACTCTTTTATTCGATGTTTTAAAAGGTGTTGTAGCTGTGCTTTTAGCAGGGTTGGTTGATAGGCTCTTGCCCGGAAGCTTAAGAGAAAGTGCGAGCTTTGCAAATTCTCATCTTTTGGGAAATCTTGGGTACATTGCAGGCCTCTTTGCGGCACTCGGACACAATTTCCCTGTATTTTTCGGCTTCAAGGGAGGTAAGGGTGTTGCAACGGGAATAGGTGTAATACTTGCTCTTAATCCGGCAATCGGAGGCATAATTCTTGTAGTCGCAATTTCAATAATGGCAATTACGAGAATCGTATCATTAGGCTCAATAATAGGTGCGGCACTTTTCCCGCTTCTTTTGCTGGCGTTCGGTTTGGGTAAGGGCTCATTCAGCATTGTTTCGATTGTGATTGCGTCACTTCTTGCAATACTTGTGATTGCACGCCATCATTCCAATATAAAAAGGCTTATAAACGGTACCGAGAATAAGCTGTTTGAAAAGAAGTAAGTAAAGAAAGGAATTTACAAAGATGAAGATAGCAGTTATCGGCTCGGGCAGTTGGGGAACTGCAATTGCGGTTCTTTTAGCGAACAAAGGGTACGATGTGTATCTGTGGAGCTGGAAGAAGGAAGAGAGTGATGCTCTTTGCCGTGACAGAGAGAATCGCGAATTTTTACCGGGTGTGGCACTTGGTGAAAATATAATATGTACAAATGATATGGCATTATGCACGAAGGATGCGGAGCTTATCGTATGTGCATCGCCCTCTGTTGCAACGAGGAATGTTGCAAAATCTCTTGCAGGGTGCATATCGGACGGGCAGATTATCGTAAACATATCAAAGGGACTTGAGGACTCAAGTCTTCTAAGACTCTCCGAGGTCTATGAAGAGGAGATAAAAAACGCACATATTGCAGTTATGAGCGGACCATCTCACGCAGAGGAGGTAAGCCGCAATCTTCCCACTACAAACGTAGTGGCGGCAAAAAGTGTTGAAATTGCGAAAAAAATTCAGGACATATTTATGAACGACACCTTCCGCATCTACACATCCACCGATATAATTGGTGTAGAGCTTGGCGGTGCGCTTAAAAATGTAATTGCACTTTGTGCCGGAATATGTGACGGTCTCGGTTTTGGCGACAACACGAAGGCGGCACTTATGACAAGAGGTATTGCCGAGATTACAAGGCTTGGTATCGCAATGGGCGCATCAAGAGACACTTTTGCAGGTCTTTCGGGAATAGGAGATTTGATTGTTACCTGCACAAGTATGCATTCGAGAAACAGACGTGCAGGAATACTTTTGGGCAAGGGCAAAAGTCTTGACGAAACACTTGAAGAAATCCATATGGTTGTTGAGGGCGTGAATACTGCAAGGGCGGCATTTGAGCTTGCAAAAAAGTACGGCGTGGATATGCCGATTACCGAAGAGGCAAACAAGATTCTCTTTGAGGGTAAAAATCCGAAAGATGCGGTGTGCGACCTTATGAACAGAGACAGAAAATCAGAATAAGAGGGGTAATTTTAAGGTGACAGGAGTAATAATTCAGGCGTTGTTGATTGGTGTGGGACTTTCGATGGATGCGTTTTCGGTGTCGGTCAGCGACGGTATATTAATAGGCAGAGTAAGGCTTTCGCAGGCTGTGAAGATTGCGTTGTTTTTCGGATTCTTTCAGTTTATGATGCCGGTGTTGGGATATTTGGCAGGAAGTACGTTTTCTGATATTATACAGGACTTTGATCATTGGGTTGCATTTTGTCTTTTAGCGTTAATCGGCGGAAAAATGGTTTATGAAGCTGTTTCAGAAAAAGAAGACGAAGAGGAAAAGGGGAATCCCCTTTCTTTAAAAACTCTTACCATTCTTGCAATTGCAACAAGCATTGATGCTTTGGCGATAGGAATAACCTTTGCTACAATTGCAACACCCGTCATACTATCTTCAACCATAATCGGAATCACCACCTTTTTAATAAGTCTTTCGGGAGTATATCTCGGAAGCAGATGCGGCGACCTTTTCGGCAACAAAGCCGAAATTGCAGGAGGTGTGATACTTATTTTAATAGGAATTAAGATTTTAATTGAACATTTATTATAAGGCATGAAATGTCAGGGATAAAAAGCTTTCCGGTTGGTTGCAATACGAGTCGATTTAGCCAAAAAAGAAAGGATAAAAACGATGAAATACTTAGTAAATGCAAAAGGAGAAATCACCCAATTACACAATGAGGTTTATGTTGTAAAGGCAGATTCAGAAGAAGAAGCACAGGAAATCGCCACAAACAGGTTCAGAGAAGAGTATAATTCGATAAATGAAACTGTGCAAATTCGGGCTTTTGGAAGCAGAAAAAGAAATGCATTGTTAGCTGTTTTGTTTATGAGCATTGCAGTAATAATATCGTTTTGCAAGTTTGGTAAGGACTTTGGTATCCTTGGATTGACATTGTATACTAAAGAAATTTATTTGCAGGGGGGAGGAATAATGGCGATAATATTAGGGATTGTAGTATATTCTGTATTCATTATCAGATTAAAAGGGATAGAAGAATTGACGCAATCTTTTACAGATGTTGCATTATGCGTGTTAAGTATATTGTTGTTTGCTTCTTTGTTTAATTTGGCATTGGATGGAGAAGCAGTTCTTGGATTGAATTCCTCGACTATGTATTTGTTGTTGATTTTGGGGGCATTCTTCTCAACGGTAAAAGAAAAACTTGCGGCTGTAATTTGCATTTTTATCGTTATGCTTGCTTCTTTGGGTAATATTATTGGATATAGCGATGCTATGGGCATTTGGGGTATAGTATATATCATGTGTGCGTTTTTGGGATTTTTGTTTCATTTTTCAATAGAGCCACAAGTTTTAGCTTCTTTGCCTCAAATGGGTAAAATGTTAAAAAAACACGGGAATAATTTCAAGAGTGATGTTGTAGAAGCCGGAAAAGAGTTAAATAAAATTAAAAATTCAGCAAAGAAGGATAGTATAAAATAGTATGCAATATTCTTTGATAAAAAAAGCCTTCCCCTTGAGGGGAAGGTGGGTTGCGTAGCAACTCGGATGAGGTGGAAATGAATAAAACTTATAATTCAATATTGACGAGTAATGTAAAAGTATTAAGAAAGAATATGACAAAAGAAGAGCGACATTTGTGGTATGATTTTTTGAAAATCTTACCTATAACTGTCAATCGGCAAAAGATTATCGGTAATTACATTGTTGATTTTTATATTGCATCGGCTAAAATTGTTATCGAACTTGATGGTTCACAGCATTATGAAGATGAGGGTATAGAGAATGACATAATAAGAGATGCATTTTTGAATAATTTAGGTATCAAAGTATTAAGATATTCAAATTTAGATGTTAATCAGAGATTTGAGAGTGTATGTGAAGATATACTGAATGCAATTAACACCTCATCAGTCACTTCGTGACAGCTTCCCCTCAAGGGGAAGCCTTTGAGAGATAAAAATTTTTCTTTGGATGGGGAAATTTTATAAAGTTATTAATAAAACAAACGAAAGGAAGAGGAGAAAAATGATAAGAAAAGGATTTAAAATGAAGCTTTATGAGGGTATGGAGGCTGAGTACGAGAAGAGACACAACGAGTTGTGGCCTGAAATGGTGGATATGATTCACGAGTACGGCGGCAAGAACTACACCATTTTCCTTGACAGAGAGACACTTGTGCTTTATGGCTACATAGAGATTGAATCGGAAGAAAAATGGGCAAAGGGTGCAGATACTGCAATCAACCGCAAGTGGTGGGATTTTATGGCGGATATTATGGAAACAAATCCCGACAACAGCCCTGTTTCGATTGACCTTGTTCCGCTATTTCATCTTGACTGATAAACTATAATTTAGCTGTCGCTAAATTAGTTAGGAGTTAGGAGTGTGGAGTTAGGAGTTATGGTAGAAAACCTTGTGGTTTTCTAATATCAATATTAAGAAACGCAAAAAGTAAACTAATAGGGAATTTGTAGGCATCGTCCCCTACTACATTGTAACATCTAAAAGTTGACATTATTTTGCTGTAGGGAACGGGCTTGCTCGTTCCGTTATACTTCGGCAGGAGCAAGCCCCTGCCCTACAAGTAAAATGTAAAGTTTAAGATGTTACAAGGTACTACGATACGTAACGTTTACTTTTTTTAGGCTCCTAATTCCTAACTCCTAACTCCACACTTTATAATTTCTCCCTAAAGGGAGAAATTATAATTTAAGGTGGGTATAGAATGAAAGAATTTAAGATTATCGCCATGGTTGAGGAGATAATATATCAGAACGTGGAAAACGGATATACCGTGTGTGATATGGGCAATGAAGAAGAGGGGCTGTTTACTGCAAAGGGATATATGCCATTCATCAACGAGGGCGAAAGAGTAGAGCTTACGGGGGCATGGTCGTCACATCCCGATTACGGAGAACAGTTTTCGGTGTCGGAGTATGTTACTCTTCTTCCGGAGGACGAGAGAGAAATTTTAAAATATTTGTCATCGGGTGCGGTGGCAGGCGTAGGAGCTGCAACGGCTAAAAACCTTGTGGCTCATTTTGGTGCAAAAACTCTTCATATTATGCTCAATGAGCCATCAAGAATGAGCGAAATTAAGGGTATTTCTCCAAAGCGTGCAGATAAAATTTTCAAGTCCTTTTCGGAGCTTCAGGCAGTCCAGGCAATTGTTGTATTTCTTCAGCAGTTTTCAATAAGTCCGTCGGTTGCATTGAGAGTTCAGAAAATCTATGGTTCGGGAGCTGTTGAAAAGCTTAAGCAGAATCCGTATCTCTTAACCGATATGCCCGAGCCGGTAAGCTTTAAGGTTGCGGACAAGATAGCGTATTTTCAGGGTTTTGCAAAAAATCATCCGTTAAGAATAAAGCATGGAATAAAGAGCCTTCTGATGAATGCGGCATATACGGGAGGGCATACCTATCTTCCTATGAATATGCTGATAAAGGAGTCATCGATGCGGCTCGGGATAAGTGCCGATGATGCAGAGAACGGTATAAAGGAGCTTGCACTTATTCATGATATTTTTATAGAGGAAACACCCGACGGCAAAAGGTGTGTTCCTGCGGTATTCTATTCTGCCGAGAATTATGTGGCGAGAAGGCTTGTGGGAATGAGTGTCACACAGCCTGTTTACAGTATTGAGGATTGCGATGTTGAAAAAATCATAGAAAATGCAGGAGCAGAGAGCGGAATTACTCTTGCAGAGGAACAGAAAAAAGCGGTGGAAACGGCGGTTAATTCATCGTGTATGGTGATAACCGGCGGACCCGGAACGGGTAAAACGACCATTATAAAGGCTATAATTAAGGTGATGGAAGAGCTTGAACAGGAGGTCGTTTTGACGGCGCCGACGGGAAGAGCGGCAAAGCGAATGAGCGAGGTTACGGGATGTGAAGCAAAGACCATTCACCGACTAATCGGCTTAAAGCCCGAAGGACACAGCACAAAAACACTTCATAATGAGGACAATCCTTTAAAGGAGGATGTTATTATAGCGGATGAGGCGAGTATGATAGATATTCAGCTTGCATCTGCACTTTTGCATGCAATAAAGCCGGGCGCAAAGCTTATTCTCTGCGGTGACGCAAATCAGCTTCCGTCGGTCGGCCCGGGAAATGTTTTAAGAGATGTAATAGAATCAAAGACAGTTCCGGTGATATCTTTAAAGCACATATTCCGTCAGGCGAGAGAAAGCCTTATAGTAATGAATGCACACCGTATCAATAACGGTGAAATGCCCGAGCTTGGGGCGAAGGATAAGGACTTTTTCTTTATCGGGGAAAGGCTTAGTGAAAATACAGCTACAAAGATTGCATCGCTTTATAAGAACCGTCTGCCCGAAAGCTACGGCATTGACCCTGTTTCAAAAATACAGGTGTTGTCTCCTTCAAAAAAAGGACCTGCAGGAACGATAAAGCTTAATGAATACTTACAGCGTATGGTTAATCCGCCCGACATATTAAAGGCGGAGTATGAAAGAGGAAGCGTAATATTCCGTGTCGGCGACAAGGTTATGCAGATAAAGAATGACTATGATATAACGTGGATGCGTGAAAACGGCGAATTAGGGCAGGGAATATTCAACGGCGATATAGGTATTATTGAAAGTATTTCAATGCGGGACAAGGTTATGACAATTCTCTTTGATGAGGATAAAGAGGTGGAATATCCTTTCCAGAATACCGATAAGCTTGAGCTTGCCTATGCATCGACGGTGCATAAGAGTCAGGGAAGCGAATTCCCGATTGTAATAATTGCAATAGACAGCTTTGCACCTATGCTTTTGTACAGAAATATTCTCTATACAGCAATCACACGTGCAAAGGATATGGTGGTTGTAGTCGGACGTGGCGACATAATTGGAAAAATGGTAAAAAATGATGATAACCGCAAACGTTATACTGCACTTTCGGGGCGTATGAAAGCGATTATAAATATGGTGGCACAGCAGGTGGAATTTAAAGAGGAAGAAACGAATAATGGATAATTTTTTTAAAAGGTACAGCATTTTGGCGATTGTTTTGGGCGGAGTTTTGTGGGGTGTTATAGGAATTTTTGTAAATGCACTTACAAAAGCGGGAATTGAAACGGCGGATGCGGTGCTGATAAGATGCACTCTTTCGGCTGTGGTGCTGTTTGTGTATATGCTAATTAAGGAGCCGTCGAAGCTTAAAATTAAGCTTTGCGATTTGTGGATGTTTTTAGGTACGGGAGTTGTGAGCTTTTTTGTGTACAGCTCGACATATTTTGCCGCCATAAAGCTGACTACTATGGCAATTGCGGCAATGCTTTTGTATACCTCGCCGATTTTCGTTATGATTATGTCGGCGATATTCTATAAGGAAAGAATTACGGTAAAGTCGGCTGTTGCAATTGCGGCAACGGTGGCAGGGTGTGCTCTGGTGTGCGGCGGTGCAAGGCTTGACGGATACCCCCTGTCAGGACTTCTTTTCGGACTTTTGTCAGGCTTTACATATGCACTCTATTCCATCTTCGGGAGAGTGGCAACTTCAAAATATCCGCCGGAGACGGTTACTTTATATACATTTGTATTTGCAGGCATAGGAAGTCTTATTGCAGGCAATCCGACCGGTGTGGCAGAGATTATAGTAAATAACCCGGCTGTGCTTATACCGGGGCTTGGCTATGCAGTTGTGTGCTCGGTGCTTCCGTATCTCTTGTACACAGGTGGTCTTAAATATACATCTCCTTCAGTTGCGGCGGTGACGGTTTGTATCGAGCCTGTAGTTGCGGCATTTGTCGGAATTATTGTGTTTAAAGAAAGTATGACTTTGGGAACAATAATCGGCTCTTTGCTGATTTTAGGCTCAATCGCAGTGAAGAATAAATATTGATGATATATCAGAAGCGTGCATCCGCAGGGGAATCGGATGGTGGGTTTTAGCTGATATATGGATAATAAAATACAAATTTTTGGAATAAGAATTTTTTTGGGAAGGTGGAGAAAATGGCGGGGTTAACACTTTTGCTGTTTGCCTGTGGATTATTTGCTTGTGTTGTGGCAGATATATCTATAATATATGCACTAATATTTGGTTACATACTGTTTTTTATATATGCTTTGAAAAATGGATTTTCATTTTTAAATGCTTTGAAAATGTCTTTGACAGGCATAAAAACTGTGAAAACTATTCTTATAACTTTTGTTCTTATAGGTGTTTTAACTGCACTTTGGCGTGCAGGAGGGACTATTCCTGCTTTGGTATGTTACTCTACAAAAATTATAGAGCCGCAGTTGTTTGTGATGGTTGCTTTTTTGCTTAATTGCCTCGTTTCTTTTTTGACGGGTACTGCGTTTGGTACTGCCGCTACAATGGGAGCAATTTGCGTTGTTATAGCAAATGCCCTTGGAGTAAATTCTATAATCATGGGCGGAGCAGTGTTATCGGGTGTTTATTTCGGAGATCGTTGTTCTCCTGTATCAACCAGTGCTCTTTTGGTTTGTGCAATTACAGGCACCGATATATACATAAACATTAAGAATATGTTAAAAACAGTGGCGGTTCCTTTTGTGACAACTTGTATAATTTATTTAATTTTTGGTTTGTTGATGTCGATTTCGGGGGCAGAGACAATAGATGTTTACGGAATGTTTGTGACAGAGTTCAGGCTTGGTATGATTACGCTTGTTCCTGCGGTTTTAATTCTTGTAATGGCATTTGCAAAAGTGGATATAAGAATAAATATGTTGACGAGTATTTTAGCATCTGTTTTACTGTGTTATTTTTATCAGGGGGTTAATTTGTCGGAAATACTTAAAATTGCGTTTTTGGGATTCAAGTCGGAAAACGAGATGAGTATGAATATTATTAACGGTGGCGGTATTGTTTCAATGGCGAAAGTTGTTGTGATTGTGTGTATATCTTCTTGTTATTCCGGTTTTTTTGAACATACAGACATTCTTAATTCGCTAAAGGAAGTGGTAAAATCAGCAAATGCGAAGCTTTCTTCGTATTCTGTCATACTAATTGCCTCGATTTTCTCAAATCTGTTTACCTGTAATCAAACATTGGGCATCATGCTTACTGACCAGCTGTGTAAGCATATAGAAAGAAACGGCGAAAAGCTTGCAATTTACTTGGAAAATAGTGCCGTAGTTGTTGCCCCTTTGGTTCCGTGGTCAATAGCAGCAACAGTTTCGTTGACAGCTGCCGGAGCACCGAAAGCTTCGATGGTTGCCGCATTCTTTTTGCTGTTGGTGCCTGTGTATAGTTTGATTATTTTCAGGGAAAAGGCAAAAGCTAAAGTGTTGAGAAAATCTTAATATTCTTATTATGCTGTACTTTTTTTAGTTCTAACTTAACACAAACTTCCGATTAAAAGCCTTCCCATCAAGGGGAAGCCTTAAAAAATTTGTCTCTAATATAACATGAGCATATAAGAGATGTCGAATTAAGTACGAGGAGAAATTCTATGAATAAAGAAAAATCCAAATATTGTTTGTTATGCTCAATATTATTTCTTTTGATGCCTATTACTGCAAGTGCCAATATGGTTTGGCCATCTTTATATATTGCAGAGGGAATGAGAAGTTGGTATGTGATATTAATCGGTATTTTAATTGAAGTAATATTTATAAAATCCTTTTTGAAAGAATCCTATTTGAAATCGGTTTCAATTGCATTTATTATGAATTTAGCATCTACTGTTTTAGGAGTTGTTGCGATACCTTTAAGTGGTTTTATAGGTGAGGTTTTAATGATTCCTTTTGGCACGGGTACTTTTCATCCTACTCATTGGTTGATGAGTTATATGTTTGCTACACTTGCAAATGTACTTATTGAAGGGCAAACTGTAAAATTCATTTTTAAACACAAATTTAAGAAAATGTTTTGGTGGCTTTGTGCGGCTAATGCAATTAGTGTTATAATATGCATTTTGTTTCACGGAACCGAAATGCAAAATATAAATATTTAATTTTAGTCCTAACTTGATATGAGTCTGTCGCAAAAAGATTGGCATCAGGATTATACAGTCTTTATAAAGTTTGAAATGTTAGGGGCAAAAATGTCTTGCCGCAAGTGAAATTATGTAAATGAGACTGAAAGGAGAGGTTTTATGACAAAAACTAAAAAGATTATAATAGGATTGTTAATTGCAGTTGTTTCTGTTTTAGCAGTTTTTAAAGTATTATCTGTTTTAGAGTTGTTTAGTTTGTTTATAGAACAGAAACCTCCTCAAATTACAGAGGGTGAATTTCCTTTTGTTGTTGAATATGAAATTGCTGGCGAAAGATACATAATTGAAGATACGGTTGTTTGCTCCTTTGGCGGATATGATCATTCGGCATGGTTTGCTAAACCAAGAACATGGAATGAACATTTGAAAAGCGGGAACGAAGATAAACGAATTATTTTACACGAAGAAAATAATTATTCCGTACTAACCCCCGGAAGATTAAATGAACAATCAAGAGTTGTCTTGAATTATGGTAGCGGAGCATATTATATGGGTGACAAAACCAACTCAAGAAGTATGATATATGCTAAGCCATTTTTCTATTATTCAGAAAGATATAAAACGGATGAAAGAACCGAGCATAACATAGGTGAAAGGTTGTCTGAAAGAGAATTGGAAAAACATTTTGGTATTAAAATAATTAGATTTGAATTTAGTAAGCCAATAAAGAATAAATTCAAATGATTTTTCGCCAATTTGATTATGAATGAAAATAGGGTTATAGATTATGAGTAAAGAAGGAAAGTTTTTAATCTTTTGTATTGAACAATATAGAACAGCCAAAAACTTGACGGGTAAAAAAGTTGCGGAATTGTTTCGTGAATACGGAATTTATGAATACATTGTAAGTTGTTACGAAGCATTACATACAACCAGAGTCAACTGCATTATTAACGATATAGATTTGTATATTGAAGCGAGACAAGTGGCTGTATAAAAGCCTTCCCCTTGAGGGGAAGGTGGGTTGCGTAGCAACTCGGATGAGGTGGAAATGAATAAAACTAATAATTCAAAATTAACCGGTAATGCAAAAGCATTAAGAAAGAATATGACCAAAGAAGAAAGGCATCTTTGGTATGACTTTTTAAAAACTTTGCCTATAACAGTCAACAGACAAAAGGTAATTGGAAAATATATTGTTGATTTCTATATTGCAACATCTAAAATTGTTATTGAACTTGACGGTTCACAACATTATGAAGATAAAGGTATAGAGAGTGATACAACGAGAGATGCTTTTCTAAACGATTTGGGAATTAAAGTGTTAAGATATTCAAATTTGGATGTTAATAAAAGATTTGAAAGTGTATGTCAGGATATATTGAATCATATTAACACCTCATCAGTCACTTCGTGACAGCTTCCCCTCAAGGGGAAGCCTTTGAGAAAAACAAATTTTTTTGTCCCTAACTTGACAAAATCATATAATAAATTTCCGTGTTTGGTGGCGTCAAAGTGTGAAATGATATTTTTTGTATATCATTTCACTTTTTTGTTTATTGCTGTAAGAGGCTTTGTGTGATAGAATAAAATCAGGTAATTATGACATAATCTAAAGGAGATGAACTAAAGTGAGAAAAATTACATATAAGGAATATCTTGATAAGGTATACGGCTGTTTTATCGGAAAAGCAATATCGGGTTGGTACGGGGACAGGTCTGCTTTGCGCCCGAGTCCAAATCTTTGATTTGGCTGACGTTGACGACCTGATTTGGCAAACGAGAGCTATGCAACAGCGTTCAAAATCTTTGATTTTGGTAACGCCACTGCCGGTTTCATCCTGCGGACAAAACGTCGCAAACCGGTCCCAAAAATTATAATTCAAACAAAAAAGGATAGAAAATACATCAAATTTTGTATTTTCTATCCTTTTCATTATTTACTGATTTACAATATTCCAAGCCGTAACGGGGACTGTGTTATAGCTTTCGTCGGTTGCGATGGCAAGGAGTCTTGAGCCCTCGGGGATGGTGGGGAATGCTACGTCTATATATGCGCGGTTTGCAACATAGCCGTCCGAGAGGACGTTATTTTCTGAATCGACTATTATATACTCGATAGCCTTTGCGTTTTTACGGTTTGCCATACTGATGCATATATTTTTTCCCGTAATATATACATTACCGTCTTCAATTACAGCACCCTTTTTAATCGGCAAATCCTTTTCGGAAAGTGCTGATTTATCATACTCAACAATTTTTAATACATCGTGTCCGTTTTCGATTTTCGAATATGCACCAACAGGCGGCTGCCATACGCCGTCGGTTACATATGAGAAGGTCTGCTTTCTTTTAATGCCGAGCATATTTTCTGTTTCAACCCTCATTTTTTGCGAAGGTTTTACACGGGTAAATATCTTTGTAAATCCCTGATTTTCGATTACTTCGCCATCATCCCAAATAACCTTTATATCACCTTTTGAATAGTCAGAGTCCTTTTGCATTACGCATAAAAGTGAGTTTTCAAGGTTTTTAGCACCTGCCGCTCCCACAGCATCGGTGTATATAAATACGTTAGCATTGGGAGAGAGGAAGTATGTGGGTATCAGCGCAAGTATAAGAAGTAATGCACAGGAGTAGATATACACTCTGTTTATTTTTCTTATATGTAAAAATCCAACAACCGTTATTGCAGCTAAAAGCACAATATTCCATATATTAAAGCTGTATCCTATGCTTGCAGATATTGTAGCAATTCCAAGGCACATTAAGCCGTACGATGTTCGGGGGTGTACAAAAATTGCTGACGCAAGAATAAATGCGGCTGTTATATAGAATATTATATCGCTTGAGAACAGCTTAAGGCATAAATCTCTTCTTCCGAGGAATAATGCCACGAAAATTATATCAATTGCAACTAAAACCAACGAGTAAATATATTCGTTTGTATAAAGATATCTGCCGTTTGAAGAAGCTTTGAAGAATATACACGAGCCGAGAATAAGAAGTACAGCTATCCAGATAAAGTATTTTTCCGGGTAGAGATATTTTATGAAGCTGTAGACTGTATACAAAAGCACTAAAGTAACAGCACCTGCATTAATGCTTTTGAGTTCAGATGTCAGGCGTACGCCCTTTAAGCTTATAAAATGTGTAGCCAGCATATATACAAGGATGCCAAATACATAATAAAATACGTTTTTGCCTGTAAGATGCTGAATTATCTTGGGTGCAAGCGAAAATTCGATATAGCTTGATGCAAGAAAATATGCAAGTGTTCCGAACAGATTTACAGCTATGATAAGTCCGCATAACGATGCGTTGGAGAGTCTTGCACTTTTTTCATAAAGCATTGAGTAGATAAGTGTGATTACGCATATTATAACAGACAGCTTTTCAAGATATGTACCATTGAGAATTGTGGTGATAACTGCTATACAGATTGCATTGCATCGGACAACGGCCAGAACGTCGCTGACGTGAGGTTTTTTTATAACACCCGACAAAATCCCCGACAGCACGCTTATTACAACGGCAACTAATATCGGTATAAGCTCTTTGTTGGGGTTTTGTGATATTCTCTCTATTGCACCGGCTATAGAGTATATTTCGGCGTTTCTGTTCGCGATAAGTGCAGGTATCCAAAGTGCAAGGGAAGTAAACATTGCACCTGCAATATAAGAGGGGAAGAGCTGAATGGCACTTTTTTCGTCTGTTACGGTTGATTTGATTGTCATACCCACAATGAGAAGTGCAACCACAGCCGATACGATATTCATATTACTCTTTAAAGTAGACGCCGCGAGCAATACTATCGGTATTATTAAAGCAAGATTAAAATATTTTCTCATAAGCTACCTCCGAAAAGTAAACAGTAGGAAATGACAACGCACCAGGTTAGAATTTGCATAAGGTGACGATAAACTCTTGTGTAATTCCTTTTGCCTTCTTTTGTACAACCCCATATCTCGTTTTTGAAGTTCTTTGATGTTTTGTTTTTTGTATAGAAGCGAATGTCACGAATCAAAAAGTACAAAACAGCCGCAATGCTCGCAGATAAGCACAAAAGCCCCTTTAAGGGCATAAGCAAATATAAGATTGCAAAAAATACAACGCTTGATAAGGAATAGGAAAATCCGAGCAGAAGCTTATCGCTTTTGTAATCTCCGAAGGACTCCTCACGGTTCTCGATTGAGAAGTCGTGTATTGCAAAGCAGAGGACATCTATAGTAGAGAGTGCCGTCTCGGGAGTCATTCCGTAAATGTTTGCAAGGGTATTTATAAGCTTATTTATCTCCGACGTTTTATTTTTTGTTACGTCGTAATAAATGCCTTTATGAATACCCTGTTCAATGGCAAGCTTGAGACGGCTCATTTCGTTTGGATATTTATAGAGTCTGTCTTCAAGAAGGTTTATCAGTATTCTCGAATCCTCATAAATATTTATCGTGCTGTCCGCAGATAGCTCGCTGATTGTTTCTTTTACAATATTTTTGAGGCTTGATGCACTTTTTTTTGATGTTCGTAGTTTCATCATATATCTCCCCGGTTATATAAATTTTAAAGTAGTTATGTTATTGCTGCCGGAAGACAGCTCTATAATCAAATCCCTTGTAAGCTCGATTTCACCACCGGGAAGCACCTGAGTACACATTATACTGCTTCCGATGTAACAGGTGAGCGAGGAAGGGGTGTTATTTTTAAGAATAAAGCAGTCGCCACGATTTTCAATCGAAACAGCTGCGCCAAGTACGTTGTTTAGTACGGTGATTAGTGAGCTGTCTCCTAACTGCATACGGCAGTCCATTGATATATTACTTATTATAACTTTCTTTGCCGCGTCACTCCTTGGCTGCAAAACGGTGAAGGAATGTGAAACCGGCTTAAAGAATGAGAATGCAGACGTGGACGGAAAACTCTTTGCCGCCTCGGTAAACGCTGCGTTTGCAGACTGTAGCGTGGGTCTTGTTTTTGGCTCCTTTATGCCCTGTGTATAAAGTGTGGTAAAAAGCTCTCTCACCTTACTGTCCGTTTCCTTCCAGCCAAGCGCCTCTGCCGCTTCGGAAAGTGCATTCTGACTTTGCAGGAAGCAGAACTCAGCATTGAAGCCGTAAATTTCCCTGATTGCGTTTGCATCGGGAAGGATATTTTCCGTATAGCTGTAACTTTTAGCAGAGTGCAGCGGATGCACACGGTATATCAGGCAGAAAAGATAAGTGAGGCACGAGTGTATGTTTGATAAACGGGTTATTCCGCTAATGCCCTCAACAGTTTCCGGTGCCATAAACAGCGGTGTGCCGCTGATTTTCTCGGCAGGTGTTCTGGAGAGAAGCATATGAGTATTTTTAATGCATATATCTCCACTTTTTAAGTCGAAGGCTATATCATCAAGGCTGTATATATTAAAATATAAATCGAGTGAGCTTAAAAGGCTGTATACCTCGGTCACGTTTGCACATATTCTGTACATTGCGGCAGGTTTTACCGATATATGCCCCTTTAAAAGTGCTGAGAGTGTTACGTTGCATTCGAAAAAGCTTTTGTAATTTTCTATCTTCATAACACACCATGCTTCGCCGCCGTCTTCGATAATTTCGCGCGGCCACAGTATGCGGTTTTCAACCAAGCCGTTCACACGCTTTACCGTAGGGAATGTAAGCATACGTTTTACAGTATCAACTCTGTCGGGCAAAAGCTTTGATATATAGAATTTTTCGCTGATACGGCTTGCTATATAGGAGCCGTTTATTTCTTCATCAACACGGTACATTCCGCCTGTGCCGATGAAGGTTGTTCTTGCGGTAGTATTCACTCACTTTACCTCCGTTTGGTAAAAATTTAAATTACTGTTGCCTGTATCGTACCCTTGATGAATGCAACTATACGTCCGCTCTTTAAAAGTATTATCTTGCCAGGTGCCACAGTTTCGAGCTGAGGTGATGACTGGTCTTTATAGTACCAATCAATCTGCGAAAGGTTACGAAGTCCAAGCTCTCCGGTGTTAGGGTTTTTGAGAATCTGACCAAACACCTGATAGCTTGCAAGGGAAGCACCTATATCGGCACCCGAAACAGAACTGCCCTCGGTAAGCTCTATGGTATTGATGCCCTGTGCACTTATATCCCTTACTGCAAGAGCCACCTTTGACAGACTGCCTGAACTTTTAACAGGTGCAGGAGCGGGGGCGGGTGCAGATGCAGGAGCGGGAGCTTTGATAGCGGATGTGTCAAACACCTTCTGACAACTATAACACTTACTTGCACCGCTAAAGTATTCTTTTCCGCAGCTGCAACGTTTTATATTGTTTTGCATTTCAGTAAAGAGCATTATCCATTCTTTATCTGTTGTACGTGCACCGCGCTTGTCGAAGCTAAGAGCGGTTACAAAGGTTTTTTCAAACTTTCTCTTCATCTTTTCAGGAATGATACTTTCCCATCTTTTTACGATAAATTCGTATTCCTTGTCGGCAAGGCAGTTGCGCTTATCCTGTTCGTTGAAGCAGAAGGTTGCATTTGTGCCGTATATGTATTTGAAGCTGTCCTGGTCGAGAGTACCGTTCTTTTTCACATAATCGTCCCTGAGCTTTCCTTCGAGGGGGTTGTGTCCGAGTAAGAGGTAGAAGTATATTGCTGCAAGTGAGAATCTGTCCGACTCTCTGTCGGGACCGCCCTTTCCGAGCACAACCTCGGGTGCCATAAATTTCGGCGTTCCTGCAATATCTCCCGCAACACCGCTTACACATACGTTGTCAACGTCAACGATAAGGATTTCGCCGGTGCGATTGTCTATGAGAATGTTATTGTGCGAAAGGTCCTTATAGCACAAACCTGCTGTATGGAGATTGTCAAAGGCATCCGCCATTTCAATACAGATTTGGCAAAGAGTACGGTGGTCGGGATATAAGTTGTCTTTACTGATTATTTTAAAGAGCGTGTTATATTTGCTCATATCAATAAATTCCATTATATATCCGAAGCCGTCACCATATTCCACAAGGTCCTCCGGCCATATAAATCTTGTGTCACGACGGTTATCCTTGCCTCTTGGCATACCTCTCTGCAGAAGGTCGCGGAAATGCATTTTTAATGCGTTACTTCCGTTTTTGTACCATTTAAGAGCATAGTGATCCCGTCCGTCGGTAACCTCATATACCGAGCCCTGCGAGCCACTTGCAAGAAATTTCTTTACCTTGTAGCTTACGCCGTTAAGGCTTTTAAGCTCAAGACCGCTTGATAGTGTTGCCATAATAAAAATCCCTCTCTCCTTTATCACTTCAATAATCGTATGTTAAAGTCTGTATCGTTAATCCTTAATATCGTATCCTTCAGGATACCCTTTATCTGTCCGGGCTGTATAGTAACAGCTTCGTCGGGGAACTGCCACGGGATGTTCCCGGAATTTTTAAGACCGAGCTGACCTCCCGTCGGATTTCTGACTGCGTCAGTTGTCAGAACAGGGGCTTCATCGGCTGATTTTTCATATATTTCTACAGTCGTGCCTGCACATATATATCCGAAAATGCCGCAGCTTTCAGAAGAAATAACCGCCTGCGGTATAAGCTGTGCACGACAGTGGGGACAAAGAGCTATGTCTTTGTATGTCCATATAATTTTGCCGCACGCTTTGCATCGGTACGTGATATGATGACTGCATGAATCGGGCAGAGACTCGCCTTTTCCGACGGCTGTTATACTTTTTAAAAGACTTTTGCCTGCGCGCATCAGATTGGCATTTACAATATCGCTTCTTGCAGGAAGAGGCAGTTCGGCATCTATATCGGCATTTGTAATGCCGGACGCATCTGTTATACCGCCTGCAATAATCGAAATAAGAAGCTGAGCCATAACCGATTGGTAGCTATCTGTGCCGGTTTCTTTTTCGCAAAAGGAGAAAATGCGTACACTGCCATCGGTTTCGGAATATTCAATAAGCTCAAAAAGAAGCTCACGAAATGCAGTGAAGAAGCCGGGCTCTTCCGATAAAATGAAGGGAAGAAGACAGTTAGTGATGCTGATTATTTTATCGTCTGATATCTTTGTACGTCTCTTCTTTATCATTTCGTCGAAAAGTGAGTATATATTTTTATAGTCATCCGCACCGTTGTCGGGATATATATTGCATACATAATCGCCTGCGATATGGGTTTTTATCGGATTGATAAACCCGAAAAGCTCCTCCGAATAGTAGGCATCATGTGAAAAATCTTTGCTGAAAATTGCAGTATAGCCGATGCCGTCTATACGGTAGCGTGCCTTTATGCTGTGCTCGCGGTAGGCTATGCTGTCGGGAATTATGCCGACAGTTTCAAAGTATTCATCAACCGCCGACTGCGCCGTTCCTTTTTTGGAAAGCAGACATACTGTTGCATCATCGGTAATATATTCAACGTATTTATTGTAAAGTGCCCCGAAATAGTCATTTCTTTCTTCAAAGCTCTTTTGTGTGCCGAAAATAAATTCCTTCATATTGTCGAAGAGGTATCTTTCTTCGGTGAAAATATCAAACATTCCGTCGGTCATAAGCATAACGCTGTCAAGCTCGCTATCGCTGTATACCTTTATATTCAAAAGCATATGTGAGTTTTCCATACACATTGAACAGGTTGAGGTGCCGAGCTTGTCATCATCTGCAAAAAGGGTGTAGCTGCGGTCTTTGGCTGAAAGTATTATTCCGCCGTCGCCAAGCCTTCCCACATAGAATTTTCCGAGATAATGGAATGCAAAAAGCAATGTTGTACCGTAACGTGTCAGAATTTGTGCCGGGGTTTCTTCGTTGTCGGGGAAATTATTTTTGTGATATTCTCCGGCAAGGTAATTCCATTCTTTTACGATATCCTCTTTAAAGGCTGCCGATTTAAAATAGCTGCAAGACAGTTCAGATTTTTCTCTTATTGCTTTTAAGACTGTATCTGTAAGAGCGTTGCACGCAAACGCCGAGCCGAACTGACTAAGGTCGTGCTTTTTGTCTCCGTGTCCGTCAGCCGCTACAATTATGCTGACTCCGAGCTCGTCATCGCAAAGGAGTCGGAAGCTGTCCTGGCAGGGCTTTTCATCCCTTATATGTGAAATGCCGAGTCTCTTCATACCGCACAGCGTAGCGCCGCCTTTTTCGATGAAATCTAGGTCGAGGGGGGTGCTTGTCCATTTGCTTCGGTTGAGGTCTCTTCGCTCTCTTACACTAAGACCGTCGCCCGGCTTTGTTGATTCAGTGGGTACGGTTTTTGGTGCGGACGGTGTGAAGCTGAGCGTAAAATCGCTCAGTATGGCACTGGTATTAATGTTCATTTAAACTCCTCCCGGATTAAATCCAGTCATCCGATGACGGGGTGTTATTTGCACTAGTTGAGGGGGACGCGGCTTTTTGCACCGAAATAGCACCGTAATGCTCAAAGCAAGACATAATGGGCATTGCCATTTTCATATTATTGATGTCAGTTAAAGAGAAAATACTTTGTGCGTCCTTAGTAAAGGTTTCAAGCTCATGGCGGTCAGAGCCGTCAAGTGCAACAGCAAGCCTTAAGTCGTTAGGTGAGAGTGTGGCTTGAAGAGCCGAGCACGCATCAAAATAGAGATTCTCGTTTTCGGTGCTTTTGCCGTCTGTTATAAGGATAATTATACTTCCTTGTTCGCCGCGTGCTTTTTGGTGCTTGATACTGCGTATAAGCTCTCCTACAGCCTTTGCGGTATCGGTGCGTTTTGCGGTTGCATTCAGATTCTTCCATGCAAATGAGTTGAGCCTTTTTCCGTTTTCGGCATTGCCTATGTGCCAGGAAAAGCCCTCGCCGAAGGACAGCACACGAACGAAACAGTCGAGACGGTTATCGTCGGCGTATTCCTGAACGATAGGAATAATATCCTGAACGAAGGTGTTAACCTGCTGTATTTTATCGCCGTACATTGAGCCGGAAATATCAACTAAAAAATATAAATTCATACCAATTGAACTGTTATACATAATTATTCACCATTTGAAAATATTTTAATAGATCCAGTCGCCATCGATACCCTCATCGGGAATGGCAATTGCACTTGCTTCTCCGCCGTTATTGTGCTTTATACTGCTTCCGATGCTGACTACAGATGCCCAGCGGATAATCTCTGTCATTGTGTGTGCATCCTTTGCAGTGAATACAAACGGCTTGTTGTCTTCTTCGCCGATTCTGCCCTTTGTTGCAAACTCGACAAGCTCCGACATATTACTGCTTTCAACAGCAATTGCAATTCTTGTTGCATTACCCTTGATTTTTGATGCAAGCTTTCTGCAGGCCTGTGAATAGTTCATTCTCGGGTCGTTGCAGTAACCGTCGGTAATTAAGATAATAACCGGTCTTAAGGTTCTTTTGCCCAAAAATTCGGGGTTAAGACTGTCTGCAACCATATCTATTGCCTGCGCTGTCGGTGTATAGCGTCCGTCGGCAGAAAGGTTTGCCCAAACAAAGTTTTCGATGGGTACGCCCTGAGCCGCACTTCCTGTGTTCCATTTCACATAATCGCCGAATTCGATTGCACGAACAACTATTTCAACATTGTTCTCAAGACCTGCATCCTCCAATGCGGGCTTTAAGTTCTGCATACAGGTATTGAGCTGTTCGATTTTTGCACCCTGCATTGATGCAGATGTGTCTACAAGATAGTAGATGTTAAGTCTTTCTCTTACTAATCCTTCCATTTTAAAAACCCTCCGTTAATAATATTTTTTCGTTTGTTTTCATTATATAGGTAGAAATTTGTTACATAAAGTAATTATACAATGTAATAGTATGTTTGTCAATACAAATTCACTGCACCTCCTTTTCTTTTGACGATGCATTTATTATACAACGGAAATATGAGGCCTTATTGAGGGGGGTAAAATGCCTTTGTTGACATTTGTATGATAATATGATAGAATCAAAACCGACATTATATGAAAACGGAACGTAAATATATTATAGGGGGATAAACTGTATGAAAGTATTGATTTCAATTGTTTCCTTGCTTGCACTTTTGTGCGCTCCTGCGTATGCTGATGCGAAGGAGTCGGGGATAAATGTTGTTGTGAACGGTGAAGCGGTGGCATTTACCGACCAGAATCCGCTTTTGATTGATGATGTTACATATGTGCCGTTCAGAGCCTATGCCGAAAAGCTTGGTGCAGAGGTTTCGTGGGATGATGAGCATAAGGTCGTAACGATTATAAACTCGGGACTTCAGGAAACGGAGGACGAGGGTTATTATGCAAGGTATTATCTTAAAATAGGTGAGCCTCAGCTTGTTTTTATGGCGCATTACAAAAAAAATGACCTTCCGGCACGTGTGGAAATATTCGATATGCCGAATGCTCCGATTGTGAGCGAAAGCGGCAGAACGATGCTTCCTTTTCGTGCAATAGGTGAGCTTTTGGGTGCACTTGTGTGGTACGACAGCTCTTCGCATACTGCAAATGCTGTCACTAATGTACAGCCGAAGAATGAGTCTATGTATCCTATGTCGATACTCTCAACCGTTACGGCAGAGTATTTCAGAAGCGAGCTTGAACAGTTCAGAATAGAAAATGTTTTAGAGGGTGTAGCTCCCGAGCCGGCACCGGAAACATTAGGCTGGTACAATACCCCACTTGTGAAGAATCCGGGACTTTTAAGGGCAGAGACGAGTGATGAGCTTACAGCTGCTTCAACGTGGAAGGCACTTGACCTTCATATGTATTATGACCATTTAAACAGTGACGGAAAAACAAAAATGGGTAAACAGTTTTTTGCTCTTTATATGAAGGGAAAATACCCTTACGGCTGTCCGTACGGTGTGGCAGAATGTATTTCTCCGACGCTTATTGAGCCGCCGCTCGGTATGAAGCTTATACATATGACACCTGAAGAGCGTGAAATAAAGGAATGGACCGACAACAGATTTATATATTATGTTGTGCAGGATATAGATGCATATCTTGACGATTCGGAATACTGGTACGGGCATCTTAAAGAGGACTGGGGAATTAAAATGGTTGAGCTGACAGAGCAGTCCGACCTTGTGGTGAACGGAAAAAGCTATTCAAAGTATAAAATGAATACGGACTATCAGGAGGCGTACAGCCCTGACACATACAAAGAAAGGTATGGCTATAATTTCCATTCCTTCTCACTTATACGCCACTGGAATGATGCTATGTACAGAACCTATGCAAGAGAAGATGTACAAAGCTGGGGCCATTCAGCAAAGGGACACCGTTTTGCAATACTTCAACCGGGCAGATATCTTGTAGGCTACGGAACGCAAATCAGATACAAAACAAACGGAAGCCGTGATTTCGGCAATTCAGCACTGCTCGTCGGTGCACCGATGAACGAGTTTCAGCTCGAAATGCAGAAAAAGGAATATCTTGAAAAGAATCAATAGTAGCTACAATATGCGACATCACGCAAATAAGGTTAAAATCACCATAGGGGAAAACCTATATGGTGATTTTTTTGGGTTTTTACACAGTCTGATGTGCCCATATGGCCTGCACGATGCGGATTTTTGTGCTATTACAGATTGAAATATTTTCCGATTTATGATATGATAAATAAAATATATTGTAAAAAGAAAGGAAAAGAAGATGAAGAAAAAACTAATCATGTTTCTTGCGTGCTGTTGCGTTTTTGTGGGCAATATAGCATATGCAGATGGAATAAGTGTAAGTGAAATGACACAAACAACACTTGTAACCGACACAAATGTTAAGGTTGTAAAGTATGTGAATGATGAAGAGGTTATATTGTATACAGGACCGGTATCTCAGTATGACAATGGGATTTGTTCAGGTGTGGATTTTTCCAAAAGTGCATTTATTGTTCTGCTTGAATGGGAAAATCCTGATGAGGTGTACTATGTTTACCCCATAACATCTTCTTCTCAAAACAATGCTGTGTCAGCAATACCGCAGACCGGGACTAATAATCTGGCATCACAGCAGACAAACACAACATCTGAAAATGTA
>JAZRMB010000038.1:0-258970 GCA_045647245.1 Clostridia bacterium
GGAACTATAAAACGCACGCTTGGTTTTACCTATTTTTTAACACGTAGGTTGGAAAATGTAAAAACAGAAAATTTTCTTCATGTAATTACATACAACCTTAAACGGGTACTTAACATTTTAAAAGTACCTGAGCTTGTCGTACAATTAAATCAAATAAAAGCAAAAACTGAGCAAGAAAACCATGCTGATATGCTTATATTTTTGCATAAATTCGTATTTTTGGCAATGAATTCGAAAAAGTTAGCTTATTTACGTTGAGTGGGGGTGAGTTTTTACACAATCTGACGTCCCTGATGATGCCTGATGATGCAGACAGAAGCTATCTTTCAAGGCTGTTCAAAAAAAGATACGGTGTGTCGGTGCAGGACTTTCTTGTAGATGTAAGGCTTTCCAAAGCGGCGGAGTTTTTAAGAAAAGGGAATAACGTCAGTATATCTGCCAAGCTTGTAGGGTACGAGGATGTGTTTAATTTTTCAAAAATGTTTAAGAAAAAGTACGGGATGAGCCCTAAGGAGTATAAAAAAACATAAAAAAATCGTGAGAAAAAATTTTTATACAAATTGTGAGAAAAAATTTAAAAAAACCACTTGACAAATTCAAAATAAAGGTTTATAATAAGTTTCAATTAAAGGCTATGACCGGAAACAAGTAGGTTTGTACATGGGCTTTTGAGAGAGCTGTCGGGTGGTGCGAGGCAGTGAGACGGTACATACTGAATACATTCTGCGAGCTGCGCACTGAAACTGAATTTGCCAATGTCCTAGGGGGTAGATTAAAGCGTGTAGGATGCGACGGGGTTGCCCGTTACAGCAAGAGAGTATAAGCATTCATCTATGCCGTACTCGGTGAGGCTTCTCCCCGCGAGAGGGAAGCAAAATGAGGTGGTACCGCGATTTATTCGTCCTCATATTTTATGTATGAGGGCGTTTTTTTATGTCCTTATACTAAAAGGTAAAAGGGCATTTTTTAATGCCCGAAAATACAAAATATGGAAAGGACAGATTAATATGTTTTTGAAAATCAGTATGCTTGTAGTATTCTTTGCTGTTATGCTGATTGTGGGAATACTATGCAGAAAAAATGCAACAGATGTAAACGGCTTTGTGCTTGGTGGTCGTGCGGTGGGTCCGTGGCTCACAGCATTCGCATACGGAACGTCGTACTTTTCGGCGGTTATATTTGTAGGATATGCAGGTCAGTTCGGATGGAAGTTCGGAATCGCATCAACGTGGATAGGAATAGGCAATGCCATAATCGGTTCGTTGCTTGCGTGGGTTGTTCTGGGAAGAAGAACAAGGCTGATGAGTCAGCATCTTCGTACCGCTACAATGCCTGAATTTTTCGGAAAGAGATACAACAGTGATGCACTTAAAATTGCCGCATCGGTTATAGTTTTTATTTTCCTTATTCCGTACACAGCGTCATTATACAACGGACTTTCAAGACTTTTTGCAATGGCGTTCCCGGGAATTGACTACTCTGTATGCGTAATACTTATGGCAGTTCTTACCGGGATTTACGTTATTGCAGGAGGATATATGGCAACTGCAATCAACGATTTTATACAGGGGCTTATAATGCTTGGAGGCATTGTGGCGGTGATTGCGGCAGTGCTTAACGATAACGGCGGATTTATGGAAGCGTTGAGAGGCCTTGCACAAATTGATGCAGGCGGCAATGTTCCCGGAGCGTTCAATTCATTCTTTGGCCCCGACCCGTTAAATTTGCTCTTTGTGGTTATTCTTACATCGCTTGGTACATGGGGACTTCCGCAGATGGTACAAAAGTTCTATGCGATAAAGAGTGAAAAAGATATACATAAGGGTACGGTTATTTCAACGGTTTTTGCTCTCGTCGTTGCCGGAGGGTGTTACTTCCTCGGCGGCTTCGGCAGAATTTTTACCGACAGACTGAATGTGGCTAATGGTATGCCGGAGGGCGGTTTTGATGCTATTATTCCAAAAATGCTCGAAACACTTTCGCCTGTATTGATTGGCGTGGTGATTGTACTTGTACTTTCAGCATCAATGTCCACGCTCTCGTCACTTGTGTTGGCATCAAGCTCAACCCTTACGCTTGATATGATAAAAGGACATATTGTAAAGAATATGGACGATAAAAAGCAGGTTCTTGTTATGAGAGTACTTATAGTGGTATTTATTGCAATATCGGCATTTATCGCTCTCAATAAGGATAAGCTTGGTTACATTGCGGATATGATGGGTATTTCATGGGGTGCACTTGCAGGTGCGTTCCTGGCGCCGTTCCTTTTTGGTCTCTACTGGAAAAGAGCAACAAAGGCGTCTGTATGGGCAAGCTTTATATTCGGTTCGGGTATAATGATTTTGAATATGCTTGCAAGAAGCTCGTTCCCGCAAATACTTCAGTCACCTATCAATTCGGGCGTGATTGCAATGCTCGGAGGTATTGTAATAGTACCGGTTGTGAGTCTGTTCACAAAGGCTCCCGACAAAGCTCTTACAGCAGATGCATTCTCCTGCTATGAGGAAAAGGTGACAGTTAATAAAAAAGAAAACCTGGGTGTTTTATAATAGATTGAAAGGATGGACAAAGAAAAATGGTTATTACAGAATTGCTTGAGAAAAATGCAGAGCTTTACAAAGACGAGGTGAGCCTTGTAGAGATTAATCCTCCCGTTGATGAGCCGAGAAGACTTACCTGGAAGGAATACTCACTTATTGAAACCGCTTCAAACGGTGCATTCCGCAGTGAATTAACATGGGATGAGTTCGATAAAAAAGCAAACAGCTTTGCAAATCTGCTATTGAGTCGCGGTATCAAAAAGGGAGATAAGGTAGCAATACTTTTAATGAACTGCCTTGAGTGGCTTCCGATTTATTTCGGTATACTTAAAACAGGTGCGCTTGCAGTGCCGTTAAATTACCGCTATACGGCAGATGAGATTAAATACTGTCTTGAGCTGTCGGAGTCTGATGTTCTTGTTTTCGGACCTGAATTTACGGGCAGAGTTGAAGCAATCTGTAACAGACTGAAAAAGGTTCGTTACACATTCTATGTGGGTGAGGACTGCCCGACATTTGCAGAAAGCTATGATAAGCTTGTTACATACTGCTCGCAGAGAAAGCCTGAAATAGAACTTACCGAAGAGGATGATGCGGCTATATACTTCTCATCGGGAACAACCGGTTTCCCGAAGGCGATTATTCATGCACACAGAAGTCTTATCCATTCCTGCAGAGTTGAACAGAACCACCACGGACAGTCAAGAGAAGATACCTTCCTTTGCATACCGCCCTTATATCATACAGGTGCAAAAATGCACTGGTTCGGAAGCCTTTTGGTAGGCGGTAAGGCAGTGCTTTTGAAGGGTATCAAGCCTGAGTGGATTATCAGAACCGTATCGGAAGAAAAGTGTTCGATTGTATGGCTGTTGGTGCCCTGGGCGCAGGATATTTTAGACGCCATTGAACGTAAGGAAATAAAGCTTGAAGAGTACGAGCTGTCGCAGTGGAGACTGATGCACATTGGAGCACAGCCCGTACCGCCCAGTCTTATAAAAAGATGGCAGGGATATTTCCCGAACCATCAGTATGACACAAACTACGGTTTGAGTGAATCAATCGGACCGGGCTGTGTGCATCTTGGTGTTGAGAATATACACAAGGTGGGAGCGATAGGAAAAGCAGGCTACGGCTGGGAAGTAAGAATAGTTGATGAAAACAGAAATACCGTCAAAAAAGGCGAGGTCGGTGAACTTGCAGTTAAAGGCCCCGGCGTTATGAAGTGTTATTTCAATGATAAAAAGGCAACTGATGAGGTTCTTGGTGACGGATGGCTCTTTACAGGTGATATGGCACAGGAGGATGAGGATGGATTTATCTATCTTGTAGACCGTAAAAAGGATGTTATTATTTCGGGCGGCGAGAATATATATCCAGTTCAGATAGAAGATTTCCTGCGTGCTAATCCGAGTATAAAGGACGTTGCAGTTATAGGTCTGCCCGATAAGAGACTTGGTGAAATCACAGCGGCAATTATCGAGGTAAAAGAGGGCATGACCCTTACAGAGGCGGATATTGAGGACTTCTGTATGGATATGCCAAGATACAAAAGACCCAAGAAAATCATATTTGCCGAGGTTCCGAGAAACCCGACAGGTAAGATAGAAAAACCCAGGCTTCGTGCAATTTACTGCGGCGAAAGCTTGGTGGAAAGTCAGATAAAGGGTTAAAAAAATAAAAATATGTGTACATAAGGTTGCAAAATCTGACTAAATATGATAAAATAGCTGGGTATATACCGATTAAGCATAATAAAAACAGGAACAGAGCGGTATATCACTTTGTTTCCTGTTTTTTGCATTAGGTAATTGTGAAATGTTAAAATGTTTTTGAGCCATTTGGGGACGGCTGCTGACAACGGTAGTTTTTGGCTCAAAAAATGTTTTTTTGAGTCAAAACAGCTCCGTCCCCAATTTGAAATGGCTAAAAAATATTTATTTCGCAATTGTCTATGTTTTTGCATAACAGAAAGGAATGGTAAAGGTAATGAAAAAGCTTATGCTTGGAAATGCGGCAGTAGCGCGCGGTGCTTACGAGGCAGGCGTTAGTGTTGTTGCATCATATCCCGGAACACCGAGTACCGAGATAACTGAAAATATTGTAAAATACGAAGAGATTTATGCAGAATGGTCTCCCAATGAGAAGGTTGCGGCAGAGGTTGCAATCGGTGCTTCAATTGCGGGTGCAAGAAGTATGTCATGTATGAAGCACGTTGGACTAAACGTTATGGCTGACCCTGTGTTCACTGTAAGCTATACAGGTGTTAACGGCGGTCTTGTTTTCTGCGTTGCAGATGACCCCGGTATGCATTCTTCACAGAATGAGCAGGATTCACGCCACTATGCAAAGGCGTCGAAAATTGCAATGCTTGAACCGTCAGATTCTGCTGAATGTAAGGACTTTACAAAGGCGGCATACGATTTGAGCGAAAAGTACGACACCCCCGTTTTCTTAAGACTTTCCACAAGAGTTTCACACTCACAGAGTCTTGTTGAAGAGGAAGAAAGAGTTAATGTAGATTTAAAGCCTTATCAAAAGGATATAAACAAGTATGTAATGATGCCGGCAAAGGCGATTGCACGCCATGTTGTTGTAGAGGACAGAATCAAGGCGCTTACAGAGCTTGCTGAAAACTGTGAGTTCAACAAGGTAGAGGACAACGGAGCTAAAATCGGTGTAATTTCCTCGGGTATTGCATATATGTATGCAAAGGAAGCACTTGGCGATAAAGTAAACTACTTAAAGCTTGGCATGGTATATCCGCTTCCTGAAAAGCTTATAAAGGATTTTGCTGCAAAGTGCGACAAGGTATTTGTAATAGAAGAGCTTGACCCTGTAATAGAAGAGCATTGTAAGGCTCTTGGCGTTAATGTTATCGGCAAGGAAAAGTTTACACTTTTGGGTGAATATACACCTGCTATGATAAAGAGTGCAGTTTTTGGCGAGGCTGCGGCAGAGTTTGCTACAGTTGATGAGCAGATTCCGGTGAGACCTCCGGTTATGTGTGCAGGATGTCCGCACAGAGGCACGTTCTATGTACTCAAAAAGCTTGGTCTTGTTGTATCGGGCGATATCGGATGTTACACATTGGGAGCTGTTGCTCCGCTTGAAAGCGTTGATACAACAATCTGTATGGGTGCATCTGTAAGTGCCGCTCACGGTATGGCTAAGGCAAGGGGCAGCGAGTTTAACAAGAAGCTTGTATCGGTTATCGGTGATTCAACCTTTATGCATTCGGGTATAACAGGTCTTGTTGATATAGTATACAATAAGGGTGCAAATACAGTAATAATTCTTGATAACTCAATTACAGGTATGACAGGTCATCAGGATAACCCGACAACCGGCTATACAATAAGAGGCGAGGAAACAAAGCAGGTTAACCTCATAACACTTTGTAAGGCTGTAGGCGTTGAACACGTTGTAGTTGCTGATCCGTTCGATGTTAAGGAATTTGAGAGAGTAGTTAAGGAAGAAACCGAGAGAGATGAGCCGTCTGTTATCATTGCACAGCGTCCGTGTGCGCTTTTGAAGTCTGTAAAATACACAGGCAAGTGCAAAATCAACGATAACTGTAAAAAGTGTAAGATGTGCTTGAAGCTCGGATGCCCGGCAATTTCATTTGACGGCGATAAGATTGTTATTGATGAAACGCAGTGTAACGGTTGCGGACTGTGCTTTAATGTATGCCCGTTCGGTGCAATGGAGAAGGAGGACTGAGCTTTATGAATATAATGATAGTAGGAGTAGGCGGTCAGGGTACACTTCTTGCAAGCCGAATTTTAGGAAATACAGTTGTAAATGAAGGATATGATGTAAAGGTATCTGAGGTTCATGGAATGAGCCAGAGAGGCGGAAGCGTTGTAACATACGTTAAGTTCGCCGATAAGGTTTATTCTCCGATTATAGATAAGGGTGAAGCTGATATAATCCTTGCATTTGAAAAGCTTGAAGCATACAGAGCTCTTCCGTTTTTGAAAAAGGACGGAAAGATGCTTGTAAATGTGCAGGAAATCGACCCGATGCCCGTAATTACGGGTGCTATGAAATACCCGGAGGATATCGAAAAGAAGCTTTCCGATAAGGTTGATATTGTAACTGTTGATGCTTTGAAATATGCAAAAGAAGCAGGAAATATAAAGGCAGTAAATGTTGTATTAATCGGTCTTATGGCAAAGAACACGGATATACCGTATGAAAAGTGGGTTGAAACGATTAAGACATCGACACCCGAAAAGTTTTTGGAATCAAATCTCAAGGCTTTTGAAATGGGATACAATATTGACTGATTATATAAATTGTTTGTTTTTTGTGTAACAATGCGTGATAAATGAAATTTTCATAAAGGAAGCGATAAAAAATGGGATACTATCAGAAAGAATTTGAATGTATGCCGAGAGACGAGATTAGAAAGCTCCAGAGCGAGCGTCTTGTATGGCAGGTAAAGAGAATGTATGAACGGGTAGAGCTGTTCAGAAAACGTATGGACGAAAAGGGCTTAAAGCCCGAGGATATCAAAGGTGTTGAAGACCTTCATAAGCTTCCGTTTTCCTATAAGCAGGATTTAAGAGATTATTACCCGTACGGACTTTTTGCCGAGCCTCTTTCAAATATTGTAAGAGTTCACGCTTCGAGCGGTACTACCGGAAAGCAGATTGTAGTAGGATATACTAAAAATGACCTTGATAAATGGGCTGATTGTATGGCAAGACAATTTGTTGCAGCGGGCGGAAGCAGTGAGGATGTTGTGCAGGTATCCTATGGCTACGGGCTTTTTACCGGTGGACTCGGTGCACATGGAGGTGCTGAAAAACTCGGAGCAACCGTCGTTCCGACATCGTCAGGTAACACATCAAGACAGATTCAGACAATGGCAGATTTCGGTAGTACCATTCTTTGCTGTACTCCTTCTTATGCGATGTATCTTGCAGAGGCTATAAAGGAAATGGGCTATGAGGGAAAAATGAAGCTTAAAGCCGGCATTTTCGGTGCAGAACCCTGGACGGAGGATATGAGAAAAACTATTGAAGAATCACTTGGTATAAAAGCGTATGATGTTTACGGACTCTCCGAAATTATGGGACCGGGCGTTAGCTATGAATGTGAGTGTCAGGAAGGTATGCACGTTTGTGAGGATATGTTTATCCCCGAGATAATCGACCCGGATACAGGTGAGGTATTGCCTGAAGGTGCATCGGGTGAGCTTGTGTTTACTACGATAACCAAGGAAGGTTTCCCTGTAATAAGATACAGAACCCGTGATATTTGCTCTCTTAAATATGAACAATGTAAGTGCGGCAGAACATTTGTAAGAATGAATAAGCCGACCGGCAGAAGCGACGATATGATGATTATAAGAGGTGTAAATGTATTCCCGTCACAGATTGAAGAGGTTCTTTTGAAGGTTGGCGGTTCGATTACGCCGAACTATCAGATAATTGTAGGAAGAGAGAATAACACCGATACACTTGATATAAATGTTGAGATGAGCGAAGAGTTGTTTGCAGATGATATCAAGTCTATTGAAAGGGTTGAAAAGAAAATCACTGCCGAGCTTAGAAATATCCTCGGAATAGGTGCCAAGGTTCACCTTGTTAACCCCAAAACCATTGCACGAAGCGAGGGTAAGGCAAAACGTGTTATAGATAACAGAAAGCTACATAATTAAGGAGAGGTGACAGATATGGTAAAACAGATTTCGGTTTTTATTGAGAATAAGCACGGAAGTATGAAAGAAGTTCTGAATATCCTTGCTGAGAATAATATTAATATTGATGCTCTTTCTGTGGCTGATACAACAGAATTTGGTGTTGCAAGAATGATAGTAAGTAATCCCGAGCTTGCACAAAAGGTTCTTTCTGATGAAGGAATTATAGTAAGAGTGTGTAAAATAACAGCTGTTGCTGTTGCCGATGAGCCTGGTGCACTCATGAAAACCTTCTCTATACTTGAAGATAATCATATAGCAATTGAGTATATGTATGCGTTTGGTGAGAAGATAAACGGTAATTCTGTTATCGCAATCCGCACCGATAATAGAGAGCTTGCAGGCGAATGCCTTAGAAACGGCGGCGTAATGGTGCTTGAGCAAAGCGATATTGAAACATTGTAATATTGATACATATAAAACTTCCGAAGAATTAAACGTTCTTCGGAAGTTTTTTTGCTGCTGTAATATTTTTCAAATTGAGGGACATAATATCAATATCTAAAATGAAGGAGAGGTAAATATTATGTTCAAGCATGAAAAAATGTTGTTTCATCCGGTTGCAATCGAAAAACCGAATCCGCAGTATGCCGCACTTTTGCAGGAGCAGTTAGGAGGCGGTAACGGAGAGCTTAAAGCGGCTATGCAGTATATGTCGCAAAGCTTTCGCATAAAAGATGCGGAAATAAAGGATTTATTTTTGGATATTGCGGCAGAAGAGCTCGGGCATATGGAAATGATAGCCCAGACAATAAATTTATTGAACGGTCATAATGTTGATGCGATGTCTGTATCGGCAGGGGAGATACAAACGCACGTGCTTTTGGGCTTAAATCCCGGGCTTATTAACGCATCCGGATATTCGTGGACTGCTGATTATGTTACGGTAACAGGCGACCTTTGTGCTGATATTTTATCAAATATTGCATCAGAACAGCGTGCGAAGGTTGTGTATGAGTATCTTTACAGACAGATTGAGGATAAAAAGGTAAAAGAGACGATAGATTTTCTCCTAAACAGAGAAGAAGCACATAATACAATGTTCCGAGAAGCATTTAATAAGGTGCAGAAAAGCGGCTCAAACCGTGATTTCGGCACAACAAAGGCTGCAAAAATGTATTTTTCAATGTCCGAACCGTCACCTCTAAACAGCCGATTTGAAGAGGTAAAGGGTGAGCCGGTGTCCTTTAATTAAAAAGTTAATAATTTAAAAATGTAATTTTGACTGCAATGATAAACGAATCGGTTGATTCGGGTTGTTGCAGTCTTTTTGTTTAAAAAATATTAATGTCATATTTCACTCTTTTTGAATTCAGAAGGTGTATATCCGGTTTTGGCTTTAAATGTTTTGCTGAAATGATAAACATCACTGTAGCCGGATTTTAATGCTACATCGCTTACTGTGTATTTTTCGCCGAGAAGAAGCTCTTTTGCAAGCTTTATTTTAAGGGCAGTAACATATTCCTTCGGTGTTTGATTAAATTCCTTGAAAAAGAGTGTTTCAAAATATCTGGGGCTGATATTTGCCTGTTCAAACAAAGTCTCTATACGAAAATCCGGCTCGGTGTAATGGCTGTGAAGATATTCAACAGAGCTTTTGATTTTTTCGTAATTTTTTGAATTTGAATATGTATTTTTCCGCTTGATTAAAAGCCCTACAACATTATAAAACCTCGATTTTATCATCGAAAGGCTTTCGTCTTTATTTTCAATCCATAATTTTTCCATCTCTAAAAAAGTTTTTCGTATTTCGTCCTCGGATGAAAATTTTATGCAAAAAGGCTCACAACCGATTTTTTGTTCGGTTTCAAAATCGACAACTATAACCCTGCTTACGTCTCCTTCAAGTTCGATGGTATATTGTTCTCCCTTTGGTAAATATAAAACAGAGCCGGGTACGGCGTTGATTTTTTTGTTGTAAAAGTTATATGTTTCGGTGCCATGAAGCGTGTACATAAGACCGTGATGAAATCGGCACAGGTTTCTGATTGGATAGCTTTTTTGTGGCAATAAGTATCTGTTAACCAAGCTTATTTCGGAAATGTACAAAGATTTTAAAAATGCAGTATCATTCATTTTCATCACACCTTTCATTGCTGTATTATATCACGTCTTTATTTGTAATTCAATATAATCTTTATAAAATGTTCAAAAAAACACAAATTGTTCAATTTTGTACATTTACTTAAAGGCGACTTGATTATATAATACTAACGAAATTATAATATATGATTTTGTACATCAAAAAAGTCGATTATTATGAAAAGGTGCACGTTATATGAATAAACAAAAATCTTTTTTTGAAAGTAAACAAAATGTTGTACTGACTGCAATTTTCTATACATTTCTGTGGGGAAGTGCTTTTCCGCTTGTTAAGATATGTATGGATGCATTTTCTATATCAGGCGACGATAATATGTCAAAATGTCTTGTGGCAGGAATCAGGTTTGCGTTTTCTGGACTTTTTACACTTGTGTGGTGTTATTTTACCGACCCAACAAAGCTGAAGATTCCAAAATCTCAGCTTTGGAATGTACTTTTGTATGCTATTCTGGCAACAGCACTGCAATACTCTTTTACATACATCGGACTTTCAAAGATTGACGGCTCAAAGGGGGCAATTTTTGATCAGCTTTGCGTGTTCCTGATAGTGCTTTCAAGCGGTCTGTTCTTTAAGGATGATAAGCTTAATATAAAAAAGATGGTCGGATGTATACTCGGATTTTTAGGAGTGCTTATCATAAATACCGACGGAATATCCTTTGAGTTTACTCTTTCGGGCGAGGGAATTATGCTTTTGGCGGTAGTGTGCCAGACTGTAGCATATTTTATAGCAAAGAATTCAAGTGAAGGACTGTCAGCGGTAAAGCTTGTAGGCTACGGTCAGGCACTTGGCGGAATAATGCTTTGTGTTTTTGCTTATCTCTCGGGCGGAAGAATAGGTGCAGTTAATACGCTTGCAATACTAACGCTTATCGGTCTTATATTTATTTCGGCATTTGCTTATGTTTTATCGCTTATGCCGCTTAAATATTTCCCCGCTTCCGAAATATCGTCATTTAATCTTCTTATAACGGTTTTCGGAGTGGTTATGTCGGGACTTGTGCTCGGTGAGAATATATTAAAATGGAACTATTTTGCATCACTTGCACTCATAGGAGCAGGAATAATTTTTATTAATAGCAGGAGGAAATAAATATGCTGTGGAATCAATTTGAAAATGTACGTTCAAAACTAAATCTTTATGATAACCCGAACTTTGAGCCGGGAAGCGGTATTTATGACCGTGACGAGCTTATTGATGGTATTGAAAGACTTGTAGAGGAAATAAAAGACGAGCCTCGCCCGATAATTAAGGCAAGAGCCATAGAATATATACTTGATAATGCTGCAATAGAGATAAATCCCGTCGATTGGTTTGGTATCAATTTCTGCGGTTGGCTGACTGTGAAGGGGGCAGAAAAGGCAGAAAGAAGAAAGGGTATGAGAAAGCCTCTTGAATGGCTTAATGAACGCTGGCTAGCATCAATTGAAACCACGCCTGAATTTGACGAGGCTGCAAAGGATATTGAAGAAACCGGAGCAGGTATTTTCTGGGCAGATTATGACCACAGTGTTCCTGATTGGGACTCGGTAATAGGTCTTGGCTTTAAAGGAATGCTTGAAAGGGCACATAAATATCACGATGAAAAAATTAAGGACGGCACCTTGAGTGAAAAGCAGGATGTTTATTATAAATCGGTGTTTATAACCTATGAAGCTATAATCAGGATTATGAACAGATTTTTAGAATGTGCTAAAAAGCACGAGGCGGATGACGAAAAGATGCCGATTATGATTGAATGTCTTGAAGTTGTGGCAAATGATACACCGAAGACGTTATATCAGTATCTGATGATGACATATATCTATCATCTGTTCCAGGAACATATTGACAAAATTCAGGTGCGTACACTCGGGAACCTCGATGTTGACGGATACCTCTTCTACAAGAAAGACGTTGAAGAGGGAAGACTGACCCCTGAAAATGCAGAAGAGCTTTTCAGATTCTTCTTTGAAAAGTACACAAATCAGGGGCATATTCATGCACAGCCGCTTTATTTCGGCGGATTTGATGAAAACGGCGATTCGCTTATAAATGAGCTTTCATATATTATGCTTACCGGCTACGATAAGTCGTGTATTGTAAATCCCAAGCTCTTTATTAAGGTTATGCCCAACACTCCCGATGCATTTTTGAAAAAGTCACTTGAAATGATTCGTAGGGGTAGAAACTGTATCGTGTTCATAAATGAAGAGCTTGGTTGCAAAATTTCAAGAAAGCTCGGAAGAACAGAGGAAGAAACAAGACGCCTTGTCGGAACGGGATGTAATAACTTTGCATCAAGGGGTAAGGAAACCACTCCGGAGCATATGTATGTGAATCTTGCTAAAGGTATTGAGCTTGTATTTACAAACGGTAAGGACCATAAAACCGGTGCACCCATCGGATGTGAAACGGGCGATGTTGCAGGCTTTAAGAGCTTCGATGATTTTAAAAATGCATACATTAAACAGACAGAGCATCTTATAGATAAGGCATTTATAATATCCGATTTTTACGATTCACACCTTAGCGATATCAACCCTGCACCGATGTATTCAGGCACTATGCCCGACAGCGTTAAATGCGGACGTGACGCATACCACGACGGCGTAACTTATAATAATACGGTTATGTTTTTAAGCTGTCATGCCACAGCTGCAGATTCCTTGATGATGGTGAAAAAGCATGTATATGACTTAAAAACAATGGCGATAGAAACACTTCGTGATGCGATTTTGAATAACTGGGCAGGTTATGAGGATTTGAGAGAAATAATGCTTTCCGATCCTGAAAAATTTGGTAACGATATTGATAGCGTGGATTCTCTTGCTGTTGAAATGCTTGACCGCTTTACCACAAAGGTAACAAGTCGCAAAAATATGCGTGGCGGACATTTTGTTGTAAACGGCGAGTCGATATGGTTCTCACATAAATGGGCTGATAAATGCGGTGCAATGCCTGACGGCAGAGCAAGAGGTGATTTGCTTTCTAAAAATATGAGTGCATCAATTGGTCAGGACAGACGAGGAATTACCGCACACATTAAGTCGGTAACTAAAATTGATGCCACACAGCTTGCCTACGGATGTCCGTTTGACTATATGCTTCATCCGTCGGCTGTTAAAGGTGCGGACGGTCTTGATGCAATGCTCGGACTTCTCCGAACCTTTATGAAACGAGGAGGTTATGGCTTCCAGGGTAATGTTCAGGATGCGGCAACCTTAAGGGATGCACAGCTTCACCCTGAAAACTATCAGAATCTTCAGGTGCGTATAAGTGGCTGGAGCTGGTTCTTCACTCAGATGGAAAAGAATTTCCAGGATGAATTTATAAGAAGAGCGGAATTGGAGGAGAGTGCAGTATGACGGGTAATATATTTGATATAAAGCACTTTGCTGTTCACGACGGACCGGGAATCAGAACAACAGTATTCTTCAAGGGTTGCCCGCTTGGATGTGTCTGGTGTCATAATCCCGAGAGTATAAGTGCAAAAAAACAACTTGGATTTATTGAACATAAGTGTACCTCGTGCGGAAGATGCGTAAGTGTGTGCCCGACGGGTGCGCACGTTATTGAAGACGGAGTACATAAATTAGACCGCTCAAAATGTACCCTTTGCGGAATGTGTGTAACTGCGTGCCCGTCAAAAACACTTTCACTCTACGGAAGACAGATAGAGGTGAAAGAACTTGTTGATGAGCTTTTGGAAGATTCTGACTTTTTTGAATCCTCAAACGGAGGAGTCACTCTTTCAGGCGGTGAATGTCTTTTGCAGGCTGATTTTTGTGCAGAACTTTTGAAGGAACTTAAGAAGAATAATATTCATACAGCGGTTGATACTTGCGGCTATGTGAAAAAGGAAACGCTTGATAAAGTTGTTGAGTATACCGATTTGTTTTTGTATGATATCAAGGCTGTTGATGAGGATGTTCATATAAGCTGTACTAAAATGCCGAACGGAATAATTCTTGAAAATTTAAAATATTTGGATTCGCTGAATAAAAAGATAGAAATACGCTATCCGTACGTACCGGGATATAATTCAGACCAGGCAGAGAAAATAGCAGAGCTTTTAAAGGGATTTAAAAATATATGCGAGGTTAAGGTACTGCCATACCACAACTTTGCCGCAACAAAATATAAATCTCTTGATATGGAAGATACTCTTCCACCGCAAAAGCCGGAGGATGAAGAAATAAATGCGGTAAGAAATTATTTCAGAGAATGCGGCTTGAATGTGAGAGATTAGTTAAGCGGTTATATAAATTATAAAAATAAGGCTAACAGATAAGTAATCATAAAAACTGATTGTTTATCTGCAGCCTTATTTCTTTTTTTATTGAGGGAAGAAATGATTAATGAAAAAGCTTATGCTTTACTTATTTAATCTTGTTTTCGTAATCCTCAATCATCTTCTTAACCATCTGTCCGCCGATTGAACCTGCCTGCTTTGCTGTGAGGTCGCCGTTATAACCCTGCTTGAGGTTAACGCCTACTTCGTTGGCAGCTTCCATTTTGAAATTTTCCATTGCCTTCTTAGCTTCGGGAACTACAATTCTTGACTTGCTCATTTTAATAAATCCTCCATTTTGTCCGACACTTATTTTTTTGTGTCGCATTTGATATTTTATAGCCGTTTTTGTCGGCTACAACGGTATTTTGTGTCGATTTATTTTTAATATTCGATAAAAATTTTTCCAAATAAATAATTTTTTGTGATTTTTCATAGCTAAAAAGGTAAAAAAAAGTAAAACATTATAAAGATTAGGGGTTGCAATTTATTAAAAAATTTGATAGAATATATAAAATAATCAATTTTACACCGTACCTACGAAAGGAGAACAGATATGTCAGATAAATTTGCAAAAGAAGGGTTAACTTTTGACGATGTTCTTTTGGTTCCGCAGGAATCAGATGTAACGCCTAATGAAATTGAGCTCGGAACAAAGCTTACATCCAAGATTACATTGAATATACCGCTTATGAGTGCCGCTATGGATACAGTTACAGAGGCACCTATGGCTATTTCAATGGCACGTGAGGGTGGTATAGGTATCATTCATAAAAATATGACTATAGCAGAGCAGGCATCAGAGGTTGATAAGGTTAAAAGATCAGAAAACGGAGTTATTACAAATCCGTTCAGTCTTACTGAAAACCACACATTAAAAGATGCTGATGATCTTATGGGTAAATATAAGATTTCGGGTGTGCCCATCTGCGATGATGAAAATCATCTTATCGGTATCATAACAAACCGTGACCTCAGATTTGAAGTTAATTTTGATAAGAAAATAAAAGAAGCTATGACTTCTGAAAATCTTATTACAGCTCCGGAGGGCACAACTCACGAGCAAGCACAGGAGATTTTGAGAAAGCATAAGATAGAAAAGCTTCCTATAGTTGATAAGGATAACCACTTAAAGGGTCTTATCACTATAAAAGATATCGAAAAAGCAGTTCGTTATCCGAATGCGGCAAAGGATTCTTCAGGCAGACTTCTTTGCGGTGCGGCAATTGGTGTAACAGCTGACTGTCTTGACAGAGTAAAGGCACTTGTTGAAGCAGGTGTTGACGTGGTAGTGCTTGACTCGGCACACGGTCACTCAAAGGGTATTATCAATAAGGTTAAGGAAGTAAAGGCTGCATACCCCGATCTTCAGCTTATTGCAGGAAACATTGCAACAGCAGAAGCGGCAGAAGCACTTATTAACGCAGGTGCCGATGCAATTAAGGTTGGTATTGGCCCGGGTTCTATTTGTACAACAAGAGTCGTTGCAGGTATCGGCGTTCCGCAGGTAACTGCAATTGCAGACGTTTACGAGGTTGCTAAAAATCACAATATCCCCGTTATTGCAGACGGCGGTATAAAGTATTCAGGAGACATAGTTAAGGCTATTGCGGCAGGTGCCGATGTTATAATGGTAGGAAGCTTGCTTGCAGGATGTGAAGAGAGCCCGGGAGAATTTGAGCTTTATCAGGGCAGAAGATTCAAGGTTTACCGCGGTATGGGTTCACTTGCGGCTATGGAAAAGGGTTCAAAGGACAGATATTTCCAGTCAGGCTCAAAGAAGCTTGTTCCCGAGGGTGTTGAGGGAAGAGTTCCTTATAAGGGCTCGCTTTCTGATACTGTATTCCAGTTACTTGGCGGACTTCGTGCAGGTATGGGTTACTGCGGAACAAAGACTGTGCCTGAGCTTAAGGTAAGAGGTAAGTTTGTACGCATTACCGGAGCAGGACTTAAAGAGAGTCATCCGCACGATATTTATATCACAAAAGAAGCTCCTAACTACAGCTATAATACACAAGCATAATTTTGTGCACCGTGGCAAGTTTTTGCCACGGTGCTTTTATAAAACGCATAACTCAAGGAGGATGAATACAATATGGCATGGTATGATGAAGCTGTATTTTATCACATATATCCGCTCGGTATGACAGGAGCACCAAGAGAAAACGATTATGGTGAGCCGCAAAACAGAATTAATAAATTACTGCCTTGGATTACACATATTAAAGCTCTCGGATTTAATGCACTTTATATAGGACCGCTTTTCGAGTCTGTAGGACACGGCTATGAAACCACTGATTATAAAAAGCTTGATTCAAGACTCGGTACAAATAAAGACCTTACAAATTTTGTGAAAAAATGTCATAAAAACGGTATAAAGGTGATTTTTGACGGAGTGTTTAATCATACAGGACGTGACTTTTTCGCTTTTAAGGATATAAAAACAAACAGAGAAAACTCACGTTATAAGGATTGGTATTGTAATGTCAATTTCTATGGAAATAATGAATATAATGACGGATTTTCGTATGATAACTGGGGCGGATATAACCTTCTTGTAAAACTAAATCAGAAAAATCCTGAGGTTGTTGACTATATATGTGATGTAATACGTTTCTGGGTGAGTGAATTTGATGTAGACGGTATACGCCTTGATGCGGCAGATGTGCTTGATTTTGAATTTATGAAGACGCTAAGGCGTACTGCCGATGAGGCAAAGCCCGATTTCTGGCTTATGGGAGAGGTTATCCACGGCGATTACATACGCTGGGCGAATGAAAGCACTCTTCACTCGGTAACGAATTATCATCTTCATAAGGCACTTTATTCCGGACATAATGACCGCAACTATTTTGAAATAGCACATACCGTTAAAAGACTCTATGAAATGGGCGGCAGCAAGCCTGACGGACTTAAGCTGTACAATTTTGCGGATAATCACGATGTGGAGAGAATTTATACAAAGCTTAACAATAAAAAGCATTTTATACCGCTTCACGTTCTTCTCTATACCTTACCGGGAATTCCGTCTGTATATTACGGCTCCGAGTTTGGCATTGAAGGAAAAAAGGAAAAAGGGTCGGACGATTCCTTAAGACCTCAGCTTGATTTTGAACAGTATAAAGAGAGCTCGGAAAATAACGCTCTTACAAAACTAATTGCAACTCTGGGTAAAATCAGGAGCGGTGTAAAGGAGCTTTCCTACGGTGACTACAAGGAGTTGTTTTTATCAAACTGTCAGTATGCGTTTAAAAGAAGCTGTAACGGATGTGATGTGATAGTTACAGTAAATAACAGTGACGAAGATTTTTCATTAACTCTTCCGGCAGGAAACGGAAATGGGTATACCGGCTGTCTGTCGGGTGAATATGTACCTGCAACAGATGGCTTTATAAACGTGAAGGTCAAGGCGAATTCAGGCGATATATGGACTGTGGCAGGAGATTTTAGTATAGAAGCAGACATAACATTTGAAGAGGCTTTTGAAAGGGCAGAGGAAGCAGTTGCAGATGTTTGTGAAAGCTACGAAATAACAGAATCTGAGCCGGAAGAGCCTGAAAAGGTTCAGGAGGTTGAAAAAACGGAAATTTCTGAAAATAAGTCGTATGAAGAAATGACAGTTGCAGAGCTTCAGCAGGCTATTATTGCTCGGATGGAGAAAAACGGATTCGTTACCGACAGAATGAGAAGGGATGTAACAGAAAATGTCTACCATAATTCTTTGGTGACATGGATTAAAAGCTTTAATTAAGAAAGAGGAATAAATATGTCAATACACTATGATGAAACGGCCTTCCTGCAAGCTATGTTGAAAGAGATATAGAGGCTGATACGCTTTGTGTTGAGCTGGCAGACGATGTGACCGGTATAAAGGTTATACTTATGTACACCGTATATAATGACCGTGATATTATCACAAGAAGCGTAAAGGTCATCAATGGCGGCACAGATAGGTTCCCCCGACAGCGACATTTATCGTGCTCACCCTGATTGGGCAGTACAGGTCAAGGGGAGAGGATTAAGCCTTGGCAGAAATCAGCTCATACTGGATTTGAGTCGCACAGATGTGTGTGATTATATCATAGGCTTTATGACTGATATTTTAAATAACGCACCTATCTCATATGTAAAATGGGATATGAACAGAAATATGAGCGAAGCAGGCTCACTTCTTCTGCCTGAGGAGAAACAGCAGGAGTTTTCGCACAGATATATGCTTGGGTTATACAGAGTACTTGAAACATTGACAACCCGTTTCCCCGATGTTCTCTTTGAAGGCTGTTCGGGCGGTGGCGGTAGGTTTGACCTGGGAATGTTCTGTTACTATCCGCAATTCTGGACAAGTGACGATACAGATGCTGTTGAAAGAATGTATATTCAGTACGGCACAAGCCTGCTTTACCCGACAACCACAATGGGAGCACATGTGTGTGCTGTTCCGAATCATCAGCTACATCGGGTAACACCTATAGAAACAAGAGGTAACGTTGCAATGATGGGCAGATTCGGCTACGAGCTTGACCTTGCAACTCTTAATGACAGCGAAAAGGAAACTGTCCGAGAACAGATTCATACGAGCGATATGTACAGACTGAAATCTCCGTTTGATTCAAATCAATTTGCTGTTGAATTTGTGAGTGAGGATAAACAGTATGTAATTGTGATTTATGCGAATATTCTCGGTGAGCCATGCAATATTTGTTTATGTGATTTATAATTTCAGGGGTATAAATTATAGATTCAGACAGGTATTGATGAAATTACTCGAATCTATTGAAAATTATGAGAAATTATGCTATAGTGTGATATATTATGAAATTATTCAAACAGGAATGGAAATAGACTTAATCGGACAATACGAATATATGATGGAGGAACTTGAAATGAGTATAGCATATGGAATCCTCTGCGTCATATCGCTGGTTTTGATTGGTGTATGCCTCGCAGTTGATAGAAAAAAAGATATATGTTTATTGCTTTTGTTTATATCTGTGTTCGTGTGCAACCTGGGACACTTTTTGATTTCAGTTGCACCAAGCCTTTCCTTTACCCTTAATGCTAACAGAATTGCATATACAGGTCAGGTTTTCTTACCGCTACTGCTACTGAAAATGATACTTAATTTATGTAATCTGAATTTTAAAAAGTGGCTCTTACCTGCGCTTTCTCTTATCAGCTTAGCCGTACTTTTTGTAACACTTACACCGGGAATTTTAACTTGCTATTATAATAATGTTTCAATAGAAGTTATAGATGGTGCTACAAGGCTTATTCGTGATTACGGACCTCTGCACTTACTCTACTACATATATCTGTTTTCGTACTTTGCTCTAATGCTGGTTGTAATTATACACGCCACGGTAAAAAAGAAAATCACATCCACGCTCCACACAACCTTTTTGCTGTGCGCTGTGCTTTGCAGTATAGTAATATGGTTTGCAGAACAGTTACTGCCACGCGGATTTGAATTTTTAACGGTAGCTTATGTAATGTCCGAGCTTTTCATTTTGCTTTTGTATGGTATTTTGCAGGAATACGGTATCAGGTGTGAAAACGGAAGCATCGTAATTGCAAACACCTCAAAAAAGGCAGAAGAATATCTGTCGGGAACGATTCAGTCTGATGATAGCGTAGCACTCTTTAGCAAAACAGATATTGAACATATATTAAGTTGTGATGAGATTGTCAACCGAATTACCGAAAGAGAAAAAGAGGTCTTGATAAAACTCCTTACAAACAAACAACGAAAAGAAATTGCAGACGAATTGTTTGTAACCGAGAGCACTATCAAAAAGCATACAAGTTCCATTTATGCGAAGTTTGATGTAACAAGTCGATTTGAACTCTATGCCAAATTAAAAAGACATCTCTAAAACAGACAAAAAAAACCGTCCATTGAAAAATGGGCGGTTTTTTTGCGTAAAATCGGGCATGGTAGCCCCGGGGCTACCCCTAAAATCCTAAAAAGTAGCCCTAAGTCCACCATATAAATCAGTAAAAGTAACCCCAAGGCTAATATACAAAATAGAGATTTTTAAGTAAAATTATATTATAAATTAAAGGAGGTAGTGCGATGCTGAGTCCAATCACAAAAAAATACACAGACGAATCATCAATGAAGCAGTTCAGGTTCACTTTCTACTGCGACTGCTGTGGTAAGGCAATTTCTGCACAGACCTATGACTTCAACAGCGCCTTTGCACAGAAGACATTTTTGTCAAATGACGAGAAAGAAGCACGGGCTATCATTTATGCTAATGAACACAGGGAAGCATACGAACGTGCAAACAACGAAGTAAGACTAAACTTAAATCGTTGTGCAGTGTGTGGCGATATGGTCTGCGAGGATTGTTCGGTGTATTCAGAAAAACTCGGAGGTGATGTTTTCTGCAAAAAATGTGCAGAAAAACATTTAACAAACCAATAATGAGGAGGAGAAATTATGAAAAAAACGCTATTGATAACTTTGTCTGTCCTTATGGGCTTGATGCTTGCTTTTGGTATATCTGCCAATGCGGCAACTATGACTGTTGATAATATCAAGTATTACTATGTTGAGGGGGCAGATACCTGCACCGTATCAGGGTATGTAAGCGGAATTACCGAAGCCGTGATTCCCGACACCGCTGACGGAAAAACGGTTGTCGGCATCAATAAGGATGCATTTAAGAATTGCACCACCTTGACAAGTGTAGATATATCCCCGAATGTACTATCCATCGGAAACTATGCCTTTTCGGGTTGTTCCAAATTAAAAACCGTAACCATTGGAAGTGGTGTGGAAACTATCGGAGAGTATGCTTTCTATAATTGTAAATTGCTTGAGAGCATTGAGATTCCCGTATCTGTAAAATCGCTTGGTAATTATGCATTTAACGGATGTTCAGTGCTTAGAACTCTGACTATTGGAAACGGAGTTGAATCCATCGGAAATAACGCCTTTCAAAGCTGTAAGCTTTTAGAAACCGTAACAATTCCCGATTCCGTAACCAATCTTGGAAGTTATGCATTTTACGGATGTTCGGGCCTTGAAAGTATTACGCTTTCTGCAAATATAGATACGATTCAGGCATATACATTTAACAACTGTACAAGCCTTAGTAATATAAGCATTCCTGCAAACGTTACCACTATTGGTAATTCTGCTTTTTCATACTGTAACAGCTTTGTGGATGTAACAATTCCAAACACCGTAACCAATATGGGAACGAATGTTTTTAACGGTTGTCAGAACTTAAACAGCGTTCAGTTATCCGAAAATGTGAAAGAAATTGGTTCCGGGACCTTCTCCGGCTGCAAAAAGCTGACAGAAGTGAACATACCTTACGGAGTGGAACAAATTGGATATAGAGCCTTTTATTCTTGCGTATTACTTACTGACATCCAATTACCGGATAGCGTGACCACAATTGATGAAGAAGCCTTCGCAGGCTGTACAGCTCTTGCATCAATCGAATTTTCGGATCAGCTTTTAACCATAGGAAAAAAAGCATTTAACAGCTGTAGCGTTTTAGACGGCGTGGTTCTTCCTGATACTTTAACTACAATCGGCGAGGAAGCCTTTCTGAATTGTACAATGATTTCAGAAATTAATGTGCCCGATTCCGTTACCTCCTTGGGGCAGGGAGCATTCAAAAACTGCACAGGAATCACCACTGCAAAAATTCCGGATACCCTGACCGAGGTTCCTGCAGAACTGTTTTATAAATGTAGCAAGCTGGAAAGTACTCCTATTCCGAAGGATGCCACTGTAATCGGCAAAAATGCATTTTACGGCTGTATAAAGCTTCCGGAGATTTCCATTCCGTCCAAAGTTACTTCTATTGGAAACTCAGCATTTTATGGTTGTTCTTCGGTAGTCACTCTTGTGATTCCCGACAACGTGACATCTTTAGGAACAAGCACATTTGCAAGCTGTAATACACTCAAAAGCGTAACCTTGCCAAAAGACATCACTACCATCAGCGCCAACCTTTTCTCCAGATGTTATGAGCTTGAGTCAATCTCCGTTCCAAACGGCGTGGTATACATCGATACCAGTGCTTTTTCCGACTGTACAGGCCTTGAAACCGTCAGCATTCCCGATAGTGTGACAGGTCTTGGTTATGGAGTTTTTTCCAGCTGTAAAGCACTTTTAGCAATAGACCTGCCGGATGAACTAAAATCTATCGGCCCCAGCTGTTTCAATTACTGTCAGTCATTAACCTCGTTAGAAATCCCTGACAGTGTAACAGAAATCGGAAGCAGTGCTTTTTCCAATTGCTCCGGTCTGACAGAAATCAAAATTTCTGAAAATGAAGAACTTGACACGCTGAGCTCATCGGTATTTGCAAGATGCACTGCCTTAGAAGAAATCACAATTCCTGATAATATCACAACGATTGAAAAGGATGCATTTGAAGGATGTTCAAAGCTGAAGAGCATTACGGTTCCTGCAAGTGTCACGACAATGGGGACAACAGTATTTGCCAACTGCTCTGAGCTTGAACGTGCAACACTTCTCTGCAATTTGTCAAAGCTACCTGACTTTACCTTTGCATCCTGTAAAAAGCTTACTGATGTCACTCTGCCGGATACTTTGGTTGCCATTGGTTCCTCTGCATTCCAAAACTGCCATGCACTGGAAACTGTTGATATTCCGGACTCGGTGAAAATCATCGAGAACCAGGCATTCCAGGGCTGTAAACTCTTAGGGGAATTCACCATTCCCGAAGGCTGTGAAACCATCGGGCAAAGCACCTTTTATGGATGTGAAAGCCTTACCGAAATAGTGATTCCCGATAGTGTTACCTCTCTGGAATCAACTGCCTTTTACAATTGTAAGAGCCTTAAGAATGTCACTCTTTCCAAGAATTTGCCGGCAATTATGACAAGCACCTTTTCTATGTGCACATCATTAGAAGAAATCATAATTCCGGATACCATACCAACCATCAGCAACAGTGCTTTTAGTGGCTCCGGGCTTAAGAGTATTGTGATTCCGGATAGCGTTACTTACCTGGGAACCTCCGTATTTTCAGGATGCTCCGCACTTACAAGTGTAACCTTATCCAAAAATCTGCCTACAATTCCGTCAGGTACTTTCAGCGGATGTAAGCTACTTTCTTCTATCACAATTCCGGATTCCGTAACCGAGATTGGTTATCGTGCTTTTGCGCAGTGTGAGTCGCTTAAGAGCATTGTGCTTCCGAAAAATGTAACAACTGTCGGATATGAAATTTTCGACCGATGTACCGCTCTTGAAAGTGTTACCTTTGAATGTAACCTCACCACCATTCCGAACAAAGCCTTTTACGGTTGCACAGCGTTAAAAAATATCGAATTGCCCGAAACCGTAACCTCAATCGGGAGTGAATGTTTCAGAGGATGCACAAGTCTGGAAAGTATTACCATTCCTGAGGGAGTCACCATCATTCCAAGTTATGCGTTTATTGGCTGCACCAATCTTAAGGAAGTATATCTGCCTGATAATATCACGCTGATTTACGGATTCGCCTTCCAAAACTGTAGCTCACTTGAAAAAATCAAGCTTCCTCTGAATCTTACACAGATTGATCAAAATGCATTTTATCAATGTAACAATCTGAAAGCAGCATACTATGACGGCGGAGAAGATAAATGGAACACAGTAAAAGTCGGCACCAGCAACCAGCCTCTAACTAATGCACTTCTCTTTAAGTGGACCGAAACAACAGTTTCCGAAGACGGTAAAATCTTCACCGTAACTCCAAAACATATCGAGAACGGCGTAACCGTTATTATTGCATTCTATCTTGACGGAGCAATGGTTGGTATGGATATGGAAACTTTTACGGGCTTGGAAATTCCATTTTCCTTTGACGATGCTTATGACAATGTGAAGGTTATGGTGTGGGAGAATATGACAAATCTTTCGCTTGTTTGCCGACATGAAGAAGTAGAACTTTAACCGGACTGATTCTTAAAAATAATTAACTTGATTGTATGTTATATAAAGGCATTGAAGCTGATAAGTAAACAGCAAAACTAAATAACCGAGTGACGTTGTAAATGAGCATATAAAAACTGCTCATTTACAACAGCACCTTCCCGGATTACAATTGAGCAAGAAATTTGAATTATTTTCGTGTTTTTATCAAATAATAATTTCATAATGTTAAATGAGCGGAATTTTAAATATATTTCGCTCTAATTTTTTTATGAAAGGAAGATACAATATGATTGAACAAGATACAATTAAGTTGTTGAGGGAATGCGATGCAGGGGTTAAGATGGGAGTTTCATCAATTGGTGATGTGCTCGAATATGTTAGTGATGAAGAATTTAAGAGCCGTCTTGAAAAATGCAGGAATGAACACACAGAGCTGGAGAGGGAAATAGAAACACAGCTTACTCGGTTTAATGATGACGGTAAAGAGCCTGCGGCGATGGCAAAGGGAATGTCCTGGATGAAAACAAGTATAATGCTTACAATTAATGAATCGGACGAGACAATTGCAGACCTTATGACAGATGGTTGCAATATGGGTGTAAAATCCCTCAATAAGTATCTCAATAAATATGAGGCGGCGGATGAGTTTTCAAAGGATATAACAAAGAGGCTTATTAACCTTGAAGAAAAACTTGCAATAGATATAAGGAAATATTTATAAATTGAATAATGTTGTGTTTCGTATGTTTATTTATTTGAATGGTTGTTGCGTTAAACAAGGTCTTGATGTGTTTAAAGAAAAGTATCCGAAGCTTAAGGTGATGCTTACTCTCGGCAAAAACGGCTGTGTGTATATGGATTCTGAAATTAAAAAATCAAGAGGTTCGTTTTTGGTTAAGGCTGTTGATACCACAGCGGCAGGTGATACCTTTACGGGATATTTTCTTGCAGGAATTTCAAAGGGACTTGATATTGATGAAACATTAAAGCTTGCATCCTGCGCAGCAGCAATAACTGTTTCAAGACCGGGTGCGGCACCGTCGATACCTGAACTATGCGAGGTTATCGAAGCATTGCCTGACATGGAAGGACAAATGCGATAAGAATCTTGGGGAGTACAGAAAAGAAAAATCAAAATTTAAAACTAAATAGAAATTAAAAAAAAGAACAAATCATAGCTTGAATTATATGGATTATGATTTGTTCTTTTTATAGATATTTATGACAGGTTCAAGGGCAATCATAATTCCGATAATAGTTTTGTTTATCGTAACAGAATCGGCATTTACGGGTATTCCTCTTCCGAAATATTTTTGAAAAACATTCATAACGCCGAGCGTGGCATATTGTCGCTTTTTTGGCTTCATAGCCATTATTTCCCCGGAAATGGATTCGATATAACGTGACAGTTTGCCTTGAGCTGTAAGTTCGTTCAGCTTACCGTTTTGTGAAAACAGCGATTCCATAAAATGAAGACCCGAATAGGTTTTAATATAGAATATGTTTTCGGGCGGCATAAGCCGTTTCCCCAAAACATTCACATAGTCATTTTCTGCGGCGATGCTGTAGATACAAGAGGAACGCATATCAAATTGTCTATCGTACCTTTTTCTGAATGAGTCAATAGCCTCAGGGGAAAAGCCCTGACCGTCAAAGCTGTAGCAATAATCGACAATAGGGGAGTTGATTGCAATAAACTGTGCTTTATTGCCACCCTTTGAATGTCCCGATACGGTAATGGTATCCAAATAACTCCATTTTTCACGATGTGCGATTGTATTAAAAAGATTTAATGCCTCAACTTGCTGGTCGGTTGCGTAGTCGTCAAATACAATACTTTTTCCCGGCTCTCCCGTAATGCTGTCGCAGGTAAAATAAATATTTTCTTCCGGAATTCCTGAAAGACCTTCGCCGTTATCAATCCATTCACCGCTTCCTGTGCCTTTGAATACCACCGATATGCTGTTATCGGGTTTTTTAAAACAACACACTGTAAGCCCGTTGTCATCCCTTATATAATCGGTAATATATGTTTTTTGAAGTAACGGGTTGTTAATAACAGCATTTTTCACGATTTCCATCCGCAAGCATTCACGGCTGTTGCGGTTTTTGCAGTTTGGTTTTATATCAGAATAAAGTGCCTCAATAGTTTCGATAAAGCTTTTATTTATGTCGGGTTCCTTCTTGTGTGCAAGATACAGATAAAGATTAAATACTGCTTCTTCGTGTATTTTCGTAAGCTGTGCATTTGAAGGTCTGTTCATAATATTTTCCGCCTTTACTGCATTTTATATAATAGTATATGTATGAAAAGCTATTTAGTTTAAAAAGAAATAAAAAAATATGAGCGAGTTGAATTTCGCTCATACATTATTATTTCATTCTCAATATTTTTTTAATAATACGCTTTGCCAGGGAACGTGCACGAAGATACGGAATTTTCAAATTTCTTTTCATAACGTGACTTTTTACGTACTTTGTATATTTATCGTTATCAATGCTTATAAATTTATCACCCCGATAGAAACCGGTTACGATGGCAAGTATCTGAGAGTGAAGAACATCATATTCATTAATGTACTGATTGTCGCCTCTCATAACATATCCGCTTTTTCTGATACCAACAACACGGTGTAGTACAAACTGTCCGTTGTCGCGTCTGTAAAGAGGGAGATCGTATTTGTTTAATTTTTCGGGTGCTTTTTCTATAACAACGCTGTCAATTCCCTGACGGAGCATGGGGAGCATACTTGTTCCTTTAGGCCCGAAGCGGACGCATCCGCCGGCATTTATCTGCTCCTGCATAACAGGCCAAACATCTTCAAGCTGTACCTTTAAAACTTCATCGTTTAAACTCAACTTTGCCACGACTCCTTCTTTATAATTTGTATCTATTATAACCTATGCAAATGCATTTGTCAAGTGAGCGTCAATAGTGTATATATCTATTTGCCTACTTTTTTTGCATATGCAATAACTTGCTTTAGTGCGGAATTTTTTTCGACACCTGCAAGGCGTAATTTGTGTGCGTATTCAAGAATTGCACGATAGTTTTCGCCCGGTGGGATTCCGGCATCAGATAAATCACGTCCCGTTACATATGGTCTTTGCATATATTCATTATAAATTTCAAGACGTTTCGTTAAAAACTCTTCCGAACTGCGACACTCTTCAATTGAATGTGTTGCAGATATATCTGATAATGCAAGAAGAATGAGATCGTATGGTTCAATTGATGTGTCAAACATTTTATTTGTTGATTTTACCGAAGCATTGGCGTGAAAAAGAACATTTGGTTTCATATGAAGCTCGGCCATATTAAGAGCGTAGCTTATGAGGGACTTATCGTTAGTAATACGCCGTAAAAATTTCTCTGCAATAGGAAGCCCCTTGCTTTCGTGTGCATATGCGTGGATTTGACCGTTTATAACCTCGGTTGCAACAAGCTTTCCTAAATCGTGCACAAGGGCTGAAAGCATAAGTCCGAGCGGATTTTTTGCATCCCTGCGCCTTTTTGCTACCTCGTCAAGCACTTGCATTGTGTGGATATATACATTGCCCTCCGGGTGATATTTTGGGTTTTGTTCAATTTCGGCAAGTTCTTCAATTTCGGGAAACCACAGCTTCATACAATTCATATCCATCAAATTATCGAAAAACAATGATGGCTTATCAGCCTTTAAGAGAGCCTTTTTCATTTCGTCAAAAACACGCTCGTGTGAAATATTTCCCAGGTACATAGAAGAACAAAGCTTTTTTGTTTCGGGTGCGATTTTGAAATTAAAGCGGGCGGCGAATTGTGCGGCTCTGAAAACTCGTAACGGGTCCTCTGTAAAGGTTTGGTCGTTTACGTGGCGTATTATTCCGCGTTTAATATCACAAACTCCTCCGAAATGGTCGCATATCTCGTCTGTAAGAGCATTTTGCATAATTGAATTAACAGTAAAATCACGTCTTTCGGCGGCTCTTTTTGTGCCCAGGAAGGGGTTTGTATCAACCAAAAAGTCTGTATGCTTGCATCCGTTTATCTGCTCGGTGCGGGGGAGTGCAATGTCTAAATCATAACCCTTTATATTATATACTCCAAAAAGCTTTCCGAAATATAAAACCTCGCCAAAGTTTTCCAAAATTGATTCTAAAATATCTGTTTCGATACCGTGCACTTCAATGTCATAATCAGTACTTGCGACATTCATCAGTTTGTCACGCACACATCCGCCGACGTAATATACTACTCCGCCTTTTAAATCAACAGCTTCGGCTATTTTGCGGACAAGCTCTATTGTGCTTTTGTATGTCATTTGCTGTGCACCTCCTTATAACGAACTACTTATATAGTACCACATAAAGTGAATTTTTGCAACAGAATAATTTCCAATAAAAAAACCGTGCTTGGCACGGTTTTTATCATACGCTGTGCTTTACTCTTTGTGATTCCTCTGCTCGTTTTGCATCATTCCATCGGTCGAGGTTTCCGACTAAATATCCGGTAACTCTTCTTATTCTACTGAATGACACAGGCTCAAAATAGTACTTTAAGTCTACATACTCGCCGTCAACATTGATATCTATTCCGGTAAGCTTTTGTTCGGGATTGTTTTCCCTTGCACGCTTGATATATGCACCAATCTCCTTATCCGAAAGCTCTCCGCCCGTTACATTGACATTAACATTAAAATCCATTTGATTCGCCTCCTTACAATATTTAGTATTTTTCTTTGATTTAATTAGATTATACTGCAATATATTGTAAGTGTATGTTGCATCAGCAACAAAAATACAGAAAATTAATTAATAATAATAGATTCAATGATAAAAAATATAAATTATACAGTATTTTTTTATAAAATCAGTTGACAAATTAAGAATAATGCGGTATAATAAACAAAGTTGTTTTGCTGTCTTAGCTCAGTAGGTAGAGCACTTCCTTGGTAAGGAAGAGGTCGGCAGTTCAAATCTGCTAGACAGCTCCAGAAAAAAGACTATTCTTCGGAATAGTCTTTTTTTCTTACATTATATATGTATTTTTACAAAGTAATTTTATTCTTTTTAAATACCTTTGCAAGAATAACACCGAGTACCAGCCCGGCAATACCCTGGACTGCATTGGGGAGAATATTTACAGCAGACGGAATAAATCCGTACATAAAGCCTTCGAATATAAAATATCCGAGCACCATTTCAATTTCAGCGATTGCACCGCCGATGAGCATAGAAGGGGTGTCTTTTAATTTTTTATTTAAAAGTTTGAAGGTGTAATATGCAGCCAATGCCATAATTCCTTTAATTATAAAGGTTGCAGGTGCATATATTACATATCCTGAAAATATATCGGCAAGTGCAGAGCCGATTCCCGCTGCAAGAAATCCGTACAACGGAGACAGCATAAATCCGCATAAAAGAACTACACAATCACCGAGGTTAAGGTAGCCTTTAAGCGGTGAAGGGATTTTTATTATCATTGTTGCTACACAGCAAAGTGCCGCAAGCATTGATGCCATTACAATTTTTTTTGTCGTATTCATTTAATTCGCCTCTTTTAAAAATTAATTTTTTTGTCATAAATGCAACTGTTGCCATCGTTTTGAAAGTATTATCATACAAAAACCTCCAATCATAATAATTATATCACTATTATAATGATTGTCAATGTTTTTTCTGTGAAGATTCATCGGTTACCGACTCTTTGTATTCTGCAGGGGTTATCCCGGTTACAGCCTTGAAATTTCGATTGAAGCTTCTTAATGAGGTATAACCGCTTTCTAATGCACACTGTAGTATGGAATAATCCGAATTATTCATAAGAAGATAGCATGCATTATTTATTTTATATTGGTTTACATAATTATTAAAGGACATTCCGACCGTATTTTTGAAGTATCTTGATAAATATGAGTAGCTGAAAGCTATTTCTTTGGAAAGTGTTTCAAGTGTACAGTCTGTATTATAACTTGATTCTACAAAGTTAAATATCTTATAAAGTAAATTTTTGTCATCTGTTTCCTTGTTTATATATGTTGCATTTTCGTCAAATTCAGCACATAGAGAATACAAAATTCCCTTTTTCTTTATTTTTCTGCTGTTATCGGATAAATTATTTACGCCGGAAGTAATATATTCTCCTGCAATAAATTTGTTGCTCTCCGGAATTTGCCCCGAAAGCTTTGAAGAATACGCCTTTACAAGCTCCGGGGAAAATATACACAGCATATGCTCGCTATGTGTGCTTTCAATGGAATGAAGCTGATTGGGAAATATCAGCAATGACTCTCCGCGTGAAAGCTTGTGCAGCCTGCCGTCAACCGTTATTGCCATCTCGCCCGATAGAACTGTGATAAATTCAAAGGATTGATGAAGATGGGCAGGAAAGGAGAAATTTTTTCCGTATTCCTTACAAAAATATTCAGATAAACCGAAATGCTGTAGCTGATAAAACATATCACACCTCAAAAAGACAAATTTTGTCTATAAATTATAACTCTTTTTGCGTGAAATGTCAATGCGTGTATGATAAAATACGTATAAATGCTAAAGAGTTTAAAATAATTAGACACAAGGAGGAACATATATGAGCTGTTATATTGGTGCTGATTTGGGTACATCAGCCTTGAAGCTTCTTTTGGTTGATGAGAATAAGAAAATTCTTAACACTGTATCAAAGACGTATGATGTGTCATACCCGAAGCCGGGCTGGAGTGAGCAAAGCCCAAAGGTGTGGTGGGATGCATTTAAAGAGGGAGTAAAAGAACTTATAAAGGGTGCAAAAAGCAGTGAGATTAAGGGAATAGCGGTTGCAGGTCAGATGCACGGGCTTGTAGTACTTGATGATGAGGATAATGTTATCAGACCTGCAATTTTGTGGAATGATTCACGCTGTCAGAAAGAGACCGATTATCTTAATGAGGTTATCACAAAAGAAACGCTCTCAAGGCTAACGGCAAATATTGCATTTGCGGGATTTACTCTTCCTAAAATTCTCTGGGTTCGTGATAATGAGCCTGAAAACTACAATAAAATTTCCAAAATTATGTTGCCTAAAGACTATATAAACTATATGCTGACGGGCGTACATTCAACAGATTTTTCGGATGCGGCGGGAATGCTTCTTCTTGACGTTGAAAATAAATGTTGGTCGGATGAAATGATAAAAATTTGCGGCATAGACAAGAGCATGCTTGCTAAGCTGTATGAAAGCTATGAGGCTGTAGGTGAAGTTAAAGCTGATATTGCCGAAAGTCTTGGGTTAAAGTGCGGCGTAAAGGTTGCCGCAGGTGCAGGTGATAATGCCGCTGCAGCTGTAGGCACGGCAACGGTTGGAGAGGGAGGCTGTAATATATCGCTTGGTACGAGCGGTACTATATTTATATCCTCTGAAAAATTCGGCGTTGATACAAACAATGCACTTCATTCATTCTGCCATGCGGATGGCGGATATCACCTTATGGGGTGTATGTTATCTGCGGCATCATGCAATAAATGGTTTTGCGATGAAGTGCTTGAAACAGACGATTACAGTGGAGTGCAGTCGGATATAACTGATGATATACTTGGGAAAAACGATGTGTTTTTTCTTCCGTATCTGATGGGTGAAAGAAGCCCGATAAATGATACGAACACAACAGGAATGTTTATAGGACTTCGTCCCGATACAAAAAGAAAGGATATGCTTCTTGCAATACTTGAGGGTGTTGCGTTTGCAGTGCGTGATAATGCAGAAGTTGCGAAAAGTCTCGGTATTGAAATTAAAAGGAGTACAGTTTGCGGCGGCGGTGCAAAATCGAAGCTGTGGATGAAAATTCTTGCAAATATTCTTGATATCGAGCTTGATATTCCGACTACGGAAGAGGGCCCCGGTTTTGGCGGTGCAATTCTGGCAATGACGGCTTGCGGAGTATATAAAACGGTAAAGGATGCCGCAAGCATATCGGTTAAAGAAGTTATAAAGCCTGATGAGAAGCTTGTTAAGCTTTACAATGAACGGTATGAAAAATTCAAGAACATATATCCGGAAATGGAGCAATTGTATAAAAAATTAAAAGATTAAATGGAGGAGTTTAAAATGAGTTATTTTGAAAACATTCCCAAGATTAAGTATGAGGGTAAACAGAGCAAAAATCCTTTAGCGTTTAAGTACTATGATGCCGAAAAGGTTATTATGGGAAAGAAAATGAAGGAGCATCTTCCTTTTGCAATGGCTTGGTGGCATAACTTATGTGCGGCAGGAACCGATATGTTCGGACGTGATACTGCTGATAAGTCTTTTGGTGCAAAGTCCGGTACAATGGAGCACGCAAAAGCCAAGGTTGATGCAGGCTTTGAATTTATGCAGAAGCTCGGAATTGAATATTTCTGTTTCCACGATGCAGATATTGTCCCCGAAGCTGACGATATTAACGAGACGAACAGAAGACTTGATGAAATTACTGACTATATCCTTGAAAAGATGAAGGAAACGGGCATTAAATGCCTTTGGGGAACTGCAAATATGTTCTCAAATCCGAGATTTATGAATGGTGCAGGAAGCACAAATTCTGCAGATGTATATTGCTTTGCGGCAGCTCAGGTTAAAAAGGCACTTGACTTGACTGTTAAATTAGGCGGTAAGGGCTATGTATTCTGGGGCGGAAGAGAAGGCTATGAGACTCTTCTTAATACCGATGTAAAATTTGAACAGGAAAATATTGCAAGATTAATGAAGATGGCAGTGGAATACGGAAGAAAAATCGGCTTTACGGGTGACTTCTATATCGAACCTAAGCCGAAGGAGCCGATGAAGCATCAGTATGACTTTGATGCGGCAACTGCTATAGGATTCTTAAGACAGTATGGTCTTGATAAAGATTTCAAGATGAATATTGAAGCAAATCACGCAACTTTGGCAGGTCATACATTTGAACACGAATTAAGAATTTCTGCAATTAACGGTATGCTCGGCTCAATAGATGCAAATCAGGGCGATTATCTGCTCGGATGGGACACAGACCAGTTCCCGTCGGATGTTTATACCGCAACCTTGTGTATGTACGAGGTATTAAAAGCAGGAGGACTTACCGGAGGTTTTAACTTTGACTCTAAAAACCGCCGTGCAAGCTATACTAAAGAGGATATGGTGCACGCATTTATTCTCGGAATGGATACATATGCATTAGGACTTATCAAGGCGGCGGCACTTATCGAGGACGGAAGAATTGATGAGTTTGTAAAGGATAAATATTCATCCTTTGAGAATACTGAAATAGGCAGAAAAATCATATCGGGAAATGCAACACTTGAGGAACTTGCCGAATATGCCGCTGTTTTAAAGGCACCCATGCTTCCCGGAAGCGGCTCTCAGGAATATCTTGAGGGTGTAATCAATAATGTGATGTTCGGATGATTTTCAATAAGTATTGTGATGGATAACACAAGGAGGATGCAATGATTTATTATATTTCAAATAGCGGAAATGATACCGCAAAAGGTACAAATGATGCACCCTTTAAAACTATAAATAAAGCAGCCAGCATTGCAGTAGCCGGTGATACCGTAAGAGTCTTCGGCGGCACATACAGAGAGTGGGTTAATCCGGTAAACGGAGGTACAAGTGACCTTACCCGAATTGTATATGAGGCTGTTGAAGGTGAGAAGCCGGTTATTAAAGGCTCTGAAGTGATTACGGGATGGGAAAAGGTTCAGGGCACTGTATGGAAAAAGACTGTATCAAATGAAATATTTGGGGACTGGAATCCGTATAAAATAGAGCTAAACGGCGACTGGATGATAGAACCGCTTAAAGAGTACAGAGTGCATTTGGGAGATGTTTATATTAACGGTGTATCTCTGTTTGAAGCAAAATCATTTGATGATTTATATTCTGATGAAATGAGAATGTCAGGATATCAGCGTCCGATTGCGATTGGTGAAGAGCCGATTTTAAACCCCGAACGAACTTTGTATAAGTGGTATGCAGAGGTTTCGGATGATACAACAACAATATACTGCAATTTCAGAGAATATAATCCAAATGAAGAGCTTATTGAAATCAATGTGAGACCTTGCTGTTTTTATCCTGAGTCTACAGGAGTTAATTACATAACATTAAGAGGCTTTGAAATTGCTCAGGCAGCTTGCCCCTGGACGCCTCCGACCTCCGATCAGATAGGTATGGTGGGACCTCACTGGAGCAAAGGGTGGATAATCGAGGATAATGATATTCACGATGCGAAATGCAGTGCGATAAGTCTTGGTAAGGAAAAGAGTACGGGTGATAACCTTTCCACAAAATATGCGAGAAAAACAGGACATCGCTATCAGCTTGAATCTGTATTTTTAGCACAGCGTATCGGCTGGAGTAAGGATACGATTGGCTCGCATATTGTACGAAACAATGTAATTCACGATTGCGGACAGAATGCAATAGTAGGAAATCTCGGATGTGTTTTTTCAAGAATTGAACACAATCATATTTACAACATTGCAACAAAGCATGAATTCTATGGTCATGAAATAGCAGGAATAAAATTTCACGCTTGCATTGATACTGAGATTATCGGCAATAATATACACCATTGCACTCTGGGCACATGGCTTGACTGGGAGGCTCAGGGAGTAAGAGTTTCTCAGAATATATATCATTCAAATGACCGCGACTTTATGCTTGAGGTAAGTCACGGACCTACTCTTATTGACCACAATCTGTTAATGTCGCATTTCTCTTTCGAGTATGTGGCACAGGGGGCGGCGATTGTTCATAATCTCATATGCGGTAAGATATTTCATTGTGATGAGAGAAGTCGTAACACACCCTACCATTTCCCGCACTCTACTATTGTTGCAGGCTATAGTGCAACCTACGGCGGTGATGACAGGTACTATAATAATATTTTTGCCGGAAAGTGGGCTGATTGTACAGAGCGTCACGAGCAGTTTACCAAATTCTGCGATATATATACATCGACCGAAGAATATAAGGAAGAGATTTCCAAAGTAAGAAGTACGAGCGATATTGCATTTAATTCAATTCGTCAACCTGTCTGGATAAAGGATAATGCATATAGCGGCTATGCGATTGCATCAAAGAACGAAAAAAATGCCTTTGATGCAGAAGGATTTAAAGCAGAAATTGAAGAGAAAAACGGAGATTATTATCTCGTGCTTGACGTACCGGAAAAACTTGTTTTGGCAGAATGTGAAGCGGTTTCGACCCAAAGACTTGGTGAAACAAGACTATCCGCTATGCCATTTGAGGCTCCGGACGGCTCGGCATATGATTTTTCATACGATATTTCGGGAGAATGTTATAAAGATACCATACTTCCGGGACCTGTTGCAACTTTAAATGTTGGAAAGCAGAGTGTATGTGTGTGGAAGAAATAAAGCGTATTCCAAAAGTGGACGTATGGGGACTGGCCCTATACGTCCGCTTTTGGGGTATAATGAAAATATTTTGTCGATTTTGCTTGACATTTTAACCGAAGTATGATATATTATAGCAGAATAAAGGCATTGACGGAGAGTGCATATCTGTTGAACCTATGAGAGAAATGGCGGTTGGTGCGAGCCAAGGGGGATTTGATGTGTTTGTAGCTCCAGAGTCGGAAGGAAGAAAGCATTTTGCAAGTAGAACCTTCCCGTGATTGCTGCGTTAAGGCATATGGGTTGTCTGACCCTGAATGAGTGGCGAAATAGATTTTCGCAATTTGAGTGGTACCGCGGGTGAATTTGCACTCGTCTCAAAGGATTTTTATTTTACTTTGAGGCGAGATTTTTTTTGCCTCGGAAAAGGAGAAAAATTTATGGGAATCTCAACAGATATCAACTTAAAAATCAAAGAAATGGCGGAGCGTATCAGAGAGCTTCGTGAGATTGAGAACTTTACGCCGCAGGAGATGGCAGAAAGAACCGGAATTTCGGTTCAGGATTATTTAAAATGCGAAAATGGCGAAAGTGATTTGAACTTTGCATTCATCTATCGTTGTGCGGCGGCTTTGAAGGTTAATGTGACCGATATTATAGAAGGTTACAGCCCGAATCTTAAGTCATATACCGTAACAAGAGCAGGAGCAGGACAGCAGATTGCAAAAGCTCACGGAATGGTGTACCATAACCTTGCATATGCGTTCAAAAACCGTATTGCGGAGCCTTTGTATGTTGTAAGTTCATATGATGAGGAAGCACAGAAAAAGGATATTGAGCTCACTACCCACGAAGGTCAGGAGTGCGATATCGTAATAGAGGGTAACCTTATGGTTCAGATTGGTGAGCATAAGGAGGTTTTAGGTCCCGGAGACAGTATTTACTATAACAGTGATACACCGCACGGTATGATAGCTGTAAACGGTAAGGATTGTAAGTTCTATGCCATTGTATTAAGAGCAGAAGCCGAGGCAGTTGAAGCGGCAGGCTCTGATATTGTTTCAACAGAACAGATTATAGGCTCTGTTTTAAAGGATACAAAAGACAGAATTTATCGCAAGTTTATAGATATAGAAGAGGACGAAAACGGTACTCCGACATCTATAACCTTCAAGAATACCGAGAAGTTCAATTTTGCATTTGACCTTGTTGATGAGCTTTCAAGAAGAGAGCCTGAAAAACGTGCAATGCTTCATATTTCAAAGGACGGAAAGGAAACCTCCTTTACCTTCACAGATATGAGAAAGCTTTCAAGCCAGTGTGCGAACTATTTTGCATCACTCGGAATTAAAAAAGGCGATAAGGTAATGCTTATTTTAAAGCGTCATTATCAGTTCTGGATTGCAATGCTCGGCCTTAATAAGCTGGGTGCGGTTGCAATTCCCGCTGTTGACCAGCTTCACGAGCACGACCTTGAATACAGATTTAATTCGGCAGGTGTAAAAGCTATAGTATGTACGTCGGATGGCGAAGTTTCAAATTATGTTGATATAGCATCGAAAAACTGTCCCGAGCTTGAAATCAAAATGATTGTCGGTGGTGAGAAGGACGGTTGGAGAAGCTTTGACGAAGAGTACAAGCGTTTCAGCACGCATTTTGAAAGAAGCGAGGATTCGCCCTGCGGTGACGATACGATGCTTATGTACTTTACATCAGGTACATCGGGTTATCCCAAAATTGCGGCACATAACTATAAATATCCGCTCGGACATTTCCACACTGCTAAATACTGGCATAATGTTGACCCGGACGGATTACACTTCACAATTTCCGATACCGGATGGGCGAAGGCAATGTGGGGTAAGCTGTACGGACAGTGGCTGTGCGAGGCTGCAACCTTCGTTTATGACTTTGACCGCTTTGATGCGGCGCAAATTCTTCCGATGTTTGCAAAACACCATATAACAACCTTCTGTGCACCGCCTACGATGCTCAGAATGATGGTAAAGCAGGATATTTCAAAATACGATTTCTCATCTGTGCGTCATATGACTACAGCCGGAGAAGCATTAAACCCCGAGGTATACCGCCAATTCGAGAAGGCAACCGCCTTGCAGATAAAGGAAGGCTTCGGACAGACAGAAAGTACAATGATTATAGGAAATCTTGTCGGCAAGCCTCATAAAATCGGAGCTATGGGTAAGCCTGCACCGATTTATAAGGTTGAGCTTCACGATGCTGACGGAAATCAGGTTAAGACAAGTGAATCAGGCGAAATCGTTATCAATGTAAAGGACGGAGCACCCTGCGGTCTCTTTACGGGATATTACAGAGACGAAGAGAAAACAAAGGAAGTATGGCACGACGGCTATTATCATACGGGCGACGTTGCATGGCGTGATGAGGACGGCTATTACTGGTATGTCGGCAGAGTGGATGACGTTATTAAATCCTCCGGCTACAGAATCGGACCCTTTGAAATCGAGAGTGTTATTATGGAGCTTCCTTATGTACTTGAATGTGGTGTGTCGGCTGTACCCGATGAGGTAAGAGGACAGATTGTAAAGGCAAGTATAGTTCTTGTAAACGGCAAGGAGCCGTCAGAGGAGCTTAAAAAGGAAATTCAGAATTATGTTAAGGAAAAGACAGCTCCCTATAAGTACCCGAGAATCGTAGAATTCAGAGACAGCCTTCCCAAGACTGTAAGCGGTAAGATTCAGAGAAATAAGCTTTAATAACAATTATAAAATGACAATACTTGTTTTGCAGGTATTGTCATTTTTTTTTTTCGTGGTTGATGAAATGTATGAGCATTCATCTTTATTTGGCTTTTTTTTCTTTTTAAAATGCACTGCTTTTTCTTATTTCCAGAGGGGTTTTTCCTGTGTGCTTTTGCAGGATTTTGCGAAAATATGAGCTTGAACTGAAGTTGAGTATTCCCGATATTTCTTCAATGCTCTTGTTTGTTGTCTGTAAAAGCTCTATTGCCGCTTCAGTTAAAACCTTCTGCCGAAATTCGTTAGGAGTTATACCGACTGACTTTTTAAATACATTATAAAGCTGGGGTTCGCTTATGAGGCACATAGAAGCAATATCCGAAAGTGAGGAATGAGGGTGTGTGCGTATGCAGTTTTTTATTCTGTCGGCAATAAGCTCTGTGCGGTCTTTATAATCACACCGGAGGATGGGAATTATATCAGACATTGCATTATAAAACAAACTAAGTGTATGGCAGTCAATGTTATTACCGGGAGTGGGAATTGTGTATATTTTTTCTTTTATTTCCGGGGGAATATTAAGCTTTTGCAATGCATATCTCACGGTAAGCTTTATGTTCAGCTCAAGGTATCCGAAGGAAAGAAATTCAATATCTGTATCATTGTACCAATAGGACTGATAACTAAGCCCTTTCGGGATATAAAAGCAATCGCCTTCGGAAAGTTCAATTGTGTTATTTTCAGAGACAATTCTGGCACTGCCCTTCTTTAAATAAGCAATATAATTCATTGGTGAACCTTTTCGGTTATCGGTGTAATGATATTTGTTGAATTTTATATTATAAAAAAGAAAGTTTTCATAGGAAAATATATTTTTCATTCAAATTACCGCCTGTTTTGTATAGAATTTTACCTTATAATAGTTATTATATTATATTTCGCACGTAAAGTCAATGTGTTATGATTTGTTTATAAAATGCGTAAAGGTGTGATTGTAAAAATGGATAATAAGCAGATTATATTTACAAAAATCAATACTGCAGAATATCTTGAGGTTGAATATGAAGAACCGAAGGATAATGAAGTTGTTGTAAGGACATATACGAGTACGGTAAGCTGCGGTACGGAAAAAGCGAATATTATCGGCGATGCAAATATTGCAGGTAACAGCCCTCCGAATGTGAGCTTTCCGAGAAAGTCCGGCTACAGCAGCGCAGGCGTTGTTGTGGCAAAGGGTAAGGATGTTGCAAAGGTAGATATCGGAGACCGGGTTGTTGTGTTTTTCGGATTTCACAAAAAATATAATACCGTTATAGAGGATTATGCTGTAAAAATAGAGGATGAGTCAATATCCTTTGAAGAAGCCGCAATGAGCTTTATAACAACATTTTCACTTGCAGCGATACGCAAAACCCACCTTGAAATCGGAGAGTCGGTAATTGTAATGGGACTCGGGCTTTTAGGTCAGCTTGCGGTAAGGCTTTTAAGAGCTGCAGGAGCAGTTCCTGTAATTGCAGTTGACCCTGTTAAAGAGAGAAGAGACGAGGCACTTTCAGGCGGTGCTGACTATGCATTCGACCCGTTTGAAGAAGACTTTACTCAAAAAGTGAAAGAAGTAACATCGGGTGGCGCTAATGTTGCGATAGAGGTTACGGGAGTAGGTGCAGGGCTTGAAGGAGTTCTTGATTGTATGGCGAAATTCGGTCGTGTTGCACTTTTGGGCTGTACAAGGGATAAGGAATTTACGATAGATTACTATAAAAAGGTGCACGCACCGGGTATATCTTTAATAGGTGCTCATACCGTAGCAAGACCTAAATATGAATCGCACCCGGGGTATTTTACGCATATTGATGATATAAAAGCTGTATTGAAGCTTTGTTCGTGCAAAAGACTCGATCTTAGGAGTATGATAAAGGAAACACATAAACCTGCAGAGTGCGGTGAAGTTTATACAAGACTTATAAACGATAGAAATTTCCCGATAGTTGTACAATTTGACTGGAGAGAGGAGTAAATTATAATTTATCGCGGAGCGAGAAATTATAATTTAGCTGACGCTAAATTAGTTAGGAGTTAGGAGTGTGGAGTTAGGAGTTATGGTAGAAAACCTTGCGGTTTTCATATATTTAATATTGAGAAATGCGAAGCATTTCTTTATCAATCATTTCAAAAGCGTAAGCTTTTGTACATTAACTCCTAACTCCTAATTCCTAACTCCTAACTTTATAATTTAGAGCGAAGCGATAAATTATAATTTATAAAAGGAGAGTGTATAAAAATGAAAGCAATTTTAGTAAACGAAGACAAATCATTATCATGGAGCAATGTACCTGACCCTGAAATAAAAGCTGACGAGGTGCTTGTTGAAATTTATGCGACGGCGTTAAATCGTGCAGACCTTATGCAAAGAGAAGGAGATTATCCGCCTCCTCCGGGATGCCCTGAGTGGATGGGTCTTGAAATATCGGGTAAAATTGTCAAAATGGGTGATGAGGCAAAAGAAAAATCTGATTGGAAAATTGGTGATGCAGTTTGTGCACTTCTGGGTGGCGGCGGATATGCAGAATTTGTGGCGGTAAAATATGATATGCTTATGCCGGTTCCCGAAAACTGCACGATGATTGAAGCGGCGGCAATTCCCGAGGCTTTTGCAACTGCATATCTTAATTTGTTTATTGAAGGTAAGATAGAAAAAGGCAACACTCTTTTAATGAATGCAGGTGCATCGGGGCTTGCAAGCGTTATAATACCGATGGCAAAAGCGTTCGGAATAAGGATTATTACAACTGTTCTTACGGATGAAATCAAAGCTTCAATAAAGCATCTTAATGCGGACAGAGTTGTTGTTACAACGAAAGAAGATATTTCAGAGGTTTTGAAGGAAGAGCTGGAAAATGGTAATAGTGTTGATGTTGCAATTGACTGTCTCGGCGGTGAGATAATGGGTAAGTGTATTCATTATTTAACGCATGGTGCACGATGGATAATGATTGCATCTTTGGCAGGAACAAAAACAGAGATAGATTTAAAGAATATATATGTAAGGAATGTGCGCATAATCGGAAGCACACTCCGTTCAAGAACACCTGAAATGAAAGCATATATCCTTTCTGGGCTTGTGAAGAATGTATACCCAAAAATCGAAAGCGGAGAGGTAAAGCCTACTATTCACGCAGTATTACCTATAACAGAAGCAGAGGCGGCACATGATATTCTCTACAAGGGAAAGAATGTGGGTAAGGTTGTATTAAAGGTGAAGGACTGATGGTATGAGAAAAATAAAAGTTGCAATAATAGGAATAAACGGTATAAGTCACGCACAGCAGGTGATTAAAAGTATAAGAAAGCAAAACGATATTTTTGAGCTTGTAGGATATAATATTCCCGAAGGTGCAGAAAAAAGATTCCCTAAGGTTGCTGCACTTTTTGATGGTATAAAAGAGCTGTCCCTTGAAGAAATACTCGAAAATCCCGAAATTGAGGCAGTTGTGATTGAAACTGAGGAAATATATCTTACAAAGTATGCAACGCTTGCTGCAAAGCATAACAAGCATATACATATGGAAAAGCCGGGCGGTGTTGAACTCTGCGAATTTGAAGCTCTGGTAAGATTAATGCAGGAAAACGGAAAGACATTTCATATCGGATATATGTACAGATACAACCCTTGCGTAATTGAACTTATGGATAGGGTTAAAAACGGAGAGCTTGGGAAAATAATCAGTGTTGAGGCACAGATGAACACAAGGCATACGGCTGAAAACCGACAGTGGCTTGAAACTTTCCCCGGTGGAATTATGTTCTTTCTTGGCTGTCATCTCATTGACCTTATCCTGCAATTTCAGGGTGAGCCTTTGAACGTGATACCTTTAAACCGTACGACGGGAATTGAGGGAGTTACGGCTGATGATTTTGGAATGGCAGTTTTTGAATATGAAAACGGTGTGTCCTTTGCGAAGGTCAATGCGGCAGAAGTTGGTGGCTTTTTAAGACGTCAGCTGACTGTTTCAGGTGAGCTTGGCACGGTAGAGCTTAAACCGTTTGAAGTTTTAACAAATGACGGGAAACAGTTTACAACTGTAACAGATTATGGTCAAAAGCCTGTCCAAAGCATTGATAGTGTGCTTTATGATCGCTATGATACGATGCTTTCGTCCTTTGCAAAAATGGTATGTGGAGATATGGAAAATCCTTGGAGTAAGGAATATGAACTGACGCTTTATAAATATGTATTAAAGGCGTGCGGACTGTAAAATGTATAAAAAAAAGCTGATACTGCTGGATATTAGGGCGAGTATCGGCTTTTTTGTTAAAAATAAATTACAGACAAAAAAATATTTACAACTTAAATATTTTGTGCTATAATAATTCAGTGTGATAAAGTGAAAAAGTGCGTCGGATGATAATATTTTCGATATGTTTGGTGGAGGTGACGTTATGAGATATAAATTTATAAGATTTCCTGGAGGAAAGAGTAAGGCTGTTACTTTAAGTTATGACGACGGATGTATGGAAGATATCAGATTTGCTGACCGTATTACCGATGCAGGGCTTAAGTGTACGTTTAATCTTAATTCGGATGATCTGAGGAAGAATAATCTTACAAAAGAAGAGATAGAAGAACATATTCTCTCAAAAGGACACGAGGTGGCGGTTCATGGTGCACTGCACAGAGCACTCGGTTCACAAAGTGTGGTTGAAGGAATTAAGGATGTTCTGGACTGTCGAGTTGAGCTTGAAAACAGATATAAAAGAATAATAAAAGGTATGGCATATCCCGACTCGGGGATAAATTTTATGGCAAATGGTACAAGTTATGAAATGATTAAGGATTACCTTACAGAGCTTGGTATAGTATATGCAAGAACGCTCGGCGGCGATAATAACCTTTTCAGACTTCCGGCTGACTGGCATGCGTGGATGCCGACGGCACATCATGACAATTCTGAGTTGTTTGATATGATAGATGAATTTGTAAAGCTTGATGCTGAGAGTATTAAGATTGCACGAAGAGATGCAAAGCTGTTCTATCTTTGGGGACATAGCTTTGAATTTGAAAGAAATTCAAACTGGGACAGGCTTGATAAGATTTGTGACACTCTTGCAGGACACGATGACATCTGGTATGCTACAAATATAGAAGTTTATGACTATGTAAATGCGTACAATTCTCTTGTCTGGAGTGCTGATAATTCTTTGGTATATAATCCTACATTGTTTGAAATATGGTTCACAACAGATGTTGGAAATTATAAAATTAGCCCCGGTGAGACGGTGGAAGTGAAAAAAACATACAAATTGTACTGATTTTTTCAATAAATACTTTACAAATTTGGAATAATTTGATATAATATGTTTATACGATGATTAAAAGGAGGAAATAGAGTGAACATTGCTTTCATTGCACACGATAAAAAGAAAGAGCTTATGGCACAATTTTGTATAGCATACAAGGGAATTTTGGGAAAACATACATTGTATGCTACTGACACCACGGGGAAAGTAATCAACGAAAATACGGGGCTGAATGTTTATCGTTTCCTTTCAGGTGTACAAGGTGGTGACCAGCAGATTGGTGCAAGGGTTGCATACAATGAAATTGACCTTGTTATATTTTTCAGAGATCCGCTGACGGCGGAAGGCTACGAACCGGATGTTTCATCTCTTCTTCGCCTTTGTGATATGCATAACATTCCTATGGCTACAAATCTTGCAACGGCGGAGGTTCTTATTCACGGTCTTGACAGAGGAGATCTTGACTGGAGAGATATAGTTAATCCTAAAGACTGATAGATGAAAAACGCCTTTGGTACTGTTTCTTTTGTGAGAAGTGTGGTACCATAGGCGGTTTTTTGATAAAGGAACGAGTCTTTTGCATATAATATAAATGGGGAAGGTATGCTGATTTTCGAAGAAAAGAGGTTTTGTGCTATGTACGGAATTGTACTGACCGGCGGAGGTGCGAGGGGCGCGTATGGTATTGGCGCACTCGAATGTATCAGGAAGGAAAGGCTCGGAATCGGTGCTGTTGTCGGCAGTTCGGTAGGTGCCATAAACGGAGCGGTATTTGCGCAGGGCGATTTTAAAACGGCGCAAAAGCTGTGGAGTGCGATTTCTATTAATGATGTTGTAAGACTTGAAGCACTTAAGGAAAGCAAGCTGTCGATAAAAGGTATACAAAAAACAATTGAAGATATAAAATCCAACAATGGTGTCAGTATGGAACCTGTGGAAATGCTTCTTCGTGAGATAATAGATGAAAACAAGCTTCTACTTTCGCCGATAGATTTCGGACTCGTTACCTATTCGGTTACAGACCATAAACCTTTTGAAGTTTTTAAGGCTGATATTCCGCGTGGCAAGCTTGTTGATTATATTATGGCAAGTGCGTGTCTGCCCGGTACAAGACGTAAGGTGATTGGTGATAAAGAATATCTTGACGGAGGCTTTGCAGACAACAAGCCGGTTGGGATGCTTGTTAATAAAGGCTACAGAGATATTGTGGTAGTTGATGTCGGCGGCTTGGGTGTACAGAAGCAAACGGCGAATAACGGCGTAAATATAATAGAAATTAAATGTAAGAACCCGATTGTGGGTATGATGGAGTTTGATAAAAAGAAAATTGAGGACAGCGTTAATTCTGGGTATGTCGATGCGCGCAAGGCTTTCGGAAGAGCGATGGGAAAAAGGTACGCGGTTAAAAGCCGTGATTATATAAAGGCAAAGCATACTATGGGGGATGAGTTGCTTTCGGGGCTTGAAAAAGCGGCTGACTATCTTGGAGTATACCGCTTCCGGGAATATACAATGTGCGAGCTTATCGGAGAGATAAGCGAAAAATACAACAGTATTAAAAGCGAAAGTGTAAATATGGGGATGGAAGGGATTGTGAGCGGCAGAAATAAGCAAATACTGTTTGTGAAGGCAACCGAAGCTTTAAAAAGCGGCAATGCTGAACAAGCAGAAATTGCGGTTAAGCTTCTTTTGAAGGATTTTTCTCTTGCGGCGAATGCGATCAGATATTTTTCATTTTAGCAGGTAGTGGTAATATGTCAAATCATAAAAAAAGATAGTTTTTAGTAAAATGTACAAAACATTAATATAAAAAAGACGAAATTTTGGTATATGATTTATTGACATTGTATAAAAATTATGCTATTATATATTATATGAGAAATACAAGTGTTTTTATGACGCGGACAAATACGGAGGATTAAAGTTATGGAATCCACATATATACTTGTAAATGAATCGATAGCTCCTGAAGTGTTTGTAAAGGTTGTTAAGGCAAAAGAAAACCTTGCTTCGGGCAAATTCAAAACTGTTAATGAGGCACTGTCTGATGTGGCACTTTCAAGGAGTTCCTTCTATAAATATAAGGACTATGTTTTTGCACATTCAAAGTTTGACACCGAGCAGATTGTTACCCTGTTTTTTACGCTTGACGATATAGCAGGAATACTTTCGGATATTCTTATACTTTTATCGTCGGCATCGGCTAATATTCTTACGATTAATCAGAATATTCCGGTCAACAGTGTGGCGAATGTAACGGTTTCAATGCGTACCGACGGTATGAAGGTAAGCCTTGAGGAAATGATAAAACGGTTAAAAACCGTTGACGGCGTTAACAAAATAGAAATTTTGTCGATGTGAGCAGAGAGGAAGGATAAAACTATGGCAAAGATGGCTATACTCGGATACGGAACCGTAGGAAGCGGTGTATACGAAATTTTTTCATCACACAGCTTTAGTGAGAAAGCGGGAGATGAGATTTCGGTTAAGCGTATTCTTGATATAAGAGATTTTCCTGAGCATCCCGAAAAGGAGCTTTTTACTAAGGAATTTGACGATATTTTAAATGACGGTGAAATTTCGGTTGCGGCTGAAACTATGGGCGGACTTCATCCGGCGTATGAGTTTACAAAAGCACTTTTATCAGCGGGAAAAAGCGTTGTTACATCAAATAAAGAGCTTGTAGCAACCTACGGACCGGAGCTTATGCAAATTGCGGAAGATAACGGTGCAAGATATCTTTTTGAAGCGTCGGTTGGTGGCGGAATCCCTGTTATAAGACCGTTGTCGTCCTGTATTCTTGCAAATGATGTTGAAAGAATTGCAGGAATATTAAACGGTACGACTAATTTCATTCTCTCTGAAATGATAAACAAAAACCGTGATTTTGATGAAGCTTTAAAGGATGCGCAGAATAAAGGCTATGCAGAGAGAAATCCTGCGGCAGACATTGAAGGACACGACGCATCAAGAAAGATAGCAATTTTAGCGTCAATGGCGTGGGGTGCTTTTATAGATTATAACGATGTTGAAACAAAGGGTATATGCGATGTTAGTCTTACAGATGTTCTTTATGCGGGTAAGATGAATGCGGCTATAAAGCTTATCGGATATGCAAAGAAAGCATCTGACGATGGAATATATGCTTGCGTAGCGCCGATGATTGTTAAAAACAGTATACCGCTATCGGGCGTAAGTGATGTATTCAATGCGATAATGGTAAAAGGCGACAGCCTTGGAGACGCTATGTTCTACGGCAGAGGTGCAGGTAAGCTTGCAACAGCGAGTGCAGTGTGTGCCGATGTTATAGATATCGTAAAGAATGCAGGCAATAATATGAGATATATCAAGTGGCAGGAGAATAAGATAAATGTTCTTCCGGCAGAGGATAATGAATGGTCATATTTTGTGCGATGCAATAAAACGGCCGAAGAAATCAAAAACATTTTTGCCGATGCTGAGTTTATAACAGGTGTGAAGGACGGCGAAATTGGTTTCGTTACAGAAAAAATGACGGAAAAGGAATTTCTTTTAAAGCTTAATGAAACGGGCGGAAGCTTTATAAGAATACTTGAAGAATAAAATGGTATGGGTTAAGGTTCCCGCAAGTAGTGCCAATATGGGAGCTGGCTTTGATTCTTTGGGAATTGCGCTTTCTCTTTATAATAGAATCAGTGTTGAGGAAATTGAACACGGCATTGTTACCCTGAACAAAACGCCCGGTGAATACATTCCGTACGGTGAAAAGAATTTGATTTACCGTGCCGCTAAAAGGGTTTTTGATGAGGTTTCATATCCTGTTAAGGGGTTAAAAATTGTTCAGGACAGCGAAATCCCGATGACGAGAGGTCTCGGTAGCAGCAGTGCCTGTATAGTCGGAGGAATGCTTGCGGCAAATGTGATTTCGGGAAGAAAGCTTGATTATAAAAAAATTCTCGACCTCGCAGCAGAAATGGAGGGACACCCCGACAATGTGGCACCGGCACTTTTTGGCGGATTTTGTGTCGCTGTAAAAAACGCAGACACTATCGTTATGAAGTCGCAAAAGTTAGAGAGTCCGTTATCCTTTGTGGCTATGGTGCCCGAATATTTTGTTTCAACAAGAAAGTCCAGAGGTACTTTGCCCGAAATGGTGGCACATACAGATGCGGCGTATAACGCAGGAAGGGCGGCGCTGTTTGCTCTGTCGCTTGCAGGCGGCAATATGCAAAATCTTAAAGAAGCTGTAAAAGACAGGCTTCATCAGCCATACAGAAGTGCATATATTGAGCATATGGATGAGACTTTTGATATGGCGTACAGCTGTGGTGCTCACGCTGTCTGGCTAAGCGGTTCGGGTCCTACAATAATTGCTGTATGCGATAAGGATGATGTCGCTTTTTCTGACAAAATGAATATGTATTTTAAACAAAATGATTATAAATGGAAATGCCGCACACTTACGGTTGATAACGTAGGAGCGGTGGTAAGGGAAAGAAGATAATGTGATGTTCACAGCTTTTGGCTGTGTTGAGTATATGAAATGGAAGGGATGATTTAAGATGAGTTTAATTGTACAGAAGTACGGCGGTTCATCTGTAAGAGACGCAGAGCGTGTCAACAATGTTGCTTCAAGAATTGTAGAAGCATACGATGAGGGCAATGATATTGTTGTTGTTGTATCGGCTCAGGGCGATACTACGGATGATTTGATTGAAAAGGCAAAGGAGATAAATCCTAACGCTTCAAAGCGTGAGATGGATATGCTCCTGTCAAGCGGAGAGCAGATATCGGTAGCACTTCTTGCTATGGCGATTGAAAGAATAGGTAGACCTGTTGTTTCATTAACCGGCTGGCAGGCAGGATTTATAACTGATACAAAGTATTCAGCTGCAAGAATACAGAAGATTAACACAGAAAGACTTCAAAATGAGCTTGATAAGCGCAGAATTATAATTGTAGCAGGCTTCCAGGGTGTTAATAAGTATGATGACATAACAACTCTCGGCAGAGGTGGCTCAGATACATCAGCTGTTGCAATTGCGGCGGCACTCGGTGCTGATGTTTGCGAGATTTACACAGACGTTGACGGCGTTTATACCGCAGACCCGAGATTTGTTAAGAATGCAAAGAAGCTTGAAGATATTTCATATGATGAAATGCTGGAGCTTGCATCTTTGGGTGCAAATGTACTTCACAACCGTTCGGTTGAAATGGCAAAGAAATATCATATTAAGTTAGCAGTTAAGTCAAGCCTTGAAAAGGTAGAAGGCACATATGTTAAGGAGGTAGACCAAGTGGAAAAGATGTTAGTTAGAGGAGTAACAAGAGATAATGACTGTGCAAGAGTTGCACTTTGCGGAGTAGAGGATACTCCGGGGAAAGCATATACCATATTCGCACTTTTATCAAAGAAGAATATCGGTGTTGACCTTATCATACAGTCAATCGGCAGAGACGGCAAGAAGGATATCAGCTTTACTGTTACAGAAGGCGACCTTCCTCAGGTTCTTGAGATTCTTGAGCAGAATAAGGACACTGTTAAGGCTGACAGCGTTGATTATGCTACAGATGTTTCAAAGGTATCTATTGTAGGCGCAGGTATGGTAAGTAATGCAGGCGTTGCTACAACAATGTTCGAAGCTCTTTATAATGCACATATCAATATCAATATGATTGCTACCTCTGAGATAAAGATTTCAGTTTTAGTTGACCAGAAGGATGCAGAGCGTGCAGTTGTTGCAATTCACGATAAGTTTATGCTCGACTGATAAAAAAGTCCTGAGATAAATAATAATAAAAGGGTTGAGGAAGAATTTTGAAAAATTTTCCTCAGCCTCTTTTGTAATGAAGGGATGAAATGTATGAATGATAAGCTTGTCGGAAGAAATCCGGTTTCAGAGGCACTTAAATCAGGTGCTGATATAGAAAAGATTTTTGTGAAAAAGGATGCTGACGGCTCACTTTTGCCGATACTTAAAAAAGCAAGGGAGAAGAAAATTGCAATCAGCGAGGTGGACAGAAGAAAGCTTGATGAGCTTTCGGGAGATGAAAACCATCAGGGAATAGTTGCAATTATCCCGGTGCAAAAATATTCAACAGTTTCCGAGATAATTGAATCAGCAAGAGAAAAAGGAAAAGCACCGTTTGTAATCATACTCGACCGTATAACAGACCCTCACAATTTAGGCTCAATAATCAGAACCGCAAACTGTGTTGGTGCTGACGGTGTTATAATTCCGAAGCATCAGAGCGCAGGTTTAAACAGCACCGTTGCCAAGACATCGGCAGGTGCAGTAAGCTATACAAAGGTTGCAAAGGTAACAAATATTGCAAGATGTATAGACGAGCTTAAGGAAGCAGGGCTTTGGATTGTGGGTGCTGATATGAATGGCGAGTCGATGTATAAGGTTGATATGAAAGGCTCAATCGGTCTTGTTATCGGAAATGAGGGTGAAGGTATTTCAAGGCTTGTTCGTGAAAAGTGCGATTTTATAGCAGAAATTCCGATGTGGGGCGATATAGATTCATTAAATGCATCTGTTGCCGCAGGAATTTTAATGTATGAATGTAAAAGACAGCAGGAAATGTGACTGAAAGGAAGATGAAATAAAATGAGAGCAGTTGTAACTGTAGTGGGCAAGGATTGCCCGGGTATTATTGCGAAGGTCAGCGGACTTTTGTTTGAAAATGACATTAATATTCTTGATATTTCTCAAACGGTTATGAGCAGTGATTTGTTTACAATGATTATGCTTGTTGATATGAGAAGTGCTTCTGTCGGTGAGGTGTCTGAAAAGCTTATGGAGCTTTCTAAGGAACTTGGAATGTCTATTCATCTGCAGAATGAAGAGCTTTTTAATTCTATGCACCGTATATGATAAATGCAAAATGTAAAGTGCAGAATGCAAAATTGAAAAATAATTGCTGATTGGCACTTTTTTAGAAAGGAAACGGATAAATATGATAAATCCTTTTGAAATTCTTGAAACAATCAATATGATTGATAAAGAGAATCTTGATATCAGAACTATAACTATGGGAATTTCCCTTAAAAACTGCACCGACCCGGATGTAGATAAGGCGTGTGAGAAGATATACAATAAAATCACAAGCTATGCCAAAAATCTTGTGTCGGTGGGCGAGGATATAGAAAAGCTTTACGGAATCCCCATTATAAATAAAAGAATATCGGTAACTCCGATTGCAACTGTTATTGATGCACTCGATAACCCCGATACGGAAAAATGTCTCAAAATTGCAAAGACGCTTGATAAAGCTGCAAAAACTGTCGGTGTAAATTTTATCGGCGGCTTCAGTGCGCTTGTACATAAAGGCTTTACAAACGGCGAAAGAGTTTTGATTGAGTCAATTCCGACAGTGCTTTCAAATACAGATATTGTATGCTCAAGTGTAAATGTAGGCTCCACAAGAGCAGGTATAAATATGGATGCTGTTGCTCTTATGGGGAAGGTTATAAAGGAAGCGGCTGAAATGACAAAGGACAGTGCAGGTTTTGCGTGTGCAAAGCTTGTAGTATTTTGCAACGCTGTTGAGGATAACCCGTTTATGGCAGGTGCATTCCACGGCGAGGGTGAGGGCGATTGCGTAATAAATGTCGGAGTAAGTGGCCCGGGTGTTGTAAAATGTGCACTTGAAAAGGTTAAGGGACAGCCGTTCGGGGTTGTTGCCGAGACTATAAAAAATACTGCTTTTAAAATTACAAGAATGGGACAGCTTGTTGCAAGCGAAGCATCAAAACGACTTGGTGTGCCGTTCGGAATTGTCGACCTTTCTTTAGCACCGACACCTGCTGTTGGTGACTCTGTTGCATATATTCTTGAAGAAATGGGACTTGAAATGTGCGGAACGCACGGAACTACTGCGGCACTTGCCCTTCTTAACGATGCTGTTAAAAAGGGCGGCGTAATGGCGAGCTCATATGTAGGAGGCTTGTCGGGCGCGTTTATTCCGGTGAGTGAAGATGCAGGTATGATTGCGGCGGCACAGGATGGTGTGCTTACAATTGAAAAGCTTGAGGCTATGACTTGTGTATGCTCGGTAGGACTTGATATGATAGTCGTACCTGGAAAAACTACTGCTGATACAATATCCTGCATCATAGCGGATGAGGCGGCTATCGGAATGGTAAACTCAAAAACGACGGCTGTAAGAATAATTCCCGCACCGGGTAAGGATGTTGGAGATATGGTTGAATTTGGCGGACTTTTGGGCTCGGGTCCCGTTATGCCTTTGAAGGAATACAGCGGTGCCGATTTTATAGCAAGAGGCGGCAGAATTCCTGCACCGCTTCAGTCACTTAAAAACTAAGAAGAAATAAAATACACTGCTTTTGTTCAATTGCGGTGTATTTTTTATACAGGGAAATTACAGTTTGGATAAAAATGATATCAAAGGAATAATTTTGATACTTGATTTTAATACGTCGGTTTAATGTTCTAAAAAATTACATTTATATATAGTATACGGAACTTAAACTTAAATGAATGCAATACACATCTTATAAAACCTTGTAAAGAATCAACGCTGTATGGTTTTTTACAAGGTTTTTATATTGCTTATTAAATTGAAGAAATTTGTTATTTTTTCATTGAAATTATTTCCAAGCTGTGATATACTGTATAAGTATAGTTATAATTATGTCGGCTTGACATTGATGGCAAGAGAATTTTTGAAGGTTTGCGAGTTTGACTATAGCCACACAGTATAAAATATAATCAATTAAGGAGCGGTTTTGTGTTTAGAAGGTTTTATCCCGATTACAGATTTAAAACTATTAAAGATATTCCCGAAAGCTTTTTTTCAGATAACGGTATAAAATTTGCAGTGCTTGACATAGACAATACTCTTGTTCCGTATACAAGCCCTTTACCTGATGAGACAGCTTTGGCATTTCTTGAAAGGCTTGAAAATGATGGGATAGAGTATGCATTTGTATCAAACAATAATTGGGAAAGGGTGACGGCATTTTGTGATGGTATGGATGCGTTTTTTATAGCAAAATCAGGTAAGCCCTTTATCCGTAACATAAAAAAAGTAATGAAAAAATTTGGTGCAAAAAAGGAAAATACCGTCCTTATAGGGGACCAGGTTTTTACCGATGTATATGCAGCTAATCGTGCAGGTATAACGTCGGTTATGGTAGACCCGATTGAAGCGAAGGAAACACCTTTTTTCGGCTTCAAGCGTGCGATGGAAAAGGTAGTACTTAAAAATTATTACAAAAATCTTTAAAGGAATGATAAAAATGACTGCAAAATTCGGACCTGCAGGCAATAGTGACAGCTTTTACAGAGAAGGAAACAAAGCCTCGGAACAGATGCCGTTGTGGCTTAAGGGAAAGGGTCTTGATGCATATGAATATCAATGCGGCAACGGTGTCAGATGCAAGGAACAAACCGCCCGGAAAATCCGCATTGCGGCAAAGGAAAACGGGATTTTGATGTCGGTACATTCGCCCTATTATATAAATCTTGCAAGTGATGAAGAGGAAAAGAGAATAAAAAGTGTTGACTATATATTGCAGACAGCAGAGCTTGCCAAGCTTTTTGACGGCGACAGAATAGTGGTGCACAGCGGAGCTTTATGTAAGCTTACAAGAGAAGAGGCACTTGAAAATGCAAAGAAAACTTTAAAAATGGCAATTCCCGAAATGAAAGAGAGAGGCTTTGAAAATATACACCTTTGTATCGAAACGATGGGTAAAATCAATCAATTGGGTGACCTTGACGAAGTTATGGAGCTTTGCAGAATAAACGATTCATTTTTGCCTTGTATAGATTTCGGACATCTTAATGCAAGAACGCTCGGAGAGATTAAATCCAAAGAGGATTATGCAAAAATTCTTGATACTATAAATGACAGACTTGGTTCTGACAGAGCGAAAATCTTTCATGCACACTTTTCAAAGATTGAGTATACAAAAGGCGGAGAAAAGAAACATTTAACCTTTGAAGATGAGGTGTATGGTCCGTTTTTTGAACCGCTCGGAGAGCTTTTGTACGAAAGAGGTCTTGAACCTGTTATTATTTGCGAATCGGCAGGAACGCAGGCAGAGGACTCGTTATATATGAAGAATGCATATCTGTCGAATTTTAAATGATTGGAGAGTTACAGATGAATTTTAAAGAAATGGAATTTATACCGGTGCTTTTCGGTAACGATATTAATGTATACAGCGTTGCTCGTGCATTTTATGAGGAATACAATGTGAAATCCAAAGGCTTCGGAAAGGCTGTTCAGGGACCTTGCTACAAGTGTAAAATGATAGATTTCACTAAAGTTGACAAGCTTGATACAAAAGAGGTAATTACTAAGGTAATAAACGATTTTGCTAAAAAGAATAAGGATAAAAAGATACTTGCAATCGGATGCGGCGACAGCTATGTTAAGGCAATCGCAACAAGTAGAAATGAGCTTGCGGACAATGTTATCGTACCGTATGCCGACTATGCTTTTCTTGATTCCTTGATGGATAAGGAACGTTTTTATGAGCTTTGCGAAAAGCACGGTATCGACTATCCGCATACATTTGTTGTGACAAATGAGACCTACAGGTACGCTAAAATGCCATTTAGTGCGCCGTTTATTTTAAAGCCTGCAAATCAGGTTATGTACTATGAGCACAAATTTCCCGGACAGAAGAAGGTATTCCTTTTAGATACCGAAGAAGAACTTTCCGATACCCTTATAAAGACCTATGAAGCAGGGTACACCGACCATATGATTGTGCAGGAGTTTGTTCCGGGCGATGATACGAATATGCGTGTTTTAACAAGCTATTCTGATAAGAATGCATCGGTTCGTATGATGTGTCTCGGTCACGTGCTTTTGGAGGAACATACGCCATACGGTATCGGCAATCACGCTGTAATCATAACAGAGGATAATGAAGAATTATATTCAAAATTCAGAAAGCTTTTGGAGGATATAGACTATACAGGTTTCTCGAATTTTGATATTAAGTACGACCCGAGGGACGGTAAATATAAGGCGTTTGAAATCAATACGAGACAGGGACGTTCGAACTTTTACGTGACCGGCTCGGGACATAATGTTGCAAAGCTGTTTGTTGAGGACTTTGTGTATAACAGAGAGATACCCGAGGATATTTCAAGAAATGAGCATTTGTGGATGGTAGTGCCCAAGGGCGTCGCGTTTACTTATGCCCCATCATATAAAGCAAAGATGAAGAAGCTCATCAAAGAGAAAAAGTATGTAAATCCCTTGTGGTTTAAAGAAGATAATGACCCCAAGAGAATTTTAAGGCTTGTAAAATCACAGCTTGGACATTACAGAAAGTTTAAAAAATATCTCGGGAAATAATTTAGGACAAATAAGGCACGTTGAATTGTGTAAAACTTAAATTATAATTTGATGAGTTTTTATACAGTCTGCAGTTCCTGTCTGAAGGCTTAACTTAAGAAAATATGTGAGGAATGATACGAAATGGGAGTTTTAGGAATAATCGGAGGTATGGGGCCTGCGGCTACAGATCTTCTTTACAGACGAATAATAGACAGAACTGATGCTGAAAAAGACCAGGAGCATCTTGATATGATTATTTTAAATCACGCATCCGTTCCTGACCGCACCGAGGCTATAAAAAGCGGTGATACAAAAAAGGTTACAGCGGCACTGTTAAAAGATGTTGAATTTTTAACCAAAAGCGGTGTGTCTGCTATTGTGATTCCGTGTAATACCTCACATTATTTCTACGATGTTTTGCAGGAGAGTACAGATGTTCCTATTATAAATATGATTCGTGAGACTGCTGTTTCTCTTAAAAATGCAGGTAAAAAGCGTGTTTGCGTGCTTGCAACTGACGGAACGATTATGACAGGCATCTATGAAAAGGAGCTAAATGCACTTGGGATAGAGTGTGTTGTACCGAACAACGAGACACAAAAGCTTGTTATGAAAATTATTTATGACCAGATAAAAAAAGGCTTCCCGGGTAATATGGAGGATTTTCGTGAAATTCACCGTTTTATCAAAAAACAAGGGTGCGACGGTGCAATATTAGCTTGTACCGAGCTTTCGGTTTTGAGGGCAGAAGCAGGGCTTAACGAATTTTATACAGACGCACTTGAGGTACTTTGCGAAAAAGCAATTACAACCTGCGGAAAGAATCTTAAAGAAATTATATAAGCATATGTAAACAGCAAAACTTCAAACCTTACCCAAACGAGGTACGTCCCCTTTTGGGCAAGGAATGTGTAATGCCAATACGGCGGAAAGGTTGGAAAGTTATATGTATTACAGTCTGTCGGAATACATTGATTTATTGAAAGAAAAATCGCTTATAGCAGATATGAGAATAAACGGCGATGCTACAATAGAGCATATATCCTATAATTCTCAGGATATAAAGCCGGGCACTCTATTTGTGTGTAAGGGTGCACATTTTAGGGATGAGTACCTTGCCGATGCGGTGAAAAAAGGTGCTGTCTGCTATATTGCAGAGCGAAAAATGGATGTTGACTGCGACTATATCATAGCAAATGATGTAAGAAAAGCGTTGCCGCTTATTGCTGACAAATTTTATGAGCAGGCGTGGGATAAAATTGGTCTTGTGGGTATTACGGGAACAAAAGGAAAGTCAACAACCACATATTTTTTACGCTATATATTTGACGAATATGCAAAGGATATGGGAATAAATAAGAGCGGTGTTATTTCATCCATCGATACTTATGACGGCGTTGAAAGCTTTGAATCGCACCTTACAACACCCGAACCTTTTGAGCTTCATAAGCATTTTAACAATGCTGCTAAAAGCGGTATTAAGCATATGACAATGGAGGTTTCTTCACAGGCGTTAAAGTATGACAGAGTAAGCGGTGTAACGTTTGATGTCGGATGCTATCTTAATATCGGCTATGACCATATAAGTTCGGTTGAGCATCCCGATTTTGAAGACTATTTTCACTCAAAATTAAAGATTTTCTCGCAGTCTGAAACAGCGTGCGTATGCCTTGACGGCGAAAGAAGCGATGAAGCACTCGAGGCGGCTAAAAATGCAAAGAGTGTGATTACATTTTCAAGTATTGATGAAACTGCAGATGTTTACGGCTATAATATAAGAAAATCGGGAAGCGATACACTCTTTAACGTGCGTACAAAGAACTTCGATTCTGAATTTTCTTTAACAATTCCGGGACTTTTCAATGTTCAAAACGCACTTGCCGCAATAGCAGTTTGTACAGCACTTGAAATCCCCGAGAGAAATATCTATGTCGGACTTATGAAGGCACGCTCCGACGGACGTATGGAGGTATATCACAACGCCGACAGCAAGGTTGTTGTAATAGTTGACTATGCTCATAATAAAATGAGCTTTGAGAGCCTTTTTGACTCTGTTCTAAAGGAATTTCCGGGACGTAAAATTTACACAATTTTCGGCTGTCCCGGTAATAAAGCACAGAACAGACGAAAGGATTTGGGTGAGATTTCCGGGCGTTTTTCCGATAAGGTTTTCTTAACCGAAGAGGATGCAGGAGAAGAGCCTGTTATAAAGATTTGCAATGAAATTGCAGAATTTGTAAAAAATGAAAATAAAGCAGAATGTATCATTGAACCCGACAGAGGCGAAGCAATAAGAAAAGCAATTTGCGAATGTGAAACACCAAGCCTTGTTTTAATAACTGGTAAAGGCAACGAAACAAGACAAAAACGTGGAACGCTCTATATTCCTTGCCCGTCCGATGTTGAGTATACAAAGCAGTACTTAAAGGAATATGATGTAAAAAACAACCTCGACCCTACGGAGAAAATCAAGGGTTTTAGAGAGCTTCTGCCGGCACTTAAACGTCTTTACAATAAGAAAATTCTTGTAAAGCTCGGTGGAAGCGTAATGGAGAATGAAAAGCTTTTCAATGGTATTTTCGATGATATTTCGATGCTAAAATCAGCAGGTGCGGACGTTGTACTTGTTCACGGCGGTGGTAAGAAAATATCAGAGCTTTTAAATAAGCTTAATATTAAGAATGAATTTGTGAACGGACTTCGCAAAACGTCACTCGAAGCTGCAGAAGCGGCAGAAATGGTTTTGTCTGGCAGTATTAATAAAGCTATAGTTGATAATCTCAAAAAAGAGGGGATAAATGCAGTCGGAATCTCCGGCAAGGACGCAGGGCTGATAAAAGCAAAAAGACGTGAAGAGTTAGGATTTGTCGGTTCGGTTGAGGGTGTTGATACTAAAATTATAGAGCTTCTTTTAGAGGGCGGATATCTGCCGGTTGTATCACCGATTTCAGCAGATAAAACACAAAATACGCTCAATGTAAATGCGGATGAAGCTGCATTTGCTGTTGCCGAAGGCTTAAAGGCAGATATTTTAGTATTCATCACCGACGTTGACGGACTTCTTTTAGACGTCAATAATGATAAAACCTTAGTCGGTCATATTGATGTGGACAAAGCAAAATCACTTATTGAAACAGGTATGATAGGCGGCGGTATGCTCCCGAAACTAAAAGCGTGCGTTGGCTGTATTGAAAACGGCGTAAGCGAGGTTCATATAATTAACGGAAATATAAGATATAATCTTATAACAAGTCTTATTTCGCCGGATAGTACCGGTACGGTTATAACAGAATGATTTGAGTGAGTTGCCGGGTACTGATATAAGGTGAGAAATATGGAAATTAGTTCCTGAATGAATAATATAAGATTTAGTATAATCAAAAAGCAGACAAAAGCTAAGACTGTTTGTTTTTTGATTATATTTTTTGCATTTTGATAATTGTAAAATATGACTTTTGATGATAGAATAAAGTTGTTAATTAGTTTGTGGAGGTATGAGATGAAGTATTTTGATCTTGAAAAAGCGGCATTTGAATTTGATGAATACTACGCTACATATGATACATATGCAGAGAAGCTTGTCGCTCAACTCGAAGAAATATACAAAGAACATAATACAATCACATCTTATGAGCTTAAAGCGCGTAATATAGAGTATATGTGCAAAAATATGCCTGTAAAAATATTCAGGAATTCCCCGTTCTTTTTTGAATTTTCGTCAGGCAGACACAGACACACATGGGGAGGACTTCAGTCACCTGCCGGTAGCTTTTTACACAATAAAACGGCAGACCTTTGGCTTAATAAGTACTATAAAGAAATGAAAAATGACATTGATGAAGGACGTGTGATGTGTTGGGGAAATCCGGTAGGTTTTGACCACTTTTCAATCGGATATGACAATATTCTTTCCAAAGGTCTTGAAGGAATCATACAAGATGCAGTAATTGCACTCGGGAAAAAGAATAGTGAGAAAGAAAAGAGCTTTTTGAAAGCTGTTATCACCTCTTGTGAGGCCCTCATAACACTTGCAAAACGTTTCTCCAAACGGGCATTGGAACTTGCGGCAGCTTCCTCTGATGAAGATGATATAAACCATTATAACGAGATTGCCAGGGTTGCTGAAAAAATCCCAATGAAGCCGGCATCAGACTTCAGAGAGGCTCTGATGTGTATTATGTTCTGTCGCGAGACAACCGGCTCCCTTGAAGGGATAGGAGTAAGCACCTTCGGTCATTTGGACCGTATGCTTGTGAAATATTACAAAGAAGATGCCGAAAACGGAAAAATCACATATGATGAAATGAAAAATCTTTTTCATTTGATGTTTGTATATACCGATGTCCGATTTGAGGTAAATAAAATATTCAAGGAAACATCAACTACAATGGTGATAGGCGGATGTGATGAGAATGGGGATGTGTGCTGTAACGAAGTAACAGAAGCCATTCTTGATGCACTGCTTGAAGGTAGGTATGTAAACACAAAGGTGAACTGTCGTGCATCGAAAAAGCATCCGCGAAAGTATCTTGAAAAAATTGCATTGATACAGGCGAATAATATTCCGTCGGTGGTAGTTCAGAACGATGATGTTATTATTCCTGCAAGGGTTAAATGCGGTTATGATATCCGCGATGTTCGTACATATGTCAGTGGTGGCTGTCATGAAATTACATTGCAGAACAGCGAGGTTTGCACAAGAGCGGATACATGGATTAATCTCCCGAGATTGATGCTTGATGCTCTTGAAAAAAGCAGTGCAAAAACCTTTGATGTGTTTTATTCAGAAGTGCTTTGTGAAATTGAAAAATATATTCAGTGCGTTATGGATAAGAAAAATAAATATGAAAAAATGTGGGCAGAGCTTGACCCGTTGCCGCTGTTGTCCTCGACTATGGAAGCTTGTATAGAAAATGCACTTGATGTAACAGAGGGCGGCACGAAGTACAACAGTACTGCATTGTCGTTTGTGGCACCGGCAACTCTTGTGGATTCGCTCGTTGCGATAAGAAGCCTTGTTTTTGAGGAAAAGAAACTGAGCCTTAAGGAATTCTATCAAATATGCGAAAATGATTTTGAAGGAAGCGAAGAAATTAAAATGCATATAATAAAGGATTTGCCCAAATATGGTATAGGAGTTTCAGATGCGGATACCTTTGCCGCAAAGGTCCTGAAGGATATTGCTGGATTGTACAGGAATGAAAATGGTCTTATATATAAAAATGCAAGAGGGGGATACTATCTTCCTGCGTTTTATCCGCACGATCTTTTCAGAGCGATGGGAGCACTGACAATTGCAACTCCCGATGGAAGGGCTGCAAAGATTGCACTCTCACGCGGTTGCTCGCCGAGCGAATTTATTTCTACAGATAATCCGGCGAATATCCTGAAGTCTTTGAAAGAAATAGATTTTACCGACCATGCTGATTCATTCTGCACAGAGATAACCTTGCCGCGGATGGAAACTGAAAAGGGAGCTTTAGTGATAACTGCTTTAATCAATATGTTTATTGAACAAGGAAGTTCGACATTGCAAATGAACCTTCTTGACCGCGATGTTCTTATTAAAGCACAGGAACAACCCGAGATGTATCCTAACGTTGCTGTGCGTGTGTGCGGTTACAGTGCGCGTTTTGTAAATCTTCGAAAAGAAATTCAGGATGAAGTTATATCAAGAGCGATAAGATGATTTATTTTGTTTATTGTTCGATATAATGAAAAGAATTAAAGGTATTACTTGAGGAAAACCTGATAAATCCGATGTTGTTTTAAAAATTGAAAAAAATAAACTAAAGGGACGGAGATTTTTTGTTTCCGTCCCTTTGTATGTTATCTGATATATTATTTCACCAAAAATTTATATTCTGTTACCGATACAAATCTCTCGTTCTTTTTAATTATCGGAGCAGGGAAGTGTGAGATAGCCATAGAGTTGGGGAAGAACTGAGTCTCTAAGCATACGGCGTTGTGCTTGCCGTAGGGTGCACCCTCTTTGTAGCATCCTTCATCAAGTGCGTTAGCACTATAGAGCTGAACGCCCGGCATATCGGTGTATACGTCCATTGTGATTTTGTCGTCAGACGATACCATTGTTGCAGTCTTTCTGAAGCCTCTTCCGTTTAAAATGAAGTTGTGGTCGTAACCGGCGAACATTTTTGTCTGCTCATAGTCGGAATTAATATCCTGACCGATTTCCTTCATCGTTGTAAAATCAAACGGTGTGCCGCTTGTTTTCCATACCTCGCCATAGGGTAGACATTCATCGGTGTTGGGTGTGAAGAAGCTTGAATCTATCCAAAGCTTCTGCTTGTACACATTGCCGCTTGTGTGTCCGTCGAGGTTAAAGTAGCTGTGGTTTGTGGGATTGAAGATTGTATCTTTATCCGATATTGCATCATATTCCATAACTAATGAATTTTCTTTTGTTATTGTATATGTAAGCTTAAGATTTAATTTCCCGGGGAAGCCTTCGTCGCCGTCGGGACTTTCGAGATACAGAATGAGTGCAGGCTCGTCAGAATCTTTAATGTCATATCCCCATACATATTTATCAAAACCGATATTTCCGCCATGCAGACTGTTTACACCATCATTAGTGCCGACTTTGTACTCTGTACCATTCAAGGTAAATACCGAGTCCTTAAGACGGTTTGAATAACGACCGATTGCGGCACCTAAGTAACCGTCATTTTTAAGATAGTCGGAAAATGTCTCTCTGCCTAAAACAACATCTCTGCCGCCGATTTTAAGAGAACGGATTATACCGCCGTAGTTGTAGATGTCTGCTGTTAAACCGTTTTTGCCTGTGAGTGTGAAAAGGAATACATCCTTTCCGCCAAGCGTTTGTTGAAATTCTTTTGTGATACTCATATTTTTGCTCCTTTATTAAAATATCATAGAGGGTGTTGCATTAAACAAAATAGTGGATTGAATTTCATCTTTTGTAGGGACAGATGCCCACATCTGTCCGAAAAGCGGGTCGATGTAGGCATCGACCCCTACAATGCTGAATATTTATTCATTTAAAATGTTTAACGCAACAGCCCCATCATAGTTATTCACTGTTCATTCTTCATTATTTCTTCGAGTCCGAGTTTCAAAGCCTTAGCAAGCTGGTCGGGGCAGGAAGTACCTCGCATATTACAATCTGTTCCTTCTAAAACCTTTATAACCTCTTCTGCAGGTCTTCCTTCGGCTAGTCGTGCCACTCCTTGTGTGTTGCCGCTGCAGCCGCGTACAAAGTTTATATTATATACACGTCCGTCATCTGTTATTTCAAATGTGATTTGTGCACTGCATACCCCATGCGGCGTATATGAAAACTGTGCCATAAAATTGCTCCTTTCTTAAAATGTATAAAAATCACCTATATGATATATGATAACATAAAAATTCCTTTATGTAAATATCATAATTGTCTATTATTTGTTGTTTTTTATATTCATATAGTATTTTTTGAAAAAAATCTTGCTTTTTTCGGTAAAATATATTATAATTAAAACAATATCACTTTTTAATAGGAGTTTATTATGGCTGAGAAAAAAGAGAAAAAGGTTATAATGGAGGTCAATGACGAGTCTGACAGAAAAAAGGCTCTTGAAGCGGTCATTGGCGTTATTGAAAAAGAATATGGTAAAGGCAGTATAATGAAGCTTGGCGATAAGCGCAGAATCAGCGTAGATGTTATTCCTACAGGTTCTCTTACGCTTGACGTAGCTTTGGGCGTTGGTGGTATACCCAAGGGCAGAGTTATTGAGATTTACGGTCCTGAGTCATCAGGTAAGACTACTGTTGCTCTTCATATTATCGCAGAAGCACAAAAGCGTGGCGGAGATGCGGCGTTTGTTGATGCTGAGCACGCACTTGACCCTGAGTACGCAAAGAAGCTTGGTGTTGATATTGATAATCTGATTGTGTCACAGCCTGATTCGGGTGAGCAGGCACTTGAAATTGCAGAGGCACTTGTTCGCAGTAATGCACTTGATGTTGTTGTAATCGACTCTGTTGCGGCTTTGGTTCCGAAGGCAGAAATTGAGGGCGAGATGGGCGATTCTCACGTTGGTATCTTAGCCAGACTTATGTCCCAGGCACTAAGAAAGCTCACAGGAGTTACAGCCAAAACAGGTACTGCTGTTATCTTTATAAATCAGCTCAGAGAAAAGGTTGGCGTACTTTACGGAAACCCCGAAACTACTCCGGGTGGACGTGCGCTTAAGTTCTTCGCATCTGTAAGACTTGATGTAAGACGTCAGGAGCAGATTAAGAACGGAACCGAGGTTATAGGAAACAAGACAAAGGTTAAGATTGTTAAGAATAAGGTCGCACCGCCATTTAAAGAGGCAGAATTTGATATTATGTACGGAGAGGGTATTTCAAAGCTCGGAAATATTCTTGATGTTGCAGTAAGCTTTGATATTATCAAAAAAGCCGGCGCATGGTTCTCATACGAGGGCGAGAGGATTGCGCAGGGTAGAGATAACACTAAGAAATATATGGAAGAGAATCCTGCTTTTGCGGCAGAGGTTGAAGCTAAGGTTCGTGCGGCACTTGGTATGGGTGGCGGTATTGATGCTCCCGAAATTCAGGATGAATCAGACGAATAATAGTTTAAATTTACTAAAAATTCATATTTGTTAAAAATTTTTTCACAAAACTATTGACGTTTTGACAAAAAAATAGTATTATATTTAGTAAAGTTACATATTTACAGAATGAGATTTCACAGGGGGATTTCAATATGTTTTCTAAAGAAGTAGAAGTTCAGAATCAGGTTGGCTTACATGCAAGACCTGCAACATTTTTTATACAGAAGGCTAACGAATTCAGATCAAGCATCTGGGTAGAAAAGGATGAGCGTAAGGTTAATGCCAAGAGTCTTTTAGGCGTTCTTTCACTCGGTATTACAAAGGGTACTGTAATAAACATAATTGCTGATGGTGTTGACGAAGAGGAAGCGGTAAATATGCTCGTTCGTTTGATAGCATCTAATTTTACCGAGTAATTTAAAAATAAGTAAAAATCAACTCTACTAAAAGTGCTTGGTAGAGTTATTTTTATTTATCAATATTATTAATAAAGCTGTTGCTTTGCCAAAGGAAGTGAAACATATATGAAAGATTTTGATTTTAAGGGAGAGCTTGAAAGACTTCCCGATAAACCCGGTGTTTATATTATGCACTCGGAGGATGATGCTGTTATATATGTCGGCAAAGCGAAAATTTTGAAAAACCGTGTGAGGCAGTATTTCAGAAATCAGTCGAATCATACAGCAAAAGTTCGCGCTATGGTTTCAAATGTGGCATATTTTGAGTATATTGTTACAGATTCGGAAATTGAAGCACTTGTGCTTGAATGTAATCTCATAAAAAAATACCGTCCAAAGTATAATATTTTATTGAAGGATGATAAGCAGTATCCGTATATTAAGGTGACTATAAATGAGCCATATCCGAAAATGTTTATGACAAGAACTCTTAAAAATGACGGTGCGAAGTATTTTGGACCCTATGCAGGTATGTCAACCGTTAAAAATGTTATAGAGCTTGCAACAAAAATTTTCAGACCGCCTCAGTGTAATCGCAAGTTTCCCGATGATATCGGAAAGGGCAGACCGTGTCTTAATTACCATATCAAAACATGCTTTGCACCGTGTACGGGCGAGGTAAGCGAGGAAGAATACCGACAGGTTTTCTATTCAATTTGCGATTTTATAGGCGGAAAGCACGAAAAACTGCTTGATGATTTAACAAACCGTATGAAGGAAGCGTCCATTTCAATGGAATATGAAAGGGCGGCTGATTTGAGGGATAAGATTACTGCTATTAATAAGCTTGATGAAAAGCAGAAGATTATAAACTCAGATAATATGACAGATATGGATATTGCGGCTGTCGTTAAAAACGGCGATAATGCTTTTTGTGAAATATTCTTTGTAAGAAGCGGTAAGGTGAACGGTGCGGAAAATTTCAGATTGTCGGGTGTTTCGGATTCCGAAGAGGGAGAAATACTTGCTGATTTTTTAGTGCAGTTTTACAGAGATTCAGTATTTATACCCGAAGAAGTACTGACCGAGTGTGATATTTCGGACTGTGAACTGATAGCCGAATGGCTTGGTACAAAGAGACACAAAAAAGTTAAGCTTTATTCTCCAAAACGTGGAGAAAAACGTAAAATTGCCGAAATGGTGCTTCAAAATGCACAGACGGCATCGGATAACTATACCGTTGCACAGCTTAAAGCAAATGAGAAAAATACTGTTCTTGAAACGTTAAAGGAAACTGTTGGAATGGAGAATACGCCTGTTTTGATTGAGGCATATGATATATCCAACACATCAGGCAGCGATAATGTCGGCTCTATGGTGGTATTCAAGGATGGAAAACCCAAGAGAAGCAGATACAGAAGCTTTAATATAAAATCTTTTGAAGGTGCGGACGATTACCGAGCAATGCAGGAGGTATTATATCGCAGAATAAAAAGGGCGTATGATGAGGAAAAGGCAATTGAAGCGGGCGAGCTTGCGAAAGATAAAGCACGTTTTTTGCCGCTTCCCGATATGATACTCATAGACGGCGGTATGACTCATCTTTCGGTGGCAAAAGAGGTGCTTGAAATGATGAGTCTTGAAGATATACCTGCTTTCGGAATGGTAAAAGACGATAAGCACAGAACAAGAGCACTTGTGTCCGATAAAGGAGAGATTGCGATTTCGCCGTTTGGCTCTGTATATAAGCTTATAGCATCAATTCAGGATGAGGTACACCGCAGTGCGATTACTCATCATAGAAATAAACATAATAAGTCTGTGACAAGGTCGGAGCTTGACAAGATTACAGGTGTAGGCGAAAAAAGAAAAAAGCAGTTGCTTTCATATTTTAAGTCGGTAGATGCTATAAGGAAAGCCTCTGTTGAGGAAATAAAAAAGGCAGGCATTGATGCGAAAACTGCTGAGGGGATATACGGATATTTTAATGGAGAATAAAAAAAGGCTGAATAAAATCGCCCACAGCACTACTTATGGCTCGGGGCAGGAGGAAGTGGAATTTAATTATGTTCAGACTTGTAAAAAAAGACGGATTATGTTATTATACTATTGATTCATTTATAAACAGCAAAATTGTTACGCACTGCTTTACTACAAGACACGGCGGTGTGAGCGGCGGTGTTTATGAAAGTATGAATTTAAGACTTTCAAGCGGTGACAGTATGGAAAATATACTTGAAAACTATCGTATTATTTCGAGTGAAATCGGGATTGACGATAAGAAGCTTGTACTGTCAAAGCAGGTTCACGAGGCAAATATAGCAGATGTTACGTCAAGTGATTGGGGCAATGGCATATATAAAGAAAACAGATTTACAAGTGCAGATGCTTTAGTTACAAACGAAACGGGCGTGCCGCTTGTGACATTTTATGCGGATTGCGTTCCCGTATTTCTTTTAGATACAAAAAGAAGAGTGCTTGCACTTGTTCATTCGGGCTGGAAGGGCACAGTTCTTGAAATATCACGCCTGACGATTGAACATATGATTAATAAATACTCATCCTCGCCTGATGATATTATTGCGGCGATAGGACCTTCAATTTCAAAATGTCATTTTGAGGTGGGAGAAGAGGTTAGTAAGGTGTTTTATGATAGCGGTAAGGGTGAATGGGTAGATAGAAGCTTCAAAAAGCCGCATATTGACTTGAAGGGGTGTATTTTCAGTCAGCTTACTAAAGTCGGAATAAAGGAAGAGAATATAACGGTGAGCGATATATGCACATATTGTGATGAAAATTTTTATTCACACAGAAGGATGGGGGACAGGCGCGGAACAATGGCGGCGTTTGCACAGCTCATCTGATTTTCGGAGGTGGACGATATAAAAAAATCAGTTGCATTTTTTATCTTGGTATTTTCTCTGATACTCGGAGGATGCACCGGTAATATTGATGATAAAATTATAATAGAATCGGGGAAAAATGAAATTTCGCTTGCGATATACAGTCCCGATACGTTAAATCCTATAAGGACACAATCTGATTCGGTAACAGAGCTTATGGCACTTGTATATGAACCGCTTTTTGAGTTTACCGAAGAACTTATACCTGTCGGGTGTATTGCAAAAAAGTGTGTTCTTTCGGCGGATAATACAGCCGCTTCGGTGTTTTTGAATGGTGAGAAAAGATGGCACGATGGTACACCTGTTACGGCGGCGGATGTTATTTATACGATAAATGAAATCAAAGGCGGAAAGTCTCTATACAAGCATAATGTGGAATATATAGCTTCAGCGGAAGAAGCTGCCGACGGAAGTGTATATATAACATTTTATGAGCCTGTTATGAATGTTGAGGGACTTTTAAGCTTTCCGATAATAAAAGAAAATTCAGCGGATGCAATTGCACAAAATCCAATGGGTACGGGTGTGTTTAAGGTTCAGGAGTCGGGAGCGACACAGATAATTATGTCACCTTTTGATGAGAATAATGTATCGTCTGTATCAAAGGTGAGTGTATCTGTTAAAAGAAATGCACTAACTTGTATAAGTGCGTTTGAAACGGGAGAGCTTGATGCAATAACCTCATCTTGTGTTGACCTTGGCGAGGTCACACCGGGCGGAAATATTTCGTTTGGTAACTATACGGCGAATTTTATGACATTTCTCGGATTCAACTGCAAAAAAGAAATATTTGCGACGCCTTATGTAAGACTTGCAATTGAAGAGAAAATAAACAGAACCGATATTGTTGAAAAAGCGGCATTTTCAAGAGGAACAGAATGCAGAATACCGGTAAATCCGCAGAGTAGAATATATAAAGAAGCAGACCTTCTTGAAATAGATGTTGAGGGTGCAATGAATAAAGCAGGCTTTGTCTATGACGGCGGCAGTTTCAAAGACGAAAAGGGAAATGGCGTGTCGCTCGGAATACTTACGACAAATGAAAATGCCAACAAAACCAAAGTTGCCGAAATGATAGCATCACAGCTTGTGCAGTTCGGTATTGATGCATATACAATAAGTGTCAGCTTTGAGGAATATACCGAAAGAATTAATTCGGGTAGTTTTGATATGTTTGTCGGCGAAGTCGAAATGAAGGACAACCTTGACCCCGGCTTTTTGACATCACAGGGAAACTATTTCGGTTTTTCGGACGGTGAGCTTGATATGAGACTTGCGGCAATGAGACGTGCAAAGGATACCGATACGCTGTATTCGGCAGTAGGCGAGTATGCAAGGGTATTTTGTATGAATCCGCCGTTTGTGCCATTGTTCTACAGAGTAGAAAGTGTGGTTTATACCGACACTCTTTCGGGAATGGGTAAGCCTGTTTTCTATAACAGACTTGACGGTATGGAAAAATGGTATTTTAAAGCTGATGGCGGGAAAGGAACCGATTGATATATGAGTAAAAGACGTGTTGTAATAATCGGAGCAGGTGCCGCAGGGCTGATGGCGGCGGCGGTTGTAAAGCAACGTGCCGATGAGGTTTTGATAATTGAACGCAATAAAATAGCGGCACGTAAGGTGAGAATAACAGGTAAGGGCAGGTGTAATATCACCAATATTGCCGATACAGAAGAAATATTGGAGAATATAACCTGCAATAAAAGGTTTATGTACAGTGCGCTGTACGGTTTTACAAACTATGATGTTATGGCGTTTTTCGAGGATATGGGTGTTAGTGTCAAAACCGAGCGTGGAGGGAGAGTTTTCCCGGTATCGGACAGTGCGCACGATGTTGCAGAAGCACTTTTAAATGCCGCAAAGGGCGATAATGTAAAATTTATTAATAAAAGAGCTACGAAGCTCATTGTAAATGAAGGACGAATAACGGCTGTTTTGTATGAGGGCGGAAGCGTTGAGTGTGACAGCGTTATTGTTGCAACGGGCGGAAAATCCTATCCGCTGACAGGTTCTGACGGCTCGGGTTACAGACTTGCCGCAGATGTTGGTCACAATATTATAAAACCAAAGCCGTCACTGGTGCCGCTTTTAACTAAAGAAAAATGGGTAAGTGAGCTGATGGGACTTTCGCTCAAAAACGTACGTCTTACAGTTTATGCAGACAATAAGGATATATATACGGATTTTGGCGAAATGCTTTTTACTCATTTCGGTATTTCGGGGCCTTTGGTTCTTTCAGCATCTGCGCATATGCGTGATTTTGAAAACAAAAACTACCGGGCGGAAATAGACTTAAAGCCTGCGCTTGATGAAAAGCAGCTTGATGCGAGAATTCTTAAGGATTTTGAAGAAGCAGGAAAAAAACATCTTATCAATGCACTTGATAAGCTATTGCCAAAAGCACTGATTCCTATTATAATAAAACTGTCGGATATTAATCCTCATAAAGATGTTACATCTGTAACGAAGGAGGAAAGATACTGTCTCGGTAAAATTTTAAAGGCACTTCCTCTTGAAATTACCGGGACAAGACCTATAGATGAGGCAATTATCACCTCAGGCGGTGTTGATACAAAAGAGATTAATCCGTCAACTATGGAGTCAAAAATTGTCAAAGGTCTTTTCTTTGCAGGTGAGGTAATTGATGTTGATGCATATACCGGAGGGTATAATCTTCAAATTGCATTCTCAACCGGGCATCTTGCCGGGGAAAATGCATAGGATGCTATATAATATTAAAAGAAAGGGAGTAATTTTATGCAAAAGATAAATATTGCAATAGACGGACCTGCAGGTGCAGGAAAAAGCAGTATTTCAAAGGCTGTTGCAAAAAAGCTTGGAATAATTTATGTTGATACAGGAGCGATGTACAGAGCGTGTGCGCTCTATGCAATAAAGAACGGTATTCCAATTAATGAGGAGAACTTAAAGGATAAGCTTGACGATATAAAAATCGAGCTTAAATATACCGATGACGGGCAGAGAATATTTCTTGGAGGAGTCGATGTTTCGGAGGAAATAAGAAAGCCCGAGGTGAGCATTGGTGCGTCGAATATTGCAACTATTCCAGTTGTACGCTTAAAGCTTGTTGATATGCAAAGAGAAATTGCATCACACAACAGCGTAATTATGGACGGAAGAGATATCGGAACATATGTGCTTCCAAATGCGGATGTGAAAATATATTTAACTGCATCTGTTGAGGAAAGAGCAAGAAGAAGAGTTCTTGAAATGAAAGAAAAGGGTATGGAAGCGGATTTTGAAGAGGTAAAACGTGATATTGCATATCGTGATAAAAACGATTCTGAACGTGAATTTGCACCGCTTCGTCAGGCAGAGGACGCAGTGCTTCTTGACACGACAGAACTTTCGTTTGAATCTGTAATAGAAAAGGTTCTTGAATTAGTAAGCAGTGAAAGGATATGAGAAACGGTGTTTTATAAAATTGTAGTATTTTTTTGCAAGATATGTTTTTTATTTGTGTTCAGAATAAAAACGTTGGGGCGGGAAAATATATTGCACAAAGGCGGATGTATAGTTGCGTATAACCACAGAAGTAATCTGGACCCGGTTCTTGCGGCACTCACCTGCAGCAGAAATCTTGGCTTTATGGCGAAGGCAGAGCTTTTTAAGAATAAGATTTTCGGCTTTTTAATAAAAAGTCTCGGAGCCTTTCCGGTACAAAGAGGTAAAGGGGATATCGGTGCGATTAAGAGTGCTCTTGCAATGCTGAAAGATGAAAAAATGGTGCTGATGTTTCCTGAAGGCAGACGTGTAAAATCCCTTGAGGACGAAAAGTTTACAAAGGCAAAACCGGGGGCAGTTATGATAGCAATTCGTGCAAAGGTACCCATTCAGCCTGCATACATAAGCGGAAAGTATTCCTTCATGAAAAAGATTACAGTCCACTACGGAGAACCAATATATTTCAATGAGTACTATGACAAAAAATTAACAGTCGAAGAACTTCAGGAAATAACCGATGAGGTTATGAAAAAGATAAGAAGTCTGAGGGTATAAGGCATCTGCATTTTTCGTCATTTTGCAAAAAAAGTAAATAAATACTCCACAAAAAATAGATTATTTTTAGATTATGTCGAAGAAGGTCAATTTTGTGTATGAAAACTATTGACATTTTTTTTTAAGAAGATTATAATATTTTATATGTAAAAAGCAGACCGACCATGTGGATTGGTATGTTTTTGAAGAAAGGAATGAACAAAATTATGAAAAATCAGTATTTGATTGACGTTCTTGAAACTGTCAAGAAAAGAAACGCAGGCGAGCCTGAATTTATTCAGACTGTAACAGAGGTTCTTGAAACAATCGAACCGGTTGTTGACCAGAGACCTGATTTTGTTGAAGCAGGCGTAATTGAGAGAATGGTTGAGCCGGAAAGACAGATCACCTTCAGAGTACCCTGGGTTGATGACAATGGTAAGGTACAGGTAAACAGAGGTTTCCGTGTTCAGTTTAACTCAGCAATCGGACCTTATAAGGGCGGACTTAGATTTGCTCCCAATGTATATTCAGGCATAATCAAATTCCTCGGCTTTGAGCAGACCTTCAAAAACAGCCTTACATCACTTCCTATGGGTGGCGGTAAGGGTGGTTCTGACTTTGATCCGCAGGGTAAATCTGACGGCGAAGTTATGCGTTTCTGCCAGAGCTTTATGTCAGAGCTTTACAGACATATAGGTCCCGACCTTGACGTTCCCGCAGGCGATATCGGTGTTGGTGCACGTGAAGTTGGTTATATGTTCGGTCAGTATAAGAGACTCAAGAACGAGTTTACAGGTGTTCTCACAGGTAAGGGTATTTCTTACGGCGGTTCACTTATCCGTCCTGAAGCTACAGGCTACGGTGCTGTATATTACACAGTTGAAATGCTCAAGCATTTCGGCGATGACATAAAGGGTAAGACTTTTGCTATTTCAGGCTTCGGTAACGTTGCTTGGGGAGCAGTTAAGAAGGTTACAGAGCTCGGCGGTAAGGTTGTTACAATCTCAGGTCCCGACGGTTACATATATGATGAAGATGGTATCTCAACAGAAGAGAAGATTAATTTCATGCTTGAGATGCGTGCATCATGCCGTAACAGAGTTCAGGATTATGCTGATAAGTTCGGCGTACCCTTCTATGCAGGTGAAAAGCCCTGGGGTGTTAAGGTTGACGTTATTATGCCTTGTGCAACACAGAACGAAATCGATGTTCCCGAGGCTGAAAAGATTGTTGCTAACGGTATTAAGTACTATGTTGAGGTTTCAAATATGCCTACAACAAACGAGGCTGTTGCATATTTGAAGGCTAACGACGTAATTGTTGCTCCTTCGAAGGCAGTTAACGCAGGCGGTGTTGCTGTTTCAGGTCTTGAAATGTCACAGAACTCAATGCGTTACAGCTGGTCAGCAGAAGAGGTTGACGAGAAGCTTAAGACTATCATGAAGAATATCTTCGATAGCTCAGTTAAGGCTTCTAATGAGTACGGTCTTGGTGATGACCTTGTTGCAGGTGCTAATATTGCCGGCTTCTTAAAGGTTGCTGAGGCTATGAAGGCTCAGGGCTGTGTTTGATTTTAAATTAGTTTAAATTTTAGGGACTGTAAAAAAAGTCCCTAAAACAAAACAAAGATCTCACTATTTGAGGTCTTTGTTTTGTTTTAGGGAAATTCTTTGTTTTTTTAGTTGCTTTTTAATGTAACCTTAATTAGTACGTCATTTTTACCTTCAATATGAATTGCAATCTTTACAAAACCGTCATTGCTGTCCTGACCTTCTATATCGGGTGAGGTGGGGAGTGGCTTTGCGTCGGTTATATAGAATTTTGCATATTCGGGAGCCTCAAGAAGAAGTTGTACGCTTTTGCCGTTTTGTTCAAGAATTACACTTTTCGCGTCATCTGTCAGAGTACAAGCTGCTTTTGTATGCATAAACCAGTAAATATCTTTTATTTCATAGCCCTTTAATTCATCACAAACCGTAAATTCACAGTTTGTTTTATCAAGAGTTACAGTCCTTTGCCATAATGCATCTTTTATGTTAAGAGCTGCTGAAAGATTAGCTGTCGCGCTTGAAAGCTCGGGTGTAAAGTCAAAATCTTCAATTCTGCACTCTGCATTAATGTTCTGGTCGGGTTCTTTCGAGGGGTTAACAACGATTGTGTTGTGCCCTTCAGCACGCATTCTGTATAAATCCCATCTGTTTACCGAATTACCTCTTTCTGAATAGGTTATACGCTCGTTGCCCGGGTCGTGAATCCATCTTTCGCCGAGGTAATCTACAATTATACTTCCCATATCAAGATGCGAATGTATTGCAAGATTGTAGCCGGTATGAAATGCAACTGCAAGTGCATTGTCTTTTAAAGAGCTTCTCATACTTACCGTCTCGGAGTTTTTGAAATAGTAGTCCTCGGGAGGGGTGTGTACGTTTCCTCTCGGATTATGATGCCATATCAGGTCATATACATCGGGGAAAACAAGCTCTTTATTTAATTGCTCAAGACGAATTGAGGCAAGATATGGCATATCAAGGCCTTTTGCAAAATAGAAGAGCTCCGGTATATCTGCAACCGGGTCAATGCCCGAATCGTGGAAATTGAATGTTCCGCACGGACCGGTAAGTGCAAGCGGATAATCAAGTGTTTGCTTGATAATAGGTTGTTTGAAATAGCCGAAATCTGTGCCGAGTGCAGAATTTAATGCACTCATTGACTTGCAGTAGTAGCTGAATGCATATTTCCAATATCCTACACTCTCTTCGCTTGCTCCGTCGGGAAGATATTGAAGAATCGTATAGGGGAGTCCCTTTAATGCATATTCTGCAAGCTTGAAGCTTGTATCATCGTTGTCGGCAACGGCCAAAGCCGCACATATAACACTTCCGTTGCATACCATATTCCAGTTACTTGAACATCGTGTCCACCAACCGTCCATATCAAGATGGTTGAGAAAATCGGGCCCTATGCCGTTTGCTTCATTGTAACATCCAAGAGCCGGGTTTAAAAATCGATTCCATAGTTCGGATTCGATGTTCTTTTTTGAAGCCTCGTCAAGATATGAGTAAATCCAGTCATAGCTGATTGCAACAGAATAAGCAATTTCTGAAGCTACAAGATAGTTATAGCCGGTCCAATTCAGAGTAATGACAGAATTGATTTCCGCTAAAAGTCTTTTTGCAAAACGCTCGTCTTGGTCTATGAGGTAGAATATTCCCAAAAGCTCTGCTTTTTCTTTTACGTGTCTTGCATGGAATATTGAGGACCAAGTTGGGTCATTAAAATCCTCGCAAGGCTCTGTCAGGAAGGCAATAGCCTTATTCCTTAAAAATTCCACTAGCTTTGCAAATGTTTTATCGTTTTCTTTTTTTAGACGTATTTCATCAATAAGCTCGGATGAAATAAGTATATAAGGATGCGTATTATTTTTTTTATCAAACTTTGCTTTGATTTCCTTAGCGGGCGGTCTTGAAAACATACGCCTTGCAAGCTCGTTGTTCCAAATTAAATTTCCGTATGTGCCGTCGGGAGCATCTTTCCACATAAATATCCCTTCCTTTAATCTTAAAATTTTCTGCTTTGATACTGACCCGGTGACACACCCTCGTATCGTTTGAATACTCTTATGAATGTATCCGAGTTGTTGAAGCCCACCATTGCGGCAAGGTCCTTTACTGTAATATAGCTGCCTGAATTGATTATTTCCTTTGCTTTCTTTATTCTGTAAATGTTAAGATATTCCTTGAAATTCTCGCCGAAATTATTTTTGAACAGCATACTTAAGTATGATGCTGAAAGGTTAAAGTGGCGTGATATATCTGTAAGTGCAATATCGTTTTGGTAATTTGCGGCAATATACTCCATAACGTCTGCCGCAAAGCTTGTGGATTGAGATTTTTTCTGTGTATCTATGCTTGTAATAATTGAGCCGAGCATTTGCATCAGTATGTTTTTCAGTTCAACTCTTGTATTGCATTGCTCAATCTCTCTATAGTCGATACCGCCTTCCTCATACAGCTTTTTTGTACTCTTTGAGGGTAGTTGGTTAATAATTCGGCTTATTGTAACAAACAGTGCAAATTTGAGATTTGCAAACTGCTCGGGGGATAGAGTACGTTTGTCAAAATTCTCGGTCAGTATCTGTTCTATCACATTTTCTGCCCCTCGGTTCATAGCATTCAGTGCCTGGTCTATCAGGGTTGATTCCATCTCAAGCGGATAGTAGAAGGTGCTTGTGTTTGTTTCGGGCATCTCGCTTCTTAAAAGTATATTATTATGAGAGATATTTGCAAGATTTGCCTCCATAATTGCAAGTGCGCGTGAATACGGGATACTAACATTCTGCAGATTGCAGGTTATCTGGCTGAATGCTATTGCGACAGATACGTTAAAGGTGATTTCTATATATGGGAAAATCTGTCTTAAAAGCTCTATTACATTATCTTCGGAATCTGCCTTGAATATCAGTGCATTGTTTTGTATGCTTGTACTTACAATCTCGCATTGTACTTCGCCTTGAAGGGTGTTATGTATAATGCTGTGGATTTTGTCAGCTTTACCTGAATCGGGCGTTTTGTCAGATGTGTTTTTCTCGGTATCGGTAAGTCGGTATATTGCAACCGATATATCTCTCTTCATCCAGTCAAGCTCATCGGTTGAAAACAGATTCGAGTATTCCTGCTGTGAAAAATCAAGGCCCTGAAGCATCAGACGCAAAAGGTTAGACTTAATTATATCCTCCTTCTGCCCGATTGAAGCCATCAGTTTATCCTTTTCATCGTTAAGGGAGGAAAGCATATGCTCTATTGCTGAAAACTCATCCTTCGGTATTTCTTCGTGGGTTTTCATATTAGATATAAGCTGTTTGACGGGTGAATATATCTTGTTTGTAATCTTTGTTGCGGCGTAAAATCCGAGCACAACAAGAACGAATGCAAGAATAAGTGTGCTCAAAAGAATCTGCAGATAATCAATACCGCTTACACGTCTTGGAGTTATAAAGAAGAACATAAGGTCTGACCATTCGGAGGGTGCGTAATGATATGTGAGATTTCCTACACTTTTGTTTGAATATTGAAAGGTTGTCCTGTAATTGTATATGAGCGAAATATGTTCTTCGATTGTATCAACATTGTGACGGTTGGAGAGGTTGGAATAGAGAATATTTCCGTCATACACAACCATTGAGCTGTTTTTTTGAAAACTGCTTTCTGGAAGAAAAGCTTCTATATCAAAAGTCAGGTAGCATATGAGTTTTTTGTTCAGATACTGTACATCAGATGAGATTATGTAGGTTATGACTTTTTTACTGTTATCCACCGTTCCTGCAATAGCTGACTGATATGAAAACGGCTTTTTCTTTATAGTCTCAAGCATATGATATCCGTTTTCGGGTGAAATGCCCACATCCTCTGAAAAGAAAGATGAAAGCGACTTTGTACATTTTGTTGTTATGATTGTATCGGAGTCGATTTTTCCGACGGCGATTGATGCTGAGGAAGTGCTTAGTGTACCACTGAAGGAAACAAGCTCATCCATAACAGATATGATATTTATGTAATCTATTCCGGGATTTTTTAAAAATTCCTGAACATTGTCAGACATTGCAATCTGGTTGTACACCTTTATGCCGAGACTCAATTCCGAATCAAAACGGTTTACAGTCTGCTCGGTGCGAAGCTTGCTTGCTTCGGCATTTTTGAAGTTGACAATACGCATACTTGAAAAATAGTACATAAGAGAAATTGCAACTACGAAAAATGTTATAATTAATAAGTATATGCTTCGTAAATGAAAGTAATATTTATTCTTCAATTTTGTACTCCTCACACGTTCGATTTTATTAACAAAACTTCTTGTTTTCAATGATAATTATAGCATACCGAACTATAAAAGTAAATCGATAAAATTTCAGATTATCGGTATTTTATTGAAAATTTTCAAAAAATAGGGATTTTTTACAAAAAAAGTCGATTTACATGCTTATATAAAGGTGATAAAATTATAATGAGATATTATAACTTGGAGATGATATAATGAGTAAAGGTAAAAAATGTGTAGCTTTTTTGTTTGTGTTTTTATGCTTTTTGAATGTGAGCTCGGTATATGCAAAATCCGGTATAGATGTATTGTTTGAAGAGGATTATGACTATCGTGACTATAAAACAAACGGATATCGTACGGTGACAGATATATTCATAAATAATAATCAGACTCCCGTATGGAGTACAAGACAGGAAACTCCTGCTACTATGATGGTTAATACACAAGAATCTGACCGTGATGGCTATGGCGATGTTATGAAAATTTCAACAACCGCTGAAAATGGATTTTTCTTTTATGCCAACAGCGGAAGCGGAAATTTTCTTCCAAAAAGGAATTACGGCATTGTGGTGACAGAACATGATTTTTACATAAATAAGTCATCCTTGCCAACCTATGACTCATATATTTTGTGCCAGCTTATGACGGACGTAAATGCAGAGTATGTTATACCGTTTGTAATAAAACGAAGCGGAAATGAGATACATATTTTAAGGAGTGTCAACGCAGGTGCGGGCGTTGTTTATAAGGAGACGTTTCCTGATGGGGAATGGGTAAAGCTCCGAGTTATATTTGATTACAATGTTGGTAAATGGTATGCGGAGTTTATAAACCCGAATGGTAAAAAAACATGCTTTGTAAATGGTTCGTCTATTCTTGACTTTTTTAAGGCTTCGTCTGTGCGCTCGGTACGCACTACTTACAATGTATCAGGCAATACAAAGGGCTGTGAAGCTTCTGTTAATGTTGATAATTTAAGATATTATGCACTAAATGGTGTTTCAGGTTATACAAATGCGTCGGCAGCGGCGGATGAATATTCCGATATGATTAATTTTTCTTCGTTTTTTAATGAGAAGCTTAATAAACTGACGGTATTTAACGTTTCGTGTTCAAAAGTGTTGGTTAACGGTGCTAAAAAATCTATAGCTTCTGAAAATCCTGCCATTTCTCCGATTGAGGAAAACTCTGTTGTGTACATTCCGCTGAAAGGTTTTCTGGATGTAAACGGTATTTCGGGAACGGAAAACGGCGGAACGGTTACGGCGGATATCTCGGGTGATAAATATGAATTTCAATCAGGAAGTGATATGTATTATATAAATTCCGTACAAGTGAGTTTGAAAAATAAAATCAGATTGTATGAGGGAGTTGCAATGCTTTCTGCAGAAGATACAGCAAAGGTATTTAATTATAAGCTCACTCAATGCGATGACGGACTGATAATATTTTCCGTTGATAATCCCGGTTTGTATGAGCCGGAGTATGATGCGGTTAAAAACCGTCTTATATATCACGATCCCGATAAGGAAAAATTTATAAATGATTTTAAAGGCGGACACCCGAGAGTGCTTGTTCCTTCGGGCGATGTGTTTGAAAAGCTTGGGAAAAATTTGAATAATAACGATGCGATTTCTGTAAAATATAAAGAGCTTATAAAAACAGCTGATGCTGCAATTTCCGGTAAGCATTATAACTACGAGATTGTTCCGCTGTCGCAGATTCATATTCTTCGAAAATTCAGACAGCGTGCAGAGCTTCTCGGTATGGCATATGGTGTGACAAAAAATGATAAATATGCCGCATATTTGTATGAGGAAACAAAGAGAGCCGCGTCTGTTACAACAGACTGGAGAAATGTAGGATATTTGAATGCGGGAACACTTTTGATGGGACTTGCTGTTGCGTATGACAGGCTTTATTATTATCTTGATGCCGATGAGCGGAAAGAACTAAGGGATGAAATTATAACACGCCATATTATGCCCGGACTTGAAGCACACCGGGGAACATTATTGCCGCCGTCATCAAATTGGACCGATAAGATGGGAACTGTCGGCTGGGTAAGCTGGAATTCGAACTGGAATATTATATGCAACTCGGGACTTATGGCAATGGCGTGTGCTATGTTTGAAGAAGAAACACCTCTTGCAACTGAAATTCTTACAAGGTGTTATAAGTCGCTTAAATATTATACGCCGTCTTTCTATCCCGACGGTGCGTCACTCGAATCCTTGGGGTATCTGAATGTTGTAACGAGCGATTTTGCAAGACTCCTTTCTACACTTGATGTTACATTTGACAATACCTACGGTATAGACGACGCTCCCGGAATTTCAAAAATGCCTTATGTTTTGGAATATCTGACGGGACCGTGCGGAACATATAACTTCGGTGACGCGGCAGAGGAGAAAACGGCACAGCCTGCCGAAGCTTTGATATTTGCCGATTTGATGAAAAATCCGTCTTTTGCCGCTTTAAGAAATCGTGCTCTTGAAAAGGGATATTGTCCGGTAGAGGTTACTGATTTATTGTGGCATTCGGATAGTGAAGATGTGAGTCTTGTGCAGGATAAGTATTTTAAAATCGGAGAAACCGGCTCGATGAGAAGCTCGTGGGATGAGGATTCTTTATATCTGGCTTTCCATGCAGGTGACAATGGTATCACACATTCGCATATGGATACCGGAAGCTTTATTATTGATGCACTAGGAGAGCGATGGGCAATTGATTTGGGGTCGGACAGATTGTCATATTCATTGGAGGCAGAGAGCGGCATTAATAGCAGATGGGAACTGTATATGTTAAGAACGGAGGGGCATAACACTCTTACAATAAATCCTGATGAAACACCCGGACAGAGACTTGATGCTGTGAGCCCGGTTGAAAGCTTTGAAAGTATAAACGGCGGTTCGATGGCTATTGTTGATATGACAAGTGCATATGACAGCTATGCCAAGAAAGCAAAAAGAGGGTATATGCTTCATAACGACAGAAGCGTTGTGACGGTACGTGATGAGATTGAACTCAAAGAAAACGGCAATATTTACTGGTTTATGCATACTAAAGCAGATATAACGATTTTAGAGAACGGAAGAAGTGCATACCTTTTACAGAACGGGAAAAAGCTGTATGTGAAATTAAATTCAAAGCAGAATGTAAAATTTGAGGTTATGGATGCCAAGCCGTTTGAAACTTCACCAAAGCTTAATTATCAGGCAAGCACAGAAGGAATAAGAAAGCTTGCGGTTGTTGCAAAAGATACACTAAAACTTGAAATGAGTGTTAGCTTTTCCGCAGATATTGAAAAACTGAATGAAGCATACGACGGGAAGCTCGCAGACTGGAGCGCAGGGAACATATTCGAGATGGATTTTGGCGAATATGAAAACGGAACTGTTATGAAAAGTGCAAAGAGCGGATTTGTCAGTCCGTGCGGTAAGCTTTATACACATTCCGGCGGTGATTTCTCGGCATATGTTCAAAAGGAAGTCGGAAATAATGTTAAAAGGGATGCTCTTAAAATCTTTGAAGAGCCTACCGACAGCCCGGGCAGCTTCTGGATGTGGGAGAATGAAAGTTTTTCAGGGAAAAAAGATAAAATTATTGTTGTTGAACAAAGCTATTATATCCCGTCTGACAGTGATTTTGCAAAAGATGCCGACTCGTGGCTTCGTCACGATAACCGCTTTGGCGAAAATATGGAGGCACTTTGGTATGCATATGTATTTAAAAACGGTATGATTATGAACGGAAACGGCAATCAAACATACACCAATATACCTTTCGATGAATGGTTCACGGTTCGTGTTGTGTATTTCGTTGGTGAGGGCAGATACAGTATAATCCTTGAAAAAGAAGATGGCGGCAGATGTATTCTTTTATCCAATAAATTAATTACGAATGAAATAATGCTTAATGCAATGCGAGGTTTTGGATATAACAAATCACGTACACAGCTTTCAATGAGCGACGGAAAAACACATATTTATCTTGGAAACTTTAGTGTTCGGGCTGTCGCAAGCTATGTTGATACGGTATTTGACTCGGAGTTTGAGAATATAAGTGTAATGCTTTCCGATAAAGAAGATAAATATGAGGATAAATATATGCTGTATACTGCTTTGTATGACGGTGAAAAGCTTGTCGGAGTAAAGTGTCTGTCAGAGCTTGAAGCAGACGAGACTTTGAATGTAAAAACGTTTGGCGTACCGTATGCGGAGTCACTTTCCGATAATAGAAAAGTCGGTGTGTTTTTGTGGGATAAAAACGGCTTTGTGCCTATAATATCGGCAAATTTTACGCACAAATAATAATATCGTAAAAATCGTCGGTTAATATGAAAAAATGACGATTTACTGTTATGATGCTTGTATGTTAAAATAAGATTACAAATATTACAAGGATTTTATGAAAGTAATGCAAATCAAAGAAAGGATAGATTTGGATATGAAGATTAAAAGATTGATTGCATTTTTGATAGCCTGCACATTTTGTGGTGGTGTTAATGCTTTTGCGGAGAATATAGATATTTTAGAGGAAGATATTATAATTGCTGTGGAAAATCAGGAAATGGAAGATATTGGCACTGAAATATCTGATTCAGCGGTTGAGTTGTTAAGTGTTGATGTTGCATCAACGGAATTTGAAATGGAAAAAATTTTTGAAGATACGTATGATTTTGAAAATTATTATGCAGATGCAACTATGAAAAATCCTGCACCGTTAAATAAAGAAGATGGATATTGTGTATGGGCGGTGAACCAGCCATCAGCTTTAGAAATGCGTACTCACATGTTGGATGTTATTCCTGCGAACAGAGCTGGTTATGGCGATATGTTGCGTATCAGTACCGTATCGAACGGTGGGTATGTGTTTTATGGGCATAGAATAGATGAAAACGGAAATTTGCTCCCTAAGGTTACTGATGGCGTGGTTGTTTTTGAAACAGATTTTTATGTTACAAAAGAGTCCTTCCCGACAATTAATTCGATGATAATGATGCAAGTTATGACTGGGAATAATGAACAAATGCTTGCCATTGTCATACGCCGAGACGGAGAAAAGATTGTTGTGAACAGAAGTAATACTGATGCCACCCCGATATATTCAGATGCTTTTCCTGATGGAGATTGGATTAAGGTTCGAGTGGTGCTTGATTATACAATCGGGAAGTGGTATTCTGTATATGTGGACGAGAATAATGCGAGCCATGAAATCGTAGCAAGTTCGATTATTCCTCAAATGATAAATAACGGTGCTCAAAATACACGTATTACTTATAGTGTTGATGGAAATTCAAATGGTAATGTCGCACAGATTTATACTGATAATTATCGTTGTTATAAGCTTAATAATGCTACTACATCTGGAAAGGGTTATTTTGCTGTTAATGATGTACTTAATTCTTACAGTCAACAGATAAGACTTGATGATTTTACATATTCCGTACAGGCGGATTCTGAGTTGACTGAAAACTTTTCAGAGTACACAATGATACCGTCTGCATTGACGGTTGGAACGGATAAAAAATGGAAGCATACATCAGGTGGGAAATATCTCGGAGCTTCACTATTGATTGTTGAAGATCCAGAAGATTCTGATAAAAGAGCATTGTTTATATCATCGGGAAAAAGCGGTGTAAATCAGTATGCTGATACGTGGATTTCACCGAATAAGGATGAAGCTCTTTGCTTTGACGGAAAAATACGCATAACTGATGAAAATGTAGCTTCGTCTGTTTCGCTTGTCATACAAAATACTGAAATTGATAACGTTAAACTTATTAGTACAAAAAACGGAAAGCTATATGCTGGAGAAACTGAACTATGTGACATTCTGAATGACAAATGGTACAGCTTCAATATGTTGATAAATCCAATTGATAATACTGTTTTTGCAATTGTAAATGATGGAACAGCGGTTTATGATGTCACTTTGGAAAATTCAGATATTTCGTTTGAAAATCCCATCAGACTAACGTTGGGTACTGATTATCGGAAGGGGAACAGCGACTGTGGAGTTTACTTTACCGATATTAATATATGTCCGGCTTCTAATTTTACATGCACAAGTGAAATAATATCGAAAAAGCCGGAGCTTACTCTAAAGCCTGCAATTGACCTTAACTTTTCAAACTTTGTAAATATTGATGAAGTGAAGAAGATTGTTATTTCAAGCGGTGAGGATACAGTTGAATATGATATTGAATATGTCGGAAATTCAGTGAAAAACGTTAAGATTATTCCGAAAAATGACTTGATGAAGAACACGACGTACAAGGTTGATTTATCCGCTGTGCGTGACATTATAGGAAATGCACTTATCGAGAATGAGTTATCATTTAAAACGGGCGATCCTGCACTTATGGATATTCTTGATGTGAAAAAAGTCACATTAAAAAAGAATGATGAAGCACAAAAATACCTGACATCGGGAGAATTAACGGTAGAAATCAATTGTACAAACATTTCTTCTGAACAGACAGACGCTGTTGTACTTTTAATGCTGTATGACGGTTATATTATGAAGGATGTTGTTATAGCGGATAAAGAGACACTCTCTGTTGATGAGAACAAGGTGCTTTCGGGAACTATAAATGTTCCGGGAAAAAAGAGCAGTTACAGACTACGTGCCTGTGTATGGGACAACGATGAAAATGCTTTTGCACTCACAAAGTCTTATGTGTTCGACAGTACGGGTATGATAATTGAGTAATTGTAAATTAACACTATAATTTGAGAAAGGATTTAAAGGCAATGAATATGAGAAAATTAACGCTTTTACTGTCTTTAATACTTACGCTGTGTATGTCGGCAGTCACCATATATGCAGAAGATGAGGTAAATCCCGAAGCCCAAAAGAAGGCAGGAGTTCTTTATGATTTGGGGATTATTGAGGACGATTCACTTGATGAGGAAATAGTCACCAGAGGCGAATTTGCCGCAATGGTTGTAAAGATGATGGGAGAAGAGGCGATTGAGTCTGATACGGGCTTTATTGATGTGGAGAACAGCGAATTTGCCGATTCGATTTCAACGGTATGCAATTTAGGGCTGATGTCGGGCTATGATTCTGCCACTTTCGGAGCAGACGACCCGGTTACATATATTCAGGTTGTTAAAACTCTTGTAACAATGGCAGGTTATCAGTCTCTTGCAGAGGTTAAGGGCGGATTCCCTTATGGGTATATAAGTGTTGCAGATGACAGAAGAATTGTAAAGGCGAAGCTTAGCGGACACAATGAAAGAGCAAAAAGAAGCGATGTTGCATCAATGCTTTATGACTTATTAAGAGTTAATGTTTTTGAAATGGATGCATCGATTTCAGCAGGGGCAACGGGGTACGATAAATTTTCATACGGCGATGAATTCTGCTACGACAAGCTCGGACTGACCTTCGGTGAGGGTATGGTTTTAGGAAACACCGTATGTAATCTTGTAAATGATAAAGAACTTAGCGATAACGATTTGCTGGTTGATTCTGTAGTTATTACGGTAAGTGGTGTAAACGTAATTGACAGTCTCGGAAGATATGCTGAGTATTTCATTGATGAGGATAACAATGCAGTAAGCTTTTGTTACAACGATAAAGAGGTTACATTTACAGAGGTTGATGCAGCTGATATAGCATCAAACGACGGGAAAATAATGAAGTATACAAGTGAAAACGGCGGTACGAAGAGTATCAGTTTTCAGGATAATGTGAAGATTGTGTATAACGGTTCGCTTCTTATTACTCCAAAAGAAATTGAACTCAATCCGAAAGAGGGAAGAGTCAGAGCTGTTAAAACAAAGGGTAACGGCTATGACCTTATGGTTATCACCTCGGTAAAGAGTATGATTGTTGAAGAAGCAAACGAAACAAGAGACGGATATACTCTTATTTTTGAAAACGGAGACACAACAGCCGGTACCGATGTATGGAATATAAGCAATAGTGATTTTGATAAATTCATAGTTGTACTAAATGATACAATAACAGATGTTAAATCAATTTCAAAAGGTATGACGATTGATATTGCGGCGGAAAGATACCACGAAGAATCGGGCTTTGGCGTAATTAAAAGAGCCGTAATTTATGCATCAACCGAGGCGATTCCGGGAAAGGTGAACGAAATATCCGGCGAGGAAATGATAATAGATGAAAATATCTTTGAGATTTCCGCTAATTTTACTGATGAAAAGCTTGCTGAACTTAATGTAGGGGATGTTATCACCGCATATATCAATACTTTCGGCAGAGCGGTCGGCTTTAAGTATAAGGTTAATACTGAAGAAATGTACTACTACTTAAGATTTATTTCAACTCCAGATATCGGTGTTAATCAGGCGCACTTAAAGGTGATTAATGAAAAGGGACAGCTTGTTGTGCTTGAAACAAACGAAAAGGTAGGATTTACAGGATATATTGATGGTGAATATAAAAATACCCGAATAGATGCAGAAGAGCTTGTAGGTATTTTTAAATCAGGCAATGCCGTTAACAGACAGATGATAAAGGTAAAGCTTGACGAGGATGGATTTGTAACAAAAGTTATCACAGCAAATGAAGATTCAGAGGGAGATTTGCCAGGATATGCTGAGTCGGGCTTTAATTTGAACAAGGAATGGATTGGTCAGAATGCTGTGAGAGTGTATCAGGAAAAGGTATCATCGCTTAATTCAAATTATTCCTTTGACGGGAATACGATTGTATTCAGACTTTCAGGAAATATGGAAACTGAGGATGAAATAAAGGTTGGAAACAATACAATTGTTCCGCAGGATACATTTTTTTCAAATGTAAAGGTATATGATGCCGATGAGATGCTAAAAGCAAAGGTTGTACTTATTCTTGAAGACAGAGCAGGCGGAAAAGGTCTTGGTGAATACGACTATAAAGCAAATGCTACGATTGTCAACTCAATCACAAAGATAATTGATGATAATGACAATATAATCTATAAGCTAAAGGGTATAAAGAATGGAGAAGAGATAATTCTCTATTCAGCAACCGAAACACTTGCAGATGCCCGTCTTTCACGTTGGGCTAACATCGCAGGAAAAACAGATGAGACGGTAAAATTTGCAAATCTTAAGCGTGGAGATGTGTTCTTGTATGCTGCCGATGAAAACGGAGACGTCGATGCAATAGATATTATTCATTACGCAGGAGAGTATGGGTATGCTGAATATGTAAACGGTGACGTGCTTGACGGTGAGCATCACAGAGCGATGATTCATACCGCATTCGGTAAGGTTACGTCTAAACCTAATTCAAAGCTTATATGGGTTGAATCCCAGACGGGTGAAAAGGCATATCAGCTTGTAAGCCCTGCGATTACGGTTTATGATGTGGCGGCAGATGAGGTATATCCCGGAACAGCGGCTGATGTCGGTTTGGGTGATTATGTGTTGATAAAAGACGCTGCTTATAATGAAACCGATATTGTTGTATATAAGCACGCTTCGTAAACTGCAAATTTTACAATTGTAGGAAAGGAGATGGTCAGCGTGAAAAAACGAATAGCTGCTTTTATGCTTGCGTTTGCAATATTTTTGCCTAATGCTGCAATATCCTATGCAGATGATGCTGTAAACGTCGGTGAGGGAATTCTGATTACAGATGAAGTTAATGTTAATAATACATACGGGGAAGCTTTAAAAGACGAGATTCATTTTAAGCATAAAATAGAAATTAAAGATGAAATTCCAAAAGAGACGGGAGTGGCATTTGAAGTAACCTCCGAAAACAGAAAATATGACGGTAATGTAGACAGAAGGCTTGAGCTTTTAAAGCTTCATGAAGGAATACTTTATGACTGCAATAACAATGAGCTCTATAAACCGGCTGTAGGCTATGAGTTTGATGTTGAGGTGGTAATATATACAGACAGTGGAAAGTATACTGTATATATTAATGGAGAAAAAAGGATTTCATCATCTGTAGGATTTGGTGTAAAATTTACAGCCGATGCATTAAAGCGTTGCGGAATTACCGAATATAAGATTTCACCTTATAAAAAGACGTCATACAAGAAAACTCCCGATGCATCAGGCAAGGTTATTGTCGGTAACGTGGACGTGTATGCGGTTGGTGAGCTTACTGCAATGTATGAGTTTGATTATTCATCAAATGATTTATCAAAAATAATGATTAAATTCAATAATCCTATATCAAAGGATTCAGTTGCCGTTTCAAATTTTGAAATTGATTCAAACGAGGTAGTTGATATTGAAATTGGTGAGGGTGAATCTTCAGTAATACTCACTCTCAAAAATGCTCTTGAATATAAAAACAGCTATACTGTAAAAATTAACAAGAGCTTTAAGGATATTTACGGACAGACGGTTAAAGAAGTGATTGTCAAAACAGGTGATATACCGCTTGAGGCAAGATTAAATGAGTTCATCCTTATGAACATATCTTGCAGAAATGTTCTTTTCTACGGTGAGAAAAAGGTGTTTGACAATGAAAAGCTTAATCTGATTCCACTTGATGAATACGGAAATATTATGATTCCTGCAAAAGCATTTATAAAGCTTTTGGGAAATGAAACGAAAGATGTTGAGGCAGGCTTTGAGTTTAATTATGGCGGTAATGTCTATAAATTTGCAGAGGGTAAAAACTTCTACAAAAACAATTCAAAAATGAATTATAAATGCAAGACATCATCCTCGTGCGGAGAGATGCTTGCAGCAATTGATGACATACTTCCGATATTTGGTTTAAAGTATGAAACTTATGCTGATGGACTTATTATAATTTCAAAATCCGGAAGCGGATTTAATGCTGAAAAGGACAAGAAAAAGCTTGAAGAACTTCAGGATATGCTGATTTATACAAAAACCGACAGAGAGGGACTTAAAGCGGCATATAAAGAAAACACAAACGGAGTACATCCGAGGGTGCTTGTGCCGGATTCTGATGTGTTTAAAAGAATCAAAACCAATATGGAAACGGATGATTCTTTAAAGGAAATGTTTAAAAAACTAAAGCTGCAGGGTGACTCACTCATCAATCAGCCGCATACATATTATGATGGTATTCCGGGACTTACACAGATTCAGATGTTCAGAAAGTTCAGGCAGTATGCTGAGCTTCTCGGTATGCTTTATAATGTTACGGGGGATGAGAAATATGCCGAGTGGCTGCTTGAAGAAACTAAAATTGCAGCCCGGTATGATTATGACCCGAGAGCAAACGGTTATCTTAATGCGGCAACCTTGCTTATGGGACTTGGAATCGCATATGACTGGCTTTTTGACTATATAACCGAGGAAGATCGCAATATTATAAGAGAAGATATTATTAATAATTGGATAATGCCCGGTCTTGAAGCGCACAGAGGAACACTCAAGCCACCGTCATCATCGTATGTGGATGTTATGGGTACTGTAGGTTGGGTTACATGGAATTCCAACTGGAACATTATATGTAACGCAGGTCTTACGGTAATGGCGACTGCAATGTTTGATGAAGAGACCGAGCTTTCGGCTGAAATTATTGATTATGCTTTGAAATCACTTAAATATTACATACCCGATTTCTATCCTGACGGTGCGGCACTCGAATCATTAGGGTATCTTACGGTTATAGTAAGTGATTTCGGCAGACTTATGACAACACTTAACACAAACTTCGGAACCACCTACGGTATTCTCGATGCTCCGGGTATTTCACAGATGCCTTATGTAATATCTTATCTTACGGGCCCGGCAGGAATATTTAATTTTGCCGATGCAGGTGAGAGTAAGTCGGTACAGCCGGCGGAAACAATGATGTATGCACATCTTTTAAACGATGCCGATCTTGCCGGGCTTAGAGTAAATGAGGTTGAAAAAGGTGTGTCGATGCTTGAAACAATGGACTTTATCTGGAATAACGTCGGTATGGAAAAAGGCTCAAAGGAGCTTGATGCAGACAGATATTTCAGAGTGGGTGAGACGGGGTCTATGAGAGGCTCATGGCAAGATAGCGGAAGTATGTTCCTTTCGTATCACGCAGGAGATAATATAATAAATCACTCTCATATGGATACCGGTACTTTCATACTCGATGCTATGGGGGAGAGATGGGCGATAGATTTAGGCTCGGATCAGCTTTCCTATTCGCTTAATCCTGCAAGTGGAGTTACAAGCAGGTGGCAGCTTTATATGTTAAGAACCGAAGGTCACAACACCCTGACCATAAATCCCGACCTTGATCCCGGGCAGATTTTGGAGTCATTCAACCCCGTTATAGGCTTTGATATGAAGAATAACGGCTCATATGCAATAGTTGATATGACACCTGCATATGCCGAAAATGCAAAAAAAGCACACAGAGGCTTTATGCTTTCGGAAAACAGACGTGTTGCAACCGTAAGAGATGAACTTGAGCTTAACGCTCCGTCCGACGTATACTGGTTTATGCACACAAGAGCAGATATTGAGCTTTCCGAGGATGGGAAAGAGGCATATCTTACCCAAAACGGTAAAAAGCTTTATGTAAAGCTTGATGCGAAAAAAGATTTGAAATTTACGGTTATGGATGCCGTACCGTTCGAAACATCACCGAAGCTTAACTACCAGGCAAGCACAGATGGAATAAGAAAGCTTTGTGTATATGCACCGTCGGTTATGAAGCTTGATATGAGTGTAAGCTTTACGCCGCTTTATGCTAACGGTGAGAAGATGGCGGAAATTCCGAAGATTGGAAAGCTTTCAAAATGGAATGTTAAAGGCGGAGAATCAACGCTTCCTTATGTTGATGAAATAACAGTTGCAGGCGAAGCTGTAAAGGGCTTCGACAAGGAAGTGTACACATATGATGTTGAGCTTCCCTTCGATATTGATGCACCGCCCGAGATTGCGGCAAAGGGCAGTCATGAAATAACGCTTACTCAGGCAGAAGGAGTAAATGATGAAGCAATAGTAGCGGTTAAGAATGCGGTTCTTGGCACAACCAATCAGTATACTCTCAATTTCTACACCAAGAGTATTATTGGTGAGCCGGAGGGTGCAAAGCGTATTATTCCTGTTGATGTCAAGGCAGAAGGCACATATACAATAGATGATACAAGCAGAATTGAGTATATGTGGGACGGCAATTTGGACACTCGTTTTTCAATAGGTAAGCTGGGAGATATAATTACATTCGACCTGGGCGAGGAAAAACAGATAGATTATATAGGGATATCCTTCTATATGGGAAATCAGAGACAGGCATTCTATGAGTTATATACATCTAACGACAATGAGAACTGGACGAAATTTATACCTAAAACAGGCACAAGCGGAACAACGCTTGAAATTGAAACCTCAAGAATAAATCAGACAAAGGCAAGATATTTCAAATTTGTCTGCTACGGAACAACATCCGGTTCATGGTTCTCGCCGTCAGAAATTGCATTCTATCAAAAACAGTAGATGAAAGAAGGTTAGAAGTAAGTTGAATGCAGTAAATAAACAATTAACAAAAAATAAAAGTTCATCCTTATGGGGCTGTATTAAGCGTGACTATCAGCTTTATCTGATAATGATACCATTTATAATATATATGCTGGTGTTTGTATATAAACCTATGTACGGACTTCAGATAGCATTTAAGGATTACAGCCTTTTCAAAGGAATTGAAGCATCCCCTTGGGTGGGCTTTAAGAATTTTGAAAACTTTTTCAAAAGCCCATATTTCTTCTCGACACTCAAAAATACACTCGTTATGAGCTTGTATTGTCTGGTGTTCGGATTTCCGTTCCCGATAATTCTTGCGATACTTTTTAATGAGATACCATTTAAAAGATATAAAAGCCTTACACAGACGATGGTTTATCTTCCGCACTTTATATCGGGAGTTGTAATTGCAGGTATGGTAACAAACTTCCTCTCACCTTCTTACGGCTTTGTTAATCTTATTTTAGAAAAGCTCGGTGGGGAGAAGCAATATTTCCTTACAAAGCCCGAATGGTTCAGACCTATTTATACAATGATGTGTGTATGGAAGGAATCGGGTTTTAACTCGGTGCTTTATATTGCGGCACTTGCGTCAATTGATGTACAGCTTTATGAAGCGGCGGTTATTGACGGTGCGGGGAAATGGCGTCAGATTTGGCACGTTACTCTTCCCGGCTTAAAGCCGACAATTGTAATAATGCTGATTATGAACCTTGGTAACGTGCTTAATGTAGGATATGAAACAATTATCCTTCTTTATCAGCCGGTTACATATGAAACAGCTGATGTAATCAGTACCTATGTATACAGAATAGGCCTTATAAACGGTGACTATTCTACGGCAACGGCGGCGGCGTTCTTTAACTCTGTAGCGGCTCTGCTTTTAACATCAACAGCTAACGCTGTAAGCCGCAAAGTATCGGAAACGTCATTGTGGTAGGACAGGGGGTGTATACAATATGAAACTGACAAAAGGCGAAAAAGCAGCTCGTATTATCAGCTGTGTATTCATAACATTATTCGCACTTACAACAATTTACCCCTTCTGGTATGTAATAGCAGCATCATTATCATCAGGCGATGCTGTGCAGCAAGGTAAGGTATTCTTCGCTCCTGTGGACTTTACTACGAATGCTTATAAAGAGGTAATGTCAGACAGTATGATACCGAGAGCTTATTTGAACAGCTTTATATACACAATTTCAGGTACAATTGTTAGTATACTTCTTACGATAAGTGCGGCATATCCTCTTTCAAAAGCAAGACTAAAGGGTCGTACCTTCCTGACCTTCTTCATTGCATTTACAATGTGGTTTGGTGCAGGTACAATTCCGATTTACTTAAATTTCAGATCGCTGAATCTTTTGAATAATCCGCTTGCAATTATAATCGGATTTGCGGTTACGCCGTTTTATGTAATTATTTTAAGAACGTATTTTCAGGGAATCCCCGATTCTTTGGAAGAGGCGGCGAAGATTGACGGTGCGAGTGATATATATACTATGATAAAGATATATCTTCCGCTTTCAGTTCCGTCAATTATGACATTGGTTCTATATTATATGGTAGCAAAATGGAACGGATATTTCTGGGCAATGGTGCTTCTGACAGATGAGGAATTGATACCGCTCCAAGTGCTGTTAACCAAGCTGATAACCGAAATGCAGGCTGCAGAAGAGCTTGTAAAGGTTATGGACATTGATACAAACTATAACAGAGAAACAATCATTTATGCAACAATTGTAGTTGCGGTTGTACCGATGCTGATTGTATATCCTTTCATACAAAAGTATTTTGTAAAGGGTGTAATGGTTGGCTCAATAAAAGGATAAATGAGGCTTAATAAATTTTCGCATCTTACCGCTTTTTGCTTGGGGCGGTACAAATGTACAGCACCGCTCGCGGCAAAGCGGCAACCTGCAAAAATTTCTTTAAGCCTCAAAGATAATGAATAAGGAGAGTGTTAAAAAATGAAAAGAAAAATTTTATGTTCATCTCTTGCATTGGCAATGCTTTTAGGCGGCACAGCCTGCGAGAAGAAGGAAGAGACGGGAAAGGTGAATAATGCATCGTCGGAGTTCGCAATCACAGACGAACCGCTCACAATGTCAATGTTTATGCACTACAGAAACAGCTTCATCTATGATGAAGAGTTCCCGATTTTCAAAGAAGCTGAGAAAATGACAAATGTGTATCTTGAGGGAGTAGCATCAAAGTCGATGACAAACTCAGACCAGGCATATCAGCTTATGCTTTCGTCAAATAAGCTTCCCGATATCATTCACGGAAACAGACAGAACTCTTTAACATTAGGACCTGAAGGTGCGCTTATTCCGCTAAATGACCTTATTGAAGAGCACGCACCCAATATCAAGAAAATCTTGAACGATTATCCTGAGTACAGACGCCAGATTACAGCCCCCGACGGTAACATCTATATGGTTGCAGGTTTAAGCGACCCGATTGACCAGTATGCATCTGCAACAATGGGTTACTGGATTCGTAAGGACTGGCTTGACAAGTTGGGAATGGAGCTTCCCGATACTTATGAGGAATACTATAATGCACTTGTTGCATTCCGTGACAAGGACCCCAACGGAAACGGTATTGCAGATGAAATCCCATTCTTTTCAAACGATTCGGGCGAGTTTATAAGAGTTACACAGATGCTTTCCGGCTTTAGAAGCAGTTGGTTTGAAGAGGACGGAAAAGTTAATTTTGCTCCATTTGACAAGAGATTCCAGGCAGGTCTTATTATGGCACGCAAGTGGTATGATGAGGGAATTGTTGATAAGGAAATCTTTACAAGAGGTGCAAACGCACGTGATATCCTTTTAGGTAACAACACAGGCGGTTCAACACATAGCTGGATGAGCACTATGTCAGCCTTTAATGACAAATTGAAGGAAAAGGTTCCCGATATGAATCTTACATATATTCTTCCTCCGAAGGATGTTAACGGAAACAGATGGGAAGAACACAGAAACTATCCGGCAGAGTGTACAACAGAGGGTTGGGGAATTTCAAGTGCTAATGAGCATCCCGTTGAAACAATCAAGTATTTCGATTTCTGGTTCTCCGATGCAGGAAGACGCCTTGTTGCATACGGTGTTGAAGGAACACACTATGAAATGGCAGACGGAAAGCCCAAATACCTTGATGAGGTTGTAAACGGTGACACAACAATTGCATTGAGATTGCAAAAAGACGGCGCACTTTCACCGACAATGACCGACACATCTGCAGGCTTTGAATTCCAGAATCCGCTTTGTATTGAAGGTATAAAGGCATATGTTGATAACAATGTTTATACAGACAATAAGTTTGTAAGACCTAACATACTGCCCTTTACTCCTGATGAAAATAAGGAATTCTCTTCACAGCTTGCGGCGGCAGTAACATATATGTCCGAAATGCAGCAGAAATTCATTTTGGGCGGTGCAGACCCAGTTAATGATTTCGACGAATATCTCAAAAAGTTCGGCGAGCTTGGTATGACAAGAGTTATCGAGCTTTGTCAGGAAAAATACGACGAATATATCACTAAATAAGCTGATTTATTAGGAGGATAACGGTGAAAAAACTATATACAATTATACCGATAGCGTTAATGCTTGCAGCATCAACTGCATATGCGGATATATTGGTTTCACAGGATGAAAGGCTCGTTACCGTTTCGGGCACACTCGGCGATAAAACCGAGGGGCAAAAAGTGACCGTTACGGTAACAGGTGAAGACGGGGAGTATATTTTCCTCGGACAGACATCCTCCGATAAGGACGGAAAATATAAAATTATTTTCTCTCCCGAGGAAGATGTAGATATGGAGCTCGATATAAAGGTGAAGCCTGCAAACACCACACTTACAGAAGAAACAAAGAGCTTTTCGTATGAAAAAGCAGAGGAAGAGGAAAGCTCATCAAGACCGAGACCGCCAGGCGGCGGTGGCGGCGGTGGTGGGGGAGGCGGAAGCGTAACGCTCCCAGCGGTAGTGACGCCGCAACCTACCCAAACACAAAATCAGGCTCCCGGTGAAAAACCGCAATGGCTTAACGGAATAAACGCACATTGGGCATATAACGACATTTCGGCACTTTTTGATAAAAAGATTATTGAGGAAGAAATTATTCCCGATAATATAATTACAAGACTTGAATTTGTTGAAATGATATGCAAGGCAACTAACAGAAAGGCTGAAAAGTATAACAATATTTTCGCTGATGTCAGCGACTCGGAGGAGGCACTTTATCTCCAGGCGGCGGTTGACGCGGGAATTATTGCAATAGATACAAATTTCAGACCGAACGACAGTATATCACGCCGTGAAATGTGCAGAGTATTGTGCCTTGCGGCAGATATAAAGGATTTGGAAAAGGGAGAAGCCTTCACAGATGAAGCACTATTTGGTGACTGGGCTATCGACCATATCTATAACGCAAAAGCGGCAGGGCTTGTTGTCGGAATGCCTGACGGAAGCTTTGACCCGTTAGGAAATGTTACATTTGCACAGTCTGCGGCTGTAACAAACAGAATTATGTCAAAATAATTAACTGTGTGACTTGTTGAATATTTATAAAAATATTCCGGAGAATCAGAGGCTGGGGAATACCACTTGCCTGATGTTCTCTGACTGGAGGTTTGCAAATCAAACGGTTACTATTTAGGATATTTTAAGAAAGGACGGTATAAAATTATGAAGAAAATTGTTAAGAAAAGTCTGGCATATCTTTTGAGTGTTGCGGCTGTATCTGCAAGCTTTGTTATGCCAATGAGCGTAAGTGCAGAAAAAAGTGCGGATGTTTTTTTAGAGGAAGATTTTGATAAGGAGTTTATATGGTCAAAAACAAAGACAGGTACATATCCGATACCTTATCCGGAAGAAACATCCAATATATGGCAAGCAAACAGTAGTGGCACGACTTTTGGATTGTCTGCCGGTGTTGCAGACCCGACAGGCGGGAATGAAAAGATGATGAAGATTAATCTTCCTTATGTAGAAGGAAAACAATCATTCTGGTTTGATAATGCCACTGCAACCTTTACAGACACAATCACAGGTGTAAGTGTAGTTGAACAAAAATTCTATTTTGACAGTGATGAAGCTTTATTTGCTGACGACGCATATTTGTTGTTGCAGGTTCAGTTTAATGGAGGTAGACAGGATGTAATCTGTATTAGAAAGACCGGTTTCTGGAATAGTTATAAAGCAAGTAAAGTATCATATGGTGTGCTTCCAAGAGACGAATGGTTCACGATTAAGTTTACATCTGATTTTGATAACGGTAAGTGGTATGTGGATTTAGTAAAGAAGGATGGAACAATTATTCCGATCAGAACTGTTACACAGGCTGCAAGTGAGCCTATAAAGTCTGTTCGCTATTCATATTCTGATACAGTGCCCGAGGGTAAAGCTTCTTGGTACGGCATTGGTTCATACCGTCACTATAAGATAGTTGAAAAGGAAGAAACATGGCGTGAATATGCTGATTTAACTTTCGAGGATGATTTTGAAAAGGAATTTACAAGGAACGGACTTTGTACCAGTGGTGGTTCTCAGTCGGTATTAAAGTATCCTGACGGTACATCAACAGCGTGGCGTGCGACTACTACATATACTACAGTAAATGTTTCCGCAGGTGTAGCATCACCTGACGGCGGACTTGAAAAGATGATGAAGGTTGAATTCCCTTACACAGAGGGTGAAACAGAAAAAAAAATCTGGTTTGACAATGCGAACGCACCTGCTAACGATACTGAGTTGAAGGGTGTAGGTGTATTTGAAGCAAAATATTATCTTGACAGTAAGAAATCACTTATTGCAGACGGTGCACATCTTCAGGCGCAGATTACAAACCCGAATCAATTTGTTCCATATGTAATAAAGAATGACGGATTCTACGTTTCAAGTACTGCAGCTGAACCGATGTCAGACGTTTCTGTTCCGAGGGATGAATGGTTTAAGGTACTTACTGTATTTGATTATGATAACCTGACATTTAATGTTAAGCTCGTAACTAATGACGGTACAGTTACAAATCTTAGAACAGGAAAGTATTCATGGTCGGTTCCGGCAACGGTTGTGCGTATACAATTAAATGATACTGTTGCTGATGCAAGTGAAAAATCATATGTTGGTATAGACTATTTAAGATTTTATAAGCTTAAGGACACTGAAGGAACAGCAGAAGACTTCAAGAGCATCGAGTCTGTCGGCGGCAAAGCTGCTGTTGGTAAGGAAATCGGTGTTAAGGTTTCTTTTGAAAATGAAGCACCTGAGCTTTCATATCAGTGGTATAAGTGTTTAACAAACACAGGTTATTCAAAGGATTTGATGAAACTTACTCCGATATCCGGTGCAACAGGAAGCACATATGTTCCGACAGAGGCTGATTTGGGTAATTATCTTTATGTAAAGGTATTTGCTAAAAACAATGCAGTATATCCCGGATGGCCGTCAGGAATATCTGAGATAGCTCAGTATCCTGAGGTGGGCAACGCTCTCTGGGCACTCGACCCCAATCCGTTTGTTATGGATTATGGCAAGGAGCCTGAAGGAACATCATATATCCAGAACAATCAGAAGGTAAATGCTGACGGAAGCTGGCGTACACATGGCTTAAAGGGCGCTGCTAATGGTACTATTACTGCTAAGGTTGTTAAGAATGTAGGAAATGCAGTCAAGGATGATGCTCTTGAGGTTGATGTAAATACTCCTGCTGCTGATAACGGCTTCTGGATGTGGGAGCACAACGGCTTCGGTGGCTTGACAGACGATGTTATTTCAATCGAGCAGAAGTACTTTATCCCCGAAGGTGGTGCGTTTACGGCAGGCTCTGCTGAAAACATTAAGCAGGAAAACCGTTTCGGTTATGGTAGCAATCAGGAACAAGCAGGTGCTACATGGGATGCATATGGTATATATAATGGATATATTACATCAGCTGACTTTAAAACTAACCTTGCACCCATTCCTTACGGTGAGTGGTTCGGTGTTAAGCTTGTATACTTCACAAAGAAGAGCGATGATGCTGTAATGTACAGAGATATCGTTCTTGTTCGTGAGGACGGCACAACCGAAAATCTCGTTTGCGGTGCAGTAATCAGTAATGCTACAATGCTTGCGGCAGTTAAGAATGGCGGATACCGCAGATCAAGAACAAATATCAACCTTGTTGATCCGGAAACAAAGCCACATTTCTATCTTGGTGACTTTATAGTTAAGACAGATAAGTACTACAGCGATACACCGGCACTTATTCTTGATAAGGAGAACGGAAATGTTGCAGGCGGTGCTGTTATTACGGATTATGATAATGCAGGCACAACTCCCGTAATGCTTGCTGTGGCACATTATCAGGGTGGTCATCTTGTAGGAATCAAGATTGCAGACGCAGAAGTTAAGAATGATAAGGCATATAAGCTTACAACGTCTATTACAGAGCAGGTATTAGAAAAGGGAGATATTGTAAAGAGCTTTGTATTCAATAAGAATACTTTAGAGCCTCTTGCAGACTGCGCTACATTAGTTGTTGAATAAATTAAAAGTTTTAATGTTAGAAAACCTCCACCCTCCTCCTGCTGTAGGGGGAGGGGCACATTTTTATAAGAGGTTTATGAGCGGAAAGAGAGATGAATAAATTGAAGTTAATAAGAAAAATATCATTATTGTTGGCAGCTGCACTTTTTACTGCTACAATGCCTGTATTTGCTGTCGAAAGTATTGCAAACAGCGGAAATTGGCACAGCTATTCGGATATTCTTCTTGAGGATGAATTTCAAGGGGAGTTTACCTGGTCGACCACTAAAACGACGAACTCCCCGGCGGTCATACCATATCCGGATTCCGACTCTGCACTTTGGAGAGGCTGCAGTTCAAAAACTGTATTTAACCTTACGCAAGGTGTGAAGAATCCTGTAGACGGCGTGGATAAAATGCTTAAAATAAGCTTTCCGCACGATGTTGTGGAAGGTGATGTTCAAAAGAGCTTCTGGTTCGACCATGCCAATCAAAAAATCACTGATACAAGAAGCGGGATAACAGTTTTTGAGCAAAAGCTTTATTTTGACTCTGAAAAGTCTTTTATTAACGGCAGAAGAGATGAAGACTATTTTATGTGTCAGATGTGTTATGTAAATGACGCAGGTAAAACGGTACAATTTATACCGTATGTTATAAGGCCTGACGGAGTGACAGCAGTAAGTCTTAGTAGTACACCTTCCGGAAACGGAGTACTGACTCTTCCAAGAAACGAATGGATAAAAATGGTTACCATGATGGATTATGACAATAACAAGTGGTATACCTATCTTGTTAAAGAAGATGGTACTCAAACAAATGTAACAAGCGGAAACTATCCGATAGCTTCATACCCCAAGCCGACAGAATATACGCGCCTTACATATACTGATTTTGTGGAGGCAGGAGAAAACTCGTGGGTAGGTATAGGAAGCGTAAAGGTATATAAATACGCAAAAAAGAGCGATTACTGGAAAAAATTTGCTGATATTAACTGGAACGAGGATTTTGAAGGAAAGAGCTATGCCGACAATGGAAAAACTACAGGGACAAAGTATTTTAAGGATGCTGATAACAATGATTTTATTCAGTATAATACCGGAAATCCTTCCTTTAGTGTAGTAGCTGATCCTACAGGTGAAAATAATGAAGTGGCGCAGATAAAGGCAACCTTTAAGGCGGCAAACACAGCATCAAATTTTTGGTATGCACAGTCAAATTTAATGCCGCAGAATTCCAACCTTACAAAGCTGCACATCTATGAGCAGAAATATTATTTAACCGATAATGTGTTTGAAAATAACGGTAACATTTTTTGGCAGGTGTGGGATGCAGGCGGTAAAATGAACGGAGTGGTTTTCTTATGTATGTGGAAAGATGGCTTTAACAACTCAGCTTCCAATTCTGCAGTTGCAGATAGTAATAAATATACTATTCCGAAAAATGAGTGGTTTACTCTTCGTGCTGTCATAGACCCTACGAGCGGAAAAACGGATGTTTATGTTATCAGAGCTAACGGAAAAAAAGATTTTGTGTACACAGCCACATTACCGGCACTGAAAAGCGGTCTTGGCAAGGTTCGTGCTCAGAATAATTTGTACCCTAAAAACGGAGAGAGCATAAGCATATATATTGACGACATCCGCTACTATACTAAAAATTCCCGGGAATTTATACCGCCTTTAGGGCTTAAAGGTGTAAAAATAACAGGTGATGCAGAGGTTGGCAAAAAGCTCAGTGCAGAAGCCTTCTTTGAAAATTCAAAAGCACCTTATGCCTATAATATACAGTGGTGCAGAGCGGATGCGGGAGTTTATAATTACATCGAAAATCCTGTCGAGGAGATAATCGGTGAAACAAATTCAAGCTACACTGTAACAGAAGCTGACAAAGGTCACTATATTTTTGCGAAAATAATTGCAAATGCAGAGGATATAATAGAGGGCGGAAACGGTGTTTTGGGTACATACCCTGAAGATTCGCTTCTTGGTGTTAATATAGGAGAAGGCTTTTACAAAACTCCGAGAAGTATATTCTTCGGAGAAAATTTTGACGATAAAGCTTATGCGTGGACAACCGCTATTAATACCGGAACAAAGACATTTAAAGATGAAAAGGGCAATGAGATAATAAGATATAATTCTCAGAGTATGCTTTCGGATACTGTCAAGGACCCGGCGGGAAGAGAGGGAAAAGCATTTGAGCTGACAGCGAAATATACAGAATCGGATGCTATGAGAAGTATGTGGTTTGATCATAACAGCCTTTTAAAGAACGACGGACTGAAGGATTTGCATATTTATGAGCAGGAGATATATCTTGATGATAAAGCTTTAAAAAACGACGGTATGATTATGGCTCAGTTTTTGCATACAAATGATACCGGAAAAATTCTGTATGCAATAAGAGATGATGGCTTTAACACAAGCCATACAAGCCTGACTCCTTTGGTAGAATATAAGCTGCCCAGAAACGAGTGGTTTAATCTTATTACAATTCTTGATTTTGAAGGAATGACGTACAGTATCAAAATTAAAAAGGCAAACGGTGAAACTGATGATATAATGAGTGCAGCTTTGCCTGATGCGGCATTTAAAACAAACGGTGTTGTAAGAGTACGAAGCACATATCAGGAAAGTGTCAGTGAAAGCTTTAAAGAGGCAAGGGTTTATTTTGATAATATAAACTATTATTCAACAAATGAAAAAGCACCTGATGAAACCCTCGGTATGGAACACAATCCGTATCTTATTGCAAATGAAGAGGAGCTTAAAGCATTTATTGCTTCTGTAAATGCAGACAGTAAAAAGCTTTATAATAAAAACGGCGGCAATATGGCAGTTTCAAAGCTTTGTGCAAGACTGACTGCTGATATTGATGTAACTGCTGATATCGGCACTTTGGGCTATGCCGAAAATGGTGTAAAATTCTGCTATGGCGGTTATTTTAACGGAAACGGTTATAAAGTTTCAGGTCTTAAAAATCCGTTGATTGCAGAAAGCGGAGAGGGACTTAATGTAAAAGCTCTTACACTTGAAGGTGAATCAACGTCAGCAGGCTTTGTAAAGAATGCAAATGCAGATATTGTGTTTACAGATTGCATAAATAAGGTGACAGTTATCTCGGATAGTGTAGCCGGTGGCTTTGTGGCAGATGCAGGCAGTGCTGTATTAAAGCTTACACGCTGTGCGAATTATGCAGATATAACAGCAAAAAATGGTCAGAGTGCAGGCGGATTTGTTGGTAAAACAGATACGGAAGCTTCAAGCTTTGTAAACTGCATTAACTGTGCAGCTGTTAATGCAACAAAAGCCTTTGGCATTAGTGAGAAGGGGTATGTAAAGAATTCCTTCTATAAGGATGAAGCTACTACACTTAGCGGTATAGGCATTGCAAAGACCGGGGATGAATTTATAAGCGGCGAGGTTGCATATCTTTTAAATCAGGGTGCAAAGTCGGTTATATACGGACAAAAGCTTGGTGCTGACAGTTATCCTTTAATAGGTGATAATAATGCTGTGTACTATGTTAATTCTTCAAAAAGCTACAGTAATAATAACGGTGTCTTTCTTGCGGCAGACAGAGAGGGCTTGGTTGTATCTGCCTTTAGTGATGCTTATGCATATATTGCACAGTATACCGAAAATGACGAAAAGCTGACATCTGTTGAAATTATTCCTGTTTCTGCTGATATAAAGGAATATGCAATTATTCCTGAAATTAATGCAGATGCATGCAAAGTGTTTATATGGGATGAGAATAATGTACCCCTTGCAAAAGATATTGAGGTGGATATTAATAATCTGACCGATTTTACAGTTGAAATCCCTGAGGGGCGTGATGCAGTTGTATTACAATTAACGGATACTCAGATTATCGACGTAGCACAAAGAAGAACTGAGGACCGCATTGGTGGTGAATCACTTAATTATTGGGCAACAGACAAGATTGAAGAACGATGCTTCCAATATATAGAAGAAACCGTTAAAGAAACAAATCCTGATTTGATTTTGTTGACAGGCGATATTATATACGGAGAATTTGACGACAGCGGAAGGGCATTTGAAAAGGTTGTAAATTATATGGAGAGTCTTAATATACCATGGGCACCTATTATGGGCAACCACGAAACTGAATCTGCAATGGGGGCTGATTGGCAATGCGAAATGCTTGAAAATGCTAAAAACTGTCTCTTTAGTCAAAGAGTTCTTACCGGTAACGGAAATTATACTGTCGGCTTAAAGCAGGGGAATAAGCTTTTAAGAGTATTCTTTATGTTAGACTCAAACGGTACAAAAAATATGAGTGCCGAGTCCTACCTTAACGGGCATACGCCTGCAGCTTACGGCTTTGGAGAAGATCAGATAAAATGGTATACAAATACAGGGAAGAGAATTAATAAAATCTCACCCGAGACAAAACTTACCTTTGCATACCACGCACCGATTCAGGCATTTGTTAATGCACTTGATCAGTACGGCTTTGATGGAAAAAACCAACCGGTAGATATTGATTCACATAACAACAAAAAAGACGGTGATTTTGGGTATATAGGATACAATTTCACCGGCTGGGACATTGATAATACTGTTTATAACTCAATCAAAGCGCTTGGAACAGATTCGATGCTTTCAGGGCATATTCACTGTGTAAATGCAAGTGTGGTTTATGACGGTATACGTTTTCAGTTCGGTAATAAAACCGGTGTTTACGATCAGATAAATTACAAAAGAACTGATGGTAGCATAATAGCGTCTTATGAGGATAAGGGGTTCCCGATAGTGGGGGGAACTGTAATGGAGCTTTCAGAAGATGATGGTACAATCAGTAATGCATATCATTACTATTGCAAAAACGAATATTAAAGATTAGTGGCAAATTGCAGAACGAAAGAATATAGTTCTGCAATTTGCCATAATGAACTTTGGAGGTTTTCATATGAAGAGATTTGTTAAAAAAAGTATTGGGTTCGCACTTGCTTTTTCAACAATGATTTCGTCATTTCCGGTATTTGCAACGCAAAAGCTTGCAGAGAGTGACGAATGGCATACCTGGTCGGATGCACTATTTGAAGAGGAATTTGACAGCTCGTATACAGCGTTAAATACGCCTCACGGTTCATGGAATGTGTTTAAGTACCCAACAGCAGAATCGAAAATATGGAGAGCGGAAAGCCGATATACAAGCAGTAAGGATAGCAATAAGCTTGCAAATGTAAATATCCTTGCAGGTGTGGCTGACCCTGCAGGCGGCAATGATAAAATGTTAAAAATAGAATTGCCGTATGTTGCAAGTGAGGATGCGGCACAAAAATCCTTTTGGATAGATAACGGATACAAGACTGTAACAGATAAAAGAAGAGGAATAACAGTATTTGAACAGAGTCTTTACTTTGATTCTGACGAAAGCTTTATAAACGGACAGCGAAATGATGATTATTTTATGTGTCAGCTGTGTTATACAAATGACGCAGGCGGTTCAACACAATTTATTCCGTATATTATCCGTCCCGATGGAATAAGCTCGGCAAAGCTTGCAAATGCGGCAACAGGTGAGGGTATTTTAACTCTTCCGAGAGATGAATGGATAAAAATGATAGTTGTTATGGATTATAATAACAACAAGTGGAATAGTTATTTAAAGAAAAAAGATGGAACAGTCAAAAATGTTGCGACAGGAAACTACCCTGCAATAACTTATCCGAAGCCTGTTGAGTATGCACGTTTTACCTACACCGATTACGTTGAACAAAATGAAAGTTCATGGGTAGGAATAAGCTCTTCGAATGTATATAAATATTCCGATAAGAAGGATTTCTGGAAGAAGTATGCTGATGTATATTGGGAAGAGGACTTTGACGGCAGAAGCTGGTCATCAACAGGCTCAACGACTTCTGCAAAGCACTTTACAGATGCGAGCGAAAATAATTGTATTCAATATATGTCAAAAAGCTCAGAGCTTAGTATAGTGAAGGATCCGGCAGGTGCTGATAATGATGTTGCCCAAATAAAGGTTACAAGCAACAGTGATGCACAAGGATTATATTACTGGTATGCACAGTCAGATTATATGCCGCAAAACAGTGTTCTTACCAAGGAGCATATATATGAACAGAAATTTTATCTTACAGATGATGTGTTTGAAGATAACGGCTATATTATGTGGCAGATCTGGGATAAAAACAATGATATGAGCGGTAAGGTTGCGATGTGTATGTGGAAGGACGGCTTTAACAACAGCTACACATCAAATGCAGTTGCTGATGAGTATAAATATGATATCCCAAAGAATGAATGGTTTACACTTCGTACAGTGCTTGACCCGACAAGCGGTAAAACTGATGTATTTTTAATCAGTAACGATGGAGAGAAGGATTTTGTATATACATATACATACCCTGCACTAAAAGCCGGCTTGGGAAAGGTCAGAGTGCAGTACAATACCTCGGTAAAAGCCGGTGCGAGTAAAATAATATATATCGATGATATCTATTATTACACATTAAATCCCGAAAATGTCAAGCTTCCTTCCGGATATCTCGGTATGACTGGAGAGGGTGTGGCAGAGGTTGGAAAAACTATAAAGGTTAAGCCAATATTTGAGAATGACAAAGCACCCTATAGCTACAAGGTACAGTGGTACAGAGCAAAAGCAGGAATGTACAATTATATTGACAATTCAGTTAAAATGATAGCCGGTGCAAACTCTGAAAGCTATACCGTAATGGAAGCTGATAAAGGCTGTTACATTTTCGCAAAGTTAATTGCTGACGGCGACAGTATTGTAGAAGGCGTCGGCGAAATTGAAGTTGGCACATACCCCGGTGCGGATGATGAAAAGTGGGGAGTAAATGTCGGCGAAGGATTCTTTAAAAAAGAAAGAACTCTATTCTTTGAAGATGATTTTGATGATAAGGCTTATGCGTGGGAGCAGGCTGTAAATTCGGGAACAAAGTATTTTACAGACGTTGACGGCAACACAATATGGAAGTACAATACAACCGCTATGCTTGCAACAACAAGTGATGACCCGTCGGGAAGAGGCGGAAAATCATTTAAGATAACTGCTCCTTATTCGGGTGCGGATGCTGCAAAGAATTTCTGGTATGACCAGAATATTGATTTGAAGCACGATGATATGAGTAAGCTTCATTTGTATGAACAGGAAATATATCTTGACGATAAGGCACTTACCAATGGCGGACACATTATGGCGCAGTTTATGCACACAAATAACATAGGCAGAATTTTGTATGTATTACGTGACGGCGGCGTTAATTTGAGTAATACCAATGCCACACCCGTTACCGAATACAAGCTTCCGAGAAACGAATGGTTCAAGGTTGTAACAATTCTTGATTATCAGTCTGCGAAATATCTTGTTAAGATTTTTGAAGCTGACGGAAGTGTTCATAATGTATTATCAGGAGCTTTGAGTGCGGAATTTAAGACAAATGGTACAATGCGAGTTCGTAACACATATTCCGAGACGGTAAGCACATCATTTACAGATGCAAGCGTTTATTTTGATAATGCGGCATACTATTCAACAGATGAAATGCTTGCTGCTGTACATAATCTCCGCATCGGCGGCGAAAACAGAGTGGGAAGCGTTATTCATGCTGAATATGATAAGGTTGGAGATGTCCTGCCCGAAAGAGATATGAAGTTCCAGTGGTACAGGGCAGATACAAAGGAGCCGTGGAATTTTAGTATTCATATGCTTGGTGAGGATGAAATGCTTGGCGAGAACTTCAAGAAGATTGAAGGAGCAACAGGAGAAGAGTATATTCCCACAAAGGCGGATGAAGGTAAATATATAAAGCTTGAAGCGGTATTTACATCACCTGACGGCGGAAGCGAAACAATGTGGACTCAGCCTTGGTATATAAGAGCTAAAGAGGATTATGAAATCACAAACCCGGAAATTTCATTGTCAGAAGGAACAAAAGCCGGTATCAGCTTTAAAAATAACACCGATGAAGATATTAACGCCGTTATGCTTCTTGCACGCTACAGCGGTGACGAGTTGGCAGGTGTTGATTTTGAATCCTTTACGGCTTTGGCAAATAAGGAAGAAAAAATTAAAAATGAGTTTGATGTAGGTAATACTTCGGATACCGATACATTGAGTCTTATGGTAATTAATGACTGGAAGGATATCACACCGATGTTTGAAGGTCTTAAAATGTCAGCAAGCGAAATTCGCTCAATACCTGTTCCTGAGATTGTCGTGTCAGGAGATGAAGTTTCTGTTTTATGGAATGGTGAAAGCATACTTGATATTGTCGAGGGAAGATATCTCACCTTCCGTTCAACAATTGAAAACGACCATTGGATTGGTACGAAGTATAAAAAGGGTACCGATATGGGCTTCTCATATCAGGAGGATAATATCTGCGGTATCATCAATCAGTCTATCGAGACAAGTCAGGACGATTGGTCGTTTAAAATTGTATTGGAAGGTAAGAAGGCGATTGTTGATGCTACGCAGACAAATATAATCGAAGGTCGCTGGAATCCTGAGATGAAGGGCTTCGAGTATAAGTATACAGGCGTTATGCGAGCAAATGATACCGAGGATTATCACAAGAACTCAACAGCAGGCTGGGCAAGTACAGGTATGGTAGAGTTCCTTGACTATTTCATCGAGAGAATGTCTATACAGGACAGAACCTTAAATAATAACACCAATGGAGACCTCTATGATTATATTGGTTATGAAATAGGAGAGAAATGGAATAAGATTCCCAAGCTGTCGGTATTCTATGATTACTTAAGAGAAGGAAAGTATTTTATAGAATGCTATCTCAATGAGGGTGATAAGATAGCAATGCTTGATGAAAATCAGAACGGATGGACATCCGAGCTTCTGCATACATCACATGATATGCTTGCAAGCCTTTGCTGGTCGTGGTACGATGTGCATTATCTGATGCATAATGCAATTCCTGCTTTGGGAAGCTGTGATAATTTCGAGGTTAGCGCATCGTGGCTCTTTAAGCCGACAAGTGCCGAATATAACCGTAAGATAATTGAAGAAGCGGTTGAACCTGACTGGAGAAACAGTCCGAACTATCAGCTTCCGAGATACAGTACCGACTGGAATAACAAGTTTGATGAGCAGGTAGGCGGTACAGAGTGGGAAGAGAGTATGGCATGGTCGAGAACAGACTATGATGCATACTGGGATAAGGAAGTAGGCTATGACGATAATTACAGCGTTGCATTCGACAGAGATGCTTCTTCAAAGGCGGCTTCAACATGGTTTAACTCCTGTTATTTCGGATTCCCCGGCGAATTTATGAAAACAAGGGGTAAGACTTTCCGTGTATCTGCTATGGTAAAGACGGAAAATCTGACGGGTGAGGCAAAACTTTGTGTTGTAAACGGACGCGGTAATTTTGCAATTCCCGGCTATTCAAACGGTGACCCGGCATCAAGCCAGCTTCAGTACGTTTATGCAGAATCCTTGACAGGCACAAACGACTGGACACCTGTAAGTCTTGAATTTACCGGTATTGACGGTAACGCAGTATTCTATCTGACATATATTCAGATGATAGCAACCGGTGAAGGTAAGGCTTGGTTTGATAATGTTAAGATAGAATGCATTTCTGACTAATATTAACAAAAACATTCAAAGGGATATTCAAAATTAAATAGATATCCCTTTGAATATCTTTTAAAGAAAGAGATGAAGGTAATGAAAAATTCACCGACACAAGAAGCGGAAAGACGGTAATTGAACAGAGCTTATATTTTGATTCGGAAGAATCATTCATAATGAGTATTGATAAATTATCATATGATGAAAATTGCGGCGTGATTTTAGTCAATAGTGTATCTTAACATTAATACAAATAAAACCTCTTTGGTGAAAAAAACCGAAGAGGTTTTTTGTATATTCTTGAAAAAGTACAATAAAAGATAGAATTGTTTTATTGTAATAGCTTAGGATTGGTGGTAAAATTAAAATACCATAAAAAATTACGGAGGGATGCAGTTATGGCAGATAAGGGTTTGGATGCATTTAAGTACAATCACGACAAAAAGGAGATTGACACATCAAAGAAAGTAAGAGTTGGTATAATCGGTACCGGGTGGATTGCACACGCACATATGAGGGAATATCTTAATATGCCCGATGTAGAAGTTGTTGCAGGTGCTGACCTCATTGAAGGCAAGGCAAAAGAATTCTTTAAGGAATTCGACAGAGAAGATATAAAGTGCTATCCTGATCATAAGTCAATGATAGATAACGAACAGCTTGATGCGGTAAGTATATGTACATATAACTCAACACACGCCGAATGTGCCATTTATGCACTTGAACACGGCGTAAATGTAATGCTTGAAAAGCCGATGTGCGTAACGCAGGAAGAAGCTGTTGCAATATGCAGAGCGGAAAAGAAGAGCGGCAAAATTCTTTCAATAGGTTTTCAGCCGAGATTTGATAATAATATGAAGATGGTAAAGGATGTTGTACAAAGCGGCGTTCTCGGTAAGATTTACTATATTCAGACGGGTGGCGGCAGACGTCACGGTATTCCTACGCCTTTCGGTACAACTTTTATCGAAAAGGATAAGGGTGTTATAGGAGCGCTCGGCGATATCGGATGTTATTCACTTGATATGGTTTTAAACGCTGTCGGATATCCGAAGCCGCTTACTGTTTCGGGATATGTATCAGATTTTCACGGTAAAAATCCTGACTACTTCACGAGCGACGGTAAGCCTGCAGAGTATGCAGATATATTTGACGTTGACGATTTCGGTGCGGCGTTTGTAAGACTTGAAGGCGGTATAATCTTAGATTTTAGAATTGCGTGGGCAATGCATCTTGACACACCGGGAGATTCTATTATAATGGGTGACAAGGGAAGTTTGAGGATTCCGTCAACAGGATGTTGGAACGGCTCAATCGGAGGACCTTTGAAGTTGTATCAAAGAATCGCGGGTAAGGATGTAGAAACAGAGTTCCCGGTTCAGGAGCCGCTTGCAGAGGGTTGCTTCTATTATAAAATGCGTTCCTTCCTTGATGCAATAAAGGAGGGTGGAAAATCACCTGTTCCGTCATCTGAGATTTTGTATAATCAGGTTATTATCGATGCAATCAACCGTTCAAGCAAAGAGGGCAGAGAGGTTGTTATCGACATTCCTGAAATATAATAAAAGGGAGCTTTTTTGATATGAAAAAATTCAAGATTGGCCTGCAGCTTTTCAGTGTAAGAGATGAAATGGAAAAGGATATGGAGAATACCCTTAAAAAAGTAAAGGATATGGGGTATGATAATGTCGAGTTTGCGGGATATTTTGGAAAGACTGCCCAAGAGGTCAAGGCACTTTTGGAAAAATATGAGCTTGAGTGTGCAAGTGTTCATCAGGGCATAGACCCGTTTCGTGAGCAGGGTCAGCCTGCATATGATTACATAAAAACGATAGGTGTAAGCTATGATGCGATACCCGGTTACAATATAAGTTACTATTTAAATGACTGGGATGGCACGATAGAAAGATTTACCGAAGTCGGAAAGAAAATGAAGGAAAACGGAATTCAGCTTTTATATCACAATCACGATTTTGAATTTCGCAAAATTGACGGCGAGTATATAATGGATAAGCTTTATCGTACAATCCCTGCTGAATATCTTCAGCCTGAGTTTGATACATGCTGGATACGTTATGCGGGTATAAATCCTGCAGAATATATAAAGCAGTACAAAGGTAGATGCGATGTCCTTCATCTTAAGGACTTTATCTGCAAGAAAATTTCCGACGGCCCGATTTATGATATAATAAAGGAAGCCGATGAAAGAAGCAGTGTTGAAACAAGACCTGAAAGAGGCTTTGAATTCAGACCTGTCGGATACGGCGTACAGAATTTTGAAGAAATTATAAAATCAGCCGAGGATATAGGAGTAGAATACTTAATAGTTGAGCAGGATGCATCACCTGCAGGAAATCCTTTGGAGGATGCAAAGAAAAGCCGTGAATATTTAAAGAGTATAGGCATATAAAAACGAAAGTTCTGTGACAAAAAAACAAATTGTTGCAGAACTTTTTCTGTTTAAGCACGAAAGTAGCCATATGGGGGACTTTCCCTATATGGCTACTCTACTTTCTTTATGATAGTCAGGCAGAAATAACAGGTTGAAGCTGAACCAAATCGAGTGCCGCTTTGGCAGCAGGTATTATATAACTCATATCAGCTACGATAGATGTAGGCTTTGCAAAGCAGTCGTCTTGTCTTGCCGGGACAAAATATATATATTTGTAGTTCATAAGGTTACCTATATTTTTTGCGGCGTTTGCAAGTGCGTCGTTTGTAGAGACGGCAAGCAAAACGGGACGCTGGTTTCTAAGATGAGCTTTTGCTGCCATTGTAACCGAGGTGTCTGCAATGCCTATCGCAAGCTTCGCAAGAGTGTTGCCGGTACATGGTGCAACAATCAAGAGGTCTAAAAGCTTTTTAGGGCCTATCGGCTCTGTTTCTTTAATTGTTGAGAGGATTTTGTGCGAACATATTTCTTCGATTCTTGCATTAATATCTTTTGCATTACCAAATCGTGTGTCGGTTGAATATGCCATCGGGCTCATTATAGGGATGATTTTTGCTCCGACTTTTGACAATTCTTCCAAAGCTTCAATTGTTTTTGAAAAGGTGCAGAATGAACCTGTGAAGGCAAAGCCTATAGTCTTGTTTTCAAGTTCCACAGTATCCCTCCTCAAGCTCGGTCAGAATGTTTACGACGGTATCCTTTATAATTCTTCCGGCACTTATCGGTGCGGTCTTTCCGGGTAGAGAAAGTGCCCAGATAACCTTTTTGTTAAGTGCCTTTGCTGCTTCTAAATCCACACCGCCGGGGACGGAGGCAAGGTCGATTATCAATGCATCATCCTTTGCTTTGGAAAGAGTGTTTTCGTCAAGTACAAGACCGGGCACTGTGTTAAATATTACATCAAACTTTTCGATTATTGATGTGATTTTATCGGTATGTACCGCCTTTATGCCTGATGCTTCAATCCACGCAAGGTCGCTGTAGCGGCGTGCACTTGCTGTCGTATCAGAGTTAAGAGAGGTGAGCATTCTTGCAAGAATTTTGCCTATTCTGCCATAGCCTATTACAAGTGCTTTTGCATCGGAAAGTGTAATGGGGAGCTCTGAAAGTGCGATTTCAAGTGCACCCTCGGCAGTTGGAACTGCGTTTTTTACCTTAAGCTCTTCTCTGTTATAATAATCAATGCAAATTATCCCTTCCTTGTCAAATTCCTCCTCAAGCTTGACAGGTACACAGCCTGCAAGAACAAGCTTTGCAGAGCCTATGCCTTTTAGTATATCGGCAATTGGTATTTTGTCTTTAAAAAGAGGTGCATTAACAAAAATACCGTCATAGCTAATGGGGATTGGAAGGATTATAACCTCGCTGTTCAATGCTTCTTTTAGTGAAGCACAGCAAGGCACATCTATGTTTTCTGTGTCCTTATCAAATCCGTAGCAGACGGTATTATAGTCATCTTTTGAAAGAAGTGATGCCACAGTCAACGACCTTAAATCGCCACCTATGACCGAAATGTTTTTTTTCAAAGCTACCAGAACCTTTCTTTAATAAGTATCATAAATATATTATGAATAAGGCTCTTATTTGGTGCTTTATCTGCTTAGCGAAAGGGAGTCCAAAACAAAACTGTAGAGCGCCTCCCAATCGGTGATTTTTCCCTGTTTTATTGATAAATCAAGTTCCGGTACACGCATTACCTGCTTTTTTAAAAATTCTGTGTCGAATTTTCTTGATGCTGTGGTGTATTTTTTTACCACAAAGGGAGGAAGTGAAAGCTTCCTTTCGATTTCCTGCATTGAAGCTCCGCTTTTTGTCATAAGCTGTGCAAGAAGCATTTTATCATACATTGAACCTAAAAGATAAAGAATGGTAAATGCAGATTCCTTAACTGTTTTTAAGTCTGTAAGAATTTTAAGTGCTTTGTCGTTCTCTTTCTCCATTATTGCGTCGGAAAGCTCAAAAACACGAACACTAAGTGATTTTGACACAACTCTTTGTACATCGGTTTTTGTGATTTCATCCTCACAGAAGGTGAATAACTTTTTAAGCTCGTTATCAAGGTTTATAAGTCCTTCCTGACATACGAGTATAAAGTATTCAATAACCTCTTTGTTCATCTTCTTTTTTGCCTTTAAGGCTTCGTTCTGAACCCACGCCGTAAGCTCATACGGTTTTAGGAATGCAAATTCTGTTACGTTGCCGAGCTTTTGTATAGTTTTATAAACGGAGGAACGCTTATCAACGGCATCTTCTATAAAGAGAAGTATGCAGTAGTCGGGAAGATTCTTTAAAGTATCATTCCAGAATGCGACATCATCTTCCTTTGGTTTTTTGAATATACCGCTGTCACGCACAACAACAAGCTTTTGCTCACTCATCATAGGAAAGCTTTCAATAGCATCTGCGGCTTCTGCTCTGTTCATTGTTTTTCCGTCGAGGGTGATGAGATTAAACTCAGCAAGGTCATCGTCGGGGATTACCGCCTTGATTTTATTTACATACATATCCCTGAGATACAGCTCGTCGCCGTAGAAAAGATATGCACCGCTTATTCCTTTTTCTTTAAGCTCACGCTTTAATTTCATTACATCGCTTTCTTTAACTGCCATTGCTATCCTCCTTAAACCAATCCGCTATAATTTTTCCGTCTTTTTTGCATTTAAACATAATGTCGCCCATTGCATCTGTTCTGAAAAGTTGGGCACCGCTATTTTCAAATCTTTCTGTTACATTTTTTGTTGGGTGACCGTACATATTATTTTCGCCTACTGAAAACACTGCATATTGAGGAGAAATCTCTTCTATAAACTGTGCTCCTGATGATGTGTCGGAGCCGTGATGCGATGCTTTTAAAATATCAACATTGCCGATTTTTCCTGATAACAGCTTTTCGGTTTCGGTGGTAATATCGCCACCGAAAAATAATTCGGTATCGTTATATTTGAATTTCAATACTAAAGATGTATCGTTTTCGTCTGAAGGATTGTGATTTTTAACGGGTGCAAGGATGTCTGCCGTCATCCCTGAACGGAACTTTAATGTGTCACCTGACTCGCCGAAGAGAATTTCTGTTCCGTGTTTCTTGCAAGCTTCAATAATCGTCTTTCTCAGGTCGTTGCCCGGGAGTGTGTCCGGCATCAGGCAGTATTTTACATCAAGATTTTCAATTGCGGCAATTATACCCTCACAATGGTCCTTATGAAAATGTGAAACCACAGCAAGGTCAATTTTTGTATATCCCTTTGCGGTAAGATAGGGAAGATAGACCTCTTCACCTATATTGTAGCTGTCTTCATAATCGGCACTGCCGCCACCGTCTATGAGTATAACATCTTTGCCTTTGACGTTAATAACTGCACCGTCACCCTGACCTACATTTACAAAATAAACATACATATTACCAATATCCGAAATAAAATATAAGCCTTTTAATAATGTGAGCAACACAAATGATGTTGTACATAATCTGAAAAGAAAATCTCTTCTTCCTATAATATACATTCTTGCGATAATTACAAGAAGAATTGATAAAACCAATGCAAGCAGTCCCGGCTTTGTCAGAAATATATAATGTCCCGGTAACAGTTCGGTCATTTTAGGTATGGCAATCATTAATGATAATACTGTCTTTAAAAGCGGCCCCGACAGAAATGTTGCACCGAATATTTCACACATAACCAATACTACCGGTGCAGTAAACAGTACCAAAATTGTAAGCGGTGTATACAGCAATGAAAATATAAAGGTATAAAGCGATACTCCGCCGAAAAGAAATGCAGATGCCGGAAGCATACAAACAGTTCCTGTAATTGATACACTTAAAACTGTTCTTAATGTATGTGATTGTATAAAATACATTCTTTTAATAAGATATGGATTGAACAGATACAGCATTATACCGAAGAGAGCAGAAATTACAAAGCCGCCGTTATACATAAGAAGCGGATTAGATATCAGCATAACAAGGATAACAGTTGCGGCAATGTCCGGGTAGTGTGAAAAGCCTCTTATACGCTTGTAAATCAAGATAATTGAATATACCAATGATGCACGCACAAAGGTATAAAAGGATGAGTTGAAAAGGGCATACAGTACCAAAAATGCAAGAATCATACCCTCCTTTTTTCCTTTGGATGCAAAAGCACCCAATAGCTGACAAACCGAAAGAACAAGGAACATATGCAAAAAAGACGGATACAGAAACCGCATTGCAGATGTATTTGTTAAGGTCTTTTCAAATTCGGGTGAAAATTCGCTCTTTATTCCTAAAAGCACACTTTTAATGATTGCCGCTTCATCACCTCTGAAATAGCGGTCGATAGCCGTTTTTATCCTGCTTTTAAAATATTCAGAACAGAAGGATGGTGAGATGAGGAAAGCACGTTTTTTTATAACCTCGGTTTCTCTTGCGTGAAGCTTGTAGCCTACACCTTGTGAAAGATAGTAAAGACCGATGTCATTCTCTGTACTGTTATAGGCATCGGAATGTTCCTTAATAAAGCCTCTTACCGAAATCATACTGCCGGTATCGGGTACAAATTCCGATGTGATACGGATTTTTGCATCGGATTCAAAACTGTTTGTCCCGTTTTTTACATTTTTCGCCGTCAGAATATATGAGCAATAGCCGTCATATTCATCGGGTACGGTTGATACAATTCCTGAAATTTCACAGTATCTGTCAATATACGGGTAAAGATTGTCAGCGGCAGGATAGAGTGAAAAAGACATTCTCGCAAATCCGAAAAGGAGAAAAAGTGCGAAAATAAATCTGTTTACGCCTCTTTTGGTAATAAGCTGCACTACTAAAGAAACAATAAAAAAGCATATCAAAGGGAGCAGAATAAAGCTATGATAGCTTGTGGTTGCCAAAAGCATTCCTGCTATATATGAAATTGTAAGCAATACATATAAAGACATAGCTTTTCTGCCTCCGATAGCTAAATTAATCAAATAGTGTAACCTGGTCTGTTTCGGGAAGGTCTACAAAACCTTCATCAACAAGCATATCAAGAATTGTTTTTGTTATTCCTGTACGCTTTCTCAAATCCTCAAGAGTTTTAAATTCACCTTCAGCACGTGCCTCCTGAATACTCTTTGCCGCATTGTCACCCATGCCGGGCAGAGCGGAGAGCGGAGGTCTTATGCCGTCGTCGGTTTTTAAGAAGTTCACCGCATCCGATTCATACAAATCAATCGGAACAAAATCAATTCCTCTTGCGTACATTTCAATACATATTTCAAGAATGGGAATAAGGTTTTCTTCCTTTGGAGTAACGGTGTTATTCTTTTTCTTTTCGTATATTTCAGCCATAGCTTCACGTGCCTTTTTGATGCCCTTTGCCATAATTGAGGCATCGAAATCGTCGGCACGTACCGAGAAATATGCTATATAAAATGCTTCGGGATGGTGTACCTTGTAGTATGCAATTCTAAATGCCATAGTTACATACGCAACTGCGTGTGCTTTAGGGAACATATACTTGATTTTCTTACACGATTCAATGTACCATTCATCCACATTTGCAGCTCTCATTGCCGCCTCGTCCTCCGGCTTTAAGCCTTTACCTTTTCGTACGGCTTCCATTATCTTGAAGGCGTGTCCTGCTTCAACGCCTTTGAAGATGAGGTAGAGCATAATATCGTCACGTGTACAGATTGCCTCTTTTAGAGTGGTATAACCTTCCTTTATATAATACTGTGCATTACCGAGCCAAACGTCTGTGCCGTGAGAAAGTCCCGAGATTCTGACTAATTCGGCAAATGTTGTGGGCATCGTATCAAGAAGCATCTGACGAACAAACTTTGTACCAAATTCGGGGATTCCGTAGGTGCCTACCGATGAGCCTATATCATCATTGAGCTTTAGTGCATCGCAGGACGTAAAAAGACTCATTGTATCGGGGTCCCCGAGTGGAATTGTCTGCGGGTCGAGTCCTGTGAGGTCATAAAGCATTTTGATAACCGTCGGGTCGTCGTGACCAAGCTCGTCAAGCTTCAAAAGGTTCTGGTCAATTGAATGGTAGTCGAAATGTGTTGTTATAATATCTGAATTTGGGTCATCGGCAGGGTGCTGTACAGGGCAGAATTCGTGGATGTTGTTTTTAAATGGCACAACAATAATACCGCCCGGATGCTGTCCGGTTGTACGCTTAACGCCTACACAGCCTGAAGCAAGACGCTTCATTTCGGCATTTCTTATATGAATACCGTGTTCCTCGGCGTACTTTTTAACATAGCCGAAAGCTGTTTTTTCTGCAACCGTTCCGATTGTACCTGCTCTGAAAACATAGCCCTCGCCGAAATATGTTTCGGTGTACTTGTGTATTGTAGGCTGATACGTTCCCGAAAAGTTAAGGTCAATATCAGGCTCTTTATCGCCTTTGAATCCGAGGAAGGTTTCAAAGGGGATGTCGTGTCCGTCTTTGGTATAGAGTGTTCCGCATTCGGGGCAAGTTTTGTCGGGAAGGTCACAGCCGTGAAGTCCGGTTCCAACCTCTAAAAATTCCGAGTGCTTACAGTTAGGGCAAACATAGTGCGGAGGAAGTGAATTAACCTCTGTTATATCGGATAAGAATGCTACGAAGGATGAACCTACCGAGCCTCTTGAACCTACAAGATAGCCGTCACTTAATGATTTTCTCACAAGCTCCTGCGCTATTTTATACATAACCGAGAAGCCGTATGTTGTGATTGAATAAAGCTCCTTTTCGAGCCTGACCTTAACGACCTCGGGAAGCTCTTCGCCGTATATGGATTTTGCCTTGTTGTAGGAGTCGTTTATGATATCCTCCTGGGCACCCTCGATTTCAGGCGGACATTTTGTTGTCGGAATAGGACGTACCGGCTCTATCATATCTGCGATGAGATTTGTGTTGGTTATAACAACCTCACGTGCCTTTTCTTCACCTAAATAATCAAATTCATCAAGCATTTCTTCTGTTGTTCGAAAGTAAAGCGGTGCCTGCAAATCTGCATCTGAAAAGCCTTTGTAGTGCATAAGAATTTTTCTGAATTCAGCACCTTCGGGGTCGATAAAATGTACGTCGCAGGTCGCACAAACAGGTTTATTCATAATCTCGCCAAGTTCTACGATTTTTCTGTTGAGATTCATAAGGTCTTCATCGGTGTTGATATGTGCGTAATCTTCGTCGGTTGAACGCTTCATATATTCGTTATTGCCGATTGGCTGAATTTCAAGATAATCATAGAAGGATGCAATTTTTTTGAGTTTTTCAATGTCTGCACCGTCAACGACAGCATCGAATAATTCGCCTGCTTCGCACGCAGACCCGATGATTATTCCTTCACGCTTTTCTTCTATAAGACTTCTCGGAAGTCTCGGAGTTCGGTGATAGTATTTAAGCTGTGACTCAGTTACCATTTCATATAAATGCCTGATGCCGACAAGATTCTTTGCCAAAAGAATAATGTGATGTGCTCTTGTTTTTTTTGCTGCTTCACGCATATCAAAAGCAGTGTTGAGCTCGGAGAGCTTGTTAATTCCGCGCTCTTTTAGTTCATCCAACATTTTTATAAACGCATCTGCCGTCGCTTTTGCATCGTTAACGGCTCTGTGGTGGTTTTCAAGAAGAACGCCAAGATGCTTGGTTAATGTATCAAGCTTATGGTTTGGAAGGGAGGGGTACATACATCTTGCAAGCTTCAATGTGTCAAGAGTGGCAAAGTTATATTCTATATTGCATCTTTTACACTTTGCTTTTATAAAGCTTGTATCAAATGCTGCGTTGTGTGCCACCAAAACGCACCCCTTGCAGAATTCGATAAAATCGGGGAGTATATCTTCTATTGCAGGTGCATCAGAAACCATTTCATCGGTAATACCGGTTAATTTTACTATTTTTTCGGGAATTGGTCTTTTTGGGTTTACAAAGGTTGACCAACGGTCTGTAACTGCACCGTTTACTATTTTTACTGCGCCGATTTCGGTTATTTCATCATTATCGCAGGAAAGGCCTGTTGTTTCTATGTCGAATACTACAAAACTGCTGTCAAGAACTTCCTCTGCCATATCTTCACATATTTCAATTTTATCTTCAACAAGGTAACCTTCCATACCGTAGATTACCTTGATTTTTTCATTGTCACCTGATGCTTTTATTGCATCGGGGAAGGATTGCACGACACCGTGATCGGTTATTGCAATTGCTTTGTGTCCCCATTTGACGGCACGCGAAATAAGCTCCTTCGTGGAGGATACGCCGTCCATTGCAGACATCTGCGTGTGAAGGTGAAGCTCTACTCTCTTTTCCTCCGCTTCATCCATCCTCGGCTCGGGTGCTTCGATTGCACATACAGCATTTGCCATTACAACAACCTCTTTTGCATAGTCGTTGTACTGTGCTTTTCCTCTTACTGCTATATGCTTTCCGACTAAAAGCCTTGCCTTTACATCGGCATATGCGGCATCGCCCTTCTCATCAGCGTTTATAAAAAGCTGACAGGTTATCGAGTCGGTGCGGTCGGTAACGTCAAATACTACTATATGAAAGGATTTACCTGTTTTTTTACTTGTTATATCTTTTGTTTCGATTCCGAAAACCTCGCCCTTGAAGGCAATGCGGTCGCTGTCCTCTTTGATTGATTTGATGGGTACAAGGTCTGTTCTTATTGATGAGCCGTATATTACATCCGTAACCTTCGCTCTTTCCGATGCAATGTCTTTATCTTGTGAATTTGTTGTATTACTTTTCTTGGTTAAATACATAACCGGTGCCTCGGGAAAGTCATTTTCTTCGCTGTCCGGCTCGTTTCGGACATTTATTCCGTTTAAGTGATAGCATCTTCTGAGTTCTTCTTCAAATCTGTCGAGTGCTTCTTCAGAGGCTTGAGCACTTAAGATAATTTCCATACGTCTTCTGTGACGTGATATCCTGATTTTTGAAACCTCGGCCTGAATATCATCACTGCTTTTTATGCCGGGGAATACGACATTGATTTTTGGCTTCATTGCGGCTCCTTTCTGTTCTTTATTGTTATAAAGGAGCTGTATGATAAATCATTTACAGCTCCTTTAGTAAATCTGTATTATTTAAAGTAGTTTACGCCTGCTTCAAACAGATACTGGTTCTTGTCTCCGGGTACGTTCTTTGATACGAAATCTCCGATACGCTCCGAGTGACCCATTTTACCGAGTATTCTGCCGTCGGGACTTGTTATACCTTCGATAGCAGAAATTGAACCGTTGGGGTTCCAGTCGATATCGTAGGTTGCTTTGCCTTCGGGTGTTACATACTGTGTAGCAATCTGACCGTTTGCCGCAAGCTCCTTAATCTGCTCGTCGGATGCAATAAATCTTCCTTCACCGTGTGAGAGTGCAATGTGGTGGATATCACCGACATTAACATTTGCAAACCAAGGTGATTTTGATGTTGCAATACGTGTAAGTGCCATTCTTGAAATATGGCGACCTATTGTATTGAAGGTTAGAGTGGGAGATGTAGCATCAAGGTCTCTTATTTCACCGTAAGGTACAAGACCTAACTTTATAAGTGCCTGGAAACCGTTACATATACCGAGCATAAGACCGTCACGGCTCTTCAAAAGCTTCATAACTGCATCGCCTACAGCAGGGTTTCTGAATGCTGTTGCAATGAATTTACCTGAACCATCAGGCTCGTCACCGCCAGAGAAGCCGCCGGGAATCATTACGATTTGTGCGTTGTCAATTCTCTTCTTCATTTCCTGCATAGAATATGTTACATCCTCGGCAGTTAAGTTTCTTATAACGAATACATCTGCAACTGCACCTGCATTCTCAAATACTCTTTTGGTATCGTATTCGCAGTTTGTTCCGGGGAATACGGGGATAAATACTCTCGGCTTTGCAAACTTATCTGTTGCAATTGCAGGAGATTTATCGAAAGAGCTGTATGTTTCGGGCTCCTTGTCCTCGTCCTTTGTTCTTGTCGGGAATACCTTCTCGAGAGGTTTCTGCCAAGCTGCGGAAGCTTCATCTAATGAAATTTCAATTCCTGAGCCTGTGATTGCCTTATTATCTGTTGTATAACCGATAACGGTTGCACCCGGTGTTTCTGTATCCTTTTCAACCTCAAGAATGATTGAACCTAAAGGAGCATAGAAGAGTACATCGTTTGTTACGTCGGACGCAAGTTCAACACCTATCATATTACCGAATGCCATCTTTGAAACAGTCTCACATATACCATGTGACTTAACAGTGCAGGATGAGAGAACCTTATTCTCCTGAATGAGTGAGTATACTGTATCATACATAACTTTTAGCTTGTCAAAATCGGGCATATCCTTTTCATCACGTGAGAGTGAGTACATAACAAGCTTTGTGCCGCTCTTTTTAAGCTCCTGAGAAATAACCTTGTCAGCTTTTGCCGGAGCAACAGCGAAGGATGTAAGGGTGGGGGGAACATCAAGCTCATTAAAGCTTCCGCTCATTGAGTCCTTACCGCCTATTGCAGCGATACCAAGTTCAAGCTGAACTCTGTATGCACCGAGTAATGCGGCAAAGGGCTTGCCCCAACGCTTCGGGTCGTTTCCGAGTCTTTCAAAATATTCCTGGAATGTAAGGTAAATCTTCTTATAGTCTGCACCGAGGGCTACAGCCTTTGATACAGATTCTATTACAGCATATACAGCACCGTGGAATGGGCTTACCGATGAAATATACGGGTCATAGCCGTAGGTCATAATTGTAGCTGTGTTTGTCTTTCCGTCGAGAACGGGAACTTTAGCCGCCATACCGTCGGACGGAGTAAGCTGATAAAGACCGCCGAAAGGCATAAGTACCGTATTTGCACCGATTGTTGAGTCGAACATTTCGCAAAGACCTTTTTGTGAGCAGACATTAAGTGCTCCCAAAGTATCAAGCCACTTTTTCTTAACGTCAACAACAACTTCGGGTTTGAAGCAAGATGTGTTATCGTCCGGAACTACAACTTCGATATCTGTATTCTTTGTTGCACCATTGGTATTTAAGAAGTCTCTTGAAATGTCGCAGACTGTTTTTCCTCTCCAATGCATTGTAAGTCTGTTTTTATCGGTTACTTCTGCAACTATATTTGCTTCTAAGTTTTCTTCGTTTGCATATTCAATAAACTTTTCGGCATCGCTTGCGGCAACCACAACAGCCATACGCTCCTGTGACTCTGATATTGCAAGCTCTGTGCCGTCAAGTCCGTCATACTTTTTGGGTACCTTGTCAAGATTTATAACAAGTCCGTCTGCGAGTTCACCGATTGCAACAGATACGCCGCCTGCACCGAAGTCGTTACAACGCTTGATTAAAGTAGTAACCTTTTCGTTTCTGAAAAGTCTCTGGATTTTTCTCTCAACGGGGGGGTTACCCTTCTGAACTTCACTTCCGCAGGTTGTAACCGATTCCTCTGTGTGTGCCTTTGATGAACCTGTTGCACCGCCGACGCCGTCTCTTCCTGTTCTGCCGCCTAAAAGTACAACAACGTCACCTGCTTCGGGTGTCATACGAATAACATTCTTCTTGGGAGCGGCACCTATAACAGCACCGATTTCCATTCTCTTTGCAACATAGCCTTCGTGGTAGATTTCAACAACCTGACCTGTTGCAAGTCCTATCTGGTTACCGTATGAAGAATAGCCCGATGCGGCACCCTTTGTAATCTTTCTCTGCATTAGCTTGCCGGGAAGTGTTTCAGAAAGTGTCTTTCTCGGGTCGCCGCTACCTGTTACACGCATAGCCTGATAAACATAGCTTCTGCCTGATAACGGGTCACGGATTGCACCGCCAAGACACGTAGCCGCACCGCCGAACGGTTCGATTTCTGTCGGGTGGTTATGTGTTTCGTTCTTGAACATAATCAGCCAGTCCTCGTCTTTTCCGTCAACATCAACGGGAACAACAATACTGCAGGCATTAATCTCCTCTGACTGGTCGATTTCCTTTAAAAGACCGCGCTTTTTGAGCTGTTTTACAATTATTGTAGCCATATTCATAAGGCAGGTGTCACGGTCGGGAGCATAAAGCTCTTTTTTAGCCTTTTTGTATTCCTCATACGCATCGCTTATAAGACTTTTATATTTACCTTCATTAATTGTAACATTATTGATTCTCGTTGAGAAGGTTGTGTGACGGCAGTGGTCGGACCAGTATGTATCAATCATACGAAGCTCGGTTACTGTCGGGTCACGCTTTTCTGTGTCCTTAAAATATGCACGACAGAATTCAAGGTCATCCTTGTCCATTGCAAAGCCCATCTCACTTAAGAAATTATCTATTTCATCAGAGCTCATATCGCAAAAACCTTCAACAGTCTTTACATCCTCGGGGATGTCTGAGGTCATAACAAGAGATGTGGGCTTATCTAAAGAAGCTTCTCTTGCTTCCACCGGGTTGATGATATATTTTTTAATGCTTGCAAGATTCTCGTCTGAAATATCGCCGCTTAAGATGTAAAGCTTTGCCGAACGTACATCGGGACGGTCTTTCTCGGTAAGTATAGAAATACACTCACTGCAGCTTGCGGCACGCTGGTCAAATTGACCGGGAAGATATTCAACCGCAAAAACCTTTGCGTCCTTATCGATGGGTAGCTCCTCGTCGTAGCAATTATCAACGGGAGGCTCGGAGAATATAAGAGTCCTTGCCTTTTGATATTCCTCATCCGATATGCCTGATACATCGTATCTGTTTACAATACGAACGCTTTTAAGGCCTGTAAGAGAAAGGTTTTCCGAAAGGTCCTTGAGGACACCTCTTGCCTCAACGTCAAAGCCTTCCTTTTTTTCGACATAAATTCTTCTGACTGCTTCCATAGTATCTTTCCTTTCAAGTGTTGTTATAAGGCGATATTTTCGCCGTTTTTACAAATGCACATAAAACTACATATATATTGTACCTTTTTTTTCTCAAATTGTAAAGAGCTTTTAGCACTAAATTTCAATAAAATATTACATTTTTTTCTGTATAAAAAAATTATAAAAAAAGTATTGACAAAACTAAAGAAATGTGGTATTATATTTTTTGTTGATACGCGGGAGTGGCTCAGTGGTAGAGCGTCACCTTGCCAAGGTGAACGTCGCGAGTTCGAATCTCGTCTTCCGCTCCATTAGGCTGAGTATAGAAATATATTCAGCCTTTTTATTATTTTTTTGGAGTATGCGTATGCAGTATATGAAGGAAGCCTTAAAACAGGCAAAGAAAGCTACAGATATAGGGGAGATACCTATAGGTGCTGTTATTGTGCATAACGGTGCTGTTATCGCACGCGGCTACAATAAAAGAGAAACCAAGAAAAATGCACTTCTTCACGCTGAAATTGTTGCTATAGATAAAGCGTGCAAAAAACTTGGCGGCTGGAGACTGCCGGAGTGTGAAATGTATGTGACGTTGGAGCCATGTCCGATGTGTATGGGTGCAATTATTTCCGCGAGGATAGACAAGCTGTATTTTGGTGCATACGATGAAAAATCAGGTGCCTGCGGCAGTGTGTGTGACTTATCTTGTGCTCTCCCACATAAGGTTTGGTATCAAGGCGGAGTAATGGAAGATGAGTGCAGAAGTGTTATAGCACAGTTTTTTAAGGAATTAAGGGAAAAGAGAAAAAATAAGACTAAAGGAGAGAAGAATAATGAGATTTGATGACAAAACAAAAAAGATAATTTGCGGTGTTGTTGCAGTGGCAATGATAGTGCCTATTCTTATCGGTGTTTTGTATATGTTCATAGGTGCGTAAAAAATAAAGAATATGGGTAGCATTAAGAGCTTTTTTACTGTTGTGCTTGTGCTTATAATTGCACTACCGGTACTTGTTTTTATATCCTCATATAATAAATACAAGGAAGCTGTTGAAAAAGTACCGATTGAGGAAAAGGTTGCCGAAATAAGAGGTAACGACAGCTTTTACGGTATAGAAAATATACCTCAATTTTATATTGATGCCGTAGTCTCTGTTGAGGACAGACGTTTTTTCTCTCATAACGGCTTTGATTTTATCGGTACGCTCAGGGCGATTATTACCGATATAAAAACAAGGTCATTAAAAGAGGGAGGAAGCACAATATCACAACAGCTTGCGAAGAATATGTATTTTCCGCTTGATAATACTTTAGAAAGAAAGATAGCTGAAATTTTTACTGCTATTGATATTGAGAATACATATACAAAAGAAGAAGTGCTTGAGCTTTATTTCAACTGTATTTACTATGGAAGCGGTTATTATAATATTTATGATGCATCAGTGGGTTATTTTAGGAAAGAGCCTTGCGATATGAATGAATATGAAGCGTCGCTTTTGGCGGGCGTTCCGAATGCACCGAGTGTGTATTCCCCAAAGGTAAATCCCGCTTTAGCCCACAAAAGGCAGGAAAAGGTTCTTGATACAATGGTTGACTCTAAAAAGATAAGTGAGGAAAAGATGCAGGAAATACTTCTTATGGGGAAGGAATATAACTGGTAGAATAAGGGTGTGTCTTGATAAATGAGTATTAAGGTAGCAAAAACTGCAGGCTTTTGCTATGGTGTAAAGCGTGCGGTTGATGAGGTTTACAAAAGAGTAGAACAAGGAGAGAAGATAGGAGTTCTCGGCGAGCTTATTCATAACAGAAGTGTTATTGAAGATTTAGCATCAAAGGGAGTTTTGACATATAGCGATGTTTCCGATGCTTCCTCTGACAGAACTATGATAATAAGGACTCACGGTGTGAAAAAGGTTGTAATTGATGAAATAACCGATAAAGGCATTGAATATGTCGACCTGACGTGTCCTTTTGTTGCCAAAATCCATAAAATTGTTAAAGAACATTCGGATAAAGGGTATAAAATAGTTATTGTCGGAGATAAAAATCATCCGGAGGTAATTGGGATAAACGGTTGGTGTGATGATAAAGCGTACATTACCTATGATGAAAACGACAAAATGTGCGAAAATTTTGCAAAAAACGATGTTTGTATTGTTGCACAAACCACAATAAATAAAGAATTATTTGGTAAAATCGTAAAAAATATTAAAAACACTTGCCAAAGTGTAGTAGTTTTTGATACAATATGTAATGCGACTAAAGATAGGCAGGAGGAAGCGGCAGCTCTTTCGGCAGAGAGTGACGTTATGTTTGTCGTAGGTGGAATTAAAAGCTCGAACACCGCGAAGCTATTTGAAATTGCCAAAGCAAACTGTCCGATTGCTTACTTTATCGAAACTGCAAAGGACATACCGTCCGATGCGGATATAAAAAATAAAAAGATAGGTATTACTGCCGGTGCTTCGACGCCCGGGGGTATTATCGAGGAGGTTATTACAACGATGGACGAAAAATTAACAAACGAAGAGTCTTTTGCTGAGCTTTTTGCTCAATCTGAGAGCAAGACCCTGAACAACGGTGATATTGTCGATGGTACTGTAGTTGAGATTCGCAATAATGAGGTTATCGTTGACCTTGGCGGTTTCAAGTACAATGGTCAGTTGGCTGCCGACCAGCTGAGCGATGATCCGTATGCTAAGGTTACCGATTTGGTGAAGCCCGGTGATGAAATCAAGGTTTACGTTGTTGGTGTTAACGACGCTGAGGGCAAGGTTGTTCTCTCAAGAAAGAAGCTTGTTGCAATGGAAAGCTGGAACAAGATGAAGGAGGCATTTGAGAACAAAGAAGTTCTTGAGGGCAAGATTATTAAAGCCATCAAGGGCGGCGTAATTGCTTTGGTTAACCAGACTCAGGTATTTGTTCCCGCAAGACATGCCGCATTAAGATTTGTTCAGGATTTGGACACATTACTTAATACTGAAGTAAAGTTAAGACTTATCGACATGGATGAACGCAGAAAGCGTTTTGTGGGTTCGGTTCGTTCTGTACTTGAAGAAGAGAAGAAGGCTGTTGAAGATGCATTCTGGTCATCTGCAGAGGTTGACAAGGAGTACACAGGTGCTGTTAAGTCTCTTACAAGCTTTGGTGCATTTGTTGACTTGGGCGGAGTTGACGGACTTGTTCATATTTCAGAGCTTTCATGGAATAAAATTAAGCATCCGTCAGAGGTTGTTAAGGAAGGCGATGTAGTTACTGTTTACATCAAGGAGCTTAACGCTGAGACAAAGAAGATTTCTCTCGGATACAAGAAGGCTGAGGATAATCCTTGGGTTATCGCAAAGGCTAAGTATAACGTTGATGACGTTGTTAAGTGTAAGGTTGTAAGAATTATGCCGTTCGGCGCATTCTGCGAACTTATGCCGAGTGTTGACGGTCTTATCCACATTTCACAGATTGCTGATCGCAGAATCGATAAGCCCGAGGATGTACTTACAATCGGTGATGAGGTTGAGGCTAAGATTACAGCAATTGATTGGGAAGCAGGAAAGATCAGCCTTTCAATCAGAGCTTTAATTGCTCCTGCAAAGGAAGAAGTTAAGGAAGAAGCTCCCGCTGTTGTTGAAGAAGCAGAAGTAATCGAAGAGGATGCTCCTGTTGATATCGCAAAGTTCATTGAAGAGAACGAAGCTGAGGATGCTGAATAATTTAGCTTAAAATTAAAGGGATACTGAAGTTGGTAATTATCATTTCAGTATCCCATTTTTATTTGGTTTAATCAACCTTTTCTTTTAATTTTATGCCTGAATTTCTGATAACATCAAAAAAATCAGGATAGCTTTTTGAAACGGCTTCTGCTCCTTCTATCTCTCCGCCCGTTACAGAGCACAAAAGAGAAAGAGACATTACTATTCTGTGGTCATTATGACCATATAGTATTTCAGTTGGCTTTTTCAATGTTCCGTTATGTATTATAACAGAGTTTTCTTTAATAGTAGTTTGTATGCCGAATTTTAAAAGTTCATCCGCCATTGCCTGTGCGCGGTTGCTTTCTTTTATTTTTAGCCGTGATGTCCCCGTAAAAGTTGCACCGCCAAAGTAAGCTGCCATTGCAAACATAACCGGTGCAAGGTCGGGGCAGTCTGATAAATCAAAGCATCTGTCAGAGCCTTGAAGCCTTTTGAATATATCAAGGTAAATTCTGTCTCCCTGCAGGCTTTCTTTATTAAGTCCCGCAACTTTTACATTTGAGCCTAAAAGATTGAACGCATCAAGAAATGCCGCATTTGAATAATCGCCCTCAACCGAGGCATCTCTTCCTATATATTTTTGGTTGCCTTTAATATGAAAAACATTATCCTCACGTTCAATTTCTATACCAAAGTATTCAAGAGCTTGGAGTGTGAGGTCAATATACGACGCACTTTCAAAATTTCCTGTTACGGTGATTGTACTATTTCCTGAAAGCAGAGGCAAAGCAAATAATAAGCCCGATATGAATTGACTTGAAATATCGCCCGGTACGGTATATTTTCCGGGAGTAAGTATTCCGCAAACGGTTACGGATTTTTCATTTTTTTGGAAAAATATATTCTGCTCTTTGCATATATTCTCATAGACAGACAGAGGTCTTTCAAAGAGTCTTCTGCTTCCTTTTAAGGTTATACGCTCGCCTGATAATAAACAAAGAGGAAGTAAAAATCTTAATGTACTGCCACTTTCATCGCAAAACAAGGTTGTTCCGCTTTTGATTTTTTTTGGATTAATACCGCATACTTTTGCAGTATTTTCATTAAAATCGATAGTCGCACCCATACTTTTCAAACATTCAGCCGTAGCAACTATGTCTTTTGATAAGGAAATATTTGAAATTACGGCACCGTCACCCAGAGAAGAACATATCAACATTCGGTGAGCCATACTTTTTGACGGCGGGGCATAGACTGTACCTGTTGCGGTTGATTTTTCTATAATGACATTCATATTATTTTCACCACACTATATTAAAGTATCTTCATTATAAAAATCTGATTTAATTATGTTTTTGTTATCAATCGGATTATCTGAAATTTTTATGTGTTTATCACAAGTTGAGCAATATATCGGATATCGTTCTTGATAACGCTTTTCGAGGTCCGATTTGTTACTTGAAAGAGGTCTGTCCGATGTTGCCGTAAGATTTTCCAAAGGTCTGTCAATAAAATATATTCTGCCGTTTTCGCATAGTAGCTCTATATTTACCGGATTAAGAACTACGCCTCCGCCGGTAGATATTACAGCGCCTTGTTTTAGTGCGACCGATTTGATAACTTCAGTTTCAATTTTGCGAAAACCTGCTTCTCCGACTTCTTTAAAGATTTCGGGAATAGATTTGTTTTCTCTTTTTATAATCTCATCGTCGGTATCAATAAACTCAAAACCGATATCTTCTGCAAGGAGCTTTCCGATTGTTGTTTTACCGCTTCCGGGCATACCGATAAGTACGATATTTGTTTTATTAAGCAAAAGCTTGTGGTATATCTTATCAATGTTTGCCCAATTCACCTTTTCGTTTATAAACTTCTCTGCGGCTATTGCAGCTTGGGAAACAAGCATATACAATCCGCCGACAGCTTTGATTTTTAGTTTCTCGGCATCACATACGAGCTTTGAACGAAGCGGGTTGTACACAGCATCAATAACAGCATATAAATTCGGGTAGTCTTTAATTTCAATCGGTGAATGGTATATATTCGGATACATACCGACGGGAGTGGTATTAATAATTATTTCGCTGTCTGTGTGTTTTTCTTTTGCCTCAGCATAGGTTATGCAATCCTCTTTAGCGTTGCGTGATACACGAAAAACCTCACTGCATTCCATACTTTCACAAACAGCCAAAGCAGTCTTTGACGTGCCGCCGCTTCCGAGTATGAGAACTTTTTTGCCCTTTAAAGAAATTTTGTTTTTCTCTAAAAGAGCAACCATACCCGAAAAATCGGTATTATAACCCTTCAAACAGCCGTTTTCATTAACTATAGTATTTACAGCTCCTATTTTCTTCGCAATTTCGCTTATTTCATCAAGGTAGGGAATAACAGCCTCTTTGTATGGAATGGTTACATTTATTGCTTTGAAATTTTTATTTTTCATAAAGTCGTCAAGCTCATCCGAAGATAATTCTTTAAGCTCATAGCTGTAGTTAAACAGCATATTATGTATATCTTTGGAAAAGCTGTGACCTAATTTTTCTGCTATACATCCGTAATTCATTTAATTCGCCAACCAATCTGTTCCGTATCTTCCCGAGAGAATATCGCATAAAGCCAAAGCGGTTACACAATCCACCACAATTCTTGCTCTGTGAACGATACAAGGGTCATGTCTGCCTTTTGAATTTAATAGTGTATTCTCTTTAGTTTGTATATTAACTGTATTTTGTGCAATACCAAGTGTCGGAGTCGGACGCATTGCACATCTGAAAATTACGGGCATACCGTTTGTGATACCGCCGTTTATACCGCCTGAATTATTTGTTTTTGTATAAATTTTTCCGTCAGTTGAACAAAAGCAGTCGTTAGCCTCTTTTCCGCTCATATCCGCTATAGCAAAGCCTGCTCCGAATTCAACGCCTTTTATTCCAGGAATAGAGAACAATGCGTGGGAAAGAAGGCTTTCTATTGAATCGAACATAGGCTCTCCAAGTCCGCTGTCGAGTCCTGTTATTACAGTTTCCAATATACCGCCGACGCTGTTACCTTCTTTTTTTGCATCAAGTATTGCGCTCTGCATCTTTTCGCCTGCTTCATCGTCAAGTACTGCAAATTTTTTATTGTATAAGCTTTCTATTTCTTTTTCCGGATTTTCGGAAAAATCGCTATCTGATATGCCTGCACATTTTTTTATGTGTGTTCCGATTTTAATACCCTTTTTGTTGAGGGCAGGGAGCACAACCGCACCCGCCGCCACCAAAGCCGCAGTAATTCTACCGCTAAAGTGTCCTCCGCCTCTGTAATCTTCATATCCGTGATATTTACAGTTTCCGGTATAATCTGCATGGGAGGGGCGTGCAAGATAGCGTGTATCTGAATAATCCTTTGATATTGTATCCTTATTGGGAATGATAATACACAAGGGTGTTCCGGTTGTTTTTCCTTCAAAAACACCGCTTTGAATTTCAAACTCGTCTTTTTCCTGCCTTTGGGTAGAAATGCTTCCTTCGGGTCTTCTAAGGGTAAGAAGGTGGGAGATATATTCTAAATCCACGCCGAGCCCGGGAGGTAATCCGTCTATAACAACGCCTATAGATGTTCCGTGGCTTTCTCCGAAAACGGTAACGCTTATATTATTGCCGAACACATTTTTCATTTGTCATAAACCTCCTTAACCAAGTCCTCAAATTTATTAAAAGGCATTTTGCAAAGCTCGTAGCTCCCGATTTCGGGCACGAAAACAATCGTTATGTCATCACCCGATGCTTTTTTGTCGTGTCTGCAAGCTTTGATAAGCTCGTCTGCTGAATATTTACATTCGGTAGGTAATTTCAGTTTTTCAAGAATAGGAATAAGACGTTTTCTTACATTTTCGGAGCACATCGGAACCATCCCTATACTTACACATTCTCCATGATAGTATGCAGAAAGTTCGTTTACTGCTTCAATTGAGTGAGCAAGTGTGTGACCGAAATTGAGTATTTTTCTGAGCCCCGATTCTTTTTCGTCATTTTCCACCACGTGCTTTTTTATCATAAGTGAGCGTTCTATAATTGTGTCAAGATTAGCATAAATATCGTCATTTTCAAAGATGCCAAATAGTTCGATGTCGCTCGTTAAAGCCATTTTTACAGATTCCGAAAGTCCGTTTGAAAGTTGTCTTTCGGGAAGGGTTTTGAGTGTTTCGGAATCGATAATTACCGCTTTTGGCGGATAAAATGCCCCGACGATGTTTTTAAGTCCCATAAAATCTATGGCGGTTTTTCCGCCTATTGAAGAATCCACCTGAGAAAGAAGAGTAGTGGGGACATTATAGAAGTCGATACCTCTCATATAAGCAGAGGCAACAAAACCCGAAAGGTCTCCTACAACGCCGCCTCCTACAGCAACAACACAGTCGCTTCTTGTGAAGTTGTTGTTTACAAGGCATTCAAGAAGATATTTGAATGTATCAATGTTTTTTGATTTTTCACCCATATCAATAGTGATTATAACAGGCTCTTTGCAGAATTCTGCCACCTTTTTTGAATATTCACCCGGTACGCCTGTGTCTGTTACAATCATAACTTTTCTGTCAAGCCTGAAGTAGTCTCCGGCTTTTGCCAAAGCACCTCTTTCAAAGTATATATTATATTCTCCTGATTGTGTTTTTATCGGAATAATCATATTTTGTCTCCTGATTATATATGAATTTCTTTTTGGTATGCGCCGAGCACTTTAAGGTCTGCACAGCACTTTGAAAGCTCATTGAGCATTGCATTACCTTCGGGACTGTCTATATTTCCTTCGCCCTCTGCATAGAAGTAATAATCCCATGTAAGTTCCTTTGTCGGTCTGCTTTTTAATGCCCGCAAGTTGAAGCCGTGCTGCCCTATTACCGATATTGCAGTGCCTAAAGAACCGGCAGAGTTTTTTACCGTAAAGAGCATTATAAATCTTTCGTCGGATTGTGAAGATGCTCGCTTTGAACGGGAGAAAACAGCAAAGCGTGTAGTATTGGTACTGCTTTTGTTTATGTGCGTGGCAAGTACAGAAAGTCCGAACATTTCAGCGGCCTCTGCGCTTGCTATTGCCGCAACACTTTTGTCTTTATTTGTTGCAATCGCTTTTGCAGCAATTGCAGTGTTTACAGCTTCTTCTGTATTAAAACCGTGCTTTTCTATAAAGTCGGCACACTGACCGAGAGCTTGAGGGTGGCTTATAACAGTTTTTACATCTTCAATTGATGTGCCTTTGATACCTAAAAGATTTTGTATAATCTCCGCCTCGTATATACCGTTTATATATAAAGAACCGAAGAATGCAAGGTCGAGAACATTTCCGACGTCGCCGTTATAACTGTTTTCAACCGGAAGAATTACGCAGTCACATTCACCGTTTTCGCAGGCGGTGTATGCCGATTTAAAGTCGGGATAGGGAACACATTCGGCATCGGGAAAAATTTTTTTGGCGGCAATGTTTGCAAATGCGCCACTTGTTCCGCTGTAGCCGACTTTCATTCCTTCTAAAAGCTTATGCTGCATATCCTTTGAAAGCTTAATTGTATTCTTTAAGAAATTGACATAGTAGGCTTTGTATTCTTCGTTGTTAATCAATTCGGAGTTTTGCTTTATAATTTCAGCTTCTCTTTTAAAATCATCAACGGGTATGCCGTTTTCTTTTTTGTATGCAGTAACGAGCTTTACGGCATCCATTCGCTTTTGGAATAACTGTGCCATTTGTTTATCAATCTTGTTTATTGCATCTCTTGCATTTTTAAGTTCATTCATATGATTATACCTCTTTTAAAGTTTATCTGCAATATCATATATAAGCTGCTTTGTTTTCTCCCAACCAAGACAGGGGTCTGTGATTGATTTGCCGAAGGTGTGTTCTCCGATGCTTTGTGCACCGTCTTCGATATAGCTTTCAATCATAAGCCCTTTTACAAGCTTTTTAATATCGCTGTTCTGATTGCGGCTGTAAACAACATCCTTTGCTATACGAATCTGTTCAAGATATTTTTTTCCGGAGTTGTTGTGATTGGTGTCAACAATTACAGACGGATTTGCAAGGCCTGAATTTTCGTAAAGCTCACGAACTCTTAAAAGGTCTTCGTAATGATAGTTTGAAACGCTTCTGCCGGTGAAGTCGACATACCCTCTTAAAATTGCGTGTGCATAAGGATTTCCCTCGCTTGTGACCTCCCAGCCGCGATACAGGAAGGTGTGGCTTGATTGTGCCGCAACTATTGAATTCATCATAACACTCAAATCTCCGCCGGTAGGATTTTTCATGCCGACAGGAGCTTCAATTCCGCTTGCAGTTAATCTGTGCTGTTGATTTTCAACAGAACGTGCACCTATTGCGACGTAGGAAAGAAGGTCGGACAGGTAGCGGTAGTTTTCGGGGTAAAGCATTTCATCTGCACAAGTAAAGTCGTAGTCCTTTAGAGCGGACAGATGAAGCTCACGGATTGCGACAATACCCTTGTACATATCGGGTTTTGCATCCGGGTCGGGCTGATGGAGCATACCTTTGTACCCCTGACCTGTGGTCCTCGGCTTGTTTGTATAAATTCTCGGAATTATTATTATTTTATCGGAAACCTCATCCTCGATTTTGCGAAGCCTTCCGATATATTCGAGAACCGGTTCTGCGTGGTCTGCTGAACAAGGGCCTATAATCAGAATGAATTTATCCAGAGTACCGTTAAATACTGAACGTATATCTTCATCTCTTGATGCTTTAACCTTTATCATTTTTTCATTTAACGAATATTCTTTTTTTACCTCCTGAGGAATAGGAAGCTTTCTGTGAAAAGTCATTTGCATAGTTGTCTCTCTTCTTTCTAAATAAATTAATTTTGGTTAAAGCCGACGCTTAAATAAAATGTGCACCTTATATTTACAGTGTGGCATAACTTAGCTTGATTTAATAAAAAAACGTCCTCTGCATTCTGAAAAAGAATACAGAGGACGAGATAATCATTACTCCCGTGGTACCACCTCAGTTCGCCGATGCCTCACGACATCGACCTTATCAGGTACTGACATACCTTAGTTCTATGACGGGAACACCCGTTGCAGCCTACTTGAAATTACTTTTGTTCGGTGCACTGCTAACAGAAGGAATTCGGTGTGGCTATCCCCATTGCCTCGCACCACCCGGCAACTCTCTCAAGGTTCTTTCCATACGTACTTATTTCTGCTCAAAACGCATTTATTGTTTGTATATTACCACTTTAAAACGATAAAGTCAAGGGGTTTATGAAAAAAATTAAAATTTTTTCAAAAGCCTGAATTGGTTTTGATACAATAAAATGTTATTCGGTTACATAAACTCGTGTTTTAAGAGGTATATATTCAACAAGCCAGTTGATTGATGAGGGAGCAAGTCTTACGCAACCGTGCGATATCATCATTCTGAGTCTTGCATCTGCATTCTGACCGTTGTAGCGTATAAGTGTGCTGTGAAGGGCATAACCTTTTGGCGCAAACCTCATAATAGGTCCTACATAGTATGTATCATAATTCCATCTTTCCTGATGTTGGAAATATTCAAATGCTCCTGTAATTGTTGGAGTGTTTGGTGCACCGATTGCGCAGTCAAACGCATTTACAAACTCCCATTCGCCTGCTTTTCCGAGGAATACAGATACTGTATAATCCTTCTTTGATACCCAGATAAGATAATTGGTTTTACTGTCAATTCCGCTTGCATTCACAAATTCAGTTGCCTTTTCGCGGAATTTATGGTCAATAACAAATTCGGGATATTTGTTAAGCGGCGTTAAATTCAAATGAAAAAAGTTTCCGATTACAATTTCTTTGTTCTCGTCCTCATATGCGTAGGTTTCAAGCTCAATTGTTTCGTCGATTTTGCATTCGGTGCCGTTGTAATTAACACTTGTCATTCCGACTGTCGGAGTTAAACGGAATTTTTGTCCTGTGTAATAGGGAGGAAGATTGAAGGTGAGTTCAACTCTTTCTCCGCCGTTTACTATATGCACTGCATCGTTTGCAAGCCATTCACCATTTTCGTCAAAGAGATTGAATCGTGCATCAGATTCAATTGGTGTACCTTTGTTAAGCACGTCAAAATACAGTGTGAGTGTGTTTGTTTTCAAGCCTGTAGGCGGTATAAAAAGCGGCGTTACTTCTATTGATGCTAAGTCGTTTTCGTCGGTTACTATTTCGATTTTCTCACCTGTTTTATATGTCTTGTCATTATATGTAACATCTGTAAGGCCGATTGTTGGTGTCAAAGTAAACACATTCTCATTATCAGGTACTGTAAAAGTAACAGCTGCGGTTTTTGTGTCGTGGAAAATCTCAATACAGTCATTTTCAAGCCATACGCCATCTTTGGTAAATATATTAAAACGTGCAGTTTCGGGAATTCTGATTGCATCGTTATCGTTAATTGTAACATTAACTGTTATATCTTTGGCATAAGCATATGACGTTGATAGTGTAAGAAGAAATAGTGTTAAAAGTAGATTTTTGATTTTTTTCATATGTTAACTGTGTCCTTCCCAATAATTTTGAATATAATAATATCATATATATTACTAATATTCAATATATATTACAAAAAATTCCTATTATTTTTCGGATTCTTCAAATACCTTGTGTTCCTTCATTATTTCACGTCTTTGCTCTGATGAATATTGAGCATAGTATTTGTGTGTGACTTCAATGTTTTTATGGCCCATAAGCTCTGCCACCATCTTTATATCAACGCCGTCAGCAAGAAGCTGGCAGGCAAATGTTCGTCTTAATGCGTGCGGGCGTGTTTTGTCGGGGTGCGTTATGCCTACAGCATTGCAGTAGGATTTTAAAAGCTTTTCAACTCCGCCAACCTTTATTCTCTGTCCCGAACGGTTTAAAAAGAGCGGGTCCTGATCCTTTGCGTTCAATGAGTCTGTATAATTTTTCATTGCCTCATAAACCTGCGGCGGCATAAAGATTTCCTGCTGGTCTCCGCCTTTTCGTGTTACAATAAATGAACCGATATTACTTTCGGTATCAAAATCTATGTCTCCCACGTTTAAAGAAACAAGCTCGCTTACTCTGACGCCTGTTCCGAGATATGTAATAAATAGTGCAATGTCGCGGAGCTTGCGTCTTTGATATTCAGCCAAAAGTCTGCCTTCAAAATAGTTTTCGCCGTTAAAAAGAATGTCGATAAGCTTAACCATTTCCTGAGTGGTAAGAGGCTTTTTAATTTTCTGATGCAGCTTCATAAAATCGACCTTATCGGTTACGTTTTGCGAAATCTGCTCTGTTTTGTAAAGATATATGAAAAGACCTCGTACAGCAGAAAGCTTTCGGTTAATCCCGTAGGCTGAATTCTTTAGAACTCTTTTTACAGGCCGTCCCTTGGGTGAGAGATATTCAACCTCATACTCTCTTAAATAGGATTTAAAATGTATAAGAATAACCGGTGTCACACTATTCATATCATTGACGGTAAAGGCTTCGTTGCTGTCATATTGGAAGTTTCCTTCAAATCTTAAAAAATCAAAAAAAACCTTAATGTCAAGTGTATATGCAAGCTTGGTATTGACGCTTTCACCGCTGTAGTATTCTTCTATGTATGAAAACACAAAATCGGGAAGATCCTGAAGATATGTTCTTAAATATTTGTTTTTATTCTGCCGGGATACCGCCATTTTAAACACCTCCGATAATAATGATATTATACAATATTATTTTAAAATTTTCAACATAAAAAATACGGGACTGTACATTAAAAATGACAGCCCCGTATTTTTATCTGTTGCCGGTTACATTTCCGACAGCGTTTTCTACCCCATCAACAGCGCCCTTTACAGCATTTCCTGCACCATCCACAATATCATTTGCGGCATCGCCCAAATCGTTGCCGCCGCTTTTTGCACCGTCAGCCATATCGGTATTTGATGATGCTGAAGGCGAAGCTGTGGGAGTTGGTGTCTGATTTTTACTGTCATTGTTTCTTCCGCAAGCGGTGAGGGAGAGTGAAAGAGCTGATACAAGTATAAAAAATCTAAATTGCTTCATATATAATCAGGTCCTTTCTGTACAGTGTACAAAATTATTATTTCTTTAAAATAAAAAAATATTAAAAAAATTTTTGGAAAATCGGGAACTTTTTAAAAAACAGTTCGTCTAACGTAATATAAACAATAAAAAACCCCAAAAAACAGGAGGAAAAAATCTATGAAAAAAACAGTTTTACTTATGCTTATAGCGGCACTTTCAAGTGCATCTGTTGCATTTGCAGAGGAAGAGCCGAATGTGAGCCTCGATTACATTACACCTGAGGTTGTACAGGGTGACATTATGCTGATTGATGCAGAGGAGGTAGAAGGTGAGGCTACCACTATCGGTGATGAGACAGCAACTCCGCCCGAGGCAGGAATCGAGTATATCAGTGCAGTATGCAAGGATGCTAAAATTACCGAGGAATACCTTGAGGCAATTGATGAGAATGAAAACGAAATCCGTTTTGTTGTGGATGAGTACACTCTCATAATTGATGAGAAGGGTGAAAAGGCAGAGATAAAAGACGGCGATGCATTCACTGCATACGTAAATGGCAACAGCCCTGCTCCGATGGTACTTCCGACAACCTATACCGCTGATGTAATCGTTATTGACGGTGAGGGTGAGACTTTAGTTGATGTTGGAACATATCAGAAGCAGGAGGAAGGCTATATCAATGCCGCAGGAAGCCTTGTAATTAACACACAGGATAATGTGTTTGATGCAAATGGTGAAAAGGTAGATGCCGATATCGACGGAAAAACTGTTGTTGCACTCTACACTATGTCAACAAGAAGCATTCCGCCCCAGACAACACCTGAGAAGATTATCGTTTTAAACAGCCGTATCGGTGATGGTGATCAAGAAGGTGAAGTTGAGGAAGAGGTTGCTGTTGAAGCTGTAAAGGTTGCAGCAGGTGAGGTTACTGTTGATATTACAGATATCGACGGTGTTAAGGTTGTTCCCGTAAGAGCAATTGCAGAGGCATTAGACCTTGAGGTTGCATGGGATGGCGAGCTTAAGGCAGTAACAATCGGTACTGTTCCGATGGGCGTTAATTTCGTTGTTGGTACAAATGCGTACAATAAATCAAGAATGATGCCGCAGGAGCTTGAAGCTGCACCGGTTATTATTGAGGACAGAACCTTTGTTCCCGTAAGCTTCTTTGAAACAATCTTAGAGTGTGAAAAAGCTCAGGAAGCTGATGTAATTACACTTTCAAGAACAGTTGTTGAAGAATAATAATTTTAAATAACAGCGAACTTTTGAGGATATCGGAAACGGTATCCTCATTTTTGTTTTTACGATGGACTTTTTCTGTAGGAGTTTGGGGTTTGACCGATTTCGGCCACAAAGGTCTTGGTGAAATGTGCGGCATCGTAAAAACCGCATTCTGATGCTATTTCTTCGATTGACAAAGTTGAGTATAAAAGCATATGTCTTGCTGCATCAATTCTTACACCTGTTATATATTTTGCAGGTGAGGTTTTGCAGATTTCATTGAATTTCCTTATAAAGGCACTTCTTGAAAGCTGGGCAGTATGCGCAAGATAATCAATTGTAAGCTTTTCGTTATAATGCTCATGTATCAGCGTGAGTGTGTTTATAAATGCATTGTCGGGCGAGTTGTCGGGGACTGAGGCAGAATTTTTGTCAAATAACTCACATAAATATGCAATAAGTATCATAGCAAGGCTGTTTGATGTAACGATACCAACCGGATTTGAAGCCTTTAAAGCCTCTTCCAATGCATCTGTTAAAGCTTTGACTTTTTTTTGCTGATTATTATCAAGTGTCAAATGCAATGTCTCGGAGGCTGTAGAACGTAAAAGAGGCTCTATATTAAACAGCTTGAAAAAAGCCGGGAGCAACTTCAAATCGCGTGCATATTTTTCGATGAATTTATAATTAATGAGAATATGGCAGACGTCAAAGCCTTTTCTTCCTGAATAGCCGTGAGGGATTTTAGGTGGTATAACAAAAACACAGCCGGAGAATGCATTTAATTTGTTTCTCTCAATATAATGCATTCCTTCGCCCTTTGTAACTATATTAATTTCAAAAAAGTCCTGCATATGCATACCGATGCTGTAATTGTGCATTGTAAAACACTGTATATAGTTACCTTCATACGCTGTATAGCAATATGGAACATTTTTATTTAACTTTTCAGGATACATAATTGACTCCTTTTTGGAATGAAATTACAATAATTGGTGTATGATTATACATTGATTATACCATCTGCTTGATATAAAATCAAGACATAAAATTAATTTAAAGAGGTGCTGTATGAAAAGCAACAGAATATGTGAAATTGAAAAGCGTACAACGATAAATAATCCATACAGAACAAAAGCACATTTTGTTAAAGATTATCATTATGCAGGATTACATTTGTATAATGAATGTGAGTTATGGGAGAAACTTGCAAGGTCTCTGGCTTATGCGATTGTAAATCAGGATATATTCGTAGATGAAGCGGATACAATCGGCGGAAGAGTATTTCAGTCTACAGAAAAAGACCTTTCAGGGTATGAGCTTGATGAAGATTTCTTATATCGTGAAAAGTCTGACAATGCCTTTTTAAAGGAATATCCCGAAGGTGATGAGCTTGAAGCATATCAATTGATAGGTGGATGTCCCGCGGAAGGGCATATTTCGTGGTTTTTTAACCTGATTCTGGAGCATGGTGTTGAAGGCTTCAGAAAAATGTATGAAGATGCACTTGCTTCTGCAAAGGATGATGAAGCAAAACAGTTCTATCAGGGGGTAATAATTCTTCTTGATGCAATGCTTGAATTTAACGATAAGTATATTGAGCATTATGAAAAAATCGGTAGGCACGATGTTGCTGAAAGGATGAGAAAGGTACCGAGAAAGCCGGCTGAAACCTTCCGCGAGGCTGTTCAGGCATTTTATATGCAGCACATAGTTGTAATGCTTGAAAATCCAAGAGGAGGAAACAGCCCGGGCAGACTTGACTATTATTTGTGGCCGTATCTTGAACGTGATATAGAAAACGGAGTATGTACACTGGAGGAAGCACGTGAGATAATTGATGAGCTGTTTTTAAGATTTGAGGAAAGACTGTATCCTCGTGACGGATGGGTGGAGGTTGTAATTGTCGGTGGTACAAAGCCGGATGGAACATCTGCAGTTAATCCGCTCACATATATAATGGTTGAATCAATTATGAAGTTCAAAATAACGCATCCATCTGTTTATGTAAGAATTCCGGAAAATCCACCGGAAGAGCTTATAAACCTGTGTGCAAGATATATGATGTCGGGAAATAACCGTGCACAGATTTTGAATGATAAGTCAATCATCGGTGCAATTACAAAACAGGGAATAAGCTTTCAAGACGCAACGTTTTACGTCTGCGGCGGATGTATGGAAGTGCATATGCAGGGAATGACATCAGATCATTTATACGTGGGCTGGCAGAATATACCCAAAATGCTTGAGCTGATGATTACCGGCGGTGAATGTCTCTTAACCGGTGACAGGGTTAATTCCTTTAAGGCTACAAAGGGACTTTGCGGATATAGTGATTTTGAAAGCTTTTATGCTGATTTTATAAAAGAGGCAAAAAGAATATCAGATATTTTTATGCGTCGTGTTGACATAAACAGCTCATTCTTGCAGAAATACCGTCCCGGATATCTGATTTCAAGTATGCTTGATAACTGTTTGGAACGTGGAAGAAATATGCACGCAGGCGGCGTGAAATATCATGAATATGGTGCAACACAGCTTGGACTTCCTGATGTAACAGATGCACTTTTTGCAATAAAAAAAGCAGTATTTGACGATAAAATATGCTCTGCGGATGAGCTTATCGCAGCTTTAAAAGCAGACTATAAGGGTTATGAAGAACTGCAGAAACAGCTTCGCCAAATCACAAAATACGGCGTAGATAATGATGAAGCGGATGACTTGGCAGCTCGTGTTATGGGAGATTTTGCGGATATGTATCTTACATATCGTACAAGATGGGGTGCAACTGCAAAGCCTGTTATATTAACCTTCGTATATGCTCCTGATGCAGCAACGGTGCTTGGTGCTACTGCTGATGGATTTAATTCGCATAAAATTGTTGCACAGGCAATAACGCCGCACTCACATTCAATGACAGAAGGAATTACAAGTGCGATTAATTCGTGCACAAAAATGCCGTATGAAAAATTCTCCGGCGGAGCATCATCTATGTGGGATTTTGATTCTGCGTGGGCAAATGAGGAGCTTATTGGCGCAGTGCTCAAAAGCTTTATTGAAAAGAACGGTCAGATATTTCAGGGGAATACAACATCCCTTGCAGACCTTATAAAAGCAAAGGAAAATCCGGAAGCTTACCAAAATCTTATTGTCAGAGTGGGTGGATACTCGGCAAGGTTTACGTCTCTTACCGACGAATTACAGGACGAAGTTATAACAAGAATGAGACATTCAAAATAGTATTAAATATTATTTTTTATTTATCAAAAATGCGATAATCGGCAGATTATTGCATTTTTGTTTTGCTTTTGATAATAAATTCTTGCTTTTGGGAACAAAATATGGTATTATATAGTAAAATAGGATTAATGTATGAATTTTCAGGAGATAAGAATATGTTTACAGATAAAGCTAAAATTTTAATCAAAGCAGGAAACGGCGGTAACGGTTCGATTTCCTTCAGAAGAGAAAAATATGTTGCAGCAGGCGGACCTGACGGCGGTGACGGCGGAAGGGGCGGCGATGTTATTTTCAGAGCTGAACCCGGTATTTCTACCCTTATGGATTTCAAGTATAAAAGAAAATATCTTGCACCAAACGGTGGTGACGGTGCGGGCAAGCACTGGAGAGGAAAGGACGCAGAGCCGATTATTATAACGGTTCCCCAGGGTACAGTTATAAGAGATGTGGAAACGGGAAAAATCATTGCAGATATTTCTGAAATAGAAAAAGATTATGTAATTGCAAGAGGCGGAAACGGCGGATGGGGTAATTCTCATTTTGCCACTTCGACAAGACAGGCACCAAATTTTGCAAAAAATGGACAAAAGGGTGCTGAACGTGAGGTTGTGTTAGAGCTTAAAATGATTGCGGATGTTGGTCTTGTAGGTTTTCCGAACGTGGGAAAATCGACCCTTCTTTCAAAAACAACCAAGGCACAGCCCAAGATTGCCAATTACCACTTTACAACACTTGTTCCGAATCTTGGAGTTGCAGAGGTAGGCGAAGGAATGAGCTTTGTTCTTGCCGATATCCCCGGAATTATTGAAGGAGCGAGTGAGGGTGTAGGACTCGGCCACGATTTCTTAAGACATATTGAGAGAACAAGACTTCTCATTCACGTTGTTGATGTATCTATGATTGAGGGAAGAAACCCGATAGAAGATTTTGATATAATCAACAGTGAGCTTTCAAGTTATGCAATAGACCTTGAGAAAATTCCGCAGATTGTTGCGGCAAATAAAACTGATATCATTCAGGATGAAGAAGTATACAAAGCTTTTCTTGATGAAATGAAAAAGAGAGGCTATGCTGTGTTTGAGATTTCAGCTGCGACGGGTCAGGGTGTGTCAGAGCTTATGAAATACACCTGCAGTGAGCTTGCAAAGCTTCCGCCTGTTAAGGTGTACGAGTCTGAATTCAATATCGACGAGGTAAATGTTATAAATCCTGAAGATGCAGGCTTTGAAATTGAAAAGGTTGACGGAATCTATATTATTACCGGTAGCTGGATAGAGGCTGTCGGCGGCAGTGTAAACTTCTCCGACCAGGAGAGCTTGCAGTTTTTCCAGAGATCACTTAAAAACAGAGGTGTTATTGACGCACTTGTTGCCAAGGGTATAAAAGAAGGAGATACGGTACAGATTGGCGACCTTGAGTTTGATTTTGTACTGTAATTGGAGATTGTTATGGATGATTTTAACAGCAGAAGAGAAAAGCGGGCGGCAAAAATGAGAAAACGCCGTTTGATAACACTCATATTTGTTGCTTTGGTTATTATTCTGGCGTTGATTTGCTTTAATTCTTGTAACAGTACGCCGAAGCGTGATGGTAGCGTTGCAAGAATCGAGGTGGAAATGGGCGAGAGTACGAAAAGTATTGCCGGAAAACTTGAGGATGCAGGGATTATATCCAATAGCAGAAGGTTTCTTCGTGATGTAAAAATATCTGGCAGTGCAAATGCGCTGAGATATGGTATTTATGATATAGAAATCGGAGCGGATAATCGAGAGATTATAGCCCTTTTGTGCACCGGTGGCAATGTTAAAACAAGTACAAGTGTTACAATTCCCGAGGGCTTTTCTCTTGAGAGGATAATTGAGCGTATTGCCCAAAGTGGTATATCGTCCGAAAACGAACTCTACAAGGCACTTGAAGATGAATATAGTTACAGCTTCCTTGACTGCATACCTGATGAGAGTAATTTGAAATATCCGCTTCAGGGATTTTTGTTTCCAAATACCTACGAGTTTGAGAAGGATGCTACTGCACATGAGGTTATAAACACACTTCTTGGTGAGTTTGAAAAGCAGTTAAAGGCTAACAATATTGATGAGAGCAATTTATTTGAAACTGTCATAAAGGCATCCTTGATTGAAAGAGAAGCGAAAATAGACTCTGAAAGAGCGAAAATTGCAGGAGTTATTGAAAACAGACTAAAGAAAGATATGAGACTGCAGATTGACGCGACTGTTGTTTATGCAATATCAGACGGTATGTATAATGTTGACAGGGTACTTTACAAGGACCTTGAAAATGAGTCTCTCTATAATACTTATTTATATAAAGGACTTCCCGTAGGTCCGATATGCTCGCCGGGGGCTGAGTCGCTTATTGCTGCTGCAAATCCTGAAAATCATTCTTATTACTACTATAGAACGGACAGTAATAAAAATGACGGAAGTCATATCTTTACCGAAAACTTTTCCGAGCATAAGGCGGCAAAGTAAAAAAAGCATTTACTAAAGGAATGAAAAAAATGAATCTTACATCAGTAAAAACGATTAAGGATATAAAGGATAGGTTTGGCTTTACATTTAAAAAAGGGCTTGGTCAGAATTTTCTTACCGACCCGGGAGTACTTGATGAAGCTGTTCGTGCTGCTGAAATAGAAGATGGCGTACTTGAGATAGGTCCCGGATTTGGTGTTCTTACGTATGCACTGGCAGGAACGGGGAAAAAGGTTGTATCCCTTGAAATTGATGAAAGGCTTATACCTGTTCTTGATTATACGCTTGCTGAATTTGACAATGTCAAAATTATAAACCGCGATGTAATGAAAACAGATATTAAGGCATTAATAGCAGAAGAATTTGGCGAGGGAAAAATAAGCATTGCGGCAAATCTTCCATACTATATAACAACTCCTATTATTACAGGACTTTTAGAACAAAAGCTTCCGGTAAGCAATATGGTGTTTATGGTGCAAAGAGAGGTTGCAGAGAGAATAGTTGCCGAAAAGGGAAGAGATGCAGGTGCAATCAGTCTGTTTTGCAGATATTTTTCCGAGCCTCAAATAATCGAGATAGTACCTGCAGGAAGCTTTTATCCGCCTCCTAAGGTTGATTCTGCACTTTTAAAGCTTAAGATACTTGATAAACCATCGGTAGAGGTTAAGGATGAAAAGCTTCTTTTCAGAATTATAAGGGCATCCTTTTCGCAGAGAAGAAAAACTCTGGCTAATGGGATATCATCAGGGATTGGTATGTCTAAAAGTGATGTTAGCGAACTGTTGGTATCACTTGGTTTTTCAGAAACGGTAAGAGGCGAAACACTTACATTGTCCGATTTTGCCCGTATTGCCGATAAGATTAGTGAAATTGAGAGATGATAATAAATGGAACAAAAAGAAGTTCGTCTTTTCGGACTTGAAAATGACTCGATAGTTGACGGACCGGGAATAAGGTTTGCAATTTTTACACAAGGGTGCTTTCATAATTGTGAGGGCTGTCATAATCCCGGCTCGCATGACCCTATGGGAGGGTATACTGAGGATTGTGATAAAATAATCGAAAGAATAAAAAAGAATCCGCTTCTTGATGGTGTTACGTTCTCGGGCGGTGAACCGTTTTTGCAGGCAAAACCGCTTGCATATATTGCAGAAGAAGTTAAAAAAATAGGACTTTCCGCAATGGCATATACAGGTTTTCTCTTTGAGGAGCTTTTAAATGGAGCAAATGAAGAAAACGGCTGGATGGAGTTACTTGAAAAACTCGACCTTCTTGTTGATGGAAAATTTGAGCTTTCTTTAAGAAGTATAGAACTTAATTACAAAGGTTCTTCAAATCAGAGAATAATTGATGTAGAGAAAAGTTTAGAGAGCGGAAGCGTTGTCTTGTCTCAATATAACTGATGTAATATTTTGTGTTATTTTAAGTTTATTTGTAAATAATATTGTCAAAAGGCTGTATTGACTTGAAAATAAGGATATGGTATAATAAATCAATTGAAAGTGAGGAGAAAAAAATGGCTATTTTCCTGAATAACGAATTTGGTGAGGTTTCTGTAAGCCTTAATGTAATTGCAAAGCTTGCAGGTGCTGTAGCAACAAAATGCTATGGTGTTGTTGGTATGGCATCGAAAAGCAAAAAGGACGGTTTTGTAAGCCTTCTTAATGTTGATAATATTACAAAGGGTGTTAAAGTTTGGAATGATGATGAAGGCGGTCTTAAAATTGAACTTCATATTATCGTGAAATATGGTGTTAATATAAATGCTATTTGTGACAGCATTATTCATAATGTAAGCTATAAGGTTGAGCAGGCAATCGGTATGAGTGTAAACAAGGTTACAGTACAGGTTGAGTCTGTAAGAGTGGAAGAATAAATTAAGTGCTTGGAAAGGAATCGGTAATATAGCTATGATTGATGGAAAAATTATTGCGTCCGGTTTTATATCGGGTGCGAATTTATTATATAATAACAGAAAAGCAGTAGATGCACTTAATGTATTTCCTGTCCCCGACGGTGATACGGGTACTAATATGTCGATGACGTGTAACGCTCTTGCAAAAGCACTTGGCGAGATACAAAGTGATTCTGTAACTAAAATATGTGATACTATGTCATATGCAACCTTAAGAGGTGCAAGAGGAAACTCGGGTGTTATACTTTCACAGTATTTCAGAGGTATGGCAAAAGCACTAAAGGGTAAGGAAACGTGCAGTGCGCTTGAATTTGCAAAAGGTCTTAAAAGCGGCTCTGATGCGGCATATGCGGCTGTAATGAACCCTACTGAGGGTACAATACTTACCGTCGGAAAGGCGGCGGCGCTTGCGGCTGTTAAAGCATCGGAAGAAGGTGCTGACCTTTTGGGTACTGTTGAGGCGGCAGTGACGGAAGGAAGAAGAATGCTTTTAAAAACTCCCGATATGCTTCCTGCTCTTAAGAATGCGGGCGTTGTTGATGCAGGCGGTCAGGGATGGATATATCTCCTTGAGGGTGTTTATGTGTCCCTTAAAGGTGAGGGCGTTGAGCGAAGTGAAGCACTTGTTATTGAGCCTGTCAGCGTTGATGCGCAGGCAGTGTCGGATACAGAGAATATTAAGTATGCATACTGTACGGAATTTATTATTCAAAAAAGTAATAAGGATGTAAATGTACTGTCCTTTAAGCAGAGCATTGAGCCTAAGGGTGATTCTATGCTTGTAATTGACGATGATGAGATTGTAAAAGTGCATATTCACACAAATAACCCCGGTTTTGTGCTTGAGCGTGCAGTAAAGCTCGGTTCAATGATAAATATTAAGATTGATAATATGAAATACCAGCACGAGAATCTGATTTCGGAAGAAAAGAAGGAAGAGAAGCCGGTAGCAGAAAAGAAGAAATTCGGTTTTGTTGCTGTTTGTGCAGGCGACGGACTTGAGAAAATTCTTCTTGACCTTGGAGTTGACAAGGTAATAAAAGGCGGACAGACAATGAATCCGAGCACCGAGGATATTCTTGATGCGGCAAATTCAGTGAACGCAGAAACCATTTTCATATTCCCGAATAATAAGAATATTATAATGGCGGCTACTCAGGCGGCAGGTTTGTGTGAAAATCGTGCGATGGTTATTCCTTCAAGAAGTGTACCCGATTGCGTTGCGGCGATGCTTAAGTTCAGCGAGAAGAAGAATCCTGAAGAAAATGATAAGCTTATGCAGAAGGCTGTAGGTAAAATAAAGACAGCACAGGTAACATATGCAGTAAGAGATACGGTTGCAGATGGCAAAGAAATCAAGAAGGATGATATAATAGGTATTACAAGAAGCGGGATAGAGTCTGTAGGAGCATCAAAAGAAGATGTACTTCTTGAACTTTGCAAAGCTTTGTATGATGAAGATGAGAGCGAGTTTATCACTGTATATTACGGTGAAGATGTAAATGAAGAGGATGCAAAAAAGCTTGAAGAAAAGCTTGAAGAGGCATACCCCGATGCAGAGATAAGCATTAAATACGGCGGACAGCCAATATACTATTATATAATTTCAGTTGAGTGATAAATATATTGAGGTGGGGCTGAGCTTTTAGCATAGCCCCATCGTTTGTATCAGAAAAGATTGTCTGAGAGGAATTACTATGAGTGAACTTACCGGTATTAAAGGAATAGGAGAAAAGCGCGCTGCTCTTTTTAAAAAGCTTGGTATAGTTACAAAAAGAGATCTGCTTTCTTACTTTCCGCGTACATATGAGGATCGCTCAAAAACCGTTCGGGTAATTGATGCGGTTGTCGGATGCGACGCGTGTATAAAGGCACGTGCATATTCTGCTGTCAATGCACAGAGAATAAGAAAGAATATGACTATATATTCGATGCTGATAAAGGATGAGAGCGATACTCTTAAGATAATATGGTATAATAATAAATACGTTCAGAATAATTTTGTTATAGGTCAGGAATATGTCTTTTTCGGTAAGGTTATATTAAATCGTGGTATGAGGCAAATGGTAAATCCCGTGTATGAAAGAGCCGACAAGAATAAGGCAACGGGAAGAGTTGTTCCGGTATATCCGCTTTGTGAAGGGCTTACTCAACACGCTGTAAGAGATGCAGTTGAGCAAGTAATAGATGAAAGGGAAAGCATAAAGGAAATTATTCCTGCCAATATAAGAAACGAATACCGTTTGTGTGAACTGAATTTTGCATATAAAAATATACATTTTCCCGAGAGTCTTGACAGCTATAACATAGCGAGGAGACGTTTTGTTTTTGAGGAATTGTTTCTTTTGCAGCTTGCGCTTTTAGCAAGAAAAGGGACAAACAGTGTGAGGTACAGAAAGCCGTACACAAATCTTGATGTGGGCGATTTTGTGAAAAAGCTGTCATTTGAACTCACCGGAGCACAAAAGAGGGTAATAAACGACATAGCGAGAGATATGAAAAGCAATGTTGCAATGAGCCGTCTTGTTCAGGGTGATGTCGGCTCGGGAAAAACTGCTGTTGCGGCGTGTGCTATGTATATTGCGGTAAGAAACGGTGAGCAGGCGGTGTTGATGGCACCTACAGAAATTCTTGCAACACAGCATTATGAAAGCCTTAGCGAACTGTTTTCATCTTTAGGGATAAGGGTAGTGCTTCTCACATCGCAGTCAAAGGAAAAGAAGAAAACTTTAAAGCTTATAAGTGATGGAGAGGCGGATATTGTAATAGGCACTCACGCCGTAATACAAAAGCAGGTTGAATTTGCAAGGCTCGGGCTTGCTGTTACGGATGAACAGCACAGATTCGGTGTCGAGCAGAGGAATGAACTGATTAAAAAGGGTGAGAATGTAAATGTACTTGTTATGACGGCAACGCCGATACCGAGAACACTTGCACTCATACTCTACGGAGATTTGCAGTCATCCATACTTGATGAGCTTCCACCTGGAAGAAAACCGGTTAAAACATATGCTGTTGGAGAAAATATGCGTCAGCGCGTCTATTCCTTCCTTGATAAAAACATTGATGCGGGAATGCAGGGGTATGTTATATGTCCGTTAGTTGCAGAAACAGAAAAATCTGACCTTGCCAATGCGGTGTCCTTGTGCGAAAAGCTCAGGAAAATCTATCCTCGAAGAGTAGTGGGGCTTGTTCACGGTAAAATGAAGGCATCAGAGAAAAACGAAGTGATGGACTCATTTTTAAAAGGCGAAACGGATATACTTGTTTCTACAACGGTAATTGAGGTTGGTGTAAATGTTCCTAACAGTAATATTATGATTATAGAAAACGCCGAGCGATTTGGTCTTTCCCAGCTTCATCAGCTAAGAGGAAGGGTAGGAAGAGGAAGCGAGCAGGCGTATTGTATACTGATAACACATTCGGGAAACGAAATCACCAAAAAGCGTATGGAAACAATGTGCGTATCGACGGACGGGTTCTATATTGCAGAGCAGGACTTAAAGCTTCGTGGCCCCGGAGACTTTTTCGGCACACGTCAGCACGGACTGCCTGAGATGAAAATTGCCAATCTATTTGAGGATGCAGATATATTATCTCTCTCACAAAGGGCGGCAAAAGCTGTAATTGATGAGGACCCGGAGCTTATAACTGAAAAAAACAAGGCTCTTAAAGAGTATACGACAAGGCTTATATCGTCAGATTCTGTTATGAATTAGAATTTTAGAGTACTTTTTTTGTGATATTATTAAAAATTTGTAAAAATTTAAAAAAATTTCTCAAATAAGGTTGACCTTTTTGAATTTATATTATACAATATAATAAGTGGCTGTGGAGTGGATGATAAATGAGAATAATTGCAGGCAGCCGACGTGGGCATAAGCTTATCGGGTTTGAAGGCGAAAAAATCAGACCAACAACCGATAGGGTTAAGGAGTCGGTATTTAATTTGATACAGGATTATGTTTCAGGCAGCAAGGTACTTGATTTGTTTGGCGGTAGCGGAGCACTTGCCTTTGAGGCTTTGAGCCGTGGTGCTGAAAGTGCTGTCATTGTAGATGCGGACAGGGAGTCGATTAATGTGATTTCCAAAAATTCCGCTTCTTTGAAGTTCGACGATAAAGTCAGAATTATGCACATAACCTATCAGGATTTTTTCAGAATTAATAATGAGCAATTTGATTTGATTTTTCTCGATCCGCCCTACAATAAGGGTTATATAGAACCTGTTTTGGAATCTATAGTAAAAGGTGACCGCCTTTCGGAAAACGGTATAATACTTCTTGAAAGTGACGACACCGATATGCATCAGGATGCTGAAGGGCTTAAGATTTTAAAACAGAAAAAGTACGGAAGAAGTTACGTTACTGTTTATCAAAGAGGGTGAGTTAGTATGAGAATTGCTGTTTATCCCGGCAGTTTTGACCCTATTACCAACGGACATCTCGACATTATTAAAAGAGCATCCAAGCTATATGACAAGGTAATTGTCGGAGTGCTTGACAATATTGATAAAAAGCCTCTTTTTTCTGTCGAAGAGAGAAGGGTAATGATAGAGCGCGTCATAAAGGATATTAAAAATGTAGAATGTGATACATTTTCCGGGCTTTTGGTTGATTTTCTCAAAGTGAAAAATGCTGAGGTAATCATAAAAGGCCTGAGAACTGTTTCAGACTTCGAATATGAATTTCAGATGGCACTTTTAAATAAGGCACTGAATCCTGAGTTTGAAACGGTATTTATGATGACAAATTCGATGTATTCGTATATCAGCTCAAGTATGGTTAAATCTGTTGCAAAATATGACGGTGCACTTGAAGGACTTGTTCCGGAGATTAATATACCTGAAATCAGGCAGAAATACAGTAAATAGGGCAGATATTTTACATATCACAAGCCAGAAAATAAATTTTATGATAGGAGAATGGAAAAATGGAAATCTTGGAAATTATTGACCTTATGGAAGAGAGCATTGAAAAGTCTCCGGTTGTTCCGTTAAGCGGCAAGATTCTTGTAGACAAAGAAGATATTCTTGACTACATCCAGGAAATGCGTCTTGTGTTCCCGGAAGAGCTCAAAGAAGCAAAGTGGGTAAAAGAAGAAAGACAGAGAATTTTGTCAGAAGCTGAAACCAGAGCACAGACTATGGTTAAGAATGCAGAAGATAAGGTTCGTCAGATGATTGATGAAAACGAGGTAACACGTCAGGCGATTGAACAGGCTAACCAGCTTGTGAATGATGCACAGACACGTTCAATGGAAATTACCTCTGATACAAATCAGTATGCTAACGACATCCTTGAGGATGTAGAGAAGCGTCTTGATATGCTTATCAAGAAGGTTCATGACGATCGCGTTTATTTCAATAATAAGCAGTAATCAAACAAGGCTGTACCAAGATAGCTTCGCTTTTTGCGGATTTATACCGGTATGGCCTCATTTTTTGTCGGAGGGATAAATTAATGCTTGAAGTAGGTTTAAAAGGAAGCTTTCAGATGAAAGTGTCGGATGAAAATACGGCAAAAACAATGAAAAGCGGAGATCTTGATGTGTTTGCAACGCCTTCTTTAGTTGCGGCACTTGAAGCAGCAAGTGTGGATGCTGTTTCAAAAGAGCTTGAAGATGGTTGTACTACTGTCGGAATAAAAATATGTGTCAATCACACAGCACCGAGTGTTTGCGGTATGACGGTTACCGCTAATGCCGAGCTTATCGAACTTAATCAAAGACAGTTGACATTCAAAGTTAGTGCATATGATGAAAAGGGCATTATCGGCGAAGGTGAACATATAAGATGCATAATTAACAGTGAAAGATTTATGACAAAAGCTAATGGGAGGAATCAAGATGCTGACTGATATTGAAATTGCACAAGGAGCTAAAATGCTTCCGATAAAGGAAGTTGCATCAAAGCTCGGAATTGTAGAGGATGATATTGAACTATACGGTAAGTATAAAGCAAAGATTTCTGATGAATTTATAAGAAAAACGAAGGACAATAAAGACGGTAAGCTCATACTTGTAACTGCCATTAATCCAACTCCTGCCGGAGAAGGAAAGACGACTACAACAGTTGGTCTTGGAGATGCTTTTACAAGACTCGGTAAAAAGTGTGTACTAGCACTGAGAGAGCCGTCACTCGGACCTGTTATGGGTATCAAGGGCGGTGCGGCAGGTGGCGGCTACAGCCAGGTTGTACCGATGGAGGATATAAATCTTCATTTTACGGGTGATATGCACGCAATAACTGCTGCAAACAACCTTCTCTCCGCTATGATTGACAATCATATCAATCACGGCAATGAGCTTGGTATTGATCCTACAAACATCGTGTGGAAGCGTGTTCTTGATATGAATGACAGAGCGCTTCGTGAGACTGTTATTGCACTCGGCGGAAAAATCAATGGTAAGCCGAGAGAAGACGGCTTTATGATAACGGTTGCTTCCGAGATTATGGCAATTCTCTGCCTTGCAGACGGTCTTTCAGATTTGAAGAAAAGACTTGGTGATATCATAATCGGATATAACTATCAGGGTGCGCCGATATTTGCACGTGACTTAAAGGCTGAAGGTGCTATGTGTGCGCTTATGAAGGATGCAATTAAGCCGAACCTTGTGCAAACTCTTGAAAACACACCCTGCTTTATACATGGTGGACCTTTTGCAAATATAGCACACGGTTGTAACAGTGTAACTGCAACAAAGCTTGCTCTTAAGTTATCTGATTATGCAGTGACGGAAGCAGGCTTCGGTGCTGATTTGGGTGCTGAAAAGTTTCTTGATATTAAGTGTCGTTTTGCGGGTCTTTCTCCTGATGCAATTGTAATTGTTGCAACAGTAAGGGCACTTAAGTATAACGGCGGTGTTCAAAAAGCTGAACTCAAGGCAGAGAACACCGATGCACTTTCAAAGGGAATTGTAAACCTTAAAAAGCACATTGAAAATATGCAGTCCTACGGCGTGCCGGTAGTTGTTGCAATAAATAAATTTGATACAGATACCGATGCCGAGATTGATATTGTAAAGAAAGCATGCTCTGAATATAATGTTGAGGTATCTCTTTCGGAAGTTTTTGCAAAAGGCGGCGAAGGCGGCATAGACCTTGCAAATAAGCTTATGAAGCTTATTGATGAAAACCCGACAAAATTCAAGGTGCTTTATGATGAAAAGCTTCCGATTAAGGAAAAGATAAAGGCTGTAGTTACCAATATTTATGGCGGAAACGATGTTATCTACAGTAAAAAGGCGGAAAAAGAGATTAAAGCTTTAGAAGAGTATGAGCTTGATAAGAAGCCTGTTTGTATTGCAAAAACGCAGTACTCTCTTTCTGATGACCCGTCAAAGCTTGGCAGACCTGAGAATTTTGATGTGTCTGTTCAGAAGGTAAGAGTTTCAAACGGTGCAGGTTTTATAGTAGTTGAAACCGGAGATATTATGGTTATGCCGGGTCTTCCGAAAATTCCTGCCGCAGAGAAAATTGATATAGATGAAAACGGAAAAATTACGGGGTTGTTCTGATGAAGTATGAATCATTTAGTCCGAAGGATACAGAAGAATTTGCAAAAAGGTTTGCAAAGGAACTTCAAATCGGTGATGTGATATGCCTTGACGGTGAGCTTGGAGTGGGTAAAACTGCGTTTACAAAGGGACTTTGTGCGGCACTTGGAGTGGTTGAGCCGGTCTATAGTCCGACCTATACCATAATTAACAGCTATGATGCACTCTATCCCGTCTACCATATAGATGCTTACCGTATAGAAGACAGCGACGAAATGTATGAAATCGGATTCGAGGAATGTCTTAAAAACGGAATATGTATAATTGAATGGTCTTGTGTAATACCCGAAGTTCTTCCGAAAGACAGATATAACATTACCATTTCAAGAGATTACAGCTTCGGTGATGATTACAGATGTATAGAAATTATAAGCCCCAAGGAGAGAAAGTAATTGAAAATACTTGCAGTTGATACCTCCTCGGCTGTAGCAACCTGTGCGATTACGGATGGGGATAAGCTTGTTGCAGAGAGGATACTGAATAACAAACTAACACATTCGCAGACTATTATGCCTATGATAGAGGGAGCATTTAAGGAAAGTGAGCTGTCACTTTGTGATGTCGACCTTTTTGCTGTTTCAAACGGTCCCGGTTCATTTACAGGGCTTCGAATCGGTGTTTCATGCGTGAAGGCACTTGCACATTCGCAAAATAAGCCGTGTGCAGCTGTGTCTACGCTTGAAGCTATGGCATATAATCTTATGTATTCGCCGTATTTGGTTTGCCCGATTATGGATGCAAGACGAGGAGAAGTGTATACAGCTCTTTATCGCTTTTGTGGCGGCACAGCAGAAACTGTTATTGGTGATACGGCACTGCCGATTTCGGAGCTTTGCAAAAGACTACAAGGTCTTGGAGAAAAGGTTATCTTTTTGGGAGATGGCGTACCGCCACATAGAGAGTATATTGAAAATACACTCGGAGATGGTGCGATATTTGCACCTTCGCACCTCAATGCACAGCGAGCGTCTTCGCTTGCATATGCGGCACTAAATAAAGAACAAATACATTACAGTGCTCTTTCACCGGTGTATTTAAGAAAATCACAGGCAGAGAGAGAATATGAAGAAAGGAACGGTTATAACAATGATAGCAATAGGAAGTGACCACGGCGGTTTTGAATTAAAGGAGCAGGTTATTGCTCATCTTTCACAGCTCGGAGTTGAGTATAAGGATTTCGGAACATATGATGAAAGCAGTTGCGACTATCCCGATATAGCGAAGGCTGTAGGCGATGCTGTTGTAGGCGGAGAGTGCGAAAGAGGAATACTGATTTGCGGAACAGGAATAGGAATTTCAATTGCCGCAAATAAAATCAAGGGTATAAGAGCGGCACTTTGTTCAGATGTATATTCTGCGGCTATGTGCAGAAGACATAATAATGCAAATATTTTGTGCCTCGGCGGAAGAGTTATAGGCTCTGAACTTGCATTTATGATAGTTGATACATATTTAAAGGAAGAGTTTGAAGGCGACCGTCATCAAAGACGTGTAGACAAGATTATGGCTTTGGAAAACTGATTATATAAGAACGAAGGCGTGAATAAAAGTGCTTTCGTTCTTTTTTGACTATTGAATCCATATTATTTTATGATAGTTTATTATGAAAGGAATAGATTTTGTATGTATAAGCCTAAACCAATTATAACCGATGATATTATATTGAGTGATGAGATAATGGAACTATCCGAGATTTTGTCAAAAAATACCCATGAAGTCTGGGCTGCAGGCAGAATTGCGGACGGATGGGTGTATGGTGAAAAGAGAGACGATAAAAACAAAGAAACTCCGTGTCTTGTACCCTATGAAGAGCTTTCAGAAGAAGAAAAGGCATATGACAGAAACACCGCTCTTGAAACATTGAGGTTGATTGTAAAGCTTGGGTATAAAATTGTAAAAGAGTAAATATTTTTTAACAGAGGGAGAATTTATTGTAATGTTTGATTTTCATATGCACAGTAAATTGTCTTTTGATTCATTTGAAGAGCCTTTTGAAATGGTTAATGCGGCTGAAATGAAAGGATTAAAAGAGATATGCTTTACCGACCACTACGACTTTGCACAAGACAGGGACGGCAAACACGATTTATTTTCAATTGAAGATCATATATCGCTTTATGGTAACTTAAAATCGGATAATGTTAAAATCAGAAGAGGTGTTGAGTTTGGGCTTACATTGTGGAATGATAGAGAGCTTCGTGATTTCATAAATAACGACGCACCTGATTTTGTTATCGGCTCTGTGCATAATGTTGGCGGATATGACCCGTATTATGAAGAATTCTGGAAGCATACCGATTTTGATGGTGCTGTTGAAAGTTATATGACACAAATTTATGAATGTGTTAAAATACACACCGATTATGATGTGCTTGGGCACCTTACATATGTGTGTAAATCAAGCTTTAATCCGACGGGTAAAGGTGTGTTGTATACGCAAATTGCAGATATTACGGATGAGATACTAAAGCTTGTTATAAATAACGGTAAGGGAATAGAGGTTAATACAAGCGGAGTAGACAGAATAGGTGATTTTTTACCTACGGTTGATTTTGTTAAAAGATTTCATGAGCTTGGCGGTGAGATAATAACGGTAGGCTCGGATGCTCACGACAAAAACCGCGTCGGTCAGTATACAAAGGAAGCTGTTGAAATGATAGGTACTGTTTTTCCGTATGTATGCACATTTGAAAAAAGAAAGCCTGTTTTTCACAAGCTGTAGAGTATGACATGTATAGTGTCAATTTGCCTATTCATATAATAACATTATTTTAAAGACTGAAAAACCGTACAATATTGATTTTAGAATGAACCTGATAATAACTAAAATCCTTATTGTACGGTTTTTTGGGGGATTATTTATCAAAATATATGTATTCTGTGTTATCAGCAGAGGTGTCTTCATTCTCGACGATGAGCACCTTTGCGTCCTCACTGAGGCATAGTGCATGCCATGCGGCAGCTTTTACGTTATAAATTTTACCTATCTCCATAGGGTATTTTTTCATCTCCTTATCAATTAAAAGCATACCGCTTCCCTCAAGAAGTACAAAAACCTCATCTGTCTTCATGTGTCTTTCTATTCTTCTTAGGGTGTGCTCCTGGAGATGATCGGCGAAATTCATTAATGAAACACGCCAATTTTCGTAAGAAAGAATTTTCTTATAACCTTGTCCGCTGTATTCGCTGATTTCGATTAACTCTGACATAATTAGTTACCTCCGTTGTTAAAAATTGTGTATTTTCTAAACAGTGACGTTTTAAATGATTATATCATTATATCTCATATTTTTCAATAGAATATTATAAAAAAACAAACTTATTACTTGTACAAAGCCGGGTCAGAAAATAAATGAAATAATTGACATAATAAAAGGTTTGATATATAATAAAAAAAGGGGTAAATTATCAGTAATAAAATCTGTTGGAGAATATTGCTATGATTGCCTTTGTTAAAAGAATAATAAAAAGGATTTCAGATGACGGTGTGACGGTGTATGCGGCTCAAGCCTCCTTCTATATAATAATTTCAGGGATACCGTTTATATACATTCTTTTTATTCCCGCAGCAAGATTAATTGCAGGAAGATACAGTGAAATTGCACACTTTATCGAATTGCTTTTGCCGCAGACTCTCGGGAACGTTGTTGCCGCTGTGTTTAATGAGATTGAAGGGAAAACAGATATAAGACTACTTGGATTTTCTGTTGTTACACTTGTCTGGACGGCATCAAGAAGCACTCAGGCAGTAGAACGTGGAGTAAGAAGGGTGTATCGTTGTGAGATTAAAAGAAGCTTTATAGGCAATATAATACACTCTGTTTTGTATACGGCAATATTTGTAGGAATTATTATTCTGACATTATTTCTGCTTGTATTCGGCGGAAGAATTGTTGAAATGATATCGTATATTTTGTATTCTGAAAGTGCGATATATGAAGGAGTAGAATTTTTTCGTATAGCAGGAGCATTTATTATTCTGAGCGTGATATTTTCGTTTATATACCGCTCATTTTCAGGAAGAAAAGACCGTGTTATAAAGCATATTTTCGGTGGTATGACTTCAAGTGCAGGATGGATGATTTTTTCAAAGCTTTTTTCGGTATACACTGTGTATTTTTCAAATCATTCATATTTGTACGGAAGCTTCGCGGCTATTGTGTTGTTTATGCTGTGGGTATACAGTTGTATGATAATTTTTCTGCTCGGTGCGGAAGTAAATGCGATTTTTAAGTGAATTGAACAAAGGAAAGGGATAAAAGTATGAAAACTATTGGTTTTATCGGATGCGGAAATATGGGCGGTGCGATAATCGGTGGTATAATAAATTCGGGTATTGCACAGTCCGGTGATATTGTTGTATATGACAAGAGCGAACAGAGTATAAAGAATCTTAAGGATAAGTATGATGTTATTATTGCAAAGAATGAGAAAGGTGTGGCAGAAAAGTCGGATATACTTTTTCTTGCGGTAAAACCTGCAGTTATATATGATGTGATTAATAATATTAAGGACGCTGTTTCTGATAATACGGTTGTTGTGTCAATTGCGGCGGGACAAAGCATAGAAAGGATAGAGAAAGCATTCGGCAGAGCTGTTTCTTTAATGCGTGTAATGCCGAATACTCCTGCCCTTGTAGGTGAGGGGATGTCTGCTCTTTCACCGAATGCAGTGCTTGATAAGGACTGTGAATCAAAGGAATATATTATGAAAATTTTCTCGGGAGTTGGCAGAGCAGAGATTGTTGGTGAAAAGCTTATGGATGCAGTAACGGGAGTTTCAGGCTCCTCACCTGCATATGTGTTTATGTTTATAGAAGCGCTTGCTGATGCGGCAGTCAAAGCAGGTATGCCGAGAAGCCAAAGCTATACCTTTGCCGCACAGGCTGTTCTTGGTTCTGCGAAAATGGTGCTTGAGACGGGACTTCACCCCGGTGAGTTAAAGGATATGGTATGTTCACCCGGCGGTACAACAATTGAAGCAGTGAGCGTTCTTGAAGAAAAGGGCATGAGAAGTGCTGTTATTGAAGCAGTTAACGCGTGTGTTGAAAAATCAAAAAAATTATAATTTAAGAAAGAGTGAACTAATGAAAAATGCTGTAGAATACATACAATCCATACCGCCGTTTACATATCCGCTCGGGAACGACAATCTTAAATGCTTACTTAAAAAGCTTGGGAATCCGCATAGCGGTATGAGATTTATACATATTGCAGGCACAAACGGAAAAGGCTCTGCGGCGGCAATGACGGCAGAAATTCTTATTCGTCAAGGGTACAAGGTAGGAGTTTTTACATCTCCTTATCTTATAAGCTTTAACGAAAGAATAAAGATTAATCATACAAGTATCCCGGACGAAGAGCTTGGTATATTCGCTGAATGTGTGAAGAATGCGATAGAGGCAACAGATGCTGCTGTTTCACAATTTGCATTTATTTTAGCGTGTGCCTTTTTATATTATAAAAAAGAAAATGTTGATTTTGTCGTGCTCGAAGCAGGTATGGGCGGAAGACTTGATGCAACGAATGTGATAGATGAAAGTCTTGTATCTGTTATAATGTCGGTAGGGCTTGACCATACCGATTATCTTGGCTCAACTGTAGAAGAAATAGCGGCTGAAAAGTGCGGAATTATAAAAAACGGAGGAACGGTTGTTGCTTATAGAAATACAGGTAGCGTGAATGATGTTATAAAGGACTTTGCAAACAGGTGCGGTGCAAAGCTTAGCTTTGCAGACTGTTCTGAGTCGTGTGATGGCGGTGCGGTGATTAATGGTATACATTATAAGCTTTCTTTAGAAGGTGCATTTCAGGCTAAAAATGCGGCGGTTGTTTTAAAAGTTGTCGAATGTCTTAAAAATCAAGGTGTTGAAATATCCGACGATGCAGTACAAAAAGGGCTTTCAGGCTGTGTCTGGAGGGCAAGATTTGAAAGAGTCAGAGATAACTTGATTGTAGACGGCGGACATAACCCCGATGGTGTTTCGGCTATGTGTGAGGCTGCCGGAAAAATCAAAGGAAAAAAGATTGCTGTAGTTGCTATGATGGAGGATAAGGCAACGGATGAATGTATGAAGCTTATAAAAGATACATTTGACAGGGTTATTATAACCGAGCTTCCGATGCCGAGATGTATGCGTGCAAAAAAGCTTTATGAAATTGCAGATATGAGTGATAAGAGTGAAATAGTAAGCGATATGCATAATGCGTTTGAAATTGCACAGAATTATTCGGATGGTACCGCGGTTATATGCGGTTCGATTTATCTTGCAGGTGAAGCGTTGAAATATTTTGGCGAATAAAAAAAGGAAATAGTATAGAAAATAAGCATTAAATAAACTTTTGGTTCAATATCTTTTCATAAATTGAACGTATTTATAGAATGTGAACGTTGATATTTAGACTTTATTGTGTTATAATCATATTGAACTTTATTTACTGGAGGAATTTTATATGCAAAAATTTGATGTTGCGGCATATATTTGGCCGGCATATACCGGAGATGAACCGAGAACGAGGCTTTTTTGGGAAGAGGGAATAGGCGAATGGCAGACTGTTAAAAATCAAAAGAGAAAGTCATGCGGCTATTTGTGGGACAGAAAACCCGTATGGGGTTATTGCAATGAGGCTGACCCGTATGTTATGGGTATGCAGATTGATGCGGCGGGAGACCACCGGGTTAATGTGTTTATCTATGACTGGTACTGCTACGATAACAGACCTTTCCTTGAAAATTGCTTAAATGACGGCTTTTTAAAGGCACATAACAACGATAGAATGAAGTTCTACATAATGTGGGCAAATCACGATGCCAATTATACATGGGATATAAGAAATTCAGATAAGTATGATACAACCATATGGAGCGGTATGGTGGATAGAGAGCAGTTTGAAATTATCGGAAAACGCTGGATTGAACAGTATTTTACAAAGGAAAACTATTATAAAATAGATAATAAGCCGGTTGTAAGTATATATGACATAAAGAACTTTGTTGTAGGACTTGGTGGTCTCGATGGTGCAAAGGATGCGATTGACTGGCTGAATGAAGAAGCAAAAAAGTACGGACTCGCTGGCGTTCATTTTCAGCTTGTAAGCTGGGGAAAGGATACTCAGAATCTTTCCGGCGTTGACGGCGGTGCAATGAGTACGGATAAAGAGCTTACAGGAAAGCTCGGATTTTGCTCACTCACTCATTATCAGTATGTACATTTCGCAAAGATTGACAGAGATTACAGCGAAATTATGGTAGATGTTAAAAAGGAATGGGAGGGAATAAGTGAGGAATATGATATCCCTTATTTCCCGCACGTTTCAATCGGTTGGGACAATAATCCGAGATTTAAGGAGTTCAGACCCGGTATAATTACAAATAACGCCCCCTGCGAATTTGAAAAGGCATTGCTTGAAGCGAAGGCTTTTGCAGAAAAGACAAATGTAAATATGATAACAATTAACAGCTGGAATGAATGGACCGAATCAAGCTATCTTGAGCCTGATAACGTTTATGGCTATGGCTATCTCGAGGCGGTTAAAAAGGTTTTTAAGGACTAAAACATAGAAAAGATACTGCCGACACACTCTGTTTGAATGTGTCGGCAGTTTTTATATTTATTATTTAAAGAGTGGGCCGTATGCTTCGCAAGCTCTGTAGTCTGTTGCGATTGAATCCTCACCCTTACCGAATGCTGCCCATGAATGAGGTCTGTAAATCTTTTCCTCTGCAACATTGTGTATAGCAACGGGGATTCTTAGCATTGATGCAAGTGTGATAACATCTGCACCAACGTGGCCGTGAACTGTAACGCCGTGATTTGCGCCCCATGCCGCCATTACAGAATATACATCTGTAAATGCACCCTTACCTGTAAGTGTAGGAGCAAACCATGTTGTAGGCCATGTCGGGTCTGTTCTCTTGTCGAGTGTATTATGAACGTCCTCATCAAGAACAACAGAATAACCCTCTGCAACCTGAAGTGTCGGACCAACGCCGTCTACAAGGTTTAGTCTTATCATTGTAAGAGGCATTTCTGCTTCTGTTTTAAAGTGTGAAGAGAAGCCGCCGCCTCTGAAATACTCATAGTCTGCTCTGCACCAGTCAGTAGCACCAACACAAGCTTCAATATCACTATCAGTCATATTCCACCATTCCTTGATTGTGCCGTTTCCGTCAGCATCCTTTGCTGCGCCTGTACAATCCATTGCTGTAGCACCTGAATTGATAAGGTGGATAATACCGTTTGCCGCTTTTCCTTCGAGGTTCTTTCCTGTTACTCTCTTAACTGCATCGGGACTCCAATATGTGCGAACATCGTGGAAGCAGGGCGCTTTGCCTGTCAATAGTGTTGTAAAGAGCATTGAAATACCGTTTAATGTATCGTTCTCTGTAGCAAATGGGAAGGGAGCTTTCTTACCGTTCCAGTCAAAGCTTGAAGCAAGTACGGATTCTGTGAAGTCACCGTTGGGGAGCCAGTCTGTCCACATTCTCTGTCCCTGGAAGCCGCCTACTATAGCATTTCTTCCAAGAGCCTCTTCGTGCCAGCCCATTTCGCTGAGCTTTTCGTTTCCGTGGAGTATGTCATTTACAATGATTGTAAACTTAGCAATGAATTCCCAATCCTTGTCAGCAGGAATAACCTTTGACTTTGTGATGATTTCGGGGAAGTTTTTGCCTGCATTTTTATCAAAGCCTTCCTTGCAGTTAGCCTTTATCCACTTATATGCTTTTTCATATTCGTCTTTGTCATATATTTCAAGAGTGATTCTTCTTAATACCTCTGTAAGGTCAACCCATTCTGCTCTAAGCCCTAAATAATCCTGCATAAATGATGCATCGCAGTATGAGCCTGCAATACCCATTGAAACACCACCTATGTTTACATATGCCTTGTTCTTCATCTGACCTACTGCAATTGCACATCTTGCAAAGCGGATTATCTTCTCTGAAACATCCTCGGGGATAGTTGTATCCTGAGCATCCTGAACATCATGACCATAGATTGAGAATGCGGGGAGCCCTCTTTGTGCGTGAGCAGCCATAACAGCCGCAAGATAAACAGCACCCGGACGCTCTGTTCCGTTAAAGCCCCATACAGCTTTGATTGTTTTCGGGTCAAGGTCCATTGTTTCGCTTCCGTAGCACCAGCAGGGTGTAACAGAAAGTGTTGCTACTATATTTTCTGTTGCAAACTGTTCTGCAACCATTGCCGCTTCTTTTCCACTTCCGATAGTTGTGCATCCGATTACGCACTCAACGTTTGTTCCGTCCTGATAACGGAGAGTTGATTCGATAAGCTCTTTTGCGGCCTTTGCCATATTCATTGTCTGATTTTCAAGACCTTCTCTTACGCCGCCCCATCTTCCGTCAATTACGGGACGGATGCCAATTTTTGGTTTTAACATTATTTTGTCCTCCTTATTTATTATATTAACCGATGTTTAATCGGATTTTTTTACGCCTGCTCTTTAATTACGCCCTTTTTCAGTATGATATTTGCATACAGAGCACTCTCGCTCGTCATAACAACTGCATATGCCTTTTTTGCGCGCTCATAAAATGCAAAACGCTCAATTTCCTCCGGATTTGCATCTGTATACGGACTGATTATTCTCTCATATTCTTTCCATATAGGTGTTTGTGCTGTGTCACCGGGGACTTTTGCCATAAGATAAACCGGATTTTCGTATGTATCAAGAGGGAAGAGCTTTAGTATTGCATCTAAAAGCTCGCATGTACCGTGTCCGTCACAACGAACACACCTCGGATTTACGCTTGCACCCGGAAAATTTCCGTCTCCGATTACGATTTCGTCTCCGTGTCCCATCTCCATAAGAATTTTTAAAAGCTCGGGAGATAGTATGGAAGGTATTCCTTTAAGCATTAATTTTCACCTCCTGCAGTAAGTTTTTTACTATTACTATTGAAATTGCGGAATAAATGTGATAATATGGACTTATCACTAATCCGATAATACGGAATTTAACAAATTATTTGTTTTTCCTATAATAAGTATAGCATAATATCGGAAGGAAAAATATGTGTTTTTTATTATAAAATATGGAGATTTCAGTATGCGTGTAGAAAAGGAACAATTTTTTTCGTATATAATTAACAAAATCGATGTTGAAATTCTTGACAGCGGAATTGTATATGGTGATGAAGAGTGGAGAGGTAAGAATATTTGCTCACCATATTCAAGGCTTTATTACATAAAAGAGGGTTGTCCGATAATTAAATATAATTCAAAAACCGTTAAAATGAAGCCGGGATATGTTTATCTCGTACCCGCAGGGCATACATTCAGTTATTATTGTGAAGATGAGTACAAAAAGATTTTCTTTCATTTTAACGTAACAGGTCCTAACGGTTATGATTTATTCGGAGATTTGAAGGACTGTCCTTGCGAAAAGCTTGGTATTGAAACAATAGATGATATTTTAAAAAATTATTGTGAAGAGAGTATTACTGCGTCTCTCAAGATAAGAGATGAAATATTAAAGAGAGTAATATCCATGCTGCCTGATAAGAAAATCACACAAACATCAGAGCTTATTTACTCACCTGCAGTTCAAAGAACAATAGATTATATAAGACTCAACTTGTCGGTTCAGCTTACGACAAAAGAGCTTGCAGAGCAGCTTTTTATATGTGAAAGTACACTGTGCAAAAAGTTTAAAAATGAGGTTGGAGTTACAATAGGCACATATATTGATGACTTAATATTCTTTAATGCAGAGAAAATGCTTTTGAAAACAAAATGGTCGATAAATCAGATAAGCGAGAATTTGGGTTTTTGTGATCAGTTCTATTTTTCAAGACGTTTCAAGCATAAGTTCGGGCAGACTCCGCTCGAATACAGAAAGAAACTGAGTACAGCATTGTAATCAGTTTCCTCTTGCATCAATATAGAATTTTTCATACTTATCTGTTGTTACTGCATAAACAGGCAATAGTGTCACCTGTTTGTGGAAAACGCCGTTTTCAGATATTGCATATCCCGATTCAAGATTTGTCACTTTGACATTTTTAAGGTCGGGATTTTTTGCAAAATGGCTTACAAGCAGACTTGGTGCGGATGAGAGACGTACTGTCTGATCGTGCTCTGATTTTTCAAACCAGCTTCCATGCACGGATGTAATACTTTTTCCTTTTAATTCAACAGTAATCATACAGTCAAAAAAAGGTTTTTTGTAGAAGGATTTATTGAAAGTTACCCAAAAAAGTCCTTCCGAATTGTTTGTTGAAGTGATGTGCGCCCCGTTTGTGTTAATTCCGATGCTTTTAAGATACGATTTTGCTTTGTCAGAAGGTGAGCGGTCCTTGTCGTTTGTTGCAATACCGTCTTTAAAGGTTATCCTGAATCTGTCGCCGTAGAAATTTACGGTTGCAGATTCGTTTTTGTATATCCCGTTTTCGTTGGTCAGGTTATCTGATAGAGCTTTTTTTGCAAAATTTTCATAAGTATCAATCACGTTTGTTACTGTAATCAGCTTTTCCTTTCCGATTTTACGCGGTATAAGCTCTTCACTTATTTCTATACCTCTTTGAGAAAGAAACTCGGTAGTTGTTTTTACTGTTTCCTCGGGTATGCTGATAAATTGATTATAGGAGTCAAGCAACATAATTAATAGAATTATATTTGTCAGCAGAAAGAATACAATCAGAATGGTTTTTGCTCTTGCATTGTTCATGCCAAATCCTCCTATCCGTCAATTATTATTTCTTTGATTCCTACATTCCAAGAAGGGAGCTTGATGCCTGCTTGTGAATCGTCCTTGTATACAATATCTATTGTATTGATTTCAATATCGTTTATCTGCCCTTCAATTTTTGCAATCGAATCGTCGAGTGCATAAATATAGTTCTCAACTGTTCTTGATTCTTTGGTTGATGTATAACTTCTTACTCTGTGATGATATCGGGTAATTCTTCCGCCTTCAACAGTTACTGAAACTGCGTTTGGGCAATCGGCAGAGGTAAGCATTACGGGGATGCCGTCTGCAAGATAGTCAAACGTTACGTTGATTATATCGCCTGAGAGTTCGTTTTGTGTTATGTTGGATGAAAGCTGCATTGAATTTGCAGAATCTGCTGTGCTGTTAACGGTGTTCACAAAGTCGGCAAGCTTAGGGAGAATTTCGTATTTGTTTGAAATTGCATCTTTGAGCAAAAGCACGCCGTTGTCTGTTGCGGAATAGGTTATATCTCCGAATGGTGAAATTTTAAGTGTGGCGTTGTTTTCCACGAATACTAAAGTTCCGTCTGCTTCTGTATAACGTCTGAACACATTTGTATTCATATTGAATACTTTGAGAATATCTTCTGCAACCGTATCCGACGGCGTTGAGCTGAGGCGTGCAATTGGTATTTGTGAAGATACTGTGCCGACTGTCAGTTCGTCGGAATAGAGCGTGATGATAGGGGAGAGAAGAGCCTTCTGGTTTCCGAATGCTTTGTCAAAGCCGAGGTCAAATGCGTAGTTTATAACCTGATTTGTTTCGTTCGGAGTGTCGATGTTTTCGTTAATAATCTCACTGAGCTTGTTCTCCGAAAGCCCTGTATAACAGCGGTAGGTATCGCCTGTTATGGCATCTTCAATGCATACATAACCATCATGTGTGACAATAATATTTTTTATCGATGTAAAGCTTTGTACGCTATCAGCATCTGTAATACCGAGAAGATATGCAAAAAGTGATGAGTCATATGTTACCGGGTAGCGTATGTAAACAGATTTTGACGACAGGGTTGAGTAAAAATCGTTCTTTGATATTTTCACGAATTTTTGTGGTGATGAAAAAGCACTTTTCAAATACTCATTCAGTATTACCGAAAGCTCTTCAAAGAGGCTGTCGGCGCGGTCAAGGCTCAGTCTGCTTGTCTGATATCCGGTGTTAATAACGAGCATTTCAGGATATTCAAGATGTGTTGTAACATTGTTCTTTTTATGCAATAAAGTTTCAACTTTTTGATATATTCCTGAAAAAAATCCCGCATCAGAAAAAAAATTATAGTCGCTGTCCGACCATAATTTTTTAGATGACAGAACAAAACTGCCCAATATGAAATTGGAGATTATAAGTATTGTAAGAACAATGCTTTTAATACGTTCTTTCATATAATACCTCAAATTAATCAGCTAAGGAAATTTCTTATAGTAACCGTTACACTCTTGAGTCTGTCAATTGTGCTCTTCTTTATCTTGCTGATGCCAACTCTGACAACCTGAGTTCCGCTTGCATTCTCGGCACACACGATAAATGTGTTATTGTCATCATTAAGTTCAACAACTGTTGAATATAAGCCGCTTGCACCGATTTGTCTTGCGGGAGTTATAAGCTTTCCTACATTCTCGGCAGTATCAAGCTTATATATTTTTATTGTTGTACCCTGTGCACCTGTAGCCGCAATGGTATATGTTTTATCAGATGTACAAGCTGTAAGCGACTCCGGACGCTTGATAGTAATAATATCAGCAGATGTGCCTACAACATCCGATGCTATAACGGAGCCGAAATCTGCATAGCAAATCGGCATAAGCGTTGTAAACGCCAACATGGCGGCTATTATAGCTTTGAATACGGTTTTCATTAAAATCATCCTTACTAATTTGATATATAAAATATGTAATAATTCTTATTTTGGAGAAATCTCCTACTCTACACTTTATATTATACCAAGAAAATTGTTACAAGTCAATTACAGTAGGGTTAAAAAGTAAAAACATTTCATACTGTCGGTATAGTTATTGTTACCTCGGTACCCTTCTTATATTCGCTGGCGATAGAAATATTACCGCCCATTTCCTCGATAATCTGTTTTGCAATTGCCAGCCCGAGGCCTGTTCCGCCTGTATCTCTTGAACGTGCCTTGTCAACACGGTAGAAGCGTTCAAAGATTCTCGGGAGATTTTCTTTCGGGATACCGATTCCGTTATCGCTTACCTTGATATAAATATCGCTGTAAATTTTTCCGGAAAATACTTCTATTTTTCCACCTTCTTGGGTGTATTTTACAGCGTTGGAGATTATGTTTATTATAACCTGTTCGATTTTGTCACGGTTTGCAGTGAATCTGCCTGCGGGATTCATCTCGCGGTAGGTAATGGTCTGATTTTTATTTTTCGCATTTATACTCATACGCTCGACTATACCCTCAAGGAAAGACTTTAGTTCAATAGTTTCTTTCGTCTCTTGAGCAGGATGCTTCTCGTCAAGTCTTGAAAGGGTCAATAAATCTCTTACAATTCTTGTCATACGGTCTGCTTCCTGGGTTATAACGCCCAAAAATCGCTCCTCAACGGCTCTGTCATCGAATGGAGTATCTATTAATGTTTCTGCATATGATTTGATTGTCGTTAGCGGAGTTCTCAATTCGTGAGATACGTTTGCTACAAATTCGCGTCTTGAAAGCTCAAGCTTTTCCTGGGCTGTGATATCGTGCAGAACAACGAGCACGCCGTCTGGTTTGTTATCGTTTACGACTGCAGCAAATGTGAAGTGTATGAACTTGCTTCCGAGCGTTGCATTTTTTTCAATCGGAGCATCTTCGTTCATATACAAAAGAGTTCCTATACTGATATCTATGTCAAGCTCTTTAAAAAGTGAATCAAAGTTCACACCTCCGATGTAGCTCACACCTAAAAGCTTCTCAGCCTCAGGATTTATATGGATAAGCTCTCCCGACAGATTGAAAGCGAGTATGCCGTCTGTCATATTTTTGAGTATTGTTTCGATTTTGGTCTTTTCTGAATTAACCTCGTTAATAGTAGAAGAAAGTGCAGAGGACATATACCTGAAGGTGTTGTTGAGTCTTCCTATTTCGTCGTTTGATGAAGACGGAGGGATGTTCTCAAAATCTCCTGCGGCTATCTTCTCTGCTCTCTTTGTTAGATTGATAACGGGGGAGGAGATAGTTCTTCCGAGTATATATGCAAGTATAATAGTGATTGCAAGTGCAATAAGTGTTGCTCTTATCATTTCCACAACAATGCGCTGGGAAATGTTATTGAGCTCATCCTTTGTATCACGTATATACACAATATATCTTGTGTCACCGCTTCCGACGCTTACTGCGTAATCCATATAAGGTCTTTCTGAATTTACACTGTTTCCTTTTGTTCCCGACATTGCAGAAATGATATTGTCACTTATTTCAAGATTCTTGCTTAATGTGCTGTCGGAAGTGTAGATAACTTCGGCATTTTCAGCATCAAGAATACTGTAGAATCGGTAGCTGTCAATTCCGAGTGGGCCTATATGAGATATAATTGCAGTGTTGAGCGCAGAAACACCGTCCTCGCGGTTCGCTGTCTTTGAAAGAGAGTCGATAAATGACGGGGTGAAAATCTGCTCCATCGTTGCAGAAAAGTCACGGTTATAAAAGTTAATAATGTTTGTAGACATAAATGCAGTCATCACGATTGCAATTGTCGTTACAAGAAGAACAAACACCGCAACTATTTTATATTGAAGTTTATTAAACATTTTCAGCTCGCCTTGTTAAAGTAATAGCCTACGCCACGTTTTGTGATTATGTAGTGAGGCATACCGGGGTCGTCTTCGATTTTTTCTCTGAGTCTTCTGACTGTTACGTCAACCGTACGCACATCGCCGTAATATTCGTATCCCCATACCTTTTCGAGCAACGTTTCTCTTGAGAATATCTTCTCGGGTTGCTGTGCGAGGAATTTAAGAAGCTCAAATTCACGCAAAGTAATTTCGATAGTCTTGCCACGCTTTTGAACCTCATAACGCTCAATATTAATAACAAGATCACCCGAAACAATTGTGTTTGCAGGGTCTGTTGAGGTTTTTGAAGTATCAATTGAGGTACGGCGAAGGTTCGCCTTTACTCTTGCAGTAAGCTCACGGATAGAAAACGGCTTTGTGATATAGTCGTCTGCACCGAGCTCAAGGCCGAGCACCTTGTCTACTTCTTCTTCTCTTGCGGTGAGCATAATGATGGGAGTTGAGGCCTTTTCTCGCACTCTTCTGCACACTTCAAAGCCGTCCATTCTCGGAAGCATCACATCAAGGAGAATAAGGTCCGGATGCTCTGAAAGGGCAAGATCCAAGCCTTCTGCACCGTCCATTGCAACAAACACGGTGTAGCCTTCCTTTATAAAATTGAATTTAAGTATGTCCACTATGTTGGGGTCGTCCTCAACTATGAGTATTTTTCTCTCTTCCATGTCAAGTCTCCTTTCGGAAGATATTTATTCTATATTATTCTAACAGAAAATAAATTTTTTTTCAATATTATTTTTGTAAATTTTATATATTCGTAACATTTGTAATCAAAATATGAAACTTAAAGCGTAAAGTGTTGCAAGATGAAGCGGATAATATGCGTAAAAGAACCATTTCATCGGCATTTTTCCGCGACTTCCGTTATATAATGCAAGAAACGGAATTGACAGAAGGGAAAAGAACTGAATTGAGCCTACAGATAAAGATAGTGGTATCAATCCGATTGTGCAGAAAAGAAGCTGTTCCTTTTTTGTCCTGCCCATATAACACCATACGGGGAGTAATACTCCGAAAAAGCCGTAGTCTATATTAAAATCCGGAATAATTAACGGGAGCAGCTCGCAAAGGGCGAAAATAATCCCCATATATAACACAAATACCGCAAAAGCGTATTTTGCCTGCATTTTTGCTGTTTTGTCTATGATTATTACTGACAATACAGATAGTGAGAGAGTTACAAATATATTCATAACCAACGAGCCGGTAATTGATGTGTACACAACCTGAAACAGGATTGCAGATATTGCAAGTGTGAGTAAATAAGCACGCCTGCTTCTTGTGTGACGGCACCCTTCGGAAATTGCAAATGCAAATATCGGAAAGGAAAGCCGTCCAAGTATTCTTAAAATAATGACGTCGGGGAACAAAAGATAGCCGATGTGGTCAATTGTCATAAACAATACGGCTGAAAGCTTTAACTGATTTCCTGATAGTCCTTTGTTTGAGTTGGTGATGGTGTTTGTCATGGTGTACCTTTCAAAATTGTTTTATTAGCGGATTGTTTTTTTTGTGATATGGTATAAATTTCCTTTTGTGTCCTTTGGGAATAACTTGTGCTGCAGGCGAATTGCTTATGCGTGCAGCAAATTCCGTAAAGGATTTATAAAGTAGTTGAAAGTGTGAGCAAAGTCACACTTTCAACATAAGTATCTTGTTTTAATTAAATGCATTACACTAATTTATTGCCATATTAACCTGCTCGGCATTAACCAAAGTTTTGAGATTATCCACTTCGCTCCACATAAACATTTTTACATAGTCACCGCTTGCATAAGTATACTCTTCCCACCACACATCTATACCGGTGTCGGAATATTCGTCTACACTCAATGGCTGAATGGTTATACCCTTTATTCTGCCGTCGCTACTATATACAGCGAAGATTGCATCTGCGGAAAGAATATCATTTGTATTATTCTTAGCAAAGGCATTTACGGTTAATTTATTGTCGGCGTAAGAATAATTCAATATTGAGATTTCATAGTCGCTTCGGTTGACTGCACACTCATTTATGAAATAGTCGTTGTTATTTCCTGTAGATATCTCATCGATGTCTGCTTCAACGGTAATATGCCATTCTACATTCTCGTAATCTGCCGGATTATATTCCAGTCTTACATCTACGGTTTGCTCAGCCTCCAGCATTTTGATGTTTTCACTGCTGATAATCTCGCCTTCAACGTTTTCAGCACGTAGATTGACGGATATATTTTCGATGTTGGTAAAGCCTTTGTTTGCAACGCGCGCAATTGCGTAAGAGGTTGGTAATTCTTCGTAAACAGTAATATCCTCAAGAGAAATATCGCCATTTCCGATTTTTATTGAATCGGTATTGTTGTCATAAATATATTCTTCGTTTTGATTCATCACTGCTTCGATACGGAGAGTTTCGGTTGTGATGGCATCGCCGGTAATAAAGCTGCAAATGACAGCTTTTGATTCTCCTGAAATAATAGTGTCATCAAATACAATGCTGTTGTTTAAAGAATTATCCTCGTTATATACGTTTATGGTATACCCGTCTATTGCTAACTCGCCTGCGTTTGATAGAGTGAGTTCGAATTCATTTTCGTTGTTTACTGCAAGGGTTGATTCGTCGTAATAAATATCTGTAACAGCCAAATCATAAGAGGGGAAGAGACCTATGGTGTAAAGGCTTGTAATATCGTCTGATTCTGCAGTAAATGAAGTGAGGATATTGCCGTTATTTTCTAAAACACAGGTCGGATATTTACTGTAGGCACCAAGCTCGGATACGGTAATAATATCGCCCCAGGCACCGTCCTGATAAAGAACACCCTTTATCTCAGAGCCCTCGCCCTCCGTGCCTGACCATAAAATTGCGATATTACCATTATTCTCAGAAACGGTAAAATCATCCGCTAAAGTGTATCGTGCTTCTTCAAATACAGTTGATTCGGCACCGTCGGCTATATTAATATAGTGAATATTATTTTCGCTGTACCAATATAGCTTGCCGTTGCTGATAATTGCATTTGAATCAAGAACCTCATTTGAGGTTATTTGTTTTTCCGAAGCTGCAATTAAGTAAACTTCACGGTCATTTATAGTGGTTATACTATCGTCAATATCGTGAACATAAGCTACATTTAAAGTGTTGTCTGAGTATCCGACACTTAAATCGGTAACAGCATTTAATCCGTTCTTTAATGCTGTTTCTTCACTCCACACAGAGCCGTTATAAATCTTTTTGATGATAGAAGTGTTACCGTCAACACCTAAAATATCATCAGCACTGTTTTTTAGCCATACAACACTTATTTCATCGCCGTTTGCACAAACCTTCGGGAGGGTATCGAGTTCGTCATTATCTGTCAAAGAAACAGGAGTGTCAAAGCCGTTACCGTTCCATTTTGCGATAACTATTTCACCTTGTCTGCCGATTTCTGCAAGAGATAAACCATCACTCATCACAGACTTCTGATTCTGCCATACAAGATATTCACCGGATATCGATGGATAAAAGTCGGCAGTGCCATCGTCATTTACGGGTAGGGGGGCGGACCATGTTGCGTTTTCGTCGTTATAAACTGAGTATACAAGCATCTGCTTGTTTTCAGCGGTTCTTTCGTTACTGTCAACTGTAAATACTAATACCTTCTTATTGTCGACGGTAAAAATTGCAGGTTGAGCTTGCGGATAGACATTGCTTGCGAGTAATGTCTGGTTTTTATTGGTATAGTCGGCAGAGAAGAGGGAGAGTGGTGGCATATCGCCCTGCCATTGCATAGGATTTGAAAGATAGTCTCTTGCTTCGTTTTCGTATACCGTATCTGCACTGTAATTGTTAAATGGTTCATCTATAGACATAAGCCCGAGGGTATTTTGTTTTCTGTTTGGTTTTATCCATGAATAGCTGTATTTTGCAGGGTCCTCTGAATAAATTACACCATATTCTTCTCTTAATTCAGCTACGGTTAAGCTTTCTACTTCTTTTCCTAATAATTCAACATTAAAACTTACATCACCGCTAAGTAAAAGCTCATCATAATCGGTACAGGAATCAAGCAGACCGTAGTGTAGCCCCAGGTCTGCAGTTGCTTTTGTGTTGAAGTTGACAACTTCGCTGATACCAACACCGCCGCTGACATTTAAATCGAGGTTTGCGAGAAGATAGGATTCGAAATGGGGCATAAATTCCGGTGTCATACCTTTTACCCCGGCATTTAATCCTGCGGAAACATCTCCGCCGAAGCTGTAGCAAACCGGGATAAGCCATATAAACGCCTGGCCGTTATAGGTATAGCCGACCTTTACCTGCAGCATAATATAGCCCGAAGCACCTGCCCAATCCCATTCGCCTTTTACCTTGTTGACCTCAGCATATCCGATGGCTTCAATTCCCGGTTCCCACTTACCATTGCCGGTGCTTTTTAATATCTTTCCGCCCCAGGCACTCATAGTAAGACCTTTATTTTTTCTCTTGTTCGCTTCTGACATTCTGAAATCATTTCTCAGCTGTTTTAAAGAACGACTTTGTTTTTTTGCGGCGTACTCTATATCGTTACCGTATTTTTTCCATTCCTTTGAGTAGTCTTTTATGATTTTTTTAAAATCTTTAAATTGAAATCCGTCAAGCTTGGTTAATCCGTCTTTTTCGATGGTGTCTATATCAAGGCCTATAGTCACTGACATCTTGTTGCTTGATTCGTAAGCTACGGTGATGGGAAGGGGCTCTATTTTCCAGGTCAGCTGCAGACCGCCTACAATAGGTATGTTTTCGGGTATCTTAAACAGCATATCCTTGCCTAATTTAATGTTAACGCCTTTTTGTTGCATTACCTCTTTGTACATATCGTCTTTTGATAAATCAATTATGTTGATTTTTGTCAGAATGGAAGACGAAAAACCTGTCTGCTCGTCCATTGCAAGTATGTAAACGGGCATGTCGGGTTTTAATCTTGAAGCTAAAACTATATCATTGAATCTGCCGGTAGTGCTTGAAAACTCTCTTGTAGAACTGTAGTTACCTTTTGTTTGAGCACCTTGGGTGATATATACTTTGGGTTTTGTTGCACCCTTCCAGTCAACATCAACTATAATGTCAACCTTAGAGGTTGATTGCGATGGAACATTGAGAGTGCGGTTTAAGATGTCGCAGCTGGCATTGTTCTTTTGCAGCTCTACATATTTGATAACCGGTGCTCTTGAGGTGGTGCTTTTTGAAGGTTTGGTTGAGCAGGCTACGCCTTTTTCGAGAATAAAGCCGACGTTGTTAAGAGAAAAAAAGTGTTCCTGACCCGGGAAGGTGTTGTCGTAATAAATGTCATTCCACTTGTACCTTGCACTTCCTCCTACGTGTGGGTTGTGCTCGTTGTATATGTGTCCGTAGTATTCGTAGTTGCCGTCACTTCTTCTTGAATTGTTAGGCTCGCCTCTGTCCCAGTTTGAATAACTGTATTTTTCGCCTGTAATCCATAATGGTTTTCGGTCGTGTGTTTTTATTCCGATCCAGTATTGCTTTTTGTTTCCTTGAACAAGTAATCTTTCTATTGCTTTTTGTTCGCTTTCACTTGTGATAGTAACTAAATAACCATTGTTCCTCTCACAAAATTCTTTTGCATCCTGCCATGTCATTCCGTTGTCGTATAATTGATATGTGTGCCCGTTGTGAAATACAGATGTAACCGGTACAATTGACTTTGCTTCAGCGTTTGCAGTCGGAATAAATGATATAGATATACACACAACCATAAGTAATGATATAATTCTTTTCATTTCAAAAACCTCCATCATCATTTGTTTATCTGAATTTTTGTGTTAATACGTATAGTGAATTCCAAGAGAATTTGTATCAATGCATGATGTCTGTGATGTCAATACTAAAAATGTAGATGTATTATTTTTTATGTAAGCACTCCGTAACTTGTTCAGAGATTTGTTTCATTCCCGGCTCGGTAGGATGACCGTTTTCCTTGTCTATTTCTTTAAGACATAAATATTTAATTTCATTTTTTTTACAAGCTTCTATAAAGCCTTCGGTGATTTCTTGTTTCAAATCAGAGTTTATAATTACAATTACATCGTCAACAACTTCTTTTGCTTTGTTAATGAGGTAGCAAAAAGCAGGCAACACGCACTTTAGCTCGTCCTCGGTCCAATCTGAATATTTAAGATTTCCGATAGGAGCATCTATCCAGGAATCGTTTGTTCCTCCGAATATAAACATTGTATTGATATGGTTTTCGATGAAAACTTTTTCTGCTATATATTTGTCGATTCTGCTGACGAAAGATGACTCAACTGTAAGGGCTTCTCTTACGGTATTACAAATCGTTGAACCTGAAAAGCTGTCGTTAAGTATTATATTAAGGTCGTTTTCCTTTGCTAATATATTCCACCAGGTTTTTTCTACACCCTTAACGATGGGTGAGTCCTTTCGTTCATCACCGTAATAAAAGTGATACCCTTCCGGAATATATCCCTTGTAAGTTGAATAGCTGTCACCCATTATAAATACATTATTTTTCATTTTTATACCTCCGTTATATTATTCTTGTATAGTAGCACACAGCTTTCCACATGGGCTGTGTTGGGAAACAAATCAAAAGCCTCAGCCTTTTTTAATGCATACCCGTTCTCTGCCAAATACTTCACATCTCTTGCAAGTGTTGCCGGGTTGCAGGAAACGTAAACAATTCTGTCTGGAGAAGAATTCACTATTGCATTTAACGTCTTTTCGTCGCTGCCTTTTCTTGGTGGGTCTAAAATTACAACCTCGGGGGAATCTCCTTGCTTTAACAGCTTTGGTGCAATATCCTCGGCGGCTCCACAGTAAAATTCGGCGTTATTTATATTATTTCTCTTTGCGTTTTCGTTTGCGTTTTTGATTGCGTCGGGGACGATTTCTATTCCTATTACCTTTTTTGCATATTTTGCGGCAGAGAGTGATATTGTCCCGATTCCGCAATACAAATCATAAACAACAGAAGTTTCGTTTATATCGGCAAATTCCAATGCTTTTTCGTACAGCTTTTCGGTTTGTGCGTGATTTATCTGGAAAAAGCTGTGTGGTGAAATTTCATAGCTGTAGCCTAAAAGCTCGTCCTCTAAACTGTCCTTGCCGTAGAGTGTAATATTTTTATCTCCGAGAACGAGATTTGTTTTCTTGTCGTTTATATTAAGAATAACAGATGTAATTCTGCTTGAAATTTGTTTTAGGTTAAATATAAGTCTTTCGCGATGAGGAATAGTCTTACCATTCTGGGAAATAACCACCATCATTTCGCCTGTTTTGGCTGAAACTCGTGTAAATACACGTCTTAAAATTCCGGTGTGTTTTTCTTCGTTGTAAAAAGGTAGTTTTTCTTCTTTATAAAAATCTCTTACACAATTTAAAATATCTTTGTTTAAACTGTCGCCTAAAAGGCAATCCTCTAATTGTACCACGTTGTGTGTTCGCGCGGAATAGAAACCCCAGTTGCCGTCTGTTGAAAAAGGAAATACCATTTTATTGCGGTATCTTTCGGGTGCGGGAGCGGGATTGAATTTAACATCACATTCTATGCCGCCTATTCTTGAAAGTGCATCATGTGCAAGCTTCGTTTTAAAACGGCATTGTGAGTCATAACTCATATGCATAAGCTGACAGCCGCCACAGTTGTAAAATTCGGGGCAGGGGGGTGTTACTCTGTCGGGTGACGGCGTGATAAGCTTAACGAGCTTACCGAAACCGTAGCTTTTGTTAAGCTTTGTAACTTTTATAACGGCTTCGTCTCCTGTTACTGCGTCGGGGATAAATAGGGTATAGTCATCTATGCGTGCGATGCCTTCTCCGTTTGTGCCCTGAGCGGATATTGTAACTGTATATTCCTTATTTAAAATAGGTAACAAAATAATTCATTCCTTTATTAATATGATAAAGTCATTATACTACAAAAAGATAAAACTGGCAAGATGTTCACAGAATATTAAAAAATAATTAATAGTTTTTACATTGACACATAAATATAATAGTGGTATACTTGTGGTGAAAGGTCAAAGAAAGTCAAAGTTAAAAAGAAGGTGTTTGAATGGGTATAAGTGACAGAATAGAGGCTTTTATATGTGAACTGATGAAAGAGGACGAGGAATGGGTTGAGCTTGGAAGAAACGAACTTGCAGGGATATTCAACTGCGTACCCTCACAGATAAATTATGTTATAAGAACAAGATTCACACCCGAGAGGGGTTACAGCGTTGAGTCAAGACGCGGTGGCGGCGGATATTTAAAAATAAGACGTATGAGCCCGGGAGCAGATGCTGTAATATCCGGTATTCCCGATAAAATAAGCAAAGAAAGTGCGCTGAAGCTGCTTGACTTCGTAAGGATGAGTGGTATTGTGGAAAAGTGTAATGCTGATATAATTTCTGCAGGTATATGTAGTGTAGAGTGTAGTGACAAGGAAGAAGAAGCAATGGTAAGAGCAAAAATCTTAAAGGCAATGCTTAATGCAACGGATAAATTATAATTTAACAATGGAGGTTTTTTGATATGTATGATTTTTTTTCGGATTTTCAGGAGATATTTAACGGGTTTGATGTTTACCCTGTCTACAGGAATGAGATAAGGTGTAAAAAATGCGGTACATCGTACAGCGGTTTTCAGAAAAACGGCAGACTCGGATGTGCGGAATGTTATAAAACATTCAGTGTTCCTTTGGAGGCTACCTTAAGGCAGATTCATTCTAACAGTGAGCATAAGGGTAAGATTCCTGCTTCTGCGTCGAGTGAAATTTCAAAAAAGAGAAGGATAGAGGAGCTTAAAGCTGAAATTGCAAAGGCAGTAAACAGTGAGGACTATGAAAAAGCGGCAGAGCTTCATAAAGAGCTAAAAAATCTTAATGCGTGAGGGGAGGGCAATAATTATGATTTGGTATAAAGGACAGAATATTAAAGATGATATAATGGTCAGCACAAGAATCAGGCTTGCGAGAAATCTCGAAAAGTATCCTTTTCCGAGGGCTGTAAGTAAAGAAGATGCCGCAGCTTGCGTTAAGGAGATTACCGATGCAGTTAATTCTGCGTCAGATATTTTTGAAAACGGAATCAGAACTGTTGAGGTTTCGGGGCTTGATATTGCATCAAGAAAGCTTATGGTTGAAAAGCATCTTATCAGTAAAGAGCTGTCGGGAAAGGGAGATGCTTATGTTATGATTGATGCCGGTGAGGAAGCAAGCGTAATGCTTATGGAGGAAGACCATATAAGGATTCAGATAATTAAAAAAGGATTTGATTTAAAAAGTGCGTTTGATTATGCCATGAAAATTGACGATGCCATTGAAGCTAAGTGTAAATACGCATTTTCAGAGAAATTCGGTTATCTTACATCCTGCCCTACTAATACAGGTACGGGAATGCGAGCGTCTGTAATGATGCACTTACCGGCACTTACAATGACAGATAATATCAGAAAAATAGTGGCGTCTGCATCAAAGCTTGGACTTACGGTGCGTGGTCTGTACGGTGAGGGTTCAAAGGCGTACGGATGCCTGTATCAGCTTTCAAATGAGGTAACGCTCGGAATTTCAGAGACAGAAATTATCGAAAAGCTTGAAAATATTGCAGGTCAGATAAAAAAGCTTGAGGAGGAAGCAAGGGAGAGTCTTAAGACGAACCCTGATGTGCAGGACAGAGTATGGAGAAGTCTCGGCACATTAAGATACGCGCGAAAGGTTACGTCGCTAGAAGCAAAATCACTCCTGTCCGACTATATTTTCGGCGTAGCCTGCGGAATAATAGATGAGAAGGTAAAGGAAAGCCCGATTGAGTTGATGGTTCTGACAGAACCTGAAAATATAAGCAGAATTGCAGGCGAAGGAGAGCTTACAGCCGAGAAACGGGACGAGATAAGAGCAGAGCTTTTACGAAAATCGGTGTAAATGTAAAGGAGGTATTGGTTATGTTTTCTAATTTCACAAATAAAGCAAGAGAAGCTATACAAAGAGCACATGATATTGCGTGCAGTATGGGACATGGATATATAGGCAGTGAACATCTGCTTTTAGGACTTTTGGGAACAGACGATTCTATTGCGGCGAAAAGTCTTGCTGACAAAGGAATTACAGAGGAGTTTGTAAGAGAGAGAATTGAAAGTGTTATCGGTGTTGGCGAAGCAATTTCAACAGGGAGTGAGCTTGCTCTTACGCCACGTACAAAGCGTATACTTGAAATGGCGGCAATGGAGGCAAGGAGTTGCGGTCTTGGATATATTGGTACAGAACATATTCTTGCGGGTATATTAAAAGACGGTGACGGTGTAGGAGCAAGAATTATTGCTCAGGCGGGGGCAAATACGCGGAATATGTATGAAGACCTTGTTTGTGATATGAGAGAGGATGCACAAGTTGCGGCGTCGGCGGGTAAAAAATCTGCTCAAAGGAAGGACACTAAAACACCTACACTCGATCAGTTCGGTTCTGATTTGACTAATCAGGCAAGAGAAGGAAAATTTGACCCGGTTATCGGCAGAAATACCGAGATAGAAAGAGTATTGCAGATTCTTTCAAGGCGTACAAAGAACAATCCGTGTCTTATAGGAGAGCCGGGTGTCGGAAAGACGGCGGTTGCAGAAGGTCTTGCACAAAAGATTGCAAGCGGTGACGTGCCGGAGCTTTTAAAGGATAAGAGAGTGGTATCTGTTGATTTGTCATCAATGGTAGCAGGTGCAAAATACAGAGGTGAATTTGAAGAACGACTTAAAAAGGCTGTAGAAGAGGTGGTTTCTGCAGGTAATGTAATTCTTTTCATAGACGAAATCCATACAATAGTCGGTGCAGGCTCGGCAGAGGGTGCAATTGACGCGTCAAATATTTTAAAACCATCGCTTGCTCGTGGCGAAATTCAGCTTATCGGTGCAACGACGGTTAATGAGTACAGAAAGTATATTGAAAAGGATGCGGCTTTGGAACGACGTTTTCAGCCTGTTACGGTAGGAGAGCCGACTGTTGAGGAAACAGTTGCAATACTGATGGGTTTAAGGGACAGATACGAAGCACATCACGGTGTCAAGATTACCGATGAAGCTATAAAAGCCGCCGCTAAGCTTTCGCAAAGATATATTACAGACAGATATCTGCCCGATAAGGCAATTGACCTTGTTGATGAAGCGGCATCTAAAAAAAGACTTTCTTCCATGACTGCGCCCGATGATTTGAAGGAGCTTGAAAAGGAGATAGAAAGTGTCATTTCGCAGAAACAGGCGGCGATAGTTGCCCAGGATTTTGAAGCGGCGGCACAGCTTCGTGATAAGGAAAAAGAGCTTAACGAGAGAATCAGCGAAAGGAAAAACAAGTGGCAGAATCAGTCGTGCTCAAATGAGCAGATTGTGTCGGATGAGGATATAGCGGATATTATATCGCTGTGGACTAATATTCCGGTTAAAAAGCTTGCTGAAGAAGAGTCGCAGAAGCTTAAAAACCTTGAAAATGTACTTCACGACAGAGTGATAGGTCAGGATGCGGCTGTGACTGCTGTGGCAAAGGCGATAAGACGAGGCAGAGCCGGACTCAAAGACCCGAAAAGACCTATCGGCTCCTTTATATTCCTGGGTCCTACCGGTGTTGGTAAAACAGAGCTTTCAAAGGCGCTTGCCGACAGTATGTTCGGAAGTGAAGATGCGATGATAAGGGTTGATATGTCAGAATATATGGAAAAACATTCGGTTTCCAAGTTTATCGGCTCGCCTCCGGGATATGTTGGCTTTGATGAGGGCGGACAGCTTACCGAAAAGATAAGGAAGAAGCCATATTCGGTGTTGCTTTTTGATGAAATTGAAAAGGCACATCCCGATGTGTTCAACATAATGTTGCAGATTCTTGAGGACGGAATCCTGACCGATGCGCAGGGCAGAAGAGTCGATTTCAGGAATACAATTATAATTATGACATCAAATCTCGGGGCTAAGGAGATTCTTAATACAGGCACAAAATTGGGATTCAGTTCGGCAGGCGATAATAAATCGGATAGCGAGAAGGATGTTATAAGAGAACGTGTGATGAGTGAACTAAAGCGTACCTTCAGACCTGAATTTTTGAACAGAATAGACGATATAATCGTATTTGACAGACTGAATGAGGAAAGCATAGCAAAAATTTCACGTCTTATGCTGGGAGAGCTTTCAAAACGTCTTGAGTATAACGGCATTAAAACAATATTTACAGATGAAGCAGTTAATGCGATATCAAAGAAGGGCTTTGATGCGACATACGGTGCAAGACCTTTAAGGCGTGCAATTCAATCTGAAATTGAGGATATGCTTTCAGAGGCAATAATTGATGCGAAGGTAAAGGAGGGGGATGAGATAACTGTTGGAGTTGGCGAAGAAGGGAAATTTATTATTCAATAAATAAATGCTGTAAGATACGGTGCGGTATATGCCCATAAAAGGTGTTGCCGCACTTTTTTGCATAAAAAAACCCCGAAAATAGCGAAAATCGACCGCATTGACCGAGTACAAACGACCCAAATCAAATTAGCCGACTTACGCCCGAATAAAATTCGTATCGGGAAATGTGTATTGTGGAATATCTGTATTATAATACATTTTTTTAAAATAATCAAGTGTTTTTTTAATAAAATTAAAAAAATTTTAATTTTATTAAAAAAATGGCTTTGTTATGCGGTTTTTTTATGTCTAATGTTGTGTCAATTTGCACCACTCATTGTATTTTATCTTTACATATAAAATAAAGTATCGAGTAAGTCGGCATCATTCCTACAATAAAATTTTTGACAAGCAGTAGTGGGAATATGCTTGAAAAAGTACAAGAAATAGTGGAATTCATTTATTGTAAAGAAATTTTGTGTGTGCTAAAATTATAATATAATAAATCTGTATAAGGAGGATTTTCGATGAAAAAATATCTTATGAAAGCATCAGTACTTCTGATTGCTGCATCTATGCTTCTTTCAGGATGCTCCGGTGAGAAGAAAGACGTAAGCACAACTGCTGATGATTCGCAAAACGTAACTGCATCAGGTGAGCTTCCTGTTGTAAAAGAGCCGATAAGTCTTACAATAGGTTTGCCGGGCACGCCGAAGGTTGAGGACTTTGAAACAAATGCTTTTACAAAGTACCTTGAGGAAAAAACGGGTATTGATATTAACTTCTATACCTTTGCCGCAAGCGGTGCGAGTGAAAAGCTTAATGTTATGCTTGGTTCAAATTCCGAGCTCCCTGAGGTTTTAATCGGTTTTAAGCTAAGCGACAATACTTTTATGACATATTCAGATGAAGGAGTGTTCCTTCCTTTGAATGATTACATTGAAAAGTACGGTAAATGGACAAAGGAAATGTTTGAAAAATCGCTCAATAAGGATGCTGAAAAGTATATGGTATCTCCTGACGGTAATATGTACTGGATGCCGTATTTTACAGAGCAAAGAGGTAATGAATGGGCAGGTAAGGCGTGGATTAATAAGGTATGGCTTGATAAGCTTGGACTCGAGATGCCTAAAACTACAGAAGATTTAAGAAATGTTTTAAGGGCGTTTAAGACGCAGGACCCCAACGGAAACGGAAAAGCAGATGAAATTGGCTTTACCGGAAGTAAGAACGGATGGAATGAATCTGCACTTTCCTTCCTTACCAATTCATTTGTCTATGATAACTACGGTAATAAAATCAAAATTGACGATAATCAGAATGTTGGATATACATACTATGACCCCGATTATCAGAAAGCCCTTACATATATAAATGAGCTTGTTGAAGAGGATTTGTTTGACATTCAGAGTATTACTCAGGATAATCAGACATTAAAATCTCTTGCGGCAAGCGAGGATGTTGTTTTAGGATGCTTTGCCTCGGGCTCACCCGATGTGCTTCACAGCGAGAATATGGAAAGATTAAAAGACTACGTTGCACTTCCGCCGCTTGAAGGCCCCGAAGGTGTTGCTTATGCATTCAAAAATCCGAGTGTTCCCAGATGTGCAGGCGTAATTACAAAATACTGTAAAAACCCCGTTGCCGCTTTTCGTCTTATGGACTTTATGCTCAGTGAAGAAGCATCATTGTTTGCACGATACGGTGTAGAAGGTACCGACTGGACTAAAGCTAATGAAGGTGACAAGTGTGTATTTGAAGAGATTGGCGTTAAAGCAAGAATTAATCAGATTCTTCCTTATGGTGCAACACAGAACTCTCACTGGAATCAGCTCAATCCTCAGTTCAGATTTGCTGAAATTTCAGAGGGTATGACGTGGGACGGAAATGTTTTGGATGGTGAGTACATAAAGGCGAAGGCGCTTGGTGCATATATGGGCAAGGAGCCCAAGTATGTATTCTCAAAGTATATTATGACTGCCGAAGAGCAGGAGGAATATAACGAGTTATATAATACAATACATCCGTACTCGGTTGAAAATGTAGCAATGTTCGTTACAGGAAGAAGAGACCCGAAAACTGAATTTGAAAAGTTCAGAGAAGAATTAAAGGGGCTCGGTATGGAAAGATATATTGAGCTTACACAAATCGGCTATGACCGTTTTATTGGTAAAGAATAATATTGGTCCTGCAAGGAGAGAGACAATTGATTAAAAGAACAGTTATGACGAAACAGGAACGTCAATTGGAAAGAAGAAGGCTGAAAAAAAGAATATGTCATTCGTGGCAGTTGTATGTGTTTTTGCTCCTGCCGGTTGCTTATGTGCTTCTGTTTAACTACTATCCGATGCTCGGTGCACAGATAGCATTCAGAAAATATAAGCCGTCACTGGGAATATGGGGGAGCGAATGGGTAGGTCTTTATCAGTATAAGAAGATATTTGCAAACCCGAAATTTTATCAGGTGCTTAAAAATACGCTTGTAATTTCTTTTTATAATTTGTTTGCAACATCGCCTATTACGATATTCTTTGCACTTTTATTAAATGCTGTGAGGAATAAATATCTGAAAAAGAGTGTGCAGATGCTCACGTATATGCCGCACTTTATATCGGTTGTGGTAATGGTAGGTCTTATGATACAGATACTTAATCCCAGAGTAGGACTCATAGGACAGCTCGGGAGAATGTTCGGATTTGAAAATATCCCCGATTTATTCTCATCGGCTGCGGCATTTCCGCATATCTACGTTATAGGCGGTATATGGCAGAATTTAGGATGGGGAAGCATAGTATATCTTGCGGCGCTGTCTAATGTAGATATGGAGCTTTACGATGCATCGAATGTAGACGGTGCAAGCAGATTCAAACAGCTTATACATATTGATTTTCCGGCAATACTTCCAACGGCGGTAACGCTTCTTATAATGAGTGCCGGAAGAATAATGAGTGTGGGTTATGAAAAGGTACTTCTTATGCAGAATCCGCTTAATATGAGCACAAGTGAAATTATTGGCACATACTCATACAAGGTCGGACTTCAATCGGGCACCGATTACTCCTATGGTTCTGCTGTCGGACTTTTAAACTCTGTTGTGAATCTGATACTTCTTTTGATAGTAAATAAAATATCAAAGAAAGTAACAGAAACGAGTCTGTGGTAAGGAGGTGTGAGAAATGGCAAAAAAAAGAATAAAAACATCAGCCTCTGACCGGGTGTTCTATGCGGTTGTATATGCTGTAATGGTATTTATTGCACTTATCGTTCTCATACCGCTTCTGCACGTGTTCTCATCGTCATTTTCGAATCCGTCTGCGGTTACTCAAGGAAAAGTATTTCTCCTTCCAAAAGGGCTCAGCCTTGAAGGATATAAGGCGGTATTTCGTGATGACAGCATTATGAGGGGATATACAAATACAATTTTCTATACTGTGGCAGGAACACTCCTGAACGTTTCAATGACAATTATCTGTGCATATCCGCTCTCTCGTAAGGATTTACCGGGTAGAGGACCGCTTATGTTCTTCTTTACCTTTACGATGATGTTCTCAGGCGGTCTTATTCCGGGTTATCTTCTTGTAAGGGATTTGAAGATGATTAACACTGTGTGGGCACTTCTCATTCCGAGCATGATGACGGTATACAATATGGTGGTCGCAAGATCATTCTTTGAAAACTCAATTCCGCACGAAATACTTGAAGCAACAAAAATTGACGGAGGAAATGATTTTGTGTACTTCTTCAAAATACTTCTTCCGCTTTCAAAATCGGTAATTGCAGTTCTAATGCTCTATTATGCGGTTGCATCTTGGAATTCATATTTCTTTGCGTTTTTGTATCTGAATGATGAGAGTAAGTTCCCGCTTCAGCTTGTACTTCGTGAGATACTTATTAAAAATGAGATAACAAGTGAAATGGCGGACGGTGCATCTGTGGTTGCAAATGACCTTTCGGGTGTATTGAAGTATGCATCAATTATAGTTGCATCGCTTCCGATATGGATTATTTATCCGCTTGTTCAGAGGCACTTTGTAAAGGGTATGACAGTAGGTGCAGTAAAGGGATAAATTACTAATTTAACATTAAAAATTAAAATAACAAGGAGGAAAACGATTATGAAAAAACTAATTTCTTTGGTAATGTCAATGGCGATTATTCTTTCTATGGCGGTGGTGCCTGCTAAGGCAAGTGAAGGCGGTATGGTTATTGCCGGATTTCCGATGGTTAAGACAAATTTCTACAGAGTAGGCGGCGCAAGTTCCGGAAATCTTCAGGTTTCGGGTGGCGTAGCCACGATGACGTTAAAGGCACCGGAACATCGTTTCACCATAATGGAGAACTTTATAGGTGAAAGAGTAGGAAAGGGCGGTAGCTATAGACTTGAAATGGATGTTAAGCTTGCCGCATTTACTGCAAATGAAGGCAGTGTCGTTCCCGAAACAGCAACAGCTCAGACAGTAAAGCTTAATATGTACGCAGAGGGCGGCTCAGGAGAGGCTTCTGCAAACTTCACATCTGTTCCAAAAACATTAACTTTAGGTGCAGATGCTGTGACAGTCAGTGCAGATTTTGCTTATAACGATACCCTTGCAGCAGTTCCTAAATCTGCAGCAGTACAGTTTATGTATAATGACGATCAGGTAAATGGTGCGGCTCTTTACTATCCTACGCTTGAGGTAAGTGCTATTCGCCTTGTTGAGGTAACAGCGCCTGCAGTTGCAGCACCTTCAACAAAAAAAGAATATTGGAAAACTATCGGCAGCATAGATTTTGAAGATTGTTCAAGTGATGAAGATATTAAAAAGTATTTTAATAATAATGCTACATATCCTGTTATTTACATTAATGAAGAGGCGACAGATAACAGCTATGCACAGTATACCACAACAAAGCAGTGGAAACAGTATACTGTTGTTAATGAAGCGGAAAAATATATGGTAACCAAGTCAAGCCACCCTGAAATGGGCGAAAATGTAAAGGTTTCAGCTAAGGTTAAGATTATTCCCACATCAATTAGTGATACGCTTAATGTTGCGATTGGAATTAAGCAGGATGCCGGCAAATCCAACTGTGCATATCAGGGTGCATATGTAACTGCTGACAAAAACGACTGGACAACTGTTGAATTTGTATTTGATTTCCCTGCTCATGCATGGGGAGGCTTCTCACCCGTTATAATGGTAGAGGATGTTGCAACAAAGAATACTATATGGGTTGATGACTATAAGGTTGAGGTCCTTTCCGAAAAGAATGATGATACATTCACCTTTGGCGGTGCCCCTGTTGCAAGAATATTTACAAAGAGTGAAGGCGGAAACATTGCAGGCGGAAGCAAGAGAGAATATCCGTATGTTGCAAAGATTTCAGATGATGAAATAGGTGAAAACGGTATTGCAATATTTGCAACATATGTTAACGGTGTGCTTTCAAGCGTTACCAAAAAGACAGCCGCTGATGCTGTTGACGGTGTGATTTCACATAGTGTAACCGTTAACTCGATTGCAGGTGCAGAAATTAAAATTATTTGTCTTGACAACTATGAAAATATAATGCCACTTTGCGCAGATAGAGGAATTAAAGCAGAATAAATTATAATTTACAAGGAGGATTTATGAAAAGAATAATTTCATTATTGATATCATTAGCAACTGTTGTTTCAATGTCGATTATTCCTGTTAAGGCAAGTGACGGAGAAAAGATTGTTGCGACCTATTCTATTACGGCAAAATCTGATTTTACAGAGTCGGAGGTGCAAGCTCGGACAGAATATCTGTGTCGGGTGGAAAGGCTACGATAACTCTTCCGGCATTGGGTCATCGATATACCATAAAGGAAAACCTTATCGGAGAGAATGTAGGAAAAGGCGGAAGTTACCGTATTGAGATGGATGCTAAGCTTACAGAGCTTATCAAGGTAGAAGGTTTTGACGGCGATGTAAGTAAGCAAACAGCACAGATTTTAATGTATCAGGACGGTAATTCCGGTCTAAAATCCGAGAATTACGTATCATTGCCCGTTTCATTGGAGCTCGGTGCAGAGGCGGTTACATTGAGTGCTGATTTTGATTATAATTCAACTCTTTCGAATGTACCACGTTCTGCAGCTCTTCAATTCGTTGCAGATGAAGGACAGGTTACTGACGGTGCACTTAATTATTATCCGAAGTTTGAGATTAGTGAAATAAGGCTTGTAGAGGTAAGTGCACCACAAGAATCTGCACCCGTTCCCGTCAGAGAATACTGGAAATTGCTAAATACAGTTGATTTTGAGGATTGCGGTAGTGATGCAGAAGTAGCTAAATATTATCCCGACGGAGTAGGTTCAATTACGTACCTTGACGGTGGTGTAGACAGAAAATATGTGCAAATATTTGTAAACAATCCTGCTAATTGGAAAAAATATGGCATACGTCAAAAGGGTAGCTTGTATTTTACGACGTCAAGTGAACATTCAGAACTCAAAGAAGGCACAAAAGTGAGATTTTCTGTGAAGGTGAAAGTTGGTGGTGCTACGCCTGCTGATACTGTAGTGGTATATCCTGCCATCCTATCTACTGCTTCATCAAAAAAAATAATCTACAGTGGTGAAAAAACTACGGTTAATAAGAACGAATGGACTACTTTGGAGTATGAATTTGACTATAGCACAGAATTGAATGGATTTTCTTGTGTGGCTATTTCTGATGATACCGGTGTTAGACTTTTGCATGATGATTACAAAACCGAGGTTCTTGTTGAAGAAGATGACTACACATTCACATTCAACAATAAACCTGTTGCAAGAATATTCTCTGAAAGCTTGGTAGGAAGTGTAGCAGGCGTCGGTGAAAAGACATATCCGTATGTTGCGAAGATTTCAGCTGATGAAATAGGAGGAAACGGTAAGGTTATATTTGCAACTTATGTCGGCAATCTTCTTTCGAAAATTGAAATCAAAGATGTATCCGATGCAGTTGATGGTTTTGTAACACACAGTATCAACATAGATAAAATTGATAATGCAGAAATAAATATAATTTGTTTAGATAATTTGAATGATATAAATTACCTTTGTGATTATAAAGGGATTAAAGCGGAATAAATTATAATTTGGCTGTCGCTAAATTAGTTAGTAGTTAGGAGTGTGGAGTTAGGAGTTATGGTAGAAAACCTTACGGTTTTCAATGATTTATATTTATAAAAGCCAAGTTAGTTGACATTATTTTAAATATATCAGAAAAATGCCCTGCATTTTTCTTTCAATTAACTCCTAATTCCTAACTCCTAACTCCAAACTTTATAATTTAGCGCGAAGCGATAAATTATAATTTAATCATATTCAGAAGGAGAAGAAATAATGAACACAATAATAAGAGTTTTATCATATATATTGGCGGTAGGTGTTTTGTTTGCATCTGTAAGTGCAGATGTATTTGCAGATACATTACTGCATGAGGCTGAGCCTGAACCTGTTATTATATTATCGGAGGATATACAGCTGATGGACACTCAGACCGAGCCTGATTCTTTTCCTGCTGATTTTCCGTTTGCTGAATATAAAACCATAAATATAATTAATTTTGACGGTGATGGCGGAACTGCCTCTTCAAGATTTACTATCGGTGGCGGTTCCTCATCAAGCGACAGAGAATTGACTTCTGCTGTTCGCTACGGAGATATTGGAAAGAGCGTTAAGATAAAGGTTCGTGGTGCCGGCCACAGACAGATGATAACCGGTCTTGTTGACAAGACAAAATTAGAGAGCGGAAAAAGATATAGAATAAGTGCAATGGTTAAGCTTGCCCCGGAATCTGTTTTGACAACTGCAACTGCAACAATGCTTCCTTACAGTGAATCTTCGAGTAAATCACAACTTATATCAAGTGATTATCAGTTATATACTGTTACAAGCGATTGTTGGACAAAAATTGCATTTGAGTTTGATGCGGGTGCATTGTCAGCAGGTGCTGCCAATGTGTTTTTCGGATATGATGAAAATGCAGGTAATATAACACCGGATACACCGCTCTATTATTACGTTGATAACTATACCTTTGAAGAGGTTGAATACAAAAAGAGAGAATATAATTTTGATGCATCAGCAGATTTACCCTATTATATAAAATCTGCCGGGGAGTTGTCGCTTGGAGTTGATGCAGGTGAAAATGGCGGCAATACAATTTTTGCAAAGCTTTTAAAGGAACAATCCGTTGCAACAGACAATATACTCGGCGGTATGAAGATGAACGCGGGAGATAATTTAAAGCTCTATGTAAGATTAAAAAGTACCATCGATACAGAGGTTCTGCCCGGTATTATTGTAGGTGATGATGAGCTTCAGCCGGGAGCTGTTTTAACTGCTAAGGCTGACGAATGGACTACAGCTGAATATGAGTTTGCCGTTTCTGAGTATTTGCTGTCTCAGGCAGCTGTCGGCAAAACAGCGGCAAAGCTGACCGTTTTATCTGATGCAGATATTTATATTGACAGTATAAAAATTGAAAAATTCATCAGCACAAATCCCGATGTGATTGCAAAAACCGAGATGATAAACGGATTTTTGAACATAAGCGGAAAGCTCGAGAGAGAAAATGCAGGAGGGCAGGCAAAGGTATATATTATAAAAGAAGGCTTTGATGCCGATGATTTTTCACTCGATGCAGTTATTACAAGTGCAGATATAACGATTGATGAATCAGGCAAGTATAGTGTTGATATACCACGGTTTAATTCTGATAAGTTTATTTCGGATATCACAATCTCAATAGCACCGCTTGAGGTTTATGAAGGCGGTATGGTAAGCAGAAAATATCCCTATCAAGATGTTGACTTTATAAAAAATACTTTGATTGCATTTTCAAATATTACGACAGATGAAGAAGCAATAGAGTTTCTTAAGAAGCCGACAAATGCCCAAATTTTCGGCTATGAGGAGCTTGATTGCTATAAGGAATCAGATGATAAAGAATGGCTTTTGAAGTATACAGCCGCAAACAGAGCGCTTGTAATAAATCCGGATGATGAATATGATTTGTCTTTCTTTAATAATCAGATGATTTTCGGAATGTCGATGCAGGTTTTGAAAAACGGGACTGCAGAGGAAATCAAGGAATGTATAGAAAGCTATGCTAAAGAATTCGGAATTGATACTTTAAACGCTTACACAAAGACATATGCAGAGTATGAAGATAAGTTGTTGCTTTGTGAGGCACTAAGGGGAGAATATACAAAGGCTGAGGCACTTTTTGATGAGTTCGCAAAAAGGATTGTAAAAGCAATAATCGGTGAAGCAAATTCCTATGGCGTATGCTTCAGTGTTGTATATGATAATGCAAAAGAGCTTGGAATAGATTTTAGTGAATATGATGATATAAGAAAATCTACCGTAAGAGCAGAGATTGAAAAGGAGTTTGCGGAATATGTAAAGTCAGCCAAAGATTTTACCGATGCAAACGACAAGCTTGATGATATAATATATGATGCCGAAAGAGCAGGGCAAAGCTCCGGTTCATCAGGTGGTGGAGGCTCATACGGCGGTGGCGGCGGTTCTTCCTCGGGTACTGTCGGTGGCGGAAATGTTCTTGCAGGAATAACTGTTGAAAATGAGATATATGACGTCGGAGGTCAGGAGGACGTCAATGAAAGCTATAAAAACAGATTCAGTGACATTGAAAATGTATCATGGGCGTGGGAGAGCATCAATGCACTTGCAGATAACGGTGTAATCTCAGGCTATCCTGACGGAAGCTTCAGACCTTTTGGTAATATCACAAGGGCTGAGGTAGTAAAAATGCTTGTAAGTGCATTTGATATGTTGAATGATGATGCGGAGTGTAGCTTCAGCGATGTATCGGATGGTGACTGGTACAAGCCATATGTTGCAACCCTTATTTCAAGCCGTCTTGCAAGCGGTATGGGTGACGGAAGCTTTGGTGCAGGAAAGGAAATAACAAGACAGGATTTAGCTGTACTTGCATACAACATTGCAGTTTATCTGGACATATTTGCAACTGAAAACGACTCTTCAAGCGATTTCAAGGACTTTAGTGAGGTTTCATCATATGCAAAGAATGCTGTGGTATGTCTTGCTAAAAATGGGGTTATAAGCGGCAGTGACGGTATGTTTTCACCGCTTGCACCTGCAACGAGAGCCGAGGCGGCAAGAATTATCTTTTCACTTTGGCAGATTAAAGAATAATACAAGGAGAAAGTCTGAATATGAAAATAGGAATGAAATTGATTTCATTTGTGTCGGCTGCAGCAGTTGCGGCATCATTGATACCTTCTGCTTTTGCTGACGGGAAGATAGCATATAATTTTGATGCTCTTAATGAATTGCCTGAATATGTTACGGGAAAGAATTTTGTTGCGGGTGAAAACCTTAAGGCTACAGAGGATGCTGTCCTTGCAAAATTCTGGGCACCCTTCTGCCGTGTAGATATAGGTGATTTATTCACAGGCGAAATTCTGCCCGGTGCTGAATACAGAATAAAGTGTGATATTAAGATTGCTGCGGATTCTGCTGTATCAAATGGCAGGTTTTATATTGCACTCACAGACTCTGACGGTAATATAGTATACAATTTTGATGATAAAGAGGGCTGTGTTCAAGCAGCTACCAAGGCTGAATGGAAAAATATTTCTCTTGACTATACCTATAAATCGGGGAATAAACCGCAGTATGTAAGTATTCTTACACTTGATGAGCCTGATGGTGCAAATATTGTTGATATTCTTATAGATAATGTGTCGGTAAATTTGCTTGAAGAGGGAAGCGACCAAATCGGTGACGCAACAGAATACTACGATGCTTCATATGACCTTGAAGGTCTGAGCAGCTTGCCGGGATATGTAAAATCAAGGCTTCTTAAACCCAATAACACATATTTACTTGATACAACCATAGGCCGTTCGGGCAACAACAGTATAAAGGTACGCTACTGGGCTGATTATCTGAGTTTCGGTTTTTGCGAGCTGTTTAGTGAAGCCGGAGTTAAGCCCGGGGATAAGGTTCTTCTTTCTGCGTACGTAAAAATTAATGATGATACCACCGATTTTGACGATGGCACTATGGTAATCGGCGTAATGGATGAAAATATCGGAGTGACAGGTGAAGCGGTATTGGCATCGGGTGAGACTGTAGAAATCTCGAAGAATGACTGGACGAAGGTGCAGATGGAATATGAAATACCGGCTGACAAAACACCTTATGCAATTTATCTTTCGAATAAGACTACCGGTGTATCATCGGAAAAGCAGGTAATAGTTAATATTGATGATGTTGCAATCACAAATCTTTCAAATGTATCGACAGCGGTTGATGATGAACGCCTTAAGCTTACCGATGCCCTTGGTGTGACACCGAAGCTTTTTATGGGCGAATTTAACTCGGATAAAAAGGTTACACGAGGTGAATTTGCAGGCTTTATGCTGACTCTCTTAAATGTTGAGGAGAAAAAGGCACAGTATGCTCCGTTTACAGATGTTCAGGCGACGGATGAGTGTGCGTTTGCAGTAAGCCTTCTTAAAGACAAGGGTATTATGAGCGGCTATCCGGACGGAAGCTTCAGACCGGATGAGACAATATCCTATGGTGAGGCTGTAACTGTTTTGGTATCGCAGCTTGGCTACGGCTTTTTTGCAAAGAATACCGGCGGTTATCCTGCAGGATACCTGCATCTCGCACACAGAATCAAGCTGACAGAAAAAATATATGAGGATGTGTCAGCTCCTCTTACTATGAATACGCTTCTTAATCTGTATATAAATGCACTTGACTGTGCTGTGCCTGAGGAAAATATTGTAAGCTCCGATAGCGTAACATTTTCTGAAAGTGATACGAGCGTTCTTGAGGATGTATTCAACATCAGACACGAAAAGGGAATAATTAGGGGAAATGAAAAGACTTATTTGAACGGTGAGAGCGAGCTGTCCTCACTTGATATCGCAATAGATGCAGAGGTTTATGAATGTATCAGTGAAGAGCGTGCACAGCAAATCGGTCTGCTTATGGGTCAGTATGTCGATTACTATTTCGGCGTTGAAGGAGATACTGAGGATAAGCTTCTTTATGCTGCGGCAGACAGTGATAAAAATGAGATTCTTGTTATAGATAAAAAGGACTTTGACACAAGCGATAAGGACTATATCTATTATTATAAAAACGGCAGCAGGAAAAAAGTTAAGGTTGAATTTGGTGCCGATATTATATATAATGGAAAGAGCTATAAGGGAACAGAAAATGTATTTAATATTAATAATGGAAGCATAACGCTTATTAATGCAAATCAGGACAGCTATAATACAATTATAGTCAAGGATATCTATTCCTATGTTGTTGAAAGTGTTGACAGCGTTGGTGAGTATATCAACACAAAATACAATGAGAACAGAATAATTGCCGGTGAAAACAAGCACGATGCAGTTGTTGAAATCAAAAGAGGCAACGGCAGGCTGATTGAGCTTTCGCAGGTTGACGGCGGAAATGTAATTGACGTTATTGAGTCAAAGGATGACGGCGGCAAGAGTGTGGTAGAAATCATTGTATCCTCCGACACTGTAGGCGGTATCATAGAAGAGGCTGTGGCCGGTGATGAGAAAAATTCCTACGCTGTTATTGATTCCAGAACATACGGTATAACAAAGGATTTTGAATATCTTTTAGAAAAAGGCTTAATCAAAATGTTCGATATCGGAACCAATGTTACGGCATATCTGAACAGCAGAAAGGAAATTGTTGCAATTGTTTCGGGTGCAGGAAAGCTTCAGTTCGGCTATATCATCAGCGGTATAAGGTCTGTTGAAACCGAGCCTGTTTTCTATGTAAAGCTTTTAAAGGAAGACGGAAGTATTGAACAGTTCGATTTTGCTGACAGAATAAGATATAACGGAACACGCTACGACTACGACGATACTATCCTTGATGAGCTTATGAGCGGTGGAAAAATGCTTCGTCAGCTTGTCAGGTTCTCGCTTGATACAAACGGTAAGATTAATTATCTGCAGACTGTGAAGAATACAACGCTTCCCGAAGAGGGGGAAATATGCAAGATAGCAAATAACATTTTGCTCGATAAAGGCTATACCTACAGAAGTGGCGGCTATCTTGGTCTTAACCAATATACCATAATGCCGGACGCTGTAGTGTTCAGAGTGCCGATTATGGATGATGCAAAGAAGCTTTATACACCTGACCGCTACAACGAAAAGGGCGAAGAGTTTTTCTCAGCATTTGACAGCTCATATTTCAATGACGGCTACGGCTACAAATTTGATGCGTATTCCGTAAATGGTGTGTATAATAATATGGATGTTGTTGTAATCAACAGCGGTAATATGACAAATTCAGCTGAGGTTATTAAAGCAAGCACACCGATGTTTGTAATTACATCCGCTGCAAAGAGTGTAAATGAGGACGGCGATGAGATTGTACTTTTGAAGGGTAAGCTCGGAGATGCCGATAAAACTGTAAGGATAAAGGATGACAGAGCGGTAAAAAGCCCCGAGTTTGCCAAAGGTGATGTTATAATGTTTTCAGAAAATCAGAACGGTGAGGTGCATGCAATCACAAACGGTACTACAGGTGTTCTTGATAACTTCCTTTACGTTCTTGATGCAGACGGTAATAACGGAAAGCCAAAGACCATATCAAACTATTCATCTAACACAAACTCGTCCTATACAAGAATTACAAGACCACTATTTACAAAGAACGGATATGTATGGACGGCAGAGGAAGCAACGGTATCGGCATTCGAAAAAGGCTCAGGCGCACTTCTGCCCGATGCATCTTTTGATACCTCATCAATGACAGTATATGTTTATGATATGAAGAATAATGAGCTGATAGAGGCAGGTATAGGCTCTGCGCAGTTCTATAGTGAAGTGACAAAAAATGGTGCATATATGCTTACTCACGTAAAGCAGAAGAAGGCATCAATGTGCGTGATATATCAGTAAAGGAAAGGCTGTGAACAAAGATGAAAAGAATAACAGCACTGATTCTTAGTATTGTGCTTGCTTTCGGTATGTGCAATATGTCTGTATTTGCAGAGGAAGAAATAAAGGTTTATGTAAACGGAAATTTGGTAGAGTTCGACCAGTTGCCGGTTATTGAAAGCGGTAGAACACTTGTACCTGTAAGGGGAGTGTTTGAGGCGCTTGGGGCAGAGGTGTCTTATGATAACGGTGTAGTAAACGGAACAAAGGGTTCAACAAAAGTAACAATAAATGTAGGAAGCGATAAAGCTTATGTTGATGATGAAGAAAAGACGCTTGATGTTCCTGCCAAAATCGAAAACGGCAGGACACTTGTGCCCTTAAGATTTATCGGTGAAGCGTTTGGAGACGACGTTCATTGGGAGGCAAAGAATAAAAGAATTTTTGTCTCATCAAATAACCGGGCTAAAAAAGCACCTGAACTTGCAGAAATCCCGACCGCTGATACGGTTCTTTCAAAGCTTCCGGAGGGTGAGGTTATATACACAAGAGAAGACTTGATGGACGAAGAGTGTTTCGTTTTTTATAACGAAAGAGAAGCGGCAGACTGTACTGTTAAAAAGGTAAGAGTTGAAGGGATGCCATTTTCCGATGCATATCAGGTGGATGTAACAAAAGAGCCTGATATAAACTATGCATATGGCTTCTCTGCAATAGGAAAGGCGGATATAGCACAGGGCGATGTTGTGCTTGTTTCCATCACTATGCGTAATATCAACTCGGCATATGATGAGAATAACTGCTCGGTTGAGCTTGTCTATGAGCAGCGTGAAACACCGTGGGATAAGTTTTTAAGGGCAACCATATCCGCCGGTCAGACCTGGAGTACATATTATGCATACTTTACGGCAAAGCAGGATTTAAAAGCCAATGAGATGAAGATGGTAATAAGACTCGGCGGCAGACCTCAACTGTTTGAAATCGGTGACTTCACAATGATAAATTACAAAAAGTCGGCTACCGTAGAACAGATGCCTGCTGCATCCTATGATGCATACGAGGGAATTGAGCCTGATGCACCATGGAGAAAGGAAGCCGATGAAAGAATAGAAAAATTCCGTAAAGGCGATATGAAGGTTAAGGTTATTGATGAGAGCGGAAGTCCCGTTTCTGATGCAAAGGTTAAAATCAATATGACTAACCACGAATTTGAGTTTGGCTCGGTACTTTGGACTGCACCTGAATTTTCAGATATGAAGGAATATTTCGAGGTACTAAAAGATAACTTCAACACTCTTGTTATTGGTAATGAGCTTAAGTGGCCGCATTTTGAGAAGAAGACTGAAAGGTCGATGGCTATTGCGAAATGGGCAATTGATAACGATTTTAAATTAAGAGGCCATACTCTTGTGTGGGATCATAACAAGCATATGCCGGAGGATATGGTGCAAATGCTTCAAAGGCATGATTTTGATGAAATCTCAAAACGTTTTGAAACTCACATAAAAGAAGAAACAACTGCTTTAAAAGACTATGTATACGAATGGGACGTTTTAAATGAGCCTATTATGAATAAGCAGTACAGAACGGAGTTCGGAGATGAATTTGCCGCACAGTGGTTTAAATGGACTGAGGAATCTGTTCCTGATACAGTAAGAATTTTGAACGATACCGGTATAGTGGGCTTCGGTACCCCAAAAATCCAACAGCTTCACGATATAATTGACGGTCTTATGGCTAACGGTGCAAGTATACAGGGGCTTGGTATTCAGGGACACTTCGGTGTTTGCTGCAGACCGGAGGACTTTTATAAACAGCTTGACGACCTTTCAAAGCATTATGACCTTCCGATAAAGGTAACAGAATATTCACATAACGGTGATCCGATAATTCAGGGGTATTTCACACGTGATATTATGACAGAAGCCTTTTCTCTTGAAAAGGGCAACGGCTTTATTATGTGGGGCTGCGATGAAACAACAGGCGGCACGAGCACTCCTATGTATGATAAAGAATGGAATTTAAAGCCTGCAGGCGAGCAGATACGTTATCTGATGTTCGATAAGTGGTGGACAGATGCTGTTGCCGTAACAGACGGCGATGGCGAAGTCGGTATAAGAGCGTTTTACGGCGATTATGAGATAACCACCGAAGCGGACGGTAAAAAGCAGGTTGATATTGTAAGATTTTTAAAGGATGGAAATGGTGAAATAGTTGTAAGACTCGGCACACCGCAAGTTGATGCAAAAGCTATTAACCGCGAGCCGAAGAGAAGCAGGGAAGAAATTCCCGATTCTGCTTGGGAAAGTGTGAAAGAAATCACTTTTACAAATGAAAATGTATCTTTACTTGAAAAATCGGGAGAGGCAGAAGTTTCATTTGACGAAGAAAGCAATTCGGTTGTTATAGAAACTCTTGGTGAAGGTGTGAAAATTTGTGCAGACGGTGTTTTTGACGATGTTGATACAAGTATGCACACACCTTATAAAATTATGGTAAAAGCCAAAAACAGTGGTGGTGAGAATGTCAGCTTTAGTGCATATCCGATGATATGTTCAAAGAACAACGGAGAAATTAAAATTACATCTGTTATCGATGAAAAGGGCAGTCGTGATATTGTTTTGGAGTCTGATAAAGAAGGCGTGTTCACAACGGCTGAGGATTATTTTAGAACGAAAAAACCAAATGCTGTCTGCATTGAAATTAAAGAACAAGGTGCTAAGCTTTTGGTTGAGTCTTTGACTTTGTATAAACTTTCAGAAGGGTATGTCCCGAATTAAGGAGTTTTGTATGTTAAAATCATTTCTGATAATATTTGTGTTGCTTTTTACATCGATATTTAATTTACAATCGGTGTCAGCGGCAGAGTATTTGTGGGAAGATGTTGCGACTGTAGGCTTTGAGGAGCTTACAGTCGGAACAAAACCGAATACCTGGTTTTATAAATATAATACTAACAGCCGTTTGGTGGTAAACGGAGGTTATAACAGTACGAAAAGTGTACTGATTAGCGGAACATCCGGTAACTGGGGACAAAACAGATTGATGAAAAATGACGGCGGTGTTTTTTCTCCAATATATGATGGTACACTTTTAGCAGGAGAAACCTATCGCTGGTCTTGTATGGTTAAGATTTATGATGACGGAACTTATATATTGCCAAGCGAGCCTGTAGCGTATATTGCAGGGCATTCAAGCTTTGATAATTCCAATATATCATATCCTGAATCGATTTTGAAAAAAAGAATATATTCCGACAAATGGACAGAGCTCACTTTTGAATTTACTATGGGGCAAACAAACAGTTTGTGCTGTTCTGTACTTTCTTCTGAAACAATGAAAATACTTGTTGATGATTTTAAGATATCAAGGCTTAGAAAAAACAGTGTAAATACAGGTCTTTATATGATAGGCTCGGAGGATGAAGAGAGTGGGTTTTCGAGCGGGAATTACGTTGTAAGAGCAGATGTAAATAAGTCGATTCCCGGAAGTACAGATATTCTTCTTGCAGGAGCGGTGTACAGCGAAAACGAGCTTGTACGCGTCTATGCAGAATATGAAACGATTAGTGATGATGCTGCAAAAATGTCACTTCCGGTAAGCTTTTCGGAGTTTGATAAAAACAATAGCTTTAAAATAACGGCATTTAATGCAAAAACTCTCACACCGCTTTGTGATTCAGTTTGTTATGAGTATATAAATCAAGCTCCTGAGCTTCCAAAGCTTGATGCGGTGATTGATAATGAGCCTGATGGCGGAGAAGTGATTCTTTCTGAGTCTTCAATATTTCCTGTCAATCAGGCAAAAAAGTTCTTTGACAGCTATGAAGAAACAGCTACGGTAAATTATGGACTAAGCAAGGTTACATATATGACGGAGGATGACCCGACATTGCCTTTTTCGGCAAAGGTTAATGTGAATGTACCGATGTATTATAACTCGGACGGATGGACTAAGCTTACAATAAATCCGAATAATGACATAAAAAAGGGCGATTATCTTTTGTTGACCTTCTATGCAAGGGTTCTTTATTCCGAGCAGGATGACGGTACCGGCATAATTGGTTTTAAGCTGCAAAACGCAAATGCAGAGCTTAATTATCCCAATTCAATCAATCAGAGCTATACGTTGACACCTGAATGGCACAAATATTATATTCCCTTTACTGCGAAGTATGACCATAATGCAGGCGGCTGTGCGCTGATTATCAGGCTCGCCGGTTCTGTGCAGAATATTGAGCTTGGCAGTTTTAAGCTGATTAATTACAAAAACAACGTGAATTATTCAGAGCTTCCGATTACTAATTATATATACTATGACGGAATGGCAGAGGATGCTTTATGGCGTATTGATGCCCAAAAGAGAATCGAAGAAAACCGAATGGGAGATATAAGCGTTAAGGTTGTTGACAAAAACGGAAATGCTGTTAAAAATGCATCTGTTGAACTCTTGATGAAAAAGCACGAATTTGATTTCGGCGGAGTTGTGTGGAACAGCAAAACTGCGGAGAATGAAGCTGTATTTGAAAAGGTAGCAGATAATTTCAATACTGTAGTTATAGGAAATAACCTGAAGTGGAACCATTGGGTAAGAGAGAGTAAGAGAAATGATGCACTTAATCTTCTTAAATGGGCAAAGAACAACGGAATAAATGTAAGAGGTCATTGCCTTGTGTGGGATTCCGGAACGCACCGCCCGGATGAATACAAGGAGTTATCGCCCGATGATGCGATTAATGCATTGGATTCACACATAAAGGACATTGTTAGCACTTGTAATGAGTATGTGTATGAGTGGGATGTTTTAAATGAACCTGTTACAAATCACGGTTTGTTTGATTCGTTTAACAAGGACTACTCACTCTATAAAAAATGGTTTGATACGGCGAGAGAATATGCACCTGATGCTAAGTTATATATTAACGATGCAAGTGTACGCGGTGTGAATACTAACAATTACCGCACCTTAAAGGAAATACTTTCAAAGATGAATGAGGTCGGCGTTGACTATGATGCAATAGGAATTGAAGGACATTTCAGTGATCCTTGCGGTATTGAAGCCTTCTATAATCAGCTTAATGAGCTTTCTGCATTTGGTAAAGAAATTAAAATTACGGAGTTTGATATGCGGGGCAGTGAAGCGATTAAGGCACGTTTTGCAAAAGATATGCTCACCATTGCTTTTTCACATCCCGATGTGAACGGTTTTTTGATGTGGACTTGGTTCCCGACAATGGGTGAGAATGAGAGTGGTAGTGATTATAAGAGCAAAATTATGTATGATTCTGATATGAATCTGACACCGACGGGTGAACAGCTCAGGTATCTTATTTTCGATAAGTGGTGGACAAACGAAATCGGAAAAACTGACGAAAACGGAAAGCTCACAAAACGAGGATTTTTCGGCGATTATGAGCTTGTTGTAACCGCTGACGGAGTAAGACAAACACAGAACATACAGGTAGTGAGCGATTCAGAGAATGAATTTACAGTAGTGGTTGGTGACTGATTTTATGAAAAATGTTATAATAAAAACGATGCCGGACGGTTTTGATGTGTGTGTAAGGTGCAAATCATCCGATGCATATATGGTACATCATTTCCCGTATATAAACAGGGAAGATATAAATGCAAAGCTCTATCGCATAAGAACCTCGCATGCCGCTAAAATCAATGAAAAAGGTGAATATGAGTATCTTTTCGGCGGTAATATTGTGGTTGGTGACGGAGAGTGGGAATGTGCAATAAAAGAAGTGGGAGCTGCTGATTTTTTCGGCGGCTTTCATGGTGATGAGAATTTGATTAATGTTTTGCTCTGTGCAGACGGCAAGGAGGTTACGCTTGGGCGTGATGCTTTTGTTGAATGTGATGAGGTGACTTTTTATCAACACTCTTATCTTAACCGATGCGATACGCCGGGTGATAACACAGCCGAGCATATTAAAAAATACAGAATATGTATTGACGGCATTTTTATTGAGCAGGAGGTAGTATGGCTGCAAAGTGTCAGCCTTGAATGTGCTTACCTTGGTATGCTACCCGTTAAAAGAAAAGTCGGCGAATTTCAGATTACTTCAAAGGCTGTTGCTTTGGACGGTGAAAATACAAAAGTTGTATGCGATGTGGCGGAAGAGGATTCCAAGACGGTGATTTCCGAGCTTAATAAAGATACTACAAGAGTTAAGCTGTGGGATGAAGGGACAGGATTTAGTGTTTTGGTTGAACATTTACTGAGCCCTGCAATGAAAGGCAAGGATTTTTACTTGAAAATACGCCCGTGGGATAATAAATATTATTACCGCTGTTGTTCGGGTGTTGTGACTGCAAAGGGAGATATCTGGCATTCGTTTACAAAATACGAATTTGACATTAAATAATTTATAAAATGGGGCGTGCGCATATGATAAAAAGGTTCATAAATATTATATCTGATATGACTTTTATAAAAAAGATGATATTTATTTACATATTGTGCATATTGTGCCCGCTTTTGACAATTAGTGTGTATTATTACAGAATATCCTCACAAAGTGCTAAAGAGCAGAAAAAAGAAAGCTTCGAAAAAACAATTGAAGCTGCGGCGAAGGGGATAGAAGACTGTATTAACAGTGCGATTATTGACGGAGAGTATCTAGGTGTGAACGATACAATTTACAGAATGCTTTCTACAAAAAGCGGAGACAGATATGATTTTTATTCTGTTGCGTCAAATATCGACAGTATGGTGAGAGGCTTCAATTCTCTGGGCGTGGTTGACTCGCTTATGATTTATTGTGATAATCCGTTTCTTTACCGAAACAGCTCTGTTATATTCCTTGATGAAAACCTCAGGAATGAACAGTGGTACAGAAATTTTAAAGAAAATGATGGCTTATATTATCTCTATTCGGTGACGGAAAGTGATATATATAACGAGTGTGGCGATATTGTAATACTCTACAAAGGGAGCCATGCGTGGAAATCTGACAATGAGATTATATTCAAAATCACCTTGAGGCGTGACAGAATTACTGAAATATTAAGAAGAAATGCCCTTGATGGTAAATTCTATCTTGCTGACTCAACCGGAAGGATAATAGCATCATCCGAAACAGAGATGTTTGATAACGGATGTTCAGATAAGTATGTACAACAGGTGTATGAGCAGGAGGGCTTTGAGTTTATTTCGTATGAGCTTAATATGCCGAAGGACTTCACGTTGGTTGCAAGGTATGATAAATTTTCCGTTAAGGATATTATCAGTGGGCTCACTCCCGGCTTCTTTATAATAGTGCTTATAAACCTTATTTTCGCATCGGTAATAATTGCGCTGATTTCAACAAGGCTTTCAAGAAGAATTAATCTTGTAACCGAAACGATGAAAAAAATGAGTAATCAGCAGTTTGAACTGATGGAGGAGAATGACGCAGGAAACGATGAAATAGGAGTTCTCATAAAGGGTACAAATAATGCGATTTATAAAATAAATAATCTTATTGAAAAGGTATACGTTGCAGAAATAGAAAAACAAGATGCTACATTAAAGGCATTGCATAGTCAGATAAATCCTCATTTTATGTTTAATATGCTCGAAGTTATAAGGCTTAGTGCTATAATGAAAAAGGAAAGTGAAACTGCGGAAAATATAAAAAATCTATCCAAAATGCTCAGAAAAATAATAACCTGGGGTAAGGATGTTATACCGATAAAAGAGGAACTGACATTTGTTGAGGCGTATCTTAATCTGCAAAAATATAGGCTTGGAAATGAGTGCAGGATAGAAGTTGATGCGGACGAATCGGCTATATTGCAGATGATACCAAAGATGGCAATTCAGGTTTTTGTCGAAAATGCATTTGTTCACGGACTTTTGGGTGATGAGGAAAAGATAATCAAAATTGCTGTAAAAAGAAATGGTGACAGAGTCGAATACTCCGTATTTGATAACGGAGTCGGAATAGATGCAAAAACTCTGGAAAAAATAAAGTCTAAAGAAATCATCAGTGATAAAAATATAGGTATAATGAATGTATTAAAGAGACTCACTCTTTGCTACGGTGATGATTTTAGTTTTGAGATATCAAGTCTTGAGAATGAGTTCACGCTTGTTAAAATAGATATGCCGTATAACACAGATGAAATATACAACAAGGAGGGGGAATGAATATGCTTAAGGTGATGATAGTTGATGATGAGCCGACGATAATCAAAGGCTTGTCCTGCCTTATTGATTGGGAAGAACTTGGCTTTTGTGTTTCAATGACAGCAAGAAGCGCCGAAAAAGCACTCGAAATGATTGAAGAAGAACGCCCGAACCTTATTGTTACCGATGTTCATATGCCCAAAATGAACGGCATTGAGTTTATTGAACAAGCGAGAAAGAAATATCCTGAAATTAATATTATCATAATAAGCGGATATGATGAGTTCGAATATGCAAAAAAGGCAATAGATTTTCAGATTGACGGGTACCTTTTAAAACCTGTTGATGAGGATGAGCTGATTTCTGTGTTAAAGCGTGTAAGAAGAAGATATACAGAACGCAGAGCGTATATTAATCAGATGCTTTACAGTCTGATTCATTCGGTAAAAGGAATGAAGGACGGTATGCCCGACTGGTCAACGGACCCCGAGCTTTCGCAAAATGACGGCTTTCGGTATGTAAAGATAGATTTTTCCAAAAAAGACGACATAAATTCAACAAAAGAAAGAAATGGTGACGATACACAATATAATGATATTCTGCATGAGTGGCTCGGCGAAAAATATTCGTATCTTGCAGTAAGTGAAGGCAATAAGTGTATTGGTATGGTAATGCCGGAGAGTCTTTCTCAAGCAAAGGGCGGTGTCAAGGACTTTGCAGAGGAAATCGTTAAATTATATGACGGTATAATTACGGTAAGAATATTCTTAGGAGAAGAGGTAAACACACTGCCGGAGATAAATAAATCCTATATAAGTATAAAGCATCTTGAAAATGTTGCATTTTACAATCCGAAAAAGAATTATTTTTTATTTGATGAATGCACAGAAGATGTATTTACTCAAAGCAGTGATGATGACGGATTTACAGATGAGTTTATAAACAGGATTAATGACGGACAAAATCCCGATAAGTGTGTTGATGATTTGATAGCAGATATCAAAGGCAGAAATGTTTCTCCTGAGCTTTTTGTAAGCTATATAAACAGTATTGCCATAAAACTCATTAAAAACGTGATAGACATAGGTGGCGATGCACTTGCGATTACTGCAAAGCATTCGGTTTTTCATCACGCACAGAATATTGACATTGCCGTATCCGAAATGTTTATGAAGGATATATGTAAATGCTATTTACAGCAGATTTTCGATGTTTGTAATTCGAGGGGATACATCGGAGAAATTTGCGAATATATCAAAAACAATTATCATGAAGATATCACGCTTTCATATTTTGCAAAGAAATTTTATCTTAACTCATCGTATCTTGGTAGTATATTCAAGAAAAAGATGAGCGTTAGTTTTAGTGAATATTTAAGAAACAGACGTATAGAAGAAGCGAAGAAACTACTTCGTAATACCGATTTGAAAGTGTTTGAAATAGCAATGAAGGTCGGGTTTAACGATGCCGGGTATTTTTCTAAAAGGTTTGAAGATACAGTCGGTATGACTCCTAATGAATACAGAAGAAAGGTTATGGACAGCGGAAATGAATTTTGAGTTTAACCATAGCGGAATTGAGCTTGACTTTGCACTTGATGATGAGAAAAGATTGTATATTGTCTATATGGGGGAAGAAAAGCAAAAGGCAGCAGGGAAAATTGCACCGCCGTATCAGGCGTTTGAAATCGGAGTTACGGGAAGCAGTTTAAGAGACCGAATCGGCGGAAGAAATTGTTGTCATTCATCTGTTGGCGTTATGCAATATGTTTCACACAGTGAAACGGCATATGATGACGGTGTTTTAATTACCTTCATACTGTCCGACGGATATATAGAGGCACAGCTTTGTTATTATATATATAATTCGATTAAAGCGGTAAGAGCATATACGAAGATAAAGAATATATCCGATGAAAGAATCGGTGTGGAATATGTCAGCTCGCTTTGTACAGCAGGCTTGTTTGCTGAGGCGAAAAATTCCGAAATTGAGGCACTTTATTTCAGGAATAACTGGTGCAAAGAGCTTTTTTGTGAGAAAGTTTGTCTTGACAGACTTGATTGTATGATGTCAAAATCGACATCGAAAATATCGGCATCAAATACCGGCTCGTGGTCAACAAAGGATTATCTGCCTTGTGGTGCTATGGTTGATAAAACAGGCAATACCATATTTTGGCAGGTTGAGTCGAACAGCTCGTGGTTCTGGGAAATAGGGTATATGAATAAAGAAAGATATCTTCGTCTGTCGGGACCGTGTGAAGCAGAGAACGGTTGGTGGCTCGGATTAAAGCCGGGAGAGAGTTTTGAAAGTGTTAAAGCGTGCATTTCTTTCGGTAAAAGCTTTGACAGCGCTTTAGCTGAAATGACGGCATATCGACGCAAAATAGCATCGCGTTGTATTGCTGATGAGAAGCTTCCGGTAGTATTCAATGACTATATGCGTTGCCTTGTTGCAAACCCAACCACAGAAAAACTTATGCCTATTATTGAACGTGCAAAGGATTTGGGTGCTGAAATATTTTGTATGGATGCCGGATGGTATGTTCAAGAGGGCGGTAACTGGTGGAACAGAGTCGGAGAATGGAAAACAGCCGAGTGGAGATTTCCGGGCGGAATCAAAGAAGTGTTCAATAAAATAAGAGAACTCGGTATGGTCGGAGGAATATGGCTTGAACCTGAGGTAATGGGTGTGTTTTGCTCGTGCGGTGATGAACTTTCTGATGAGTGTTATTTTGTAAGACACGGCATAAGAGTGCAAAACAGACAAAGATATCAACTTGATTTCAGACATCCCGATGTCAGAAAGAGAATGACCGCCGTTGTAGACCGACTTATAAACGAGCTTGATATAGGATATTTTAAGTTTGATTATAATATAGATATAGGTGTCGGAACAGAGATAAATGCTGACAGCTTCGGTGACGGACTTTTAAAGGCATCACGTGCTTTTCTTGCTTGGGTTGACAGTATAAAGAAAAAATATCCCGAGCTTATAATTGAAAACTGCGCAAGCGGTGGTTTGCGTATGGACTACAGCTCACTTTCGCATTTTGATATACAGTCACTTACTGATGCTGAGGAGCTTTTACCGATAACGGCTGTGGCGAATGCAGCAAATGTTGCAGTAATTCCGGAACAGGCAGGTGTGTGGGTTGTTCCGATATTAGCAGATGATAAAAGTGCTGTCGAAAGCTTTATGGTGAATGCACTTTTAAAAAGACCTGTAATAAGCGGAAAAACTACAGAGTTTGATGAAGAGCGATTTGATGCTGTGAAAAAGGGAGTGTCGGTTCATAAGGAAATCAGGGATGAAATTCCGAATATGATGCCTTTTTATCCGCTTGGAATACAAGGGTATGGCGAAGATATCTATTGCTCAGGCTTAGAGGACGATAAAAAAGCATACATAACTGTTCAGAATATGACGGAAGAAGAAAAAACAGTGGAAATTGAATGTCAGAATACCTATACAGTGTATGAAATTTACCCTGAAAAAAGAGAAATTCAAATTTTGTGTGAGCAACTTAAAATACACCTGAAAGCAAAAGAAGCTAAATTGTTTAAAATAATGAAATGATTTGTATGATAAGTATATACAAATTGTTTTGGAACCTGAGAGGATATCGGAAGATATCCTCTTTTCAGATAGAAAATATATTGCATTTGTGTTATATATATGATAATATAAAGGTGTAGTTTTGATGATAATAATGAAAGAAAGAGGCATGATGGAAGAAAATGATACTTGAACTAAATAATCAAAAATTCAATTTATCTGTTGAGTATTTTACAAAGGACGGCGAATTTGCTTCTGCTGTAGAAACGGACGGTAAATTTTACGCAGACGGAGTAGAAATCGATTTGATACTTAAAAGAAACGGCGACAGATTTGACTATTCACTGAGCTTTGAAGCAGGGTACGACAGTGCATTGAGATTGTCGGTATCGGTTGATGAGCGGGATGTGTTTCATCTGATTCCGTGCAACATTTACGGCGACAACAATCACGCGATGTTAAGACCTGATGAAATGCCGGTATTGACTGCTGACAAAAAGTGCAGTACCGACAGCGATATGTGGGAATTTCGTGCGGACAGAGCGGCTTTGCCGGTATCGGTTATTGCGTTTGGAGATACGGCAATCGGCATCAGTATAAGCCCGTACGATAATGACATCAGAAACGGAGTATTCTCAAGATTGCCCGATGAGTGCGGTGTTTCCCTCGGTTACACTAATTACCCTTATACATTTACCAACAAAGGCGAGTTTTCGGAAAGCACCTTCCACAGAGCAAGGAAAATCAGCGCTGAAGGAAGTATATTCGCAGAAAACGGAAGAAAAAGACTTTCAGTGCACAAGGTTATAAGAAAAGCGTATGAAATATATCATAGTGCTTCGGATTTTGCTGACAGCATAGAGGATGCTTGCAAAGCACTGGTTTCGGCATTTTGTGATATAAACTGGTATGATGAATTTGGCGAGTACACAAATCAGGAATGTGAGGTTCCGGATATGCCGGTACTTAACCCGTGGAGACCTTTGGTGGAAATAGGTTGGACGGGCGGTACCATTATAGCATACCCGATGCTTGCGGCAAAGCAAAAGCTTGGAATAACAGATGAACAATTTAAAAAAACGCCCGAGCAAATGCTTGATGAAATTGCGGATTGTTATAACCCGGATTCAGGCTTTTTTTATGACTTGACGGCACCAACGTCGAAGTTTATAAAGAAAGAAGAACAGGAAAATAAGAACGATACAACATCGGGATATAAAACAAGTTCGAGCAGAGTGAACGGATGGTGGTCGGGCTTTGGTCTTGCAAAGGATGTACATTGTGCATATACCAACGGACACGCGTGCTATTACCTTTTAAAAGCATATAAGCTTGAAAAAAGAGATAAATGGGCGGATGCGGCGTGTAAGGTGCTGGATACCGTTTTGGAGCTTCAAAGAGATGACGGTGCTTTTGGCTATACCTTTGATATAAAATCGAGGAAAGTTGCTGATTTTGACGGCTTTGCAGGATGTTGGTTTGTGCCCGGAATGGCTCTTGCATTTGAGTTGACGAGTGATAATAAGTATCTTGAAGGTGCAAAGAAGGCGTTAGACTATTACTATACCTTTGTCAAGAATATTAATTGCTATGGGACTCCTATGGATACATGGAAATCAATAGACGAGGAAGGAAACATCGCCTTTGTGAAGGGAAGTGTACTGTTACACAGCATAACTAAGGATAAAAAGTATCTTGACTATGCAGTGGACGGTGCGGAGTATGAATACTTATGGAGATACGGCTTTAAAGCGAAGCCGGAGCTTCGTCCCTTAAAAGACAGTCACTTCAATTCCTGCGGCGGCAGTGTTACGTCGGTATCCAATCCGCATATTCATCCGATGGGACTTTTACTCAATGAGGATTTAAGATATATTGCCCATGAAACAAAAGATTTATACCACGAAAGCAGAGCGGATGATGGTGTGAATTTTGCGTTGAATATTATGAGCTTATATCCTGAGGTCAGCGGTTATGGAAGATACGGGGTTCTTACCGAGAGATATTGCCCGAGTGACGGTTTAGTGATTGAGGAATTTTCAAGCGGTGAAAAATCTGCGCTGTGGTTTTCGTATAACGGCTGGGCGGCGGCCAATACACTTGAAAGTCTTCTTTCGGAATTGCAATAAAAATTGGCTGTTGCACTATATAAAAAACATAGAAACAGGCTTATAATCCACAGATTATAAGCCTGTTTCTTTAATGAGGTTTTTAAGAGTGTGTGCAGAATCAAGAAGTCCGCGAAGTTCTTCTTTTGAAAACGGCACTTCGAGAATGTTTTCAACGCCGTCGCCTCCGACCTTTGTCGGAACGGAAAGTGCAACGTCGCTTATTCCGTACTGACCGTCGAATATGCTTGATACGGTAAGGATTGAATTTTCGTCTCCTGCAATACATTCACAAATTCTCGCAACAGCCGTTGCTATTGCATAATAGGTCGCGCCCTTCTTTTCAATTATCTCATATGCGGCATTCTTTACCGAACGGTACATATCGTCGAGGTCGTCAAATCCGCATTTGTTTGTAAAGCGACAAAATTCATTCATTGACATACCGCCGATATTTGTAACACTCCAGGCGGCAACCTCGCTGTCGCCGTGCTCGCCTATGATATAGGTGTGGCAGTTTCTTGCATCTATTCCTGTTTTTTTACTTATCATATATTTTAGTCTTGATGTGTCAAGCACCGTTCCTGAACCAAGCACCTGATTTTTCTTGATTCCTGAAAGTTTATATGTGGCATAAGTAAGTATATCCACAGGGTTTGTTACCATAAGAAGTATTACATCCTCGGGTGCGTATTTAGTTATGCCGTCTATGATGCTTTTAAGGACACTTATATTGCGGTTTAACAGACTGATTCTCGTTTCATTTTCTTTTTGAGCCACGCCTGCTGTTATGATTATAATATCGGCATCCTTGCAGTCCGGGTAATCACCTGCATATACGTTTACAGGTTTTACAAAGGATATTGAATGTGCAATATCAAGAGCATCGCCTTCTGCCTTGCTTTTGTTTATATCAATAATTACGATTTCGGAAAAAAGACCTCCGAGTGTCAGCGTGTATGCGGTGGTTGAACCTACAAGTCCCGAGCCTACAACAACAACTTTGCCTCTGAACATAAAATCACAGCCTTTCAAATTTTATTTTAGTATTTCCGCAAAGATGCGGATTATGCGTATTTGAATATAGATGGAATAATTTTGCTTTTCATATAAAATTATCCTTGCTATTTTATGTAATATAAAGTATAATATAATAGTGGAATAGTATGCATAAGTGTTTTTACGGCACAGAAAGGATAAATATATGAGAATATTAATGTCATTGATGCAGCTCGATATAGGTGGTGCTGAAACTCACGTCGTTGAGCTTGCAAAGGAACTTAAAAGAAGAGGTCACGAGGTTATTATAACATCAAACGGCGGTGCTTATGTTTCGGAGCTTGAAAATTTCGGGATAGAGCATTTTATCGTACCTTTGCAGAATAAAAATCCGAAGAACGTTCTTACGGCTTTCAGATTGCTTAAGAAAATAATCAAGGAAAAACAGCCTGATGTTGTTCATTCCCATGCGAGAATACCTTCATTCATAATCGGCAAGCTTCATAAAAAGATGCAATTTCCGTTTGTGACAACTGCACATTGGGTATTTACCACCAAGTACGGACTTAAATATATTACCGATTGGGGGCAGAAAACCCTTGCTGTAAGTGAAGATATTAAAAAGTATCTTATGGATAACTATAATATCCCTGAGACTGATATCAGAGTTACAATCAATGGTATTGATACCGATAAATTTTCGGCAGATACCGATAAAAAAGCAGTATGCGAGGAATTTGGACTGCTTGATGAGGATAATACTGTTGTTTACGTAAGCCGTATGGATAAATCACGCTCACTTGTAGCACATCAGCTTATTGAAGCGGCAAGAAGCCTTAATCCGATTGTTGAAAATCTTAAGGTGCTTATAGTTGGAGGCGGTGATGATTTTGAAAGTGTCGAAGCGGAAGCAAAAGCGTTGAATGAGGAACTCGGCAAAGAGGTAATTAAGCTTGCCGGAGCGAGAATTGATATAGCAGAGCTTATTGCACCTGCAAAGCTGTTTGTTGGAGTATCACGTGCGGCGTTAGAGGCGATGGCGGAGGAGAAACCGTGCATTGTTGCAGGAAATGAAGGATATATCGGACTGTTTGATGAGAGCAAGATGGATGTTGCGCTTGCTACAAACTTCTGTTGCAGAGGGTGCACAGAATCCACGAGTGAACAGCTTGCCCAGGATATCGGAGAATTTTTCGGTATGTGGGAAGAGGACAGAGAGAAAATAGGCAAATTTGGAAGAAAGATGATTATGGATAATTATTCTGTTAAGAGAATGACAGATGACACAGAGAGTATGTATCGCAGCGTTTTGAAATGATTATTCACGAATAAAAGTGTGTTTAATCAGTCATAGGAGGTAGCTTGATGAGTGATATTGTAATATCCGGATATTACGGATTTCGTAATAGCGGTGATGATGCTCTCTTGATGTCGATTATTAAAGAACTCAAGGAAAAACAGCCGGACATTGATATTGTTGTGCTGTCAAAAAATCCGAAAGAAACAAGAGAGATATATAACGTACGTGCTGTTGCACGTGAGAATGTATTTGGTATGATATATGAGATAATGAAGGCGAAGATGCTGATTTCCGGCGGTGGTACTCTTATGCAGGATTCTACAAGCACAAAGTCTCTTCTTTATTATCTTTCTATAATAAATATTGCACTTGCCTTCAAAAAGAAGGTAATGCTTTATGCCAACGGCATAGGTCCGCTCAAGGTGAAAAAGAATCGCGAGCGTGTCAGAAAAGCTCTTGAGAGAGTTGATGTTATAACCCTAAGAGATACGGACGCATGGAATGAACTGGAAAAAATAGGCGTAAGTACACCGCATATAGAGGTGACTGCTGACCCTGCATTTAATCTTAATATTACCGAGGACAAAACAGCTCCCGTATTTAAAGAATTAGACACTTGCAAAAAGTATATGCTTGTTTCGGTAAGAGAGTGGTCAGGAGCGGGTAAAAACCTTGCTGATGCAGTTGCTCGTACATGCGATTATGCATATGAACGCTATGGGCTGACAACCGTTTTCCTTCCGATGCAACCGCAAAAGGATTTGAAAATAACTAAAGAGATAAGAAGCTGTATGAAGAACGAATCTGTTCTTATTAACGAAAGCTATACAATAGAGCAACAACTTTCCGTTATCAGAAATATGCATATTTGTATCGGAATGAGACTCCATACACTTATATATGCGGCGGCTATGTGCGTACCTCAGATAGGAATTGTATATGACCCGAAGATTAACGGATTTCTTGACTATATAGGCAGTGACAGCTATTGTAATGCGTCGGATATAACGGAGGCAGAACTTATTAAGGAACTCGACCATTGCATGAGTAATTATATTGCAATTAAGGACAAGCTTCTCTCGGACAGACAAAGACTCGGTGAAAAGGCTGACAGAAATGCAGAACTTGCCGCAGAACTTTTAAATCGGAGGAAGAAAAGATGAGTGGTAAGAACAAAATGCTAAGAACTGCCGGATTTATGGCGGCGGCAACATTTCTTGCAAAAATATGCGGTTTGGTAAGAGAATCGCTGATTACTGCATATTTCGGAGTGGGAAGCAATGTCGATGCATATTTTGCCGCAAGTCAGCTTCCGACAACGCTTTTTGATATGGTAATCGGAGGAGTTATTTCAGCATCATTTATTCCTGTATTTAACGGAATATATGAAAAGGAGAACAAAGAAAAAGCAATGGAATTTGCAAATAAATTCATTGCCATGATTCTTCTTGCAACATTAACTCTTTCTGTAGTAGGAATTGTATTTTCAAAACAGCTTATAACAGGTCTTATTGCACCTGAATTTTCACAAGAAACAGCACAGCTTGCGTCAATGCTTTCGTCTGTTATGTTTCCGATGGTGATATTTACGGGAATTGCATTTTCTTTTGTAGGCATACTGCAATCCTTCGGAGAGTTCAATATCCCGGCAATAATGAGCCTTGTATCAAATGTGGCGGTAATTATATATTTTCCGCTGTTTGCAAAAAAATTCGGTATATACGGACTTAGTGTGACGATATTAATTTCATGGAGCTTGCAGGTTCTTATTCAGATTCCGTCTTTGAAAAAAACAGGCTTCAAACTGAGACCAAGAATTGATTTTCGTGATAAGAATATCAAGCAGGCGCTGTCGCTTGCGTTGCCGATGCTGATAAGCACGTGGGTACAGCCGTTGTATTCTCTTGTAAATACAAGACTTGCATCATCAGCGGACGGGGCGGTATCTGTACTTAACTGTTCCAACAGACTCTACATCGTAATGACAGGAGTGTTCTCTTTTGTGGTAACAAACCTTGTATTCCCAAGACTTTCAAGAACAAATGCGGCAGAGGATACAGATGGTGCAAGAGAGCTTGTTGCAGGTTCATTAAAGGCGGTTACACTTGTAATTCTTCCGATAATGGCGGCATTTATAATACTGTCAGAAGATGTAATAGGTATAATTTATCAGCACGGACTTTTTACGAGAGAGAAAACGGTTATAACGGCATCTGCACTTTCGTGCTACAGTGTCGGTATGATAGGTCTTGCATACAATGAAGTTCTTTCAAAGGCGTTTTTCTCAATGAAAAACTCAAAAACGCCGATGATAAGTGCAATAATATCCATGCTTGCCAATATTATTATGGCGTATGTGTTTTACGGCTATTTCGGAACAGCAGGTCTTGCACTTGCAACAGCGGGCGGCTCGTGGGTTAATGCAGTCATCAATTTTGTTGCCTATAATAAAAAGAATGGCATAATATTCAACAAAGAGGATATCAGCGATGTTACAAAAACAGCAATATCAGCAGTTTTAATGGGTGTTGTGGTGTTTGTTCTTTCAAAATTCTTTGACTCAAGAATTGAGAATAATCTTACCGGATATCTGACTGACGGAATTATCTGTGGCGGTGTGGGTATTGTGGTTTATTTTGTAAGTGCATATTTAATAGGCGTTGAAAGCTTAAAAAGCGTAATCGGAGGTGTAGTGCGTGGGAAAAAGTAGTATTATAAGTGCTGTAATTACTATATGGAATTTTTTGATTGCCTGCTATGAAGGAAGCTTTATTGCACGCATCATTGACTCTGTATGTGACTTTTTCAAGAAAAGAGCAGACGGTTCATTTTTTGTTAATGAATTTTTAAAAGGCTTCTGCACCGGAGAATGGTGGGAAAACAGTCTCATATATAAATTGTTCACCTGTGTTTTCAAAGGTTCACGAAATGGTATTTTGAAGGATGGTACAATATTTGGTGCCTTGGTGAATTTATTCGACTTGCAGCTTTTCTTTATAGGAAAAGTTGTTGTGGCATATGCGGCAGGTATGGCATTGACTGTACTTATATTTAATAAATTAACACTTGTAAGCGGTGCTGTATGCGTATTTCTTTTGGTAGCAGGAGTTATTTGTCTTGTACTTAATGGAAGTATGAGGTCTTTGTATATGGGGAGCATACTTTTAAAATTTGCGGGAAACTTCTTTTACGATAATGGGGTAGAGGAAAAAGAGCCGATTATTATTGGTACATTGATTCCTGTGTGGGTTGCGGCTGTTATGGGAATTATCTCGGGTATTTCCGACCCACTGTTGTGTACTGTTGCAATAATGGCAATTTTCTATGCGTGTGCAGTTTTTGCACGTTATGAAATCGGTATATATTCTATACTGTTTCTTGCGGCATTTTTGCCCACGGCAGCTGTGGCAGGACTTTGCGTTTTGTCGTGTGCAGGATTTGGTTATGCACTTCTTTCGGGTCGAGTTAAAAACGTCACTCCGTCAGTGCTTGCACCGGGCGTTATGCTTTATATTCTATTTGCCGTTTTTTCAACGGCGACAAGCTTTGATATCCCGTCAAGTGCGTTTATATTCTGCGTTTATATGGTGTTTATAGCTACTTATTTTGTCATGGTGAACACCTTTACAACTAAGGCACGTTATAAGGGTGCATGTGCGTGCTTTGCAATTGGCGTTTTGTTTATTGCCGCAATCGGAATATGGCAGAATTTCAATGTATCGTCTACAACAAGCAGTTGGGTTGACAGCAATATGTTTGAGGATATAAAAACAAGAGTTTATGCAACTTTTGATAATCCCAACGTACTCGGACAGTATTTTATAATTACTCTTCCGTTTGTTTTTGCACTCTTTAGTTCGGTGAAAAAGCCGCTTGTTAAGCTTGGCTGGCTCGCTGTTTTCGCAGTAGGCTTTTTGTGCCTTATTTACACGTGGTCAAGAGGCGCATGGGTAGGTGTTATGCTTGCGCTTGTAATATTCCTCTTAATAAGAGACAGAAGATGGTTTGTGCTTTGTATATTGGGACTGCTTTTGATGCCTTTTGTGTTGCCGGAGAGTATTTTGAACAGAATATTAAGCCTTGGAAATACAGGAGATTCCTCAACTGCATACAGAGTGTCGGTGTGGATTGCTTCCTACAGAATGGCACTTGAATTCTGGATGCTTGGTGTCGGATACGGCTCTGATGCATTTGCGGCAGTATATTCAAACTATGCCTTAAACGGCGCAGGCTTTGCTCTTCATTCGCATAATTTCTATATTCAGCTTGTGACCGATGCCGGAGTGGGTGCGCTTTTATCATTTGTGCTGATTGTATTAACTGCTCTTTCGAGAACTTGCAAAGTGAGTGCTCCAAAAGATGTCAGAAATATATCCCTTGCAACGGTTGGTATTATGGCAGGATATATGTTCCAGGGAATCGCTGAGAGCTTGTGGTATAATCTCAGAATGTCACTTTTGTTCTGGATTGTAATGGCATTTGCAGTGTGCGGATGTAAGATTAAAACTAAGGAGTGATACTGTGATAAAGGTAATGCAGGTCAGTACCGATTCAAATATCGGAGGAGCAGGTGTGTGGCTTCTGACCTTTCTTAAATTTTATAATAGAGAAAAATTTGATATGGTGGTAGTAATTCCCAAGGATAGTGCACTTAAAAGCCGTATAGAAGAACTAGGTGTCAGGTATGTAGAAGCAGATGGAATACGTGATGTGTCTTTTTCAAAAGAGGCAATCGGAAATTTGAGAGAGATAATAAGACGTGAAAAGCCTGATGTTATACATACCCATGCAAGCCTGTCTGCAAGAATTGCGGCAAAGCTTGAAAAGGTACCTGCGGCAAATACAAGACACTGTCTTGAAGCACCGAAGAAGGGAATTAAACGCCTTATATACCGGACTTTGAACAATTATTTAAGCGATGCTGTTGTGGCTGTGTCAAAGGCTGTATATGATAATCTCTTTGAGGATGGAATCCCTGAAAATAAGCTAAAGCTTATATATAACGGTGTAGAACCGCTTGAGATTGCAAATGCTGATAAAATACGCAAAATGAAAGCCGCAATGGGATTTGAAAACTGCTTTACTGTGGGTATTTTCGCAAGGCTTGAGCCTGTAAAGAACCATATGCTGTTTTTGCAGGCGGCATCTGCAATATATCAGGTGAACGATGCATTCAGATTCCTTATAGTTGGTGGCGGTAGTATGGAAGAAGAGCTGAAAAAAGAGGTTAAAAGGCTCGGACTTGAAAATGCTGTCGTATTTACCGGTTATGTGAGGGATGTAGCTGAACTTATGAATACTGTTGATGTAAATGTACTTACTTCGGATTTTGAAGCGTTGAGCATTTCATTGATTGAAGGTATGACGTTAGGAAAGCCTTGTGTTACAACAGATGCGGGTGGAACAAAAGAGGTTGTTGAAAACGGTGTTAGTGGATTTGTTGTGCCTGTTAATGATGCTGTGAATCTTTCAGCGTGTATAATGAAGCTTGCGAGCGATCCGGCACTTTGTAAATGTATGGGAGAGGCGGGAAGAAAATCGGCACTTGAAAAGTTTTCTCCCGTTGAAATGTGTGATAAGCTCTATGCAATGTACAAAGAGCTTGCAGATATATAGGAAAGGACTGATTTGTAAATGAAGAAATTCAATATTATAGATGTATTGATAATAATTGCTGTTATTGCCGTTATCGGCGGAGTATTTGTTTTAAAAAATAATGGGGCTTCAAACGAAAATGCAGTTGGTGAAAAGCTTGTAACTTTTGAAATTCTTGAAAAGTTTGAGGGCTTTTCCGAAAATGTTACAGTTGGTGACAAGGTTATAGAAAAGGTTGAGAAAAAGCCACTCGGTACAGTAGAGAGTGTATATAAAAAACCGAGTGAAAAGAATAGCTATGACAGAAAAACAGGTGAGGCAAAAACCGTTATCATTCCTGAGAGAGAAGATGTTTATGTGACTGTCAGAATGCCTGAGGACGCCGAGGTTGCGGTGGGTAAGCAATTGAGTGTACTTACAAAGCACTTTGCAGGATACGGATATGTGACAGAGATTGTCGATGTTACACCGTCAGGAAACTGAGTCTATAGAGTCTTGATGAGAAAGGAATGTTTAATATGAAATTTATAGATAACCGTGGGAAAATTATGGGCAAGGTAAGTATAGTTGATTTAATGGCAATCTTGCTTGTTATTGCGTGCGTTGTAGCGGTGGGCACAAAGCTTGGCAAAAAGCAGGAAATTACCGGCGGAAATGCGGAGATTACTTATACTGTCCGCATACAGAATATAAGAGATATGTCGGTCAATGCGATAAAGCAGAATTTTAAGGATGTAATTGATGCTGAAAACAAGAAAATAGTAGGGGATATTACAGATATTGAAACATCTTTGGCACGAGTTCTCGTGCAGACGGATGATGGCGAATATAAATTTGAGGAATACAGTAACAGATATGATGCTTTGATTACTTTAAAATCAAAAGGAACAGAAACGAATGACGGATATTATACATCATCGGGCAGACAGATTATGGTTGGAGATACTATGGGATTTAACAACGGTTATGCACAGTTTTTTGCTGAGGTGGTTTCCGTGAAAGCGGAATAATTTACTAATTTGATAAATCATCTTTAGGAGTGTTATTATGTCTGAAAACAGTACACCTAAAAAACAGAGCGTGCATACAGGGCACAGGAAAAGGTTAAGACGAAAGCTTTTGAATTTTGGAGGAGAAAGCCTTGAAATGCATGAACTTCTTGAACTGCTTCTTTTTTCAGCGATTCCAAGAAAGAACACTAACGAGACAGCGCATAAACTCTTGGAGAAATTCGGAAGCTTTTCAGCTGTGCTCGAGGCAAGCTATCAGGAACTTTTAAGCGTTGAAGGTATAGGAGAACAGGCGGCGGCATCTATTATGCTTGCAAACACAATAAATCGAATGTATTATATAGATAAATATTGTGTAAAAAATATGAAACTTACACCGAAGAACGTGGGAGAGTATGTAGTACCTATGTTTCACGGCTACAATGAAGAAAAGCTTGTTGTTATACTGCTTGATGCGGAGTTCAGGGTAAAGGGTTTTCAAAAGATGGCGGACGGTGCAAAGGGACATCTGAATATTGATGTGAGAGCTATTACAAAATATGCACTTAATGCCGATGCTACAAATGTAATCTTAGCACATAACCATCCTAACGGAATCATTGCTCCGTCGAAAGCGGACCTTGACATTACAAAGGTAGTAGACCATGCACTTGCACTTGTTGAAGTTCGCCTGGTAGACCATCTTATCGTTGCAAATAACGAGGTTAACAGTATTTTTGCGAATATGAAGAGATTGGGTTATACAGACTATACGGAAAAATAAGTTGAATTTTAATATTAAAAGTAAACAAAAAAGCTTCTTGGCAGTCGTTTTGGATTGCCAAGAAGTTTTTTTCTGTTACAATTATTCAGGGATATATTTTTTAACAAAGCGTTCAATTCTGATAAGTGCCTCTTCAATGCTGTCGATAGAATATGCATATGAGCATCTTATATAACCTTCGCCGCTTTCGCCGAATGCGTTACCCGGCACGCACGCAACCTTTTCCTCATCAAGAAGCTTTGTGCAAAATTCTTCGCTTGTAAGTCCTGTTTTCTTTATGCAGGGGAACACGTAGAATGCACCTAACGGCTCAAAACAGGACAACCCCATTTTTCTGAAGCCGTCTACGATGTATCTGCGACGGTAGTTGTATTCAAGTCTCATCTTTTCAACATCATCATCGCAGGAACGAAGTGCTTCAATCGCCGCGAATTGACTTGTAGTAGGGCTTGACATAATTCCGTACTGATGCACCTTCTTCATTGCCGCGATAATTGGAGCAGGACCCATTGCGTAACCAAGTCGCCAGCCTGTCATGGCAAATGCTTTTGAAAAGCCGTTTACGACAACAGTTCTCTCTTTCATACCGTCAATCGATGAGAAGGAGAGCGGACCATCGGTAGTGTATATAAGCTCATTATATATTTCATCTGAAAGTACTAAAATATTAGTATCTCTTAATACCTCTGCAATTGCTTCGTAGTCTATGCGGCTCATAATACCTCCGGTGGGATTGTTAGGGAAGGGGAGTATGAGCAATTTTGTTTTCGGAGTAATGGCTGATTTTAACTGTTCAGGTGTTAAACGAAACTCGTCCTTTTCAAGTGTTTCAATAATGACAGGAACGCCGCCTGCAAGGCGTGTAATAGGCTTGTAGCATACAAAGCTCGGCTCAGGGATTATAACCTCATCGCCGGGGTTTATTATTGAGCGCACCATAAGGTCGATTGCTTCTGAGCCGCCCACTGTTACGAGTATTTCGGACTCGCCGTCATAGCTTACATTAAATTTGCGCTTTGCATATTTTGCAAGTTCCAAACGTAATTCCAAAAGTCCTGCATTTGCGGTGTAGAAGGTTCTGCCTCTTTCGAGTGAGTATATGCCGGCTTCTCTGATTGCCCAGGGAGTTGTAAAATCAGGCTCGCCTACGCCTAATGATATAACGTCATCCATCTTTTCTGCAAGATCAAAAAAACGTCTGATGCCTGACGGCGGTATACCCATAACCGTATCATTCATCAATTTTTCGTAGTTAATCATAGGGTAATCACCTGCCTTGTATCAGTTTCATCGTTGTAAAATATAAGTCCGTCGTCTTTGTATTTTTTCAGAACAAAATGTGTTGCAGTAGAAAGGATATGGTCCATAGGTGCTAACTTTTCTGCAACAAATAGTGCTACATCTTTCATTGTTGAGCCTTCAATAATAACACAAAGGTCATATGCACCCGACATAAGATAGAGTGAACGTACCTGTGGATATTTGTATATCTTTTCGGCTACCTTGTCAAAGCCTTCCCCTCTTTGGGGAGTGATTTTAAGCTCTATGACAGCATTTACAACCTCTCGGTCTGTCTTTTCCCAGTTAATCATTGTTTTGTAGCCGACGATTATATTTTCCTTTTCAAGTCCTTTTATTATTGAAGCAACTTCTGCTTCTGTTTTGCCGAGCATCTGTGCGATTTTTAAAGCATCCGGCTTTTCAGAGCCTGAATCAAGTATATTTAGTATTTCATTATTGAGTTCCATTGTCGTTTCACACCTTTTATTTTTATATTTAACAGTTATTATACAACAAAAATCAAATAATTTCTATAGTTTTATAAAAAAATATGACAAAAGCGTAAAAATTTTAATTTACGCTTTTGTCACAGCGTTACACGATCCTCACCTTATAATGTAAAAACCATTCGTTAATCTGCAAAAGATACCCAATAAACTGTGGAAGTGCCATTAGCTGACCGAAAAACGGCTTTCCGTAGTCGGAAGTGTCCGAAAGGGTAAGCTTTTTCAATTCTCCATAGTCACAAAGGGCATTAATCGGGGCATCGGGGTCAGATATAACCTCTGCAAGGCGCATCTTTACATCCATTTCGTACGCGGGGTCGTGTGTTTTTGGGTATGGGCTTTTCTTTCTGTATAAGACATCCTCGGGAAGAATCCCTTCCGCGGCTTTTCGCAATATGCTTTTGCTTATATTGTCCTTATTCTTCATTTCCCAGGGAATATTCCACACATATTCAACAAGCTTGTAGTCGCAAAACGGCACACGTACCTCAAGTCCGCTTGCCATACTCATTCTGTCTTTTCTGTCTAAAAGGTTTGACATAAACCAAACTATATTAAGATATGATATTTCGCGCCGTCTTGCTTCTTCCGGGGAATCAAGACTATTTCTTGGCGTTGCCTTTACAGTCTCTTCATATCTTGCTTTTGAATAATCATCGAGCTTTAATGTGTTTCTCACAGATTCTTTTAATACGCTGTTTCTCAGCGTTAAATCATAGCACCAAGGAAAAGCATTTCTTTCGAAAGCATTTTTATCACGGAACCAGGGATAACCGCCGAATATTTCATCCGAACACTCGCCTGATAAAAGAACTGTATGGTTCTTTTTTATTTCGCGGCAATAGTAGTATAAAGATGCATCAACATCTGCCATACCGGGTAAGTCTTTTGCATAGAGTGCGGGATAAAGATAGTCGCTAAGATGCTTTCTTGAGCAGGTCAATACTCTGTGATTTGTACCGGAGTATTCCGATACACGCTTTGCCCAGGGTGCGTCGCTGTCTGGCTGAAATGCTGTCTTTTTAAAGAATTTATCGTTATCTGTATAATCAAATGAGTAGGTTGTAAGAATTTCACCCGTCTTTTTCTTTTCGCTTGCCGCAACTGCAGTGATAATACTTGAATCAAGACCTCCCGATAGAAGTGTTGCAATCGGTACATCACTAGCAAGCTGACGCTTTATTGCATCAACAAGGAGCGTGCGTACATTTTCGATGGTATCCGCATAGCTGTCCTTATGCTCGTGACTTTCAAGATTCCAGTATCTGTATTGTTTAATGTTATTTCTTGTTATAATCATTGAATGAGCCGCCCGGAGCTCATTTATTCCTTTAAAAACTCCATGCCCTTGTGTTCTTGCAGGAGAAAGTGCAAAAAGCTCACAAAGGCCATCGGTTGATACCTCGGGCTTTATATATGGGTGGGCAAGTATACCTTTAATTTCGGACGCGAATATTACCTCGTTGTTCTTTATTGCATAGAACAGGGGCTTCACTCCGAAACGGTCGCGACATAAAAATACCTGCTGACGCATCGAATCCCATACAGCGAATGCATATATACCGTTAAGATGTTCACAGCAAGCAGTGCCGTAGTGTATGTATGAGTAGAGAAGAACCTCGGTATCGCATCCGGTAGTGAAATTATATCCGTGCTTTAAAAGTTCTTTTTTTAGCTGTGGAGCGTTATACAGTTCTCCGTTGTAGCATATGACAAATTCGTGACCTTCAACAGTCCTCTTCATCGGCTGATGACCGCCCTCCGGATCCATTACAGCTAAACGGCAGTGTGAAAATGAGGCGTGTTCTCCAACCCATACACCGTCCGAATCGGGACCTCTGTGGGTCATGGTCTGCGCCATTTCACGTACTGTTAGTCTGTGCGAGGCTTCATCAAGCATCATATTTTCACCGAAATTCACAAGTCCGGCTATAGCACACATAATATCAGTCCTTTCCTGATTGATTCTGTACGCTATAGAATATGAGTTTGACGATAACTTTGTTACGACTTATATTGTACAAAGAAGTTAAAAAAATACGAAGCCAAAAGGCTCCGTATGAAATCAGAATCCGAAAAACAATCCCATCGTTAATATTAAAAGTGCAAGTATTCCGAAATTGTAAGCGGAAAACTTTTTAATGTAAGATACTGTTTTACCGGGCTCATTTTTTATATATTCTCTGAATGTTATAAGGCTTGCTAATGATGCAATCAATGTTCCTGCACCGCCTATATTAACAGCTACAAGTAATTCCCGGTAGTTGCCCGTAAAATGCGAAAGTAAAATTGCACTCGGAACATTACTTATCAATTGACAGGATGCAACTCCGTAAAGAAGAGTATGACTGTCAATAAGTCCGCCCAGAAATGAACTTACAGCCGGTATTCTTGCTACATTTCCCGAGAATACGAAGAATGCAACAAAGGTTAACAGAAGCGGATAATCTACAGCCTTTAAAGCCGCTTTATCAGAGAAAAGGAGTATCAGCGGAATTAATATAAGCCCTGCCTGATACGGGATTGAACGGAATACTATTGCAATTGAAAGAGCGAAAAGTATTGAGTATAGAACTGTCCTTTTCACGTTAAGCTTATACGGGCAGGCGTTTTGTATAACAAGTCTGTCGTTTTTTACAAACAGACAGCATATTGTAATTAGTGTAACCGAAACAGCGAAGGGCAGAAGCATAATTTTTATAAACTCACTGTTCGGTATATTATAATATGAGTACATATACAAATTCTGCGGATTACCGAAGGGGGTGAGCATACCGCCTAAGTTTGCGGCAATGTTCTGCATTATAAATGTAAAAGCAAGATATTTTCGGTTGTTTGTCGAAGTGGTAACATAAAATCCGAGTGGCAGAAAGGTGATTAGTGCCATATCGTTTGCAATAAGCATTGAACCAATAAAGGTTATGTATACAAGAGCTATTATAGCTGAACGTGTTGTGGTGAATACTGAAACGATTTTGTCGGATATTATTCTGAAAAAATGAATGTCCTTGAATGCACAAACAACTGCAAGGGTGCAGAAAAGGCAGGTTAGGGTTTTAAAGTCGAAATATTCCAAATATTTTCTGTCAGGCGGTACGAATAAGCACGACAGACCTGCTGCGAAAAATGCAATCCACATAACCGGATTTTTACGTAGTATACTCATTATATAAACCCTCCATATCTGATTCCGGACTATTATATCACTCTCACTTTTTAGTGTCAATTGACAGAATGTAGAAGATTATGTAACTATAATGCCCAATTACTGTTAAATGATATAAAGTACGTAATTTTTTTACCATTATGTAAATCTACGAAAAATCAGATATTATTTTACAATTATATAACATAGGTTGTCTTTTTCTTTTTCATGTGTTAGAATAGATTTAACAGAGATTAAGATAACAGAGCAGAATGTTGTCAATACAAAGATAATTAATTTTTATCCTGACTTGATACGAGCAATAAACGTAGAAATAACGCGATTTATCTCGAATTATTGATAAAAAAGAGGGCGTTGCCTCAAATTTGTGGGAATCACTTGTTGAGGCACGCCCGGTTAACTCAGTCGCAGGTATATCTGCACTTGATAAGGCAAGTTGCATTAATCAAAGTGAAAGAGAAGAAGAAAAGCAGAAGTCCTGTGATAATTGCTCCTGCTACACTCGTTGCTGCAAATGCTATTCCGAGAAGAATTACAGATGTCAGTATGGTTCCTAAAATACCTGCTAAAAATTGACTGATATTACGGCAGCAATTTTCTCTGTCAGCACAACAGGTAGCGGAAGTTAAAAGTGTTATTCCCAAAAAGCCTACTGCAATACCTAATAACACCCATAAAAATGCAGGAGTGATTGTTATAAGTGCAGTGAAGCGGAAAATTCCTGCAAGCATACCGATGATAATGCTTGCAAAAAGAGCTAAGCCTGTGCAGTCTGTTCTGCAACTGCAATTTGAAGTAATCATATATTTCACCTCCACTTTATAATATGTCAGATTGCTTTATAAAGTGATTGTGTAATTTTAATTATGAGAAATATATGTTTGTATTCTTACAATGCGTATCTTGTAGAGTTAAATTAATGGAAGAAAGAGGTGTTTGTTTATGAAAAAGCTTATAATTAGCATCGGACTGGTTATGTTATGTCTTATGACAAGTGTGTATTCCGCAAAGCTTGATATTAACAATATCAGTTCCGAGCAGCAATACGGCGTAGTGCGTTCGGTAAAAATTAATAACGGCGAAGAGTATATTACAGACGGCGAATATAACGTGATTGCAGGACCTTTTAAATATGTAAGCTCATATAATTCTTTTCCGCTTGCTGAAAAAGCCGATGGTGGGCAGATGATGTTTGATATTGACGGAACGCTTCTTGCAGAGGTCGGTCCCGGAGGAAGCATTCATCCTGTTGCAAACGGCTTGTATGCTGTCAGTCCTACTGTTAAGGGGATGAATGATACAGGAGAATTCATACTCTATGATTATGAAACAAAAAAAGAGCTTACAAGAACACATAAGCCTTTTTTCTACTATCTTGAAGAGCAAAATGAAAAGATGTTTATTGATAAGGACGGAAGGTACGCAATTATTGATAAATATGGAAATTATCTGACCGATTTTATCTACGATGAGGTAAAGAAACGTTTTAACCCTGATTATGAACCGTATCCAAAGGCATATGCAATAGTTGTTATAAATGGTGACGAGCAGTATATAGATTGGGATTTGAATGTTATTGACCTTGCAGATTACGATGGCTCAAGATTTATAACGCAGTTTTATCATATGATAAATAATAACGAGCATTTTAAAGAGTATTTTCACGCAGAAAGTGGCACAATGCACGCTGTATACAACATTGAGACAAAAGAATTTCTGATACCGTTTCAGGAAGAATATACCTTTACCGAAATGGATGATGAAATCATTATAATCAAAAAAGACAATAAGTATGGATTAATGGACTATTTTTCCAATGTTGTTGTCGAGCCTGTGTATGATACGCTTCTTTTCTCACCGCTTGACGGATTTCTTACTTATCGTAAGGATTCAGTTACCGGATTCTTTGATATCTCGCGTAAAACAGAGGTTTCGGAATTTCATGGGAGTTTGGCATCTGATGGTGTTATGATTTCAAGCTATTATGACTACTCCGGAGAGTACAGACAATATTGCAGCGAAATTAAGAATTTTGCCGGACATAATCTTACCGGTAAAATTTATCGATTTGTAGAATACAGAGATGGTGTATTCTACAGCATGGAAAGCTACGACGCAAGTAATGCCGAAATTATCGAGTTTGACAGAAATTTCACCATTATAAACCTAAACGGAAAATATCTTGATTTTGACGGAACGATAAGAGACTCACGAACGCTTGTTCCAATGCGTGAAATTGTTGAAGGTCTCGGAGGCAGGGTTGACTGGTCAGCAGATACGATGACGGCAACTGCGTATATAGATGGTAAAACAATATCAATGTCGATAGGGAATAATGTAATCACAGTTGACGGCAAGGAGCAGGTTATAGATGTTCCGGCGCAGCTTATAAATGAAAAAACGATGCTTCCTGTAAGAGCATTATGTGAAAATCTCGGGGCTGATGTCGGCTGGGATGAGAGAATAAGATGTGTTTATATTAGCAGATAAATGTTATATTGGTAAGAAAATCCCCTTGTGCTGTCACAAATAACAGTACAAGGGGATTTTGACGTATACTTTTATGTTAATCAGTCGATACAAATGTGCCTCGGCACACCGTCTACCATAACGGGCGGAAGCTCGCCTTCGATTAGAGGAGATATGTAACGCTTTACTTCATCGGTGCGTAATTTTCCGTTTTTAAGAATCCATTCGGAAGGTACGCATTTTTCAATGTTCGCAATCTTCGTTATATCCGCACTGCCTGTTGTAATCTGATATGGGAAGTCGGAAATTCTTGCAATTGTTACCATAATTCCGGTTTCGCCGTTTACGGCTCTTGATACTGCATCTGCACCTACGGCATAAGCCTCGTTAATATCTGTTCTTGAAGAGATATGAGATGCACATCTTTGTAGGGTTGACAGTTCAATTCCACGACTTTTAATACCGAGCGTTCTGTTGATAATTCCCGATAATGTCATAGCTGTTCCGCCGAGTGCTGCATGACCGAAGCTGTCCTGACCACCGCTGTATTCAAGAGTAGTACCTTCGCTGATGTATTTTCCAGATGCGGTTTTAACGCCTTCTGATACAGCTATTACAAGACTCTTTTTAGTCTTTTTTAATTCGGATACATCCTTAATAAAGCTGTCGACATCAAAGCATTTTTCAGGAAGGTAAATTAAATCTGCACCGCTTGCTTCTTCACTTTCTGCAAGTGCGGCTGCAGCTGTAAGCCAGCCTGCATTTCTACCCATAACCTCAACAACGGCAACCGAATCAAGATCATATACTCTTGAATCTCTTGCTATTTCCTTAATAGTTGTTGCAATAAATTTTGCCGCACTGCCAAATCCCGGAGTATGGTCTGTTATTGCAAGGTCGTTGTCAATCGTTTTTGGTACACCCACAAAACGGATGTCACTTCCGATTTCCTTTGCATATGCAGAAAGCTTTTTTATTGTATCCATAGAATCATTTCCGCCGATATAGAATACATATTTGATATCAAGCTCTCTTAATTTTTTGAAAAGAATATTGTAAACAGTTTCTGACTTTTCAAAATCGGGCATTTTGTATCTGCAAGAACCTAAATAGGACGAAGGGGTACGCTTCAAAAGCTCAACGTCAAGGTCTGACATGATATATTCAGCCAAATCAATATAATTGCCGTTTATAAAGCCCTCAATCCCGTAGCGCATACCGTAAACTTTTTTTGCACCTAAAGCTACAGCCGTTTTATAAACGCCTGCGAGCGAGGAATTAATTACCGATGTGGGACCGCCGGACTGACCGACTAATACATTTCCAATCATAACTTTCTCCAATCTTAATATAATAACTTAATTATACATATTTAAACATATTTTGTCAATCAAATAATCTTATTTTTCGACAAGCGCCTGTATAAAGCTTATATCAGTAAGTTTGAAACTGTTTGCAAGGCAAGTGCCTGAAAAATCAACATTTTCGCAGTTTTCACTTGCAGGGTCGTTGAAATAAACAGTGCCGTCCGATATGTGTGTTGCAACAAGTGTGTGTGGGTATCCTTCAAATCTTACCATCACACCTTCGTTGTGTATTGTAAGGGCTTCGGTTAAAGCATTGATTACATCTGTGTCAGTTTCGGCATTAATATATGTAGCACCTCTTTTTTCGGTTTCAAAGGACATAAAATACGGTGATTCGGGAAGGAGTGCAGGTGCAAATTCAAGACCGTATTTTGATGCTATGCCGTAATGACTTGCAATGTAACTTCCGCTCGTTGCTCCGTTATCAAGATTGTATTGTGCTATTTCAGCCGGAGTAACCATGGTGTCTGTAAGGTTTGTAATCAGCATTGCGTATGAACAGACCCAACAGTAGCCTCTGCCGTTATTATCAAATCCCCATTCAGGATCGGGTTGGCAGTAAAAGGAAAAAGCATCGGCATAAAATACAATGTTGGGAGTGGGAGAGATGCTTTCTTCGGATGGTAATATGCCGATTTCATCATCTGAAAGTGATAAGCCTGCTATTATTTCTGCAGAGTCTGTGTGTGACAGTGCGTGATGGTTTATTTCAATTGCATTGTCTGCACCATTCCAGACAACAGTTGCGCCAAATGCTTCTGCAACACTTCTTATGGGTATAAGGGTGTGTCCGTTATATATTTGTGCAGGGGCTTCAATTTTAATTGGTTCATCGTTGATTTGGACACTGTCATTTCCGATACTCAGAATAACAAGATTGAATTCATCACTGATTTTAATTGTTTTATCCTCTTGATTCCACGATACGCCAAGCCTTAACGCGTCGCAAACTGCTCTGAGCGGAACAAGTGTTCTGCCGTTACTTATTATCGGCGGTTGTTCGCAAATGAGTTTGTTTCCGTTGACAAATAAAGATATACCGTCGCTTGCGTATGCAGTAAATGGGAAGGATAAAAGTATTGTTAATAGAATAAACATCCTTTTTATCATAAAATTTGCTACCTTTCGACATTATATATTATATAATATCATATTATATAAAGTTTTTCCATAACATTTTATTTACAATTTATATTTTTTATAAATTTTTGTTTGTGGCTAAGTTTTCAAAATGTTAATATCTTCGTAATAAAAAAGTCATAGAATATAGGTATAATATGATTGACATAATGCAACGATTAATGATATAATAGCATTTGTATATGAAAAATTTCAGGAAAGGCTGTGTGAAGGCATTGAGAAGGGCGAGACGTAATGAAAGAAAACTTAATAAAAAGTTGATTATTTTCTTAACTGCTGTAACATCGGCATTTTTTCTATTCTTTCTTGTATTGGGATTTCACAATGTGTTATTTCCTATAATTAATGACGTCTTAGATAATACCATAACCGAAGATTACGTTGAACCTGTTGATAAGGCGACTGGAAAAGCTAATGTACTGCTTTTGGGCGTTGATAAGGACGGACTAAGAACTGATACGATTATTATTGCGTCATATGACCTTGACAACAACGTTGTTAATATGCTCTCAATTCCGCGAGATACAAGAATGTATATTGGCAGACAGTATCAGAAAATCAATGCAGCTCATGCGCTTAGCCAGAATGGTAAGATTAAAGGACCGCAAGGGACGATTGAGGCTGTTACAAGACTTACGGGAATACCTGTCAACTATTACGTAGAATTCTCCTGTGAAGCGTTCAGAAACACAATTGATGCACTCGGCGGTGTTGAAATTGATGTTCCACGGAGGATGAAGTACTCTGACCCTGTTCAGAATCTTTATATTGACCTTCAGCCCGGACTTCAGCTTCTTGATGGTGACAAGGCTGAACAGCTTGTAAGATTCAGAAAATATCCAAGAGGCGATATAGAAAGAGTTGAGATGCAGCAGAAATTTGTGAAAGCGCTTGCAGAGCAGAAGCTGAATCTTTCAATTCTTGATAACATCCCCGAGATTTTCAAGGTGTTACAGAATGATGTCAAAACTAATTTTACTATAAAGGATGTTCTGAGGTATTTACCGAACCTTAAGGAACTAAATACCGAAAATATTACGATGTATTCTCTTCCGGGAGATTTTTCGGGTGCACAGTATTCAGGCTCGTATTGGATTGCGGATATTGAGGGGATCAAGACACTTGTAAGTGAAGTTTTCGGATATGATGCATCTTCGATTTCTGTAGCACCGAAAGGAAAAATCGATACTGAAGCACAAAAGACACAAAAGAGTGCAGACAAAAAAGATAAAAACGAAACAAAACAGAATAAAAAGGAAACGGATAATTCAAAAGGCAAAACTGAAGTCGGTAAGGATAAAGAAAAGAATGACAAAATAAGTGTAAGCACATCACCGTCTCCGTCTGCATCACCTGCTGTAACATCCTCACCTAAACCTGATAAAGATGGTGAAAATATATCCGATGATATAATTGAGCCGTCAAAATCGCCTCTGCCTACCGGTAAGCCGATTTTACTTGACGATGATGAAGATGAAGCGGCTAATAATACTGCTGATTCCGGCATTGATGAGAATGTTCAAACGAAATCAGAAGGGGAAGAAAAGAAGTCAGGCAATGACCAGTCAGAGAAAAAAGATACAAATGAGGTTCTTACTGAGGAAGAATAGTACCGAAAGGAAATAAGGTTTTGAAAAGAGCAAGAAAAAATAACAAATCAACGGTTAAGATTAAACCGGATAAAAAAATTAAGCAGAAAAAGCAAAGGAAATTTCGTTTTTCTGCAGTGTTAAAAGTTCTTCTTGGGCTGATTTTTATCTCAATTGCAGGAATTTTTATTGCACTTGGATTTGGGTTTATCAGCGAAGAAGATTTACTCACTCCCATTGACCCCGGAACAGGGCGTATTAATGCACTGATTCTAGGCGTTGATGATGACGGACTAAGAACCGATACGGTTATGGTTGCATCTCTTGATCTTGAAACTGCGGGCGTAAGCATTTTATCTATACCGCGTGATACAAAGCTGTACGTAAAAAACAGAGAGCTTACAAGGAAAATGACCGAGATACACGCTATGAGCACCGAAAAGGGAAATGGTACGATTGTAGGGCCTGTCGGAACAGCAGAAGCTGTATCACAGCTTACAGGTATACCAATTAACTATTACGTTGAATTCTCATTTGATGCTGTCAGAAATATAATTGACACCCTCGGGCCGATTACATATGACGTGCCTGATGTTGAAGGTGGCGGGCGTGGTATGAATTATGAGGATCCGTTCCAGGATTTATATATTCACTTAAAGCCGGGAGTTCAGGAGCTTGATGGAGACAAAATATTGCAGCTTGTACGTTACCGAAAGGGTGACAGTGACTTTGCGAGAATGGAACGTCAGCAGAATGTAATTAAATCAATTATTGAACAGAAGCTTAATGTTTCTCTTTTACTGAAATTGCCGAAACTGTTTTCTCAAATGAAAAAGGAGATCAATACTAACCTTTCTGTTGCTGATGTAAAAAAATATGCACAGTATCTGTCGAAACTGTCGACAGACTCAATTTCTACATATCAGTTACCGGGTGAGAGTCAGAGGCTTAAGGGCGGATGGTACTTTGTTTGTGATACAGAGGCTACAAAGACGTTGGTTTCTGAAGTGTTTGAATGTGATACGTCCGAGATTTCGACAACTGTTGAGGTATATGCCGAAGGATCGCAGGTAAAGGCTGTTAAGAATAAAACGAAACAGACCGGAACGCCTCAGAAGAGTACAACAAAACAACAGCCTAAGGCGACACCTAAGGCGACACCTAAAGCAACGCCGGAGGAAACTCCCGGTTCATTGAATAATGAAAAGAAAGATAATTCTCCCAAGGTGGAGAAAGACAATTCCGATTCCGGAAAAGATATGACGGATACAACACAAAAGAACAGTAATGAGAATGATACGGGTAATGGTGAAAATGAAACGGCAAGAGATCCTGAGCCTAATGTCATCTTACTTGATTAAAATATTGGGGGATAAATATGCAAAGAGAAAAATTAGGTAGCAGACTTGGTTTTATACTGCTTAGTGCAGGATGTGCGATTGGTATTGGAAATGTTTGGAAATTTCCGTATATAACAGGACAAAACGGAGGCGGAATTTTTGTTCTTATTTATCTGTTTTTCCTTGCGATAATGGGAATTCCTGTTATGACTATGGAGTTTTCGATTGGTCGCGCAAGTAAAAAAAGTCCTGCTAAAATGTATCAGGTACTCGAAAAAAAGGGTTCTAAATGGCATATTCACGGCTATGCTTCGGTTATAGGAAATTATCTTCTGATGATGTTTTATACTGTTGTTGCCGGCTGGATGATTAAATATTTTGCAGATATAGCATTCGGTAAGCTTCAGGGTCTTGATACTGCTGCGATTGGTGAACATTTCGGCGGCGTTCTTGCAGCTCCCGGGAGTATGGTTATTTATACGTGGGGCGTTATAATAATAGGATTTCTTGTGTGTTCTTTAGGACTTCAGAACGGTCTTGAAAAGATTACAAAGATTATGATGGTAGCACTTTTAGCTATTATGGTAGTGCTTGCAGTAAACAGTATATTTATGGAAGAAGGACGAGAAGGTCTTAAGTTTTACCTTTATCCTGATATCAACAAAATGAAGGAAGTCGGAATTTTTAATGTTATAGTTTCAGCTATGAATCAGGCATTCTTTACATTGAGTCTTGGTATGGGAGCGATGGCACTGTTCGGAAGCTATATAGGTGATGAGAGAGCTTTGATGGGCGAAGCGGTGAATGTTGCTACTCTTGATACTTTTGTTGCTTTTGTTTCGGGTCTTATCATATTCCCGGCTTGTGCGGCATATGGTGTTGATGTTGACAGCGGACCTAATCTGATATTTGTAACATTACCCAATATTTTCAACAACTTACCTTTGGGAAGACTGTGGGGAAGTTTGTTCTTCGTATTTTTGAGTTTTGCCGCTCTTTCCACGGTTTTTGCAGTGTTTGAAGGGATAATTTCCTGCACCTGCGATATGCTTAACTGTTCAAGAAAAAAATCATGTATTATAAATCTGATTGCTATGCTTGTTCTGTGTCTGCCATGCATATTCGGATTCAACCTCTTAAGCGGTATTACTCCGTTCGGAGAGGGTAGCACAATAATGGACCTTGAAGATTTTCTTGTAAGTAATCTGCTTCTGCCGCTCGGCTCACTTATATTTGTACTTTTTTGTACAAGCAGATACGGCTGGGGCTTTGAGAAGTTTACTGATGAAGCAAATAAAGGGGCAGGATTTAAAGTTAATAAATGTCTGCGCGGATATATGACATATGTTTTACCTGTCATTATTTTAGCACTGTTCCTTATAGGAATATATAATTTCTTTTTTGCATAATTGACATATTGCAATAAATCATATATAATTGTCTAAATAGCGGATTCTTCCGTTTATAAATAAAGTACGGCGAGGCTGTACGGAAATGGAGTAGTAAAATGAGTAAAGAGTACAAATTTTTAGCATTTGATTTCGGAGCTTCGAGCGGTAGAGCGATGCTTGCCAAGTTTGACGGTGAAAAAATCACACTTGAAGAAAAACACAGATTTTCTAATGACCCGGTAATGGTAAACGGTGAATTTCACTGGGATATTTTAAGACTATTCTTTGAAATCAAGCAGGGTATTTTAAAGTGCGTTAATTCGGGCGATGGTGACATCGCTTGTATCGGTATCGATACATGGGGTGTTGACTACGGCCTTCTTGATAAAAATGATAAGCTTATATCTAATCCGTTCCACTACCGTGACACAAGAACAGACGGTATGTACGAAAAAGCATTTGAAAAAGTTTCAAAGGAAGAAATATTCAATTCAACAGGTATTGCATTCAACTGGTTCAATACACTGTATCAGTTGCTTTCATCAAAGCTTTCGGGAGATGTTGCGCTTGAAAACGCAAAGACACTTCTGTTCGTTCCTGACCTTTTAAACTTCTTCCTTACAGGTAAGAAGCGTACCGAGTATACGGTAGCATCAACATCACAGATGTTTGACTCTGTTACATACGACTGGGCTTATGACGTACTAAAAAAACTTGATTTGCCCACAGATATTTACCCTGAGCTCATATTCCCTGGTGAGGTTGTAGGAACTCTTTTACCTGAGCTTTCTGAGGAGCTTGGAATTGGTGAAGTTCCTGTTGTTGCTGTTGCATCTCATGATACAGGCTCTGCTGTTGCATCTGTTCCAGTTGTTGGAGATGAGGACTTTATTTATATCTCAAGCGGTACATGGTCGTTGATGGGTGTTGAGCTTGATAGCCCCAATATTTCGGCTGATGCACTTAAATATAATTTCACAAATGAGGGTGGCGTAAACAAGACAATACGTTTCCTTAAGAACATTATGGGATTGTGGCTCATTCAGGAATCACGCAGACAGTGGGATAGAGAAGGAGAGCTTTTGAGCTTTGACGAGCTTGAAGCACAGGCAAATGCGGCGGAACCCTTTGCAAGCCTTATTGACCCTGATTACGCTGCATTCCAGACACCGGGTAATATGCCGAGAAGAATACGCGAGTATTGTGAAAAGACCGGGCAGAAGGTTCCTGAAACCAAGGGTGAGATTGTTCGTTGTATTGCTGAAAGCCTTGCTTTCCGTTACCGCTACACAATCGAAGGTATGGAAGAGGTTAACAACAAAAAATATAACACAATCCATATTGTTGGCGGCGGTATAAAGGACAAGATGATTTGTAAGTGTACTGCTAATGCAACCAAGAGAGTTGTTGAAGCAGGACCTGTTGAGGCTACAAGCTTGGGTAATGTACTTGTTCAGGCAATGGCAATGGGCGCAATCAAAGACCTTGAAGAGGGAAGAAAAGTGATTAAGAACTCATTTGATGTTGCAAGATATGAGCCGGAGGATTCAGAAGCTTGGGATGCTGCATATCTCAAGTGGAAGGAAATTGTTGCAAAAATGCAGTAATTTAATGTAACTCCATATAAAATTGTAATATAAATTAAATCTCTTTCATAGTATTACTGTGAGAGAGATTTTTTTATAAACAAATGGAGGCGTATAGAATGGATGCAATAAGAGAAAATGTGACGGTCACTTCCAAGACGATGGAGAAAAATGTAAAATGCAGAGTGGAATCGGGTATAATTGTACCGGACAGGATGCCTGATGTTTTAAAGATTCTTCAGGTGGATTCAGTAAGTGCTGTGAGAAAGAAAACGATTCAGAATGAAAAGCTGTATATAGAAGGCACTGTATATGTTACTGTTTTGTATTTGCCGGAAAAGGCTGATGATGGGATAAAAAGCATAAAAACATCATTTGGCTTTGATGAGGTTATTGAATCACAGCATATATCAGAGGATGCAAGATGTACAGTTGTAAGTGAAATTGAATATGCAGATATTCAGCTTGTTAATTCAAGGAAACTGAATATACATACTGTAGTAGATATTAAAATTGATGTTTGTACAGATAAGACCGTCTCATTTATTTCGGGGCTTGATTGCAGTGATGCTGCATGTAAATATGCAATGGCAAGATTAAACAGTACCAAGTGCTGTGAAGTTTCTGATTTTCTTATTAAAGACTCCATTGAGCTGAGAAGTGCAAGTTTGCAGATATCTGAAATATTAAAATGTGATATGAGAATCGAAGATGTTGAAACAAAATGTGTTACAAACAAGGTTGTTATAAAGGGGAACGTTGCGGCAAATGTCTTGTACACTTCAACATCGGGTACGATCGAACAGGCGGACGCCACGCTTCCGTTTACGGATGTAATTGAGATGGGCGCTGAATGTGAAGGTGACAACATAACCGCAAGATGTGATATAATTGAATCAAATGTAAAAGCTGAATTTAATTCGGATGGTGAAAAGCGGTTAATAAAATTTGAAATGCTGATTTCTGCCGGGGTAAATGCATATTGTGAAAACAATATAAGCTATTTGTCCGATTGCTATTATTTCGGTCATAAAACAATTGCAAAGAAAAACACCTCATGCGTAACACAGACAAGGTTTTGCCCAAGGGTTACAAAGAATATAAGGGAATGTATTGCTTTTGACAATAAAATGCCAACGCCATCTTCCGTATATAATGTGGTGATTTCTCCGAGTGTGACGGGTATTGAGCTTCAAAAAGATTCTGCAAACATTAATACAAAACTTGAGGTTTGCGTACTTTATCTGTCTCAGGAGAGTGAAAGCCCTGTTTGCTGTATGAAAAAAGAAATACCACTCTCTTATTTGCATAAGCTGACAGATGAGTGTAAGGTATATGCTTCAGCAGAGTGTGAGCATATCAGCTATAGCATAAATAGCGTAGGCGAGTTGGAGATAAGGGCGGTTATCGGCTATAGTATAGAGGAAACCTATGAAATTCCTTTTGAGGTTATAGAAGAAGTCGAAAAAGGTGAAAAAAATGACACATCTGAAATTATAATTCTGCGTGCGAGTGGAAAAGAAAGCTTGTGGGATATAGGGAAAAAATACTGTGTAAGCTGTGATGAAATAACAGCGGTAAACGATATGGAATCTGACTCTGATATCAGATGCGGACAGAGGCTTATAATCCCCTGTATATAAAATAAAAGTAAAAAGCGTAAGAATAACGGCATTTTGTTATTCTTACGCTTAATATTATTTTGTAAGCATTTCGAGTAGTGCAAGACAGCCCTTTTTTACATCCCGATAGGTTTCATCAAAGTTATTTGTGTACCAGGGGTCAGCTATATCGCCGCCGTCGGCATAGTCAAGAAGTCTTTTAATCTTATTATCCGGGTCGCCGCCGCAGATTCTTAAAAGATTTCTGATATTGTAACTGTCCATTCCGATTATGTGGTCAAATTCTGCGTAGTCCCCGAGAGTGAATCTTACTGCTGTTTTTCCTGTAGTCTGAATACCGAACTGCGCGAGCTTTTGCTTTGTTCCGTGATGTACCGGGTTGCCGATTTCTTCGTTACTTGTGGCAGAGGATGCAACATAAAAATTCTTTTCCAATCCTGCTTTTTTTACCATATCTTTAAAAACAAATTCTGCCATAGGACTCCGGCAGATATTTCCATGACATACAAACATTATTTTTATCATATTAAACTTTCCTTCCGAATTTGTATTATATTCATATGCCATTATACTATAATATTTATTTTATTGCAAGCATTTGATATTATATAGAATAAACATATAAATATGCACAAAATGTGAACAATTTGAATTAAATGTAAATATTTAGCTGATTACATTTTGTAGCCTTGTTTTTTTTACAAATATGAGATATAATATAACAATAGAAGGATAGGTATATAAATTAGGTAGGTATAGAAAGGATATGTAAATGAACGATAAAAAAGATAAAAAGCCCGAAAGTTTTAATTTCAAACCCTTTATATTTTTTCTGATTCTGAGTGTGGTTTCCACCTTTATACTCAATTCGGTTCTCGGCTTTTTTATGACTCCGCAAAAGACTGAGATAACCTACAGTGAATTTGTGGATATGGTCAGAAATAATGAAGTTGAAAAGGTGTATTTTTCGAGTACAAGGCTTGAAATATATAAAAAACCTGTAACTGAGACTGATGAAAAAGAAAATAAAGACGATAACGATGGTAAATCGGAATATAGTGAGATTTCGTCGATACTGATGGGTTTTCCTGTAGATGTAGCAGAAGTAAAACCGCAGTCGGAGATATATTACACCGGCTATCTTAACGATGACAGTCTTTTAGAGCTGTTAGAGGAACACAATGTAACATACACAAGAGTTACAGAGGAAAGAAATGCATTTGTTGATTTTCTTCTGACGTGGATTCTGCCTTTTGTGTTTATGTATGTTTTCTTCGGTCTTATTATGAGAACCTTGGGTAAAAAGATGGGCGGCGGTTTTATGAATGTAGGACAGTCGAATGCCAAGGTGTATATGGAAAATAAAACAGGTGTCACCTTTAAGAATGTTGCAGGTCAGGAGGAAGCAAAGGAATCCCTTGATGAAATAGTTGATTTTCTCCATAATCCCGGCAAATACACGGCAATTGGTGCGAAGCAGCCCAAGGGTGCATTGCTTGTTGGTCCACCGGGTACAGGTAAGACATTGCTTGCAAAAGCTGTTGCGGGTGAAGCAAACGTTCCGTTTTTCTCGATTTCAGGTTCTGATTTTGTAGAAATGTTTGTAGGTGTCGGTGCATCACGTGTAAGAGATTTGTTCAAGCAGGCGTCTGCTAAAGCTCCTTGTATAATATTTATTGATGAAATTGATGCGATAGGAAAAAGCAGAGACGGACAGTACGGCGGCGGTAACGATGAAAGAGAACAGACTCTCAACCAGCTTCTTGCTGAAATGGATGGTTTTGATTCATCGGTTGGGGTTGTTATTCTTGCCGCAACAAACAGACCTGAGATACTTGATAAAGCTCTTTTAAGACCGGGACGTTTTGATAGACGTATTATTGTTGAAAAGCCTGATTTAAAGGGAAGAGAAGATATATTGAAGGTGCACGCTGTCAATGTTAAAATGTCAAAGGATATTGATTTGCACGAAATTGCTCTTGCAACAAGCGGTGCAGTTGGTGCTGACCTGGCGAATATGATTAATGAAGCTGCACTAAGAGCTGTCAGAATGAAGAGAAGCGAGGTTCTTCAGGAGGATTTGATGGAGGCTGTCGAGGTTGTGATAGCCGGTAAGGAAAAGAAGGACAGAATTTTGTCTGAGAAAGAAAAGAAGATTGTTGCATACCATGAGGTTGGTCATGCGCTCGCGGCGGCTCTTCAGAAGAATACTGATCCTGTACAGAAAATTACAATTGTACCCAGAACGATGGGGGCTCTTGGTTATACAATGCAAAAGCCTGAAGAGGAGCATTATCTTATGTCGAAGGATGAGATAATGGCAGAAATTGTTGTCCTCCTTGCAGGTAGATGTGCTGAGGAAATCGTTTTTAATACAAAAACAACCGGTGCATCAAATGATATTGAAAGAGCAAGTGCACTTGCACGCTCTATGATATCTCAGTATGGTATGTCGGACAGATTTGGTATGACTGCGCTTGAAAGTGTACAAAATAAATACCTTGACGGAAGAAGTGTGGCAAACTGCTCTGATGAAACGCTTACGCAGCTTGATGCCGAAATTATTGCTACAATAAAGGCTTCACATGATAGTGCGTTAAAGCTTTTGACCGATAATCTTGAAGCACTTCACAAGATATCTGAATTTTTGATTGAAAAGGAAACAATAACGGGTGCACAGTTTATGGATATTTTAAGCGCTGTACAGAATCCGAAAGAGACAGAAAATGAAGATGCGGCTGATGATGAAAATCTTCAAGAGAATGAAATAAATGAATAGTAATTATATAACTCGGAGAGCTGTTGTTCTCTGAGTTATTTTTATGTAAAAATTATGACAGAACGATGCAATATCATTCTTGACAAAATTTGTATTCGGATGTATAATATAATAGTATTTTTATGTAAATTATAATTGCGAGGAGTATATGCAAATGGAAAAATATGGAGTTAATGAAATCAGAGAAAAATTCTTGAGCTTTTTTGAAAGCAAGAACTGTTTGAGATTAGACAGTTTTTCACTTGTACCGAAGAATGACGCGAGTCTTTTGCTTATCAATTCCGGTATGGCACCTTTAAAACCTTGGTTTACAGGAGCTGAAACCCCTCCGAGAAAGAGAGTTACAACCTGTCAGAAATGTATCAGAACACCCGACATCGAAAATGTCGGAAAGACTGCACGTCACGGTACATTTTTTGAAATGCTCGGAAACTTCTCATTTGGTGACTACTTCAAAAGAGAAGCAATAAACTGGGCGTGGGAGTTCCTTACACAAGTTATTGGTCTTTCTCCCGATGATTTGTGGATTACAGTTTATGAAGAGGATGACGAGGCAAGAGATATATGGGTTAATGAAATAGGTGTAAATCCCGAGAGAGTTGTTAAGCTTGGTAAGGCTGATAACTTCTGGGAGCACGGTACAGGTCCTTGCGGTCCTTGTTCTGAAATCCATGTTGACAGAGGTATTGAACACGCTTGCGGTCCCGATTGCAAGATTGGCTGTGATTGCGACAGATTTATGGAAGTATGGAACCTTGTGTTCACTCAGTTTGATAAGGATGAAGCAGGAAACTATAACAGACTTCCTAACCCGAATATCGATACAGGTATGGGTCTTGAAAGACTTGCCGCTGTTGTTCAGGGTGTAAACAATCTCTTTGAGGTTGATACCGTAAGAAACATTATGGCTAAAATTTCCGAGTTTGCCGGAATTAACTATCACGATGATGAAATCAAGGATATTTCTTTAAGAGTTATAACTGACCACATCAGAAGTACTGTTATGATGGTATCAGACGGCGTTATTCCTTCGAATGAGGGCAGAGGCTATGTTTTAAGAAGACTTTTAAGAAGAGCCGCACGTCACGGAAAGCTTTTAGGAATTAACGATTCATTCCTCTATAAGGTTGCAGATACTGTTATAGATGAGTCAAATCAGGGATACCCTGAGCTTGGCGAAAAGAGAGAGTATATCAAAAAGATTATAAAAATTGAAGAAGAAAGATTTGCTGTTACAATTGATAAGGGTCTTGCAATTCTTTCTGACTATATCGAAAAAGCAAAGAGCAACGGCGAAACAATACTCGGCGGCAGTGAAGCATTTAAGCTTAACGATACCTACGGTTTCCCGATTGACCTTACAATTGAGCTTTGTGAGGAAAAGGGACTTTCTGTTGATACAGAGGGTTATAAAAAAGAACTTGACAATCAAAAGAGAACCGCAAGAGCTGCAAGAAAAGACGGTTCAAGCTGGGATGCTGAAGCAAGCTTTGTATTTGAAAATGCTAAGGCTACTGATTTTGTAGGCTATACATCACTTGAGTGTGATGCGACTGTTTGCGGCATTGTTGCAGAGGGTGAGGTTTCTGCTGTTATAAAGGCAGGACAAAAGGGTATACTTGTAACAGATAAAACGCCGTTCTATGCTGAAATGGGTGGTCAGGCAGGTGATATCGGTTCTGTTTATGCAGGCGATGTCAAAGCTGCGAAGGTACTTAATACAACCAAAAACGGAGATGGAATATACCTTCACGAAATAGAGGCAGTATGTGACATTAATGATTCTGATTCTGTTACATTAAAAGTATGCAAGAAGAACAGAATGGCAATCTGCCGTAACCACTCAACAACTCACCTTCTCCATAAGGCATTGAAGGAAACACTTGGCTCACACGTTGCACAGGCAGGTTCAGAGGTTACAAGAAAGCATCTTAGATTTGACTTCTCGCATTTTGAAGCTATGACAAAGGAGCAGATTGCAGAGGTTGAAAATAAGGTGAATGAAGCAATACTTTCTGCTATGCCTATTGAAGTTAAGGAATTACCGATAGACGAAGCTAAGAAGCTTGGTGCGACTGCACAGTTCGGTGAAAAATACGGCTCTGTTGTAAGAGTTGTTTCGATGGGTGATTATTCTGTTGAATTCTGTGGCGGGACACATCTTGCAAATACTGCAGAAGCCGGTCTTGTGAAGATTCTCTCTGAGACAGGTGTTGCGGCAGGTACAAGAAGAATAGAGGCTGTAACAGGTGAAGGTGTGCTCGAATATATTAAGAACAGTGATGCGCTTATTATGAGAACAGCAGAAGCTCTTAAGACAAATCTTCTTGGCGAAATTGATAAGAAGGCTGAGGCTGTTGTTAATGAGAATAAGGAAAATGCAAGAAAGCTTGAAGCTATAAATGCTAAGCTTGCAGGTAATAAAGCTGACGATATTGTTAAAAATGCAATAGATATTAACGGTGTTAAGTTGGCTATGGGAAGAGCAGACGGACTTTCTGTTCCCGATTTAAGAACTCTTGGTGATAAGCTGAAGGATGAAATGGGCTGTGGAGTTGCAGTTTTGGCATCATTGACTGAAGGAAAGCTTATGTTCCTTGCATCTGCTACAAAGAGTGCAGTTGAAAAGGGTGTTCACGCAGGAAATATCATCCGTGAGGTTACTAAAGCTGCAGGAGGTTCAGGCGGCGGTAAGCCTGATATGGCTCAGGGTGGCGGTAAAGATGCATCAAAGGCTGATGAAGCACTTGCACTTGCAGAGTCTATTGTAAAAGAACAGGTAAAATAATGAACGGAATAATTCTTCTTGATAAGCCGATGGGTAAAACTTCACACGATATGGTTTATTTTGTCAGAAGGCTTACAGGCATAAAAAAGGTTGGTCATACCGGTACACTTGACCCGGATGCAACAGGAGTTCTTCCTGTTTGTATCGGGAAGGCTACAAAGGTTTGCGATATGCTTACCGTTTCCGATAAAACATACGAAGCGGAGCTTGCACTTGGTAAAACAACCGATACACAGGATGCAAGCGGAAATGTTCTTTCCGAAAAGGAAGTCAATGTTACGGCAGAAGATATAAATAGAACGGTAGAAGAATTCATAGGCGAAATCGAACAGATTCCGCCTATGTTTTCTGCTATAAAAAAAGATGGTAAAAAACTCTATGAGCTTGCAAGGCAGGGAATTACCATTGAGCGTGAAGCAAGACGTGTTACAATATACAGTATTGATGTGCTTGGATTTGATTTGACAAATAATATAATAAAAATCAGAGTTCATTGCTCTAAAGGGACATATATAAGAACTCTTTGTGAGGATATAGGCAACGCACTCGGTTGCGGCGGTTATATGCTCTCGTTAAGAAGAGTAAGCTCGGGCGGTTTTTCTATTGATGAGTGTAAAAGTTGTGAAGAGCTTACAGCGCTGAAGGAATGCCAAGAGCTTGACAGGTATATAATACCTGTAGATGATGTTTTTAAGTGCTATGAGTCTGTAGTGCTTGATGATTTTCTTTCAGCTAAGCTTAAAAACGGTATAAAAATCAGACGAAAAGGTCTGATTTTGGATATGCTCTATAGAGTATATTCTAAAAATGGTGAATTTTTAGCAATTAGCAGGTATAACGGCAGCGAGCTTGTTCTTGAAAAATCTTTCTGGAGTTAAGTGATATGAAAATTTATTTTCAAAACGACAAAATAGACTTTCCGTACGCCTCAATAGCACTCGGGAATTTTGACGGAGTGCACCTCGGTCATCTGAAAATACTTGAAAATGCAAAAAAAGCTGCATCTTATACCGGTGTATTGCTGTTTGATGCCCATACGAGGGAGGATAAGGTTATTACTCCTTTTGATGAAAAGATTGAGATATTGTCAGGACTGGGTGTCGATTTTGTATATGTGGTAAAATTCGATGAAAAATTCAAGAGTATGTCACTTGAAGAATTTGTGATTTTTTTAAAGGAAATCGGCGTTTCGTATATTTCTGTGGGATATGATTACAGATGTGCAAAAAATGCTATGGCAGATGCTGACGATTTGAAAAAAGAGGCGTTAAAGCAGGGAATAGATACATTTATTTCGCCTACAGTTTATTCGGGAGACAGAGCAGTTAAAAGCAGTGATATAAGAAAGCTTATAAATGATGGAAAAATCAAGGAGGCAAATCTCTTGATGTCAAGACCGTTTACTGTATCAGGTGTGGTTGTAAGCGGTTATCAGAACGGACGAAAGATGGGTTTTCCTACAGCTAATATAGAACCTTTAAAAGAAGCACTTTTGCCTTGTGACGGTGTGTATCTCGGAACGACTATTATTGACTCAAAACACTATAAAGCTGTTATAAATATCGGAAAGAATCCGACTCTTGATGCTAAATCAAGAACTGTAGAGGGACATATTATAGGATTAGATAAGGACCTCTACGGCAAAAAAATCAGCTTTAGTTTTTACGACAGAATCAGAGGCGAAATGAAGTTTTCCTCTCTTGATGAATTGAAAGAGCAGATAGAAAAGGATAAAAAGTATGCGCTATGTGTTGACAGCTTGAAATGCTAAGTAGAGTAATTAACGGTAAGGAGATAAATTTTTATGTATATAATTGCGGGACTCGGAAACCCGGGCAAGGAATATGAAATGACGAGGCATAATATCGGATTTCATGTCATAGACTATTTAGCGGATAAATATTCTGTTAAGGTTACAAAGCTGAAATTCAAAGGACTATGGGGAGAGACAAGAATAGGAAGTGAAAAAGTACTTCTTATAAAGCCGCAGACCTATATGAATTTATCGGGAGACTGTATAAGAGATTTTGCATCGTTTTATAAAATTCCGCCTGAGAATATCATTATAATAAATGATGATATCAGCCTTGACAGGGGAAATATAAGAATAAGACCTAAGGGCAGTGACGGCGGACATAACGGTTTGAAATCGATTATATATCAGCTTTCAAGCGATGCATTTTACCGTATTAAGATGGGTGTTGGTGCAAATGAAGGCGGAAGACCCCTTGCAGATTATGTTCTCGGCAGATTCGGTAAAGATGAAATCCCGGTTCTTGAGGATGCCATTGTAAGAGCTTCTGAGGCAATTGAGCTTATAGTCAAGGGCAAAGCCGATATGGCTATGAATAAATATAATACAAAAAACAAATGATTATTTTAATAAATACGCCATTTTCCTTAAAATAACCCTTTTTGACAGGGGGTGTTTTGGGAAAATGGCTCTGTTTGCGTTTAAGGAAAGAGGTGCATCAAAAATGAATATGTTTGGTTTTCTGGAAAATTACAAACCGTACAAGCAATTAAAGAATGCATTTGACAATGGTAAAACTCCCATATCTGTTGCAGGAATAGTTGAATCTGCCATGCCGCATCTTATAGCATCACTATCAGAGGGAAAGACAGCGTTTGTGATAGTATACAGTGAGCTTGAGGCAGGGCTTATGGCAAAAGAACTGCAATTGTATACAGACAGAGTTTTTGTTTACCCGGATAAAGAGTATGTTTATTATAACATAGATGCAAAGAACCACGAACGTGAATTTACAAGACTTAAGATTCTTGATGAAATAAAAAACGGCGGTATATTTATGCTGCCGATTTCTGCGTGTAATTCATACACCTTACCGTATGAAAAACTTAAGAAGCTGTCTTTTGATATAAAAATTTCCGAGGTATATGATATTGAAGAACTTGCCGAAAGACTGAATTTGATGGGATATACAAGAGAGGATATGACAGAAGCAGTCGGACAGTACTCTATCAGAGGTGGTATACTTGATATTTTTCCTCCTTGTGCAGAATTGCCGTTTAGAATTGAGTTTTTTGATAACGAAGTGGATTCCGTAAGAGTATTTGACAGCGTTTCACAGCGTTCGCTTGAAAATGCAGACGAATGCAGGATTATTCCTGCTTCGGAGCTTTGTATGACAAAGGCGGAAAAAACTAAGATTATCGAGTTTGCAGAAAAAACAAAAAAGTCGAAAAAGTGCGGTACAGAGCTTTTAGAAACGCTGGACGCTGACCTTGAAAGACTGACTGAAAATATGCTGTTTCCTGCGGTAGATAAATATATAGGTGTAATGTATGAAAACATACCAACGGTATGTGACTATATTTTTGATGATTCTGCCGTATTTATAATAGAACCGAAACGCATTAATGAAAGGGCAAAAACGCTTGAATGGGAGCAGGGTGAAAGGTACTCGGAATTTTCCCAAAAGGGTATTCTTCCGCCTAAGAGTGCAAATCTTTTTAAGGATTTTAAAGAAATATATACTGTATTTTCAAAAAGCAAAATGATTTCTTTAAATTTGTTGACCCATACTTCGATTAATTTTACGTATAATGAGATAGTTGATTTTGTAACCCGTAACACTATTTCTTTTCACGGTAAGGTTGACTATTTATATGATGATCTTGCCGCGTGGAAGAAGGAGAATGCAACTGTAGTGATTGCGGCAAGCGGAAAATCAAGATGTGAAAACCTTGTCGGAACACTTACACAAAACGGCTTTAATAGCAGGTTTATTGAACCTGACGGTGAATTTGAAAAGGGCGAAACTGTCGTTATAACCGCTCAGTCAAAAAAAGGATTTGAGTATCCTGAGTGCGGATTTGTATTTATTGCAGAACAAGATATTTTCAATTCTGATAAAAAAAGAAGAGAAAGAAAAATAGACAATGCAAAACGGCTCAAATCCTATACAGATATCAATGTCGGAGACCTTGTTGTGCATCGTGCGCACGGCATCGGAGAATACTGCGGTATAAAAAAGATGACGGTTGGTGGCATAACTAAAGATTACCTTCATATTAAATATCAGGGAAGTGACGTTCTTTATGTGCCGGTTGACCAAATGGAACTTTTGTATAAATATGTCGGTAACAGTGATAAAACCATTAAGCTAAATAAGCTCGGCGGAACCGAGTGGACCAATACTAAGAAAAAGGTTAAGGCATCAACTAAAGATATGGCAAAACAGCTTGTTGCACTTTATGCTGAAAGAGAGCGCACGAGAGGATTTGCTTTTTCAGAAGATACTGCGTGGCAGAGAGAATTTGAAGACACCTTCGGTTATGATGAAACAGATGACCAGCTTCGTTCAATTGAAGAGGTCAAAAAAGATATGGAGAATATAAAGCCAATGGACAGACTTTTGTGCGGTGACGTTGGTTACGGGAAAACGGAGATAGCGTTAAGAGCCGCATTCAAGGCTGTTTGTGATTCTAAACAGGTTGCGTATCTTTGCCCGACAACTATTCTTGCAATGCAACATTTTGAAACCTTTAAGCGAAGAATGACTGATTTTCCAATAAGAGTAGCGATGCTTTCAAGGTTTTGCAGTGCAAAAGAGCAAAAGGAAATTCTCAAAAAGCTCAAAACAGGAGAAATTGATGTTCTTATAGGTACCCACAGAATACTGCAAAAGGATGTAGTGTATAAGGATATAGGACTTCTCATAATAGATGAGGAGCAGAGATTTGGTGTAGCCGACAAGGAAAAAATAAAAGAGATGAAGAAAAATATAGATGTACTTTCTATGACAGCTACGCCGATTCCTAGAACTCTTCATATGGCGATGATATCAGTAAGGGATATGAGTCTTTTGGAAACGCCGCCGGGAAACAGATATCCGGTAGAAACCTTTGTGCTTGAGCATAATCCGATAGTTCTTGCTGATGCAATGAAAAAGGAGCTTGCAAGAGGTGGTCAGGTTTTCTATCTTTATAATAGGGTAAAGGGTATTTATACCGTTGCGGAAACTATAAAAAAGCTCATTCCTGAGGCAAGAGTTGCTGTCGGTCACGGTAAAATGAAGGAGGATGAGCTTGAAGATATAATGTATGATATGGTTAACGGAGATACCGATATACTTGTTTGTACTACTATTATTGAAACAGGACTTGATATACCGAATGCAAATACAATTATAATAGAAAATGCAGACAAAATGGGACTTTCTCAGCTATATCAGCTAAGAGGCAGAGTAGGAAGGTCAAACAGAAGTGCATACGCTTATATGACATATAAAAGGGACGGTGTGCTTTCGGAAACTGCACAGAAGAGACTCTCCGCAATTCGTGAGTTTACGGAATTTGGCTCGGGATTTAAAATTGCAATGCGTGACCTTGAAATAAGAGGGGCGGGAGATATATTAGGTGCACAACAGCATGGTCATATGGATGCTGTCGGATATGATATGTACTGCAAAATCCTTGCTGAAAGCGTAAGGGAGGAAAGAGGTACTGAAGATGTTGAGAATTTTGATGTGTCTGTCGATATTTCCATTGACGCCTATATTCCCGAAAAATATATACGCAATGTAAATCAAAGAATTGATGTATATAAACAGATAGCGGCAATAACATCTGTTGAAGATAAAAGTGATGTTACCGATGAGCTTATAGACCGTTTCGGAGATGTGCCAAAGCCGGTTATGAATCTTATTGAAATAGCGTATATCAAAACTGTCGCGTCAGAGTGCGGAGTTTGCGAAATATCGGAAAAACCGAAAGGCTTTGTATTTAAATTTGACAACAGTGCATTTAAACCGGATAGAGTTATGGAGCTGGTTAAGAAATGTCCTAAGAATATAAAGCTGTCCAATACAGATATGCCTGAATTTACCTATTTTGATAGGGAGATTAAAAATAAGCTTGGTGTAATTAAAACTGTTCTATATGCAATGTCCGATGGAGTAAAAGATGAATAAATTATGTACAAAAAAATATAATAAGTGACTAAATATAAAAATTCTATAAAAAATTTGAGATTTCTGTTGAATTTTTTAGAAATATGTAATATAATGTATTCATAAAAATATAAGACAGGAGATGGTCTAATGGAAAAATTTTTTAAACTCAAGGAGAACGGCACTACGGTAAAACGTGAAATTATTGCCGGTATTACGACATTTTTGGCAATGGCGTATATTCTGGCAGTTAATCCGGCGTATCTTGGTGGCATCGAGGGAGCAACGAACGGTGGAATATTTATGGCAACAGCCATTTCAGCGGCGATTGCAACTCTTTGTATGGCGTTTTTTGCAAACTATCCGGTAGCTCTTGCATCCGGTATGGGTCTTAATGCATTCTTTGCATACACAGTATGCGGTGCTATGGGTTGCTCGTATGAGGTAGCACTCACAGCAGTTCTTGTAGAGGGTATAATATTCATTTTGCTTTCATTCTGCAATTTCAGAGAAGCGTTAGTTAACCAGATTCCCAAGAATCTTAAATTTGGTATAACAGCAGGTATAGGCTTATTTATAACAATTATCGCACTTTTGGGTGCAAAAATCGTTGTGGCTGACCCTGCAACAACAGTTGCAATCGGCTCTTTCAACTCACCTACATTCGTCATTTCTCTTGTAGGTCTTTTGATAATCGGAGTACTTCATCACTTCAAGGTACCTGGAGATATTCTTTTAGGTATACTCGCTACATGGGTGCTTGGTATAATTGCAGAGCTTTGCGGCTGGTATGTTCCCGATGTTGAAAATGGAGTTTACTCGGTTATTCCGAATTTCTCAACTGCAGCATTTGAGGCACCGGCACTCTTTAAGTTTGACTTTGCATTTATCGGAAAGAATCTTTCAACATTCCTTGTAATTATGTTTACATTCCTCTTTACCGATATTTTTGATACAGTCGGAACACTTATCGGCGTTGCAGCTAAGGGTGATTTGCTTAATGAAAAGGGTGAACTTCCCAACGCAAAGGGTGCACTTTTAGCTGATGCTGTAGGTACAGTTGCAGGTGCATGTCTCGGTACATCAACTGTAACAAGCTATGTTGAATCAAGTGCGGGCGTATCTGCAGGCGGAAGAACAGGTCTTACAGCTCTTACAACAGCAGTTATGTTTATAATTGCTATTGTTCTTGCTCCGATATTTACTGCAATTCCTTCATTCGCAACAACACCTGCAATGCTCTTTGTTGGTCTTTTGATGCTCAGCGCAGTTAAGAATATGGATTTTGACGGTGATGTAGCAGATGTAATCGGTGGATTTATTGCATTAATCTTTATGCCTTTCACATACTCAATTTCAAACGGTATTATGTTCGGTATGCTTTCTTGGGTTATTCTTAAGATATTAACCGGAAAGATTAAGGATGTTAAGCCTGTTATGTGGATTTCAACAGCATTGTTTGTATTCTACTTCGTATTAAAATTCCTTGGAATTTGCTGATAAAATAATTAGCCCCGCAAAGCTATTAAGGCTTGCGGGGCTTAAATTATATGTTGCTTATTATTCTTCTGACTCGGTTTGTTCTTCAGGGTTTGTTTCTTCAGTTGAAGCTTCTTCCGGTTTTGAATTTTCTGCCTTTTCAAAGCTTACGCCTTCTACGTGGATGTTGACATTTTCAACATTCATACCGGTCATACTTTCAACGCTGTTTTTTACGTTGTCCTGAATTTCCCATGCGATATCGGGGATGTTTGCACCGTATTCTACTATTATATAAAGGTCGATTACGACGTTATTTTCAATCATTTCAACCTTCACACCGCGACCTTTGTTTTTCTTGCCGCCGAGAATTTCGGCAATTCCGCCAACAACGGAACCGCCCATACCTGCTACACCTTTGATTTCGTTTGTTGCAATTCCTGCAACAGTGGCAATTACGTCAGGGGAAATTTTAATGTTGCCTGCGTTCTCTTCTGCTTCTTCAACAGCATTTGTGTTTATCTGCTTTTCATCCATATCAGTATCCGTACCTTTCTGTCCTAAAATTATTATTTGTTTTGCTCATGGTCTTGCGGACGTGACCGAGCAGAGGGAGATGAACTCCTGTATTCAGAAATAAATAGCGGATGAACAACCGTTCATTTTACTATTATGTCCATTATATCAATTATTTATAAAAATTTCAATCCCTTTTTGAAAATTCTTACTTTACCGGAATAATTTTAATTCCTGACGGTGATATTGAAAGCTTGTCGGTAATAATGTCACATAGCTTATTTGCGTCTGAATCCGAAAAGCCGTCTTTTTTTACAACTACCTCGACATTCTCGCCGTCGATGTATACACAAACCTTTTCGTATCCCTTTGCTTTTATAAGATTTTCAATTGAGGATTCCTTTTCAACGGATTCTGCCATCTTGATTATACTATCCTGTGCCTTCTTTTTTGCCTCCTCATCAAAGTTGTTGTTTGAGAGTGTGCTGTTTAATATATCAAGAGCCTTTTCTCGTGAAATCTCCTTGCTTTTTACAGACTCTTCAAAATAATCTCCGCCGGAGGCGGTTTCGTTTGTTTCTTCTGTTGTGCTTACAAGCTGAGCTTCTCCTAATTTTTTTGACGTTGCAATATATTCCTTACCGTCCGTCACGTTTACCGTGTCCTGATAAGACCAGTTCATATACCCTGCAACACCGATTAATACAACAAGTGCTGCCGCCACAATTTCTTTCCTTTTCAATACAATCATTTTACCACATTTCCTTTCGGTTATTTTGATGCTTTTACGGGACGTTATTTGCTTTCAAGAACGGTCACCTTATATTCAGGTATGTCGAGTGCGACGGTTACTGCACTAATTATTGCCGTTTTCACACTCAAAGAGCCTGCACCTTTAGCAGTGACCACAACGCCCCTGACGCGAGGAAAGCTTTCTCCGGTCGTTACAGCGCATCCGTCAGAGACTACAGCCTTACGCTCTGTTTCGTCTCCTCTTGTTCTGATATCATATACAATATTACTTGAATTGCTTCCGTAATATGTAATCATAACATCAGCCTTGCCGGCACCCTTTATACCGGATATGATTTGTGTCAGCTTCTCTTGCTCGCTTAACTGTGTCGGTTTAACGTCCTTTTCTTTTTCACCGACAGGGAACAGCATTAAAGCTATTCCAATAATTAATATGATAAATAATATAACATTATTCTTATTTTTAATAAAGTTAGTAATATATTGAGTATTCATTTTATCCTCCGTCGGAAAATTCAATTAAATCACAACCGTATATATAAGAAAGGCGTTCTTGTATGGCGGTGTTTTGTTTGCAAAAAAGAGAGATTTTATCAACTCCCGATATTTTGCCGTCGGATGTTTTTACTCTTATGTTTGCTTTTGCAGATATTCCGAATTCGGATTTTATTCTTTCTGCGATATCATTTTCTACGTTTGTTTTAAATTCTGCAATCAGTATATCGTCAAGAGAGTAATCGATATATTCCTGTTCGGGGATCATAAACGACGGTAGATTTGTGTCGGTGATTTTTGCAAGTGGCGAAATAAGACAAATAAGAATCATTGCACCGGTTATCAGCGATGCATACTTTTTCATATTTTTCGGTAGAAGAATATCTGTTACCGATGCAAAAACCACAGCAGATGTGAGCGATATGAGATAAGCTTTCAAAATACATAACCTCCTATCGTACAGCAGTTGAAGATATTATTATACCGATACAAATCAAAAACATCATAACCGAGGTTGTCATAAGCGAAAATACTGTCGAAACCGATTCTGATGCATCCCATAACAGTGATGAAAGCTCTCTTCCGCATATCGGCTCCTGAATTGCCGCAGACAATTTAAGCAGAAACAATATTATCCATACTTTTACAAGCGGAATTGCACAAATACCGACTATACAAAGCATCCCTGCACTTCCGACTGCGTTTTTAAGTATCTGTGTGCCGCCGATTACTGTTTCGAGTGAATCAGCAAGTAACCCTCCTACAATCGGAACTATGCTTCCTACAGCAAATTTTACTGTTTTTGCGCCTAAAGCATCTAATACAGGTGCATTAAAACCGTAAACGGCACATAAACTTACGAAAAAGGTGAGCATTAGTGTGAGTAGCCAGCGTGAAACACTTCTTAAAAGTCTGTTAAAACCGGAAAGTCGGACTTTTTCGTGAAAGCTGCCGATAATGCCGAGAACAGCACTCATAAAGATTATCGGCGTTATTATTTTATCGACCACGATAGTAAGAATGTAAACTGCAGACGATAAAACAGGCGAAAAAGCGGCGGCAGAAGTTGGAGAACCGCTGACTGCAATAAGACCGAGAAGTATAGGCGTTAGTTTTGTGATAAAATCTGAAATTGTATGTATAACTTCTTTTCCGTAACCTACTGCTTCGCATATTAGCTTAAGGATGGTAGCTGTCAGGAGAGTATATACGGCGAAATATGCCGCTTGTCCTGCATAGCTGTCGTTCATCAGCTTGATTATAGCGGCAATTGCCGCAATTACAGTTATTTTGGCAAGCAGAGCCTTTGATCTTTTTATTTCTCCGAAGAGTGCATCCTTGATGTTGATAGTAAGTTTTTCTAAAGCACCGTTATACTCGCCGTCTGTGATTTCTTCGGTATATTCGTTAAAGTCGGGATATTCCCGTATAGAGGTGTCAATTTCACAAAAAACACAGCTTTTTGAGAAGAGTAGAAAAAACAGTATGCTTATTATTAATTTATTCATATCAGTGATATTGCATCCATTATTACCTCGATAAGTTCAGATATCAGCGGAAGGGTGAATGAGAGTATACAAATACGTCCCGCAATGTCAAGCTTGGCTGCTAATGCACTCTCGCCTGCGTCCTTGCATAGTCCTGAGCATATCTCGGTAAAATATGCCACTCCTATTACTTTAATTATACTTTTGTAACCTGAATTGCTTATACCTCCGGACTCAAGAAGCTTGCAAAACTCTGTGATTATCATATATAAATCATCTGCCAGGACTGCGATTATCGCAACACAAGCTGATATGACGGTGCATAGAGCAATTGCAGGATTAGTCTTTTTTAATAGAGTTGAAAGCAATATGCCAATTATGGCAATTGCGGCTACCTTGGTAATATCCATATCAGAAGCCGAAAATGGATTTGACTGTTCTGAATAGATTTCCAATCTCTTCAGTCAGTATAAACAATACTACAACAAGCCCGGCGATTGTAATCATTAATGCCTGTTCATCACGCCCGGAGCGTGAAAGCAATTGACCCAGCACCGCAACTATGATACCTATACCGGCTATTTTAAATATTAATTCCACATCCATATAATAGTCTCCTAAAATAGCAAAACTGCAATCAGTATTCCGAAGAGTAAACTTCCGCTTCTTATCAGTTTTGCTTTATTATCGTATGTTGTTTTTGCATGGTTAAGTGAAAGCTCAAGAAGCTTTATTGCAGAATTTGCCGCATTCGTTTGCTCGTTTTCGGAATATGAAAAGAGGGACGATAGGGAATATGCTGCCTTAATATCTTCGTCGGTAAGAGACATATCCTGTGAATGGTTTTTAAGTGCGTTTTTAAAGGAAATGTGTATACCGATTTCCTTCATTGAGTTTTTTACCTCGTCAAGGAACGGGAGAGAAAAAAGTATTGAAGCTTCTTTTAGAATAATTTCACATCTCGTTTTTCTGTATGCGGTCTCCAAAGAGATGTATTTGGCACAGCGTATCAGATTTTTAAGACTTTCACACCTCTTTTTTTGTCTTAAAGAGACTAATATGCCATAGATTGTGAAGGAAAGTATTATAAAAAGACCGCCTGATAGTTTAAGCATTGTACACCTCGCATATTTCGCCTGTCCCGCACAGGGTTATAACTGTTTCAAAGCTTTCGTTAAAATTCTTTTCTTTGAGTGATTTATACAGAGCTTCACGCCCTTGTGCGTGTGCTGTTGCAATTACTGATACTCCGGAGTGCATAAGAGTTTCTACGGTTTTAAAATCCTCGATGCTTCCAAGCTCATCGCACGCTATAACCTCCGGAGACATACACCGAAGAAGCATCATCATGCCGATTGCTTTTTCTGTCCCTGTAATAACATCTGCATCGCCTATATCCATATTTATTCTGCCGTCATAAGATGCCGCAATTTCGCCTCTTGTATCGCATATGCCAACTTTGATTAAATTTTTTGAAAGAAGCCGCACCATATCTCTTAAAAGCGTTGTTTTTCCGCACATCGGAGGTGAGACAATAATTGTATTTTTCACCCTTGCGTCAGATAATACATAGGGGAGAACGCGCTCTGCAATTCCTGTATGTTCGTGCGCAATTCGGAAATTAATGCTTGTAATATCTCTTAAGTTTCTTATCCTGCCGCTTTTTATTTCTCCTGCAAAACCAATTCTGTGCCCACCTTTTACGGTTATAAAAGCATTTTTTAACTCATCTTCGTGTGCGTATATTGAAAATTCGGTTATGTTTTCGCATAAATTCAGGAAATCTCTATCGGTACACACCGTTGCTTCGTGTGGTGTTTTTGAAAGCTCGCCCGACGTGTTTATGTAAAATCTGCCGTATGTGTATTTTAGCACAATTGGTCTGTTTTTACCTATTCTTATTTCGCATAGCATATCCTTTGATGTTCTTTCAAGCTTGTCCTTTAAAGTTTTTGGAAAATAGGAAAGATATTCCGCATATTCAGGGTTGGTATTTGTCAGTACATACATTTTTATCATCCTTTCGTGTTGCTTTTGTATAATCTCTTAATATTTATTCAATTGTTATAGCTATTATGATTTAATTATTTTAATGTACTTCGCATCCGGTGTAATAATGTGTCAGTATATCTTTATAGGTTGCACCTTTTTTTGCCATAGCGTTTGCACCGTACTGACTCATTCCGACACCGTGACCGTAACCTGTTACGTCTAAAGTGACATCTGTATCGGTTTGAGTAATGTTGACATTTGTTGATTTTAAGCCGTAAATTGAACGAAAAACAGTACCTTTTATCGGAACATTTCCAATTACAATGCTTTTAATTCCTCCTGCCTCTGAGCGTATAATCTCTCCTGTAAGCTCGCCGTCAAAGCTTACACCTTCGATGTTTTCTTCGGCTATCTGTATAAATTCCGACTTTAGCAGAATACGCTGTGATTTGTAGCTTGGGGATTCCTCTTCGCCCGGGCTTTCCACGCTTTTAAGATATTCTCTTGCACCGCCCCATACATCCTCGGAGTTTTCTGTTTTTCCGGATGATGTAGAATGAAATACACACGAAATTACCTCACCGTTATAATATACTTTTTCATCAGAAGTGGATGTTACGGCATCACTGATTTTTTTCCAGTTATTTTCGGCATCATTACCCCAGCTTTTACGTCTGTCCGATTCAAAGATGTGTGCCTTGCAATGATTTGGGTCTGTGCATATGTCTGCACCTTTGTGCTCTTGGGGATAACCGTTTGCTTTATATGAAAAGCTTCTTGCAAACAGATAGCTCCTTGCGGCTACAGCTTGCGCTTTTAGTGCCTCAGGTTCAAATTGAGCCGGCATTTCTGCTGCAACAACCTCTTTCAAATATTGTGCTACGGGCATTGCTGTTACCTTATCTTGCGATTTTATGTAAACATTCACTGTAGCAATATCTTCCTTTAAAGGTTTTTTATATATGCCTGATTTCAAAATGAAAAAGCCCGGCAATACTGTACTGATTAAATAAACAGATAAAATGTAAATAATTATCCTACGCATTTCTTTCTCCTTAATGCTTTATAATAAAATTATGCTGTTGTTGTTTGTTATATGTATAGTTTTGGTGTGTGAGGGATAAAATATTTTCGTAATAAGATAGATGATGATAATGTATTTGTCGTATCAGCTTATTTGACTGCGGCTTTGTGCCCACATTTGGCGGCGGTTTATATATTTTTGTGGGCAGAAAGGTATTGGTATTGTTATGGAACACAAAAAAACGAGAAAAAAAGACGGAAATGGCTTATACATAGCCATCTGCTGCTGTATCTTATTGATAGCATTGATTGGTTATGCGAACAATATTTCACTACGCAATAAAGAAAATGATGAACTTCTGGCTAACGAGGTTGGGGAGAATGTTACGGTGTATGAGACACCTGAGGAGATATCTGTTAATGAAGAATATGAGCAAAATGACGTTATTGCAGAAGAATTTGTATCATATACTGAACGTTCATATGAGGTGGTAGATGAAACAGAGCCTGTTTCAAAAAAAGAAATTACTGTTGAGGAGCCGTGTTATCTTACCCCGGTTTCAGGCGGTGTAATCTGTGAATTTTCGGAAAATAAGCCTGTATATCACAGCTCAACCGATGACTGGCGCACTCATAACGGAGTTGATCTTGAAGCGACGGTTGGTGATAGTGTGGCGGCTTGTGCCGACGGTGTTGTTGAAAAGGTTTATATGGGTAGTCTCGGCTACAGCATACGAATTGACCATGGTGACGGTATGATGAGTGTTTATTCAAACCTTGATGAAAATCCAACGGTAGCACTCGGTGATAGTGTGAAAAAAGGTGATGTTATAGGTCATATCGGTGAGAGTGCTGTAGGAGACCTTTGCACCAAACCCCACTTGCATTTTGAAATAATTTCTCAAGGTAAATATGAAAATCCTGTAAATTATCTTAACTGATTTTTATTGTGGATAGACAAGAGAATGCATAAAACCGTCAAGGTTTAGTGTCATTATGTCGCCTGCTATCGGTTTTGAATTAACACAAAGAACATTAGCCCGGACTTCGCCTTCTGTCGGGTAAGGGTAGTTTTTTACAATATATGTAAAACGTTCTGCTTCCATTGAGTAATACGGTGTCAGGTCAAGTCCTGCTTCTTTCTGAATAAGGTTATAATTTGAAAAAACCTTGTCGTTTGCATCCGGAAGTGTTATTCTTTCGTATTCAATGGCCTTTGGAATAACTTCCCAACCGTATGAGGCAAGAAAATCGGTATTTATGGTGTCATTTTCACGTGCAAACGCTATAAACATTGCTGTAATTAATACGATAATGGTTATAGAAATACAATACGCCAACATTCTTTTCATTACCTCACCCCAAAGAATAAGAATAATATAGTATATTGGAAGTGGCGGTAAAATATTCTCTGTTTATAAACCTTTGCATAGGGTATCATAACTATGTCAGCCAAGAAAAAAACAACAGATGTTGCTTATAATATAGAGGCTGAAGAAGGAGGAAGCTAATGGATTTTCTTGATAAACTTGCACTTACACTTGTAATAATTGGTGCGGCAAACTGGGGAAGTATCGGTATATTCAAGTTTGATTTTGTAGGTGCACTTTTCGGCGGTACAGGTTCAGCTTTGTCGAGGATTATATTTACACTCGTAGGAATTGCGGGTCTTTGGACGATAGGACTGCTTTTTAAAGAAAAGGAACCGGCTACTGTTGTACACCGTAAATAATTATTTAAAGACCGTAAACATCGCTCTTATATAAAGGGAGATGTTCACGGTTTTTAATTTATGTTAAATTTATATTACATGACACTAAATTGTTGAAGAAATCTGTCGATATATGTTATAATACAAATATACTGATTAATAAAATGTTGAAGGAGTGGCAGATTATGAGAAAGATTATTTTTACTGTTTGTATGGCGGCGATGTTGCTTCTTACGGGATGTTCGGAAAAATATGTTGCAAGTGTAGGTGAAGAGAAGATTACAGAAGGAGAGTTTCTTTTCTACTTAAACAGTATAAAGAGTCAGATGAGCGGTACTGAGCTTCAGAGTGATGAGGATTGGAAAACTCAGGAAATAGAAGGTATGAAAGCAATTGATTTTGCAAAGGAGCGTGCGTTGGAGACTGCTGCGGTTAATGTTGCTTATATTGAGATTGCACAAGCACTTGATATTGAGCTTACCGACGAAGATGTGGAATATATTAAAAGTACAAAAGAAAGCATTGTTTCATCAAGAGGTGGGGAAAATGGGTATAACAAATATCTTAAAGAAAACTCTATTACGGATGATTTTATAGAAATGCTTTGTGAGTCTATGGTTTATTCTACAAAACTTGCAGAAAAAGCAATTGCAGAATCACCTGCAACAGATGAAGAAAAGAATAAAATCTTTTCCGAGCTTTCAGTTTATGGCAATTATAAAGCAAAACATATACTTTTTTCAGTTATCGATAGTGAAACTATGCAGCCGCTTGGCGAGGATGCGGTAAAGAATGCAAAGATTAAGGCTGACGAGGTTCTTGAAAGAGTTAAAAAAGGTGAAGATTTTGATGTTTTGATGCATGAATTTTCAGAGGACCCGGGTCTTGAAACAAGTCCTGACGGATATGTATTTTCAAGCGGAGAAATGGTACCGGAGTTTGAAAGCTGTGTTGCAGGGCTTGAGTTTAATGCAATTGGCTTTGCTGAGAGTCAGTTCGGATATCATATTATCAAGCGACTTCCACTTGATATGAGCGACCTTGAAAAACAGATTGAATCAAAAATAGTTGAGGAAAGACTTCTTGCCGCGCTTGAAAACTGGCGCAATGAATTTTCACTCTCGACGGTGAAAAATAACGGTGTTTTTGACGAAATATCATAATCAGGAACGGACGGTAGGGGATAAATTATGAAAAAATTTCTGACAGCAGTTCTTTCGGTGTTTATGATACTATCTTCAAAAGCGATTGCTGAAAGTACCATAACTGTCACTGTTGACGGTGATGAAATATTTTTTAAGGATGCACCGCCTGTTGTTGTAAATGACAGAACATATGTGCCGATGCGTGCGATATTTGAAAGCCTCGGCGCTTATGTTGAGTGGGATAATGACACAAGATGCGTATTTGCGCATAAAAGACTATCGCATATTATTATGCCTGTAGATGAGGGTGTATATTATGTGAATTCTGATAAGCATACAATGGTTGCCAAGCCGCTTATTATAGATGACAGACTGATGCTCCCTGTAAGAGATGTTTCGGACTCTATAGGAGCTGAGGTTCTGTGGAGTGCGGCGGAGAAGAAGGTCATAATTTCGTCAAAGGAAGAAAAGTATGATGTCGATGATATGTACCTGGAATTTTGGAAAAAGCATGGTGATGATATCGTACTCACCGGTGTGGCTGCATATCCTCATATCAACGATGAAGGACAGATTACAGAGGCATTTAATGAATTTATTCTCGGCGAAAGTGAAGCATATGCAGACAGAGTGTCGCTTGAATATTATGATACTGCGGTAAAAACTCTTGAAATGATTGAAAATAAAGATGATTATATGCCGTATATGTTTGAAAGAAGCTTTGATATTACATATGACGAAAATTCTATGATATGTGTTCTGTTCAATGAAGAAATATATGCAGACGGCGTATTGCCGTACGTATTACTTGAAGCAATGACATATGATATGAATACAGGTCGTTTGCTTGAAGCTTGGGATGTCTTGGAAGAGTCGGAGTCGGAAATCAGAAAAAGAGTAAGAGAAGGTTTTTTTGAGCTGGTCAATGAAAATGCGGATGATTTCTATTTTGATGCAAAAATCATCCTCGAAAACGGTATGGATAAGCTTAATTGGTATATAAAAGAAGATGGAGTACACTTCTTTATAAACCCCGGAATTATTGCACCGCTTTCATATGGAGTGGTTGAAATTAAAATATGACTATACCTGAAAATCGTAAAGAAGAAATTAAAGGTATAAAAAAAAAAGCCCGAATATACAAGCAAAATTAAGCTTGCATATTCGGGCTTAATTTGTATCCTGAAATCAACACATTTGTTAAATTACCGTTTATTAAAGGCTCTTTGTCAAGAGTTGGGGTGAAAAATCCTGAAAAGGAATTTTGAGGTAGTGTAGAGACTATCCCAAATTTTGTGTAAAGTCTATACAAAACCTCCAAGATGATATATAATAAAAATATCATATTGGAGGTTTTTAATATGCCAAGGTACAAATTAAGTCCCGAAGAACGGGCAGCAGAAAAGGAAAGAAAAGA
>JAZRMB010000039.1:0-11094 GCA_045647245.1 Clostridia bacterium
GTTAAGATTGCTCAAAGTCGCATAAATACGGCAGTTAAAGGTTGATTAAGCGTAAAAAAAGACCTCATCGGACGAATCCGACAAGGTCGATTTTTTATTCAAGTTTGCCTTTTGCGTGATAAGTGGCTTTGCCCCAAATCAATCACAATCTGATTATTTCATATCCTTTATAGCTGCCTGAGCTGCTGCTAAGCGAGCGATGGGCACTCTGAACGGTGAGCATGATACATAGTCAAGACCAATCTTGTGGCAGAATTCAACAGATACGGGGTCGCCGCCGTGCTCACCACAGATACCGCAGTGCATTGTCGGACGAACCTTCTTACCCATTGTAACAGCCATATCCATAAGCTTACCTACGCCTGTCTGGTCAAGCTTAGCAAACGGATCGTTCTCATAAATCTTTGTATCATAGTAAGCATCGAGGAACTTACCCGCGTCGTCACGGCTGAAGCCGAATGTCATCTGTGTAAGGTCGTTTGTACCGAAGCAGAAGAATTCAGCCTCACCAGCGATATCATCAGCTGTAAGACAAGCTCTCGGAATTTCGATCATTGTACCAACCTCATACTTAAGGTCTGAACCTGCTTTTGCGATTTCAGCGTCAGCAGTCTCAACAACAACCTTCTTAACGAACTTAAGCTCTTTTACATCTCCAACAAGCGGAATCATAATCTCGGGGATAAGGTTCCAGTCGGGGTGAGCCTTCTTAACATTGATAGCTGCACGGATAACAGCAGCTGTCTGCATCTTTGCAATTTCAGGGTAAGTAACTGCAAGACGGCAACCACGGTGACCCATCATCGGGTTGAACTCGTGGAGTGATGAGATGATATTCTTAATATCCTCAACTGTCTTGTTCTGAGCCTTAGCAAGAGCAGCAATATCAGCCTCTTCTGTCGGAACGAATTCATGAAGCGGGGGATCAAGGAATCTGATTGTAACAGGATTTCCTTCAAGAGCTTCATAAAGAGCTTCAAAGTCGCCCTGCTGATAAGGAAGAATCTTATCAAGAGCTGCTTCTCTCTCTTCAATTGTATCTGCACAAATCATCTCACGGAATGCAGCGATTCTCTCTGCCTCGAAGAACATATGCTCTGTACGGCAAAGACCGATACCCTCTGCACCAAGCTCACGAGCCTTTTTAGCATCAGCCGGAGTATCTGCATTTGTACGAACCTTAAGTGTTCTGAACTCATCAGCCCAAGCCATGATTGTACCGAACTCGCCTGCGATTTCAGCATCAACTGTCGGGATGATACCGTCATAGATGTTACCTGTTGAACCGTCGATTGAGATATAATCTCCTTCGTTATATGTCTTACCTGCCAAAGTGAACTTCTTGTTCTCTTCGTCCATGATAATATCGCCACAGCCTGATACACAGCAAGTACCCATACCACGAGCAACAACGGCTGCGTGTGATGTCATACCGCCACGAACTGTAAGGATACCCTGTGAAGCCTTCATACCTGTGATATCTTCAGGTGATGTTTCAAGACGAACAAGGATAACCTTCTCGCCTCTTGCATTCCAGCTTTCAGCATCCTCTGCTGTAAATACAACCTTACCGCAAGCAGCACCGGGAGATGCACCAAGACCCTTACCTGCAGGTGTTGCAGCCTTAAGAGCCTTACCGTCAAACTGCGGATGGAGAAGTGTATCAAGGTTTCTCGGATCGATCATAGCAACAGCCTGCTTCTTATCGATCATGCCCTCTTCAACGAGGTCACAAGCTATTTTGAGAGCTGCCTTTGCTGTTCTCTTACCGTTTCTTGTCTGGAGCATGAATAACTCTTCATTTTCAATAGTGAACTCCATATCCTGCATATCTCTGTAGTGATCCTCGAGGATTGCACATACTTCGTTAAACTTTTCAAATGCCTTCGGGAACTTGTCCTTCATTTCAGCAATCGGCATCGGAGTACGAACGCCTGCAACAACGTCCTCACCCTGAGCGTTTACAAGGAACTCACCCATAAGACCCTTGTCACCTGTAGCAGGGTCACGTGTAAATGCAACACCGGTACCACACTTATCACCCATGTTACCGAATGCCATCATCTGTACGTTAACTGCTGTACCCCATGAATAAGGAATATCGTTATCACGGCGGTATACGTTAGCTCTGGGGTTATCCCATGAACGGAATACTGCTTCTACAGCACCCATAAGCTGTTCCTTCGGATCAGTCGGGAAGTCCTTACCAATCTTGTTCTTGTATTCAGCCTTGAACTGGCCTGCAAGAGTCTTAAGGTCGTCAGCTGTAAGCTCTACGTCCTGTGTAACTCCCTTTTCTTCCTTCATTTCGTCGATAAGCTGCTCAAAATACTTCTTACCAACTTCCATAACTACGTCAGAATACATCTGGATGAATCTTCTGTAGCAGTCCCAAGCCCATCTTGCATTGCCTGACTTTGCAGCCATTGCTTCAACAACGTCCTCATTAAGACCGAGGTTCAAAATTGTATCCATCATACCGGGCATTGATGCTCTTGCACCTGAACGAACAGATACAAGAAGGGGATTTTCCTTATCACCGAACTTCTTACCGGTGATGCCTTCCATTTTGTCGATATTCTCCATGATCTCAGCCTGGATAGCATCGCTTATTTTTCTGCCATCCTCATAATACTGAGTACAAGCTTCAGTTGTTACAGTGAAGCCCTGGGGAACCGGAAGACCGATATTGGTCATCTCTGCGAGGTTTGCACCCTTACCACCGAGAAGCTCTCTCATAGTTGCATTACCTTCTGAGAAAAGGTATACGTACTTCTTTGCCATTGGCGTTTCCTCCTACAAGTAAATTTTATTATACGGTATAATATACCATAACAGATATATTATACCACAAATTTTTGAAATGTCTACATTATTTTGAATATTTTAATAAAAATAGTATAAAAAACACAGTTTTTATGCTTATATTTACTCTTTTTTATTCCATTCTACGGCAACCTGAGCCACTAACTACGACCCTAAATCGCAATATCACTTATTTTTAAGATATTCATCAATGGCAGAAGCCGCCTTTTTGCCTGCTCCCATCGCAAGAATAACAGTCGCCGCACCTGTTACGGCATCGCCGCCTGCAAAGACACCCTCTCTCGAGGTTCTTCCGCTATCATCAGCTATAATACAGCCTTTTTGATTGGTTTCGAGGTTTTGTGTAGTCTTTTTGATAAGCGGATTCGGAGTCTGACCTATTGCAACAATTACTGTGTCTACATCTATTAAATGCTCCGAACCTTCTATTTTAACCGGTTTTCTTCTGCCGCTTGAATCAGGCTCACCAAGCTCCATACAGGCAACCTCTACAGCCTTTACCCAGCCTTCCTCATCACCCTTAATGCTTACGGGATTTGAAAGGAGCTCGAAAATAATTCCTTCCTCCTCGGCGTGAACAATCTCCTCAGCACGTGCAGGAAGCTCTTCCCTTCCTCTACGATAGATGATATAAACCTCCTCTGCGCCAAGACGCTTTGCACATCTTGCCGCATCCATTGCAACATTTCCACCGCCGAAAACAGCCGCTTTTCTTCCAACCTTAACGGGCGTGTCATATTCAGGGAATTTATATCCCTTCATCAAATTTATTCTTGTTAAAAATTCATTTGCCGAATATACACCGTTGAGATTTTCGCCATCTATTCCCATAAAGCTCGGCAAACCCGCACCGCTTCCGATAAATACAGCCTCAAAGCCCATTTCTTCAAAAAGCTCATCCACCGTAAGCGTTTTTCCGACAATTACATTTGTTTCTATTTTAACACCTTGATTTTTCAGGTTTTCAATCTCATTTTGTACGATACTTTTGGGGAGTCTGAACTCGGGGATTCCGTACATCAAAACTCCGCCCGCAACGTGAAATGCCTCAAATACCGTAACATCATAGCCCAAAGCCGCAAGATCACCTGCACAGCTTAGTCCTGCAGGACCCGAGCCTACAATTGCAACCTTTTTTCCGTTTAACTTCTGCTCTTTAGTCTCTTCCTTGCAATTTTCACGATACCAATCGGCGACAAATCTTTCAAGTCTTCCTATTGCAACACTCTCACCCTTGATACCTCTTACACACTTCGACTCACACTGTCTCTCCTGAGGACAAACTCTTCCGCAAACTGCCGGAAGTGCATTTGTTTCTTTTATTTTATGATATGCCTTTAAAAATTCGCCTTCTGCTATATACTCTATAAATTCAGGGATTTTAACGTTCACAGGGCATCCTGCCATACAAGGCTTATTTTTACAGTTAAGACATCTTTTCGCCTCATCAATTGCGGCCTCTTCGCTATATCCCAACGCAACCTCCAGAAAGTTCTTATTCCTTTCATTCGGACACTGATGCGGCATCGGATTTTTTTCAAGTGCCATATTAGCCATTTTTATAACCCTTCCTTTCAACAGCCTTTATGGGTTCTGCCTATTCGGCAATGCCCCTCATCGCATGAGCGTTTTTCTTCTGATTTATACATTTTCTGACGATTAATCGCAGATTCCCAGTCTATTAGATGACCGTCAAAGTCAGGGCCGTCAACGCACGCAAACTTCGTTTCTCCGCCAACGGTTACACGGCATCCTCCGCACATTCCCGTTCCGTCAATCATAACCGGATTCATACTTACAATCGTCTTTATGCCGTATTCCTTTGTGATATTTGCAACAGCTCTCATCATCATAAGCGGGCCTATCGCAATTACTGCGTCATACTCTTCTCCGGCTTCAATAAGCTCTTTGAGTCTGTCGGTAACAAAACCTTTAACGCCGTTTGAGCCGTCATCGGTTGTTATTATAAGCTTATCAGACACCTTTTCAAGCTCATCTTCAAGTATTATAAAGCTATCATCCCTAAAGCCTGCAACCGTATGCACTTCTGTACCGATCGTATGAAGCTTCTTTGCCTGAGGATACGCAATTGCAGTGCCGAGACCACCGCCGATAACAGCCACCTTTGAAAAGCCTTCAAGCTCTGTCGGCATACCTAAAGGACCTGCAAAATCGAGAATCTCGTCTCCTGCTTCAAGCAAAGACAAATCCTTCGTAGTCTTTCCGACAATCTGTACCACTATAGTAATAGTACCTCTCACGCGGTCAAAGTCCGACACAGTAAATGGAACTCTTTCGCCAAATTCATCAATTCTCAGTATGATGAACTGTCCCGGCTCCGCTTTTCTTGCAATAAGCGGTGCTTCTACTTCCATCAGAAAAATCTGAGGATTGAGCATTTTTTTGTTAATTATTCTGTAAGCCATTTTCTCTCACTTCCGTTTATTCTTAATTATATTAATATTTAAGTGTCTTCAGATATTCCTTCTGCACTTTTGGAATCCTTAAGCTTTCCCTTGCCTTTTGTATCGCCTTGTTATGAGTCCATTTATCAAGCATTCTTTCTTCTATGAAAGAAACAGTCTCGTCATAACGTTTTGCAAGTGCCGTCGCAAAGTACCACGCCCTCATCATATTTATATAGTACTCCTCTGATTTGACATTTGCAACCATTTTATGATATTGGATATCAAAATTATCATCAAGATAAAAGCTCATCAAAAGATTTATTGCATACCTGACAGTATAAACGTCCTTCGCCTCTATCCATCTTTTTATATTCACCAAAAGCTTTTCAGGCTCCTTTTTAAGAACCTTTGGTTTCATACAATCACAAGTAGCCCAGTTATCAACAAAGGGCAAAAACACATCCAGTAATTCTATACATTTTATATACTCCCGCTCTCTTTCTATCAAAAAAGCATGGAGATTGTTTTCTTCGTAATATTTATGCGGAAGGTCACATAAAAAATCTTCATAGTTCTCAAGACTTTTTGCATATTTTCTTAAAACAGGAGTCCGTATACCTATAACTGTTTTTTTATCAACTGTCGGCATCAGCATAGAGCTGAAATTGCGATATTCCTCCTCACCCATTTTGAGAAGCTCTTCTCTTATTGTTGATTTTATGATAATCCCCTCCGTCTGCATAGCAAACAGCTATTACACTGCATCTTTTTTCATTTCACAAAATCATACATCTGATTTTTTATCTGACATATTCCTTTCACTCAGGGACGCCCCTGCATCGACTATCGAGTAATTTTATAACACACAAACGTATCTTTTGCAGGCGTCTGTACATTGTAACTATTTGGTTACTTTTATTTTATCATACATTCGCAAAAAAGTCAATATAAATACAAATGTAGTGACTTATAATCATAAAAACACCCATAAGTAATTATATATAAATTACTTACAGGTGTATTTATACTAAGAATTATCTTGCAGCCTTAGCCTTTTCAACAAGTGCTGTAAATGCTGCCGGATCAGCAATAGCAATCTCTGAGAGCATTTTTCTGTTCATCTCGATGCCTGCCTTCTTGATTCCGTCCATAAATGTTGAATAGTTCATACCATTCATCTTAGCAGCTGCAGAAATTCTTGCAATCCACATTCTGCGGAAATCTCTCTTTCTGCGCTTTCTGCCGATGTATGCATTCTGCATTGAACGCATAACTGCCTGGTTAGCTACACGGTAGAGCTTTGACTCTCCGCCTCTGAAGCCCTTTGCAAGCTTCAATATCTTCTTATGATGCTTTCTTGTGTTAAGTGCACCTGAAACTCTTGCCATTAGTATCTACCTCTCTTTCAATCTTACTTGTAAGGAATAAGCTTCTTGATTACTGCAGCATTAGCAGCTGAACAATAAGCCTGCTTTCTTAAATGTCTTTTTCTCTTTGTGGTCTTCTTGTTAAGAATGTGACGGCGGAATGCCTTGTTCATCTTAACCTTACCCTTTTTTGTAAGATTGAATCTCTTCGCTGCGCCTCTGTGTGTCTTTATTTTAGGCATAACAGTTCTCTCCTTCCAAAATTAAGATTATTGTGTTACCGGAGCAAGAAACATTGTCATATTTCTTCCCTCAAGCTTAGCCGGTCTCTCTACCGTTCCTTCTTCGCTGCACTGATCGGCGAATCTTTTTAAAAGTACCTCGCCAATCTCAGAGTGGGTCAATTCACGACCGCGGAAGCGTACGCTTACCTTTACCTTATCACCCGATTTCAAGAACTTCTTTGCATGATTGCACTTTGTGTTGAAATCGTTTGTATCAATAGACGGTGACAACTGCACCTCTTTGATATTAACAACCTTCTGGTTCTTTCGGTTAAGCTTTTCACGCTTCTGAAGCTCAAACTTATACTTACCATAGTCCATAATTTTGCACACAGGCGGCTTCGCACTCGGTGCAATATTTACAAGGTCAAGACCCTTGGACTCTGCAAGCTCCAATGCATCCTTTGAGGACATAAGCCCCAACTGATCTCCGTCAGCCGATACAACACGAACTTCCTTTTCACGTATCTGCTCATTGATTAACAAATCCTTATTAGCTATGACTTTTCACTCCTTCTTTATTTGCTATGCATCAAAAAAACGGAAGCTTAAGTAGCATCCGCAAATATATAAACACAAACACAGCGACAAAGCTATATCTGTGATTATTTACCGCAAAACCTCTGTCGTACGGTGAGAGCGGATAACTCTGCTTGTTTTTACAGTCAATATTATACCACCTGATTTATTATTTGTCAACACTTTTTTTAAATTTTATTATTATTAAACATTATTTACAAATTCCTACCTTTGCCAACACAAAAAAATTCGTTAATTTAATAAAAAATTTCTTAAAACTATAGAAATATGCAATTAAATATGTTACAATAAGGGAAGTTTATTTACTTATATAAATGAAAGGACTGAATATATTAATGAAAATACTTGTTGTGGATGACGAAAAGCTTCTTGTCAAAGGAATAAAGTTTAATCTTGAACAGGAGGGCTACCAGGTAGTCACCGCCTTTGACGGCGAAGAAGCAGTACATCTTGCACACGACGATTCTATAGACCTTATTCTTCTCGATCTGATGCTTCCGAAAATGGACGGACTCACAGTCTGCAGAACGGTGCGCAGTTTTTCCAACGTGCCGATTATTATGCTTACTGCAAAAAGCGAAGATATAGACAAAATTTTAGGGCTTGAATACGGTGCTGACGATTATATCACAAAACCCTTTAATATTCGCGAAGTAACATCAAGAATTAAAGCAATATTAAGACGTGTGAATCCTCTTCCGAGGGATAACGGAAATATTATGGTCTCGGGCGATATTACGCTTGACTATAACTTCCGCCGCGTAACAATCAATGAAAGAGTTATTGAGCTTACCGGAAAAGAATTTGACCTTTTAGAGTTGTTTTTAAAGCATCCCGGAAAGGTTTATACAAGAGAAAACCTTCTCGATATTGCCTGGGGCTTTGACTACCCCGGCGATGCACGTACAGTTGATGTGCATATCAGACGTTTAAGAGAAAAGGTAGAACTCAATCCGGCTGAACCGGAGTATATCAAAACCAAGTGGGGAGTTGGTTATTATTATAAGAAGGATTAAGGATAAACTCTCTTCAATACGTTGGGTTATGATGCTGACCTATTTTGCAGTAATAATGGTTACTCTTGTATTGATGAGTATATACATTTTAGGCGTTCTGGGAAAAAGTCTTTATTCAAACGAATCGGTAAAACTTTTCGCCAAAGCCAATATTGTATCGGGAACCATTACGCCGTATTTTGAGGACACAACTCTGACCGATACAAGCCTTTATACGGCACACGTTCTTGCAGGGACAAACATCCGCGGAATTGCAGTCAATCCATCCTGTACCGTTGTATACGATTCAGGAACAGAGGCATCACTTGTCGGGAAGGTTCTGATGCGTGATATCATAAACACGGCAATGACGGGTGAGCAGGCACAGAACACCACAAAAACAGAGGACGGCAAAACCGTAATGGCTGTTGCTGTACCTATAATATCAAAGGAAAAAACACTCGGCGTTGTATATCTTTATGAAACACTTGAGGACATTGATAAAATTATTGACTATGTAAAGGTTAATCTTTTCATATTCTCTGTCCTTATCAGTATACTCATCGGAATGCTTAGTATGGGAATAAGTTTCGTTCTAACCTCTCCGATTGATAATTTCATCAAAGTTGCAAAGGAAATTTCAAAGGGTAATTATAAAATGAGACTTCCCGTACACGGCAAGAATGAGCTTGCAGAAATGGCCGAGGCAATGAACTCAATGTGCCAAGAGCTTGAAAACATTGATGAAACACACAAGAAGTTCATATCGGACGTATCTCACGAGTTGAAAACTCCACTTGCAACAATTAAATTAATTTGCGACAGCATTGTTTCCGCAAGTGAGCCCGACATTGAAATGGTACAAGAATTCCTGTCCGACCTATCGAACGAGGTTGACCGTCTGACAAGAATTGTTGAAAGACTTCTTACCCTCACCAAAATAGCCAGAGAAGAGGAGCAACCCACACTTACCCCCGTAGATTTTAACGTTATGCTAAATGCCATAGTATCACGTCTTGAGCCTGCGGCAAAGGCAAAGCATATAATGCTTTTTGCAGACATTGCAGTTTCCGACCTGCCGCCCGTACTTATCGACTACGACAGAATATGGGAAGCACTCTACAACATTACCGACAACGCAATCAAATATACCCCTGACAACGGTACTGTACGGCTTGACCTCCAATCGGATGACAAAGAGCTTAAAATAAGTATATCTGATAACGGACCCGGTATACCTGAGACTGAAAGAGATAAGATTTTTGACCGTTTCTACCGCCTTGACGATTCCCGTACCAGAGATACGGGCGGTACAGGCCTCGGTCTTGCCATTGCAAAGGAAGCTGTTCTTTTGCACGGCGGAAATATAACTGTCAGCGAATCGGAACAAGGTGGCTGTAAGTTTACTGTCACCCTACCCAGACGTACAAATGACACTACAATCTGACAGACGTAAGATTAAAATATTGACGAAAGGATACTTATATATGGAAACCGGACGAAAAATATTGCTATTACTGCTGATTGTTCTGTTCATAACAATTCCCGCCTGGCTATTTATGAACAAAAACAGCAACAACGATAATACTGCCACATTGGAATTGTATTATCTCAGCGAAAATTCTACATCAATAAACCCTATAAAAAAGGATTTTTCCTATGCCAACAACGGGGAATTACCCGAACTTGTGCTCGATGCTCTGACAAAAAATCCGTCTGATACAAAAAGCACTCACGTAATAAACAAAGGTACCAAATGGAATATATCCGCTTCATCATCAGGGCTTTTAGTTGATTTCTCAAAAGACTTCCTGACCGATGATGCAAGCCGTAACTTACTTGCAACTTACGCTGTTGTAAAATCACTTTGCAGAGTAGACACCATACACGCCGTAAAGGTAACAGTTGACGGCAACGATATTATAGCACCCGACAACACCCCGATAGATTATCTCTCGGATAAGGATATCAACCTTGAAAGCGATACTCATACCTCAGAAAACAAAGTTCTGCATCTTTATTTTGCAACCTCTGATCTACGGCTTTTCCCCGAATACAGAACCGTAAAGCTTTCAGACACCGTAACGCTTGAGCAGTATATTGTATCTGAGCTGATAAAGGGGCCCACAGACGAGGGACTTTCCCCCACCCTTACAGCCGATACAAAGGTTCTCTCCGCAGAATCTGCCGACGGCACAGCATATATAAATATGTCACAAAGCTTTTTAGATAAAAATCAGGGAACGCCCGACAAGGAACAACGCGCTGTTTACTCAATAGTAAACTCTGTATGTGATGTGGCAAATGTTAACGATGTACAAATACTGATAGAAGGAAAAAAGGTTGAGGGTTTTGCAAATGTCAATCTCTCCGAACCACTCCACTACAATCAGGCAATAAATAAGAAACAGTAAACATAAGCTGTAGATAAAGTCATTTTCTTTACTTTATTTACAGCTTTGTTTTTTTCTCATTACATTTAATGCATTTTTACACATTTATTATTTTTTTATGCTACAATGAAGAAAAATTAAGGTAGTGTAAAGTTAAAATGAAAGAATGGCATAATAATTTCACAAAATATCGCAGATTTTCGCCGGAAAGCTTGTAAATGCTCGTCTGCGATTAGTCAAGGGTAAAAATGAACGTGCTGACGCACGCCCTATGACAAATC
>JAZRMB010000040.1:0-76516 GCA_045647245.1 Clostridia bacterium
GGTAGTGTAAAGTTAAAATGAAAGAATGGCATAACAATTTCACAAAATATCGCAGATTTTCGCCCGAAAGCTTGTAAATGCTCGTCTGCGATTAGTCAAGGGTAAAAATGAACGTGCTGACGCACGCCCTATGACAAATCACAGAGCGACCATTTGAATATTAATTAGGCGAAAATCAGGATACGAGTAACAAAGAATTTTGTTGTCGTTCTGAATATTTCAAACCGGCAACCTGAGCAGGTGTTAGATTAGACAAGGAACTATGAGGTCTGATGAAGTTGTAAAAGAACACAAACATCATTATCATAGAATTGGCACTTTCAAATGAGTTAAAGCCGTATCTGGCCTTGTACCAATATTTAAACTGTTTGTTAAAGGCTTCAATAACATTGTTAGAGATGTCATCTTTAAAGCTTGCAACTCTGATGTGTTTTACACCAAATATTGATTTGGTTGGCACTTTGTAAGCTGAATAACGGTCGGTAACAATAGAATTAGGTTTGCCATAATCTTTTACACTGTCAAACAAGCTGAAAGCTTGTGGAGAATCTCTGTGAGGTGATAGGTGAAAACCTAAAACAAATCTTGTTTCACTATCAATGATAAACCAAATGTAATACTTTTGACCTAAGATTTTGACAACCGTTTCATCAGCGTGCCACTCATCAGAGTTGAAATTCATAGCGGGCATAAGAGTAAGCATTTTAGAGTGAAAGATGGGTGCAAACTTTTTACACCAATCGCTGATAGTAACATGAGAAACCTTGATGTTATATAAGATTTTAAGCATTAAGGCAATCTTACGGAAAGAGGTACCGCCTATGTAGAACATTGTTAAGGCAGTAATAACAAGATGTATGCTATGTCGCATACGTTTGAAATTATCTTTGCCAATAATGTTAGACATAGATGTAGGCAGCTTCACAGTAGGTTTAGCTTGGAAGAAAGAATGATTGCATTTCTTATCAGAGCAACGATAATTAGAATAATCATCATAGTCATGATGAAGAAATGCAGACTTGCCACAAACAGGGCAAGAAGGATATTTGCGAGGTCTATCTGATTTATGATAAGCCGGAGCAAATTGATGTTTACATTTACGGCATTGGTATTTTTGGTTACCAAATTTATCCTTGCCGTATTTATAGAGTAAATGGGAGTTGCAACGAGGGCAACTATGTGATATAATATTTACCATGAGATCTTGATCTCCTTTCTCTGATTTTCAGGGAGGTATAGGTTTTAGGGGTAAAACTATTATACCACAAGGAGTTCAAGGTCTCAATTTTCATTTAACTTAACAAAACGAAATAGTTCCAAAGGAGCAAAATTAATGAGTGAGTTTGCAAAATTTAACGAAAAAAAGCCTCTTGTTGAACAGCTTGCGGATGTATGTAAAGAAATCGGATATATAGATCCTGAGCTCTATGACAAATATGAGGTAAGACGAGGCTTAAGATATAAAAGCGGAAGAGGCGTACTTACTGGTCTTACCGAGATTGGTGAGGTTAAGTCCTACACTATAGATGACGGTGAGATGATACCGTGTGAGGGAAAGCTTTATTATCACGGCTATGATATAGAACAGCTTGTTGAAGGATTTACCAAGGATAACAGATTCGGATTTGAAGAAACTGTCTATATACTTCTTTTCGGCAAACAGCCCAATAAGAAGGAGCTTGATGAGTTTTCTGCTTTATTGGCTGATTACAGAACCCTACCGATTGGCTTTGTAAGAGATATTATAATGAAAGCGCCATCAGGCGATATGATGAATACACTTGCAAGAAGTGTGCTTACGTTGTATTCATACGATGAGAGAAGTGACGATACCGATATCGAAAATGTTCTTCGTCAGTGTCTTATACTTATATCAGTTTTTCCTATGCTTTCAGTTTATGGTTACCATGTATGTAATCACTATTTAAAAGGACACAGCCTTTATATACATACTCCGCCCGCAGAACTTTCTACAGCAGAAACTATTTTGTATATGTTAAGACCTGACAGTAAGTACACAGAGCTTGAGGCGAAGCTCCTTGATATCTGTCTTGTTCTTCATGCTGAGCACGGCGGCGGTAATAACTCAACCTTTACAACACACGTTGTTTCTTCATCGGGCACTGATACATATTCTGCAATTGCCGCATCTTTGGGCTCACTTAAAGGACCTAAGCACGGCGGTGCTAATAAAAAAGTTGTTGAGATGTTCAATGATATCAAGGAAAACGTTAAGAATTGGGAAGATGAGGAAGAGGTAAGGGCATATCTTGAGAAGATAGTTAATAAAGAAGCTTATGACAAGAGTGGTCTTATTTACGGAATCGGACATGCTGTTTACTCAATTTCTGACCCGAGAGCGAAAATAATCAAGAGTTTTGCGCATCCTCTTGCGGTTGAAAAAGATAAAGTTAAAGAATTCAAGCTTTATGAGATGGTTGAAAAAATTGCGCCTACATTGCTTTCGAAGAGAAACAGAGCAGCAAGTGCCAATGTTGACTTTTATTCAGGCTTTGTTTATGATATGCTTGGTCTTCCGCTTGAGTTATATACTCCAATTTTTGCAATAGCAAGAATTGCAGGCTGGAGTGCTCACCGAATAGAAGAACTTGTTAATGCAGGTAAGATTATCCGTCCTGCATATAAAAACGTTGCAAAGCACGCACACTACATTCCTTTATCCGAAAGAGAATGAATAAAATAAGCTGTATCCGACTATGTGAAGTAAATTGTACATAGTCAGATACAGCTTTTATCATATGCCGCTATTAAGATTTTTCAATAACAAATTTCGTGCAACAGACATATTCATTCCTTTTCCACCCTTACGTGATACTTGCCCCATAAGATAAGCAAGTATTTTTTCATTTCCGTTTCTGTATTCATCAATGAGCGTCGGATTTTCTAAGAGTATGACGTTGATTAATTCTTTAAGTTCCGACGAATCGTCAGATATTAAAAGACCTTCCGATTCTGCAATTTCAATTGGATTTCTTCCTGATGAATACATTATTGAGATAATTTCTTTTGCGGAATTTTTTGTGATCTTACCTTCATCACAAAGCTTTGCAACAGTAGCAAGATTTTCGGGAGTAAACGGTATATTTTCCGGTTTACCGCCGCTTTCGTTAAGGCATCTGTTCAGTTCTACTAACATAAGATTTGCAATTAATCTGTAGTTTTGATATTCTTTTACTGCATTATTATAGAAATCTGAAAACGCTCTGCTCTGTACAATGAGTTTCGCATCCTGAGCAGGTAGCATAAAGTCAGATATATACCTGCTTCTGCGTGAATTGGGTGTCTCATACATTGTTGACATGATTTCTTCTATTTCACCATCTGTTATATAAACCGGAGGAATATCAGGCTCGGGGAAGTATCTGTAGTCATTTGCATCTTCTTTTGAACGAAGAGAATAGGTTTTTCCAGAATTATCGTCGAATCTAAGAGTTTCGCGGACAACAGTTCCTCCATTTTCAAGGATGTCTCTTTGGCGTTTTGCTTCATATTCAATTGCTCTTTTAATTGATTTTAGTGAATTGAGATTTTTTATCTCGCTTCTCGTGCCGAGTGAATCGGAATTATCAGGTTTAACTGATATATTAACATCCACTCTCAAAGAACCTTGCTCCATTCGTGAATCACATATATTTTGGTATTTTAATCTTAATGCGACTTCACTCACAAAAGCTACAACGTCATCACTGTCATTAAAATCAGGTTCTGTAACAATTTCTATTAGCGGCACACCACAACGGTTGAAATCTGCGTATGATACTCCGGTATTTTCATCATGAATTAACTTGCCTGCATCTTCTTCGATGTGTATTCTGTTGATTCGGATACGTTTATTATTAACATCAATATATCCGTCACTGCAAATCGGGTATATTGCCTGTGTTATCTGATATGCTTTCGGGAGGTCGGGGTAGAAATAATTTTTTCTGTCAAACGCAGAATAATTATTAATGCGGCAATCAAGTGCAAAACCTGCTTTTATTGCAAGACTTACAGCGTTTTTATTAACTGTCGGCAACGTACCTGGCATTCCTGAACATATAGGGCATACTCTTTCGTTTGGATTACCGCCGAAAGCATTTTTACAGGTGCAGAATATTTTGGATTCTGTTAAAAGTTCTGCGTGGATTTCAAGGCCTATCACGGTTGTGTAATTCATCTTTTTGCCTCCCTTTTTGTAAAGCTCTTCTCAAAAGCATCACATAAAGCGATTATCTTTGCATCTTCAAATACTTTTGCCGAAAGGCTCATACCTATCGGCAGACCTGTTTGGGTATAGCCGCAAGGAGTAGAAATTGACGGTATTCCGGCAATGTTGGCTGTTACGGTGCAAATGTCCGAAATATACTTTTTTACTGTTTCTGCGTTTGATTCGATGATTCTTTGTGGAGGTGTAGGTGATGTAGGTGTAAGCAGTACATCACATTTTGAAAATATTGTATTGTATTCACTGATTATTTGTTTTCTGATTTTAAGAGCTTTTAAATAGTAATCATCATAATATCCGCTTGAAAGAGCGTAATTTCCAAGCATAATTCTTCTTTTTACTTCATCCCCGAAACATTCACTTCTTGTGCGTTTGACTAAATCTTCATAACTGTCACCGCTTGTGCGGGAACCATATTTTATTCCGTCATATCTTGCGAGATTAGACGCCGCCTCAGCCGATGATATAAGATAGTAAGCACTGACAGCATATTCAAGTGAAGGAAGTGAAACATTTATAATTTCACACCCGCAATTTTTGTAAAAATCTATTGCATTATTTATGACTGACTCTGTCTCTTTGTCTGTATTATAGAATTCCTTTGCAATGCCTATTTTTGTTCCTTTTATGCTTTTTCCTATAAGGGACGTGCAATTATTGCAAAGATTATCAGAAGAAGTGTGGTCCATTTTATCAAAGCCGGATATACAATTCAATATTATGCCTGCATCTTCTGCGCTTTCGGCACATACACCGATCTGGTCAAGACTTGATGCAAATGCGATTAAGCCATATCGTGAAACAGCTCCGTATGTTGGTTTTAATCCGGTAATTCCGCAATGGGACGCAGGTTGTCTTACAGAACCTCCGGTATCCGAGCCGAGTGAGGCACTGCAAAAACCTGCGGCGACCGATGCGGCAGAGCCGCCTGATGAACCGCCTGGCACTACATCTGTGTTGTGAGGATTTTTAACGCCGCCAAAGTATGATGTCTGCGAATCGGACCCCATCGCAAACTCGTCCATATTGGTTTTACCGAGTATTACAGCGGATGAGTTTTTTAGGTTTTTGACAGCTGTTGCGTCATATGGCGGAATGAAATCTGAAAGCATTTTTGATGCACAGGTTGTTCTTATGTCTTTTGTGCAAATATTATCCTTTATTGAAAGGGGAATGCCGCAAAGAATTCCGGCATCCCCCTCTGATAATGTCTTTTGTGCTGTCTTGGCTTGTGCTATAGCTTCGTTTTTGCATACTGTTATATAACTGTTGATATCAGAGTCATACTTTTCGATTTTTGAAAGATAATATTCTGTTAATTCAACAGCACCAATTTTTCCTGATATTAGTTGATTGTGCAGTTCTTTAATTGACATAAAATAAAATTCCCTTCAAACTTGTCAAATTACCTTTGGAACGGTGAATGCCTGATTTTTAACATTCTTTGCATTTGCTAAAATCAGCGATGGTGCGAAACTCTCGCCACTTAAATCTTCTCTGAGGGAAGTGTATGCACACCCTTTAAGCTCAAAAAGCTCGGTTTTATCAATCTCCTTCACCTTATCCATAAGAGTAATTATATCAGCCATATCGTGGTGTATTTTGTGTAATTCATCATCAGTGAAATTAAGCTTTGAAAGCTTGGCAAGATGACGCGTAACATCGATGGTATACAAACACAATCATCCTTTCTGTAAACTATCTATATACAGTATGTCCGAAAAATTATAATATATTACTTTGTAAGCATCCAAACAGCCATTTTACTTTCTTTTCTTCATAAAGTTTTCTCATAATTATTATCCTTTGTTATATAAATATGTTTTTAATTCATTTAATCTGTTCTCTGCTTCCCGAACGCCCTTATAATACAGCGCTTCGAGAAGTTCAGGGTCGGATTCTGTTCTTCTGATTGTATCATTAGAAGAAGGACGGAAAACAAAAACTTTTCCTTCTTTTTCTAATTGTTCAAGGTCATACAGCTGCTTGTTATACATATCAGCTCTTTTAAGTATTGCTTCTGAAAACTTTTCATAACGCTTATATTTTTTTGCGGCAAATACCGTTGAATGGTCATTTTTTTTGATATAACCTTCGTGGCGGGTGAGAATTACAATATTCTTGTCGCATCCGCAACTGATGGTATATTTATACGGTATAGAATCGGATATGCCTCCGTCCATATATTTTTTACCGTTAATTTCTATTATAGGAAAGAGTATCGGCAATGCACAACCTGCACGAAGTACGGTACATTCTCTGTCGTTGTGAGGGATTTGTACATATTCCGGTAGTCCCGTTTCTACATTGGTAAGAACTCCGATAACCTTGCCCGGGAACCTTTTAAATGCTTCATAATCAAACGGAAGCAGATTTTCGGGTATCTGATGAAAAACAAAATCAAGATTGTATATACTTTTGTTTTTGGGGTTAATCAGATGTCTTAAACCGCTGTATCGTTTGTCCGGCATATACTTTCTTGCAAGCTCAAGGTTTCTGCCCTTTTGCATTGAAGCGTATGATACACCGAAGGAAATTCCGGCTGATACACCGACAACATAATCGGCAATGATGCCTTCTTCGAGCAGAACATCCATCACGCCGCATGAGAAAAGTGTCCTTGAAGCACCACCTTCAAGTGTAAGACCAAGCATATTATTTTTACCTCCATAACGTGATTACAATATTGTAGAAAGTGCCACAATTACAGGCATTGTAATAATTGATAAAACTGTACTTACCGAAACCATAACTGCAGAAAGTGGTGTATCTTGTGAAAATTTTTCGGAAAACATTGTAGTTGCCGCAGCTACAGGTGAGGATGCTGCAATTGTACATGCAATCATAATTTCACCCTTTATACCAAAAAGGTACAACATACCAATCATCAATAGCGGTGCAATTATCAGTCTGTGAAAAACAGAATAATATGCAGTTTTTGTTTTTATTGAAAGTCCGCTGTTTGCGAGGTGATAACCTATAACAATCATCGGAAGCGGAGTATTTAATGCCGCAAGGTATTTTATCGGCTCCATTATGATTGACGGTGGCTTTTGGGGCATAAAAAGCACTATCATACCTAAAATGGTTCCGATAATACCCGGTGAGAAAACAATTTTGTTTACTGAAATATTTTTAATTCCGCCACCCATTATTATAACTCCGTATGTCCAGAGTATGATATTAAATACTGCCACAAACGTTGCACCGTAAAAGACGCCAACACTTCCGAGAACAGCTTCCTGAAGAGGTAATGACATAAATCCGCAATTTGTAAATACCGCGCCTGCTCGCAATATTGATTCTGTACGTTTTTCCTTGTGGTGTATGAGCAATGTTGTCAGTATGATATTTACAATAAAATAAGCAAATGCCGCTATGAATGTTATAATAAGTCCTCTGAACATCTGTGGATCAAACTCTCTGCAATAAGAGTTGACTATAACACACGGTGTAACTACCTGCAATACAAAGTTGGTTATGTCCTTTACCGACGTATCATGAAGATATTTGATTTTATTACAAATAAATCCTATGGCAATCAGGATAAAGAGTATAATTACTTGTGTACCAACAGTGAAAAGGTTTTCCAACATAAAAAAATGCACCTGCCTGAACTTAATTTCCTATATGTATGATACGGTAAAAAGTTAAGTTTGTCAACTGCTTTTTTACGTTTTTTGTATACATTATCGGTTATTTGGTGTTTAATTTCTCTTTACAAAGGTAAAAAACTATGATATAATCATTATACAATTTCCACAATTACGATTTGGAGGCGGAGTTTTTGAATTATAACGGAAAAAAAGTACCGGCGGTTGTGATAAAAAGACTGCCGAGATATTACCGTTATCTTGCTGAACTACTTAAGCAGGGTATAACAAGAGTATCATCTAATGCTCTTAGTGACAAGATGAAGGTCACCGCATCGCAGATAAGGCAGGATTTTAACTATTTTGGCGGATTTGGACAGCAGGGATATGGTTACAATGTCGAGTATTTATATAATGAAATAGGAAATATATTAGGACTTAACGAAGGATATACAACAATAATAGTTGGTGCAGGTTACCTCGGTCACGCGATTGCAAGTCATGCAGGATTTAAAAAAAGAGGCTTTAGACTTATGGGTATATTTGATAACGATCCTGATAAGATAGGCAATGAAATTAACGGTCTTACCGTACAAAGCACTGAGCGGATGAGTGATTTTGTTAAAAAAAATAATATCGATATTGCAATTTTGACATTGCCGCGTAATGCTGTTGAGGAGACGGTTGAAAAGCTTGTTTCGAGTGGTATTAAAGGACTTTGGAATTATTCTTATGCGGAGCTTAAGACGAGTGATGATATAGCTGTTGAAAATGTGCATTTGTCGGACAGCTTAATGACATTGTCATACAAAATCAAACAGGGGATTGATGAATAATGCGTACAATAGCGTTTGTCGGACCGAGTGGTACGGGAAAGAGTCATAAAGCGGCACCGGTTGCGAAGAATAACGGTGCGGATGCAATTATAGATGACGGTCTTTTCATAAGTGGAAATCGTGTAGTAGCAGGTGTGTCGGCAAAAAAAGCTCCGACGAAACTTGCATCTGTCAGACAGGCTTTATTTATTGAAGACGGTCAGGCAGAAACGGTAATTACGGCTATTAAAAAAACAAAGCCTGAATGTATTATGATACTTGGTACATCGGACGGAATGGTTCACAAGATCGCAAAAGCACTCGAGTTGCCGGAAATAGAAAATATTATCAGAATTGAAGATGTAGCAACTCCTGAAGAAATCGAAGCTGCAAGAATCAGCCGTACGAAAGAAGGAAAACACATTATTCCGGTACCTGCATTTGAAGTGAAGCATCAGTTTTCGGGATATTTCCTTCATCCTTTGAGACTGTTCAGAAAGAATATCAATGAGGAAGAGGATGTAGATGCTGATAAAACAATAGTAAGACCAAGTTTTAGTTATCTTGGTAACTATACGATATCGGATAATGTGATAGTAAGTGCTGTAAAGTATGAGGCTATGAAGGAAAAATTTCTTGACAAAATTAACGGAGTCAGCTTGAGAACAACACAACACGGTATTCATATTGATGTAACTCTTACGGTTAAATATTCAGAGAATATCATTGATATTTGCAGACGTATTCAGAATCTCATCAAGTACGGTGTTGAGACAAATACTTCGGTTAATGTCAGAAAAGTACATATTTACGTAAAAGCGATTTCTGTATAAATAATATACAATATGCATAAAATATGCAATTACTATGCATAAATAATGAATATAAATCTAAAAATGCAAGAAAATATGCAAAAACACTTGCATTTTTATTCATTTTGATGTATAATTCAAAATGTTAATACAATTCTGAAAGGAAAACGAAAATGGAATTAGAAAAAATAATTGAACTTGACCAAAGTTATTATATGAATACATTTGGGAAAAGACTATCTGTTGCATTTGAAAGCGGAAAGGGTATTGAATTATATTCAAACGACGGACGGATTTTTAAAGATTTTCTTGGTGGTATAGCTGTAAATGCTTTGGGGCACAGTCATCCGGTTATGAAAGAAGCGTTACACAATCAGGTGGACAAACTTTTGCATACATCAAGTCTGTATTATATAGAAAATCAAGCACGCGTTGCATCTGAGCTTGTTAACAGAACATGTGCAGATAAAGCATTTATATGTTCTACAGGTGCTGAAGCTAATGAGGGAGCAATAAAGCTTGCAAAAATATATTTTTATAAAAAAGGTCAGGAAAAATACGAAGTAATTTCACTCGACCACTCTTTTCACGGAAGAACGCTTGCAACCGTTGCAGCAACCGGTCAGGAAAAGTATCAAAAACCGTACAGACCGCTTGCCCCCGGTTTTAAGCAGGTTCCGGTTAATGATTTTGATGCACTGAGTGCCGCAGTTACAGATAAAACCTGTGCTATTTTACTCGAACCTGTCCAGGGCGAGAGTGGTGTGCATCCTATGGACACAGAGTATTTGAAAAAAGTGCGTATGCTGTGTGATGAAAAGGATATTATACTCATATTTGATGAAGTACAAACAGGTATGGGAAGATGCGGCAGTCTGTTTATGTATATGCAGACCGGTGTTGAACCCGATATATTTACTTGTGCCAAGGCACTTGGTGGCGGAATACCGATTGGCGCAGTGTGTGCAAAGGATAAAGTGGCATCTGCTTTTGAACCGGGGGACCACGGGACAACATTTGGCGGAAATCCTTTCTCATGTGCGGCTGCACTCGCTGTTTTTAAGGCATTCGATGAGGAAAATCTTGTAGAAAACTCCAAGGTTATGGGAGAATTTTTTATGAGCGAACTGCTTAAGCTTAAAGAGAAGCATGCTGATAAAATAAAGGATGTCAGAGGAAAGGGGTTGCTTATCGGTATTGAGCTTGAGGAGAATATCGCAAAGGCAGTATTTGGTAAGATGTTTGATGCAGGTTATCTTACAAGTCTTTGCGGTGGTATAACCTTACGTATCGCACCTCCGCTTATAATAAACAAAAACGATATAACTGATTTTACAGATGCACTTGATAATGTGCTTTCGGATATGTAAAACATATATTTAATGAAAGGGATTAGTATTATGAAAGATTTTATAAGTTTACACGACTGTACATATGAAGAGATTGAAGCGCTTTTAAAGCTTGCAATTAAATTGAAGAATGAAACAAAAAACGGAGTTGAGCATCATCTTCTCAAAGGAAAAACGCTTGGCATGATATTCACCAAATCTTCAACAAGAACAAGAGTTTCCTTTGAAGTTGGTATGACACAGCTCGGCGGTTATCCACTCTTCCTTTCTTCAAACGATATTCAGCTTGGAAGAGGAGAAACGATTTATGACACAGCTAAGGTGCTTGAAAGATATCTTGATGGTATAATGATAAGAACATTTGCTCACAGTGATGTATTAGAACTTGCAGAGCATGCCGATATACCGGTTATTAATGCTCTTACCGATTTACTCCATCCGTGTCAGGTACTTGCTGATTTGCAGACCGTATATGAGTATAAAAAGACTCTTAAGGGTCTGAAACTTGCTTATGTAGGCGATGGTAATAATATGGCAAATTCTTTGATGTTCGGATGCGCCAAGATGGGTGTTGACTGCGCGATAGCAGCTCCTAAGGGATATCAGCCGGATAGTGAAGTGACTGCACTTGCAAAAGAAGATGCGGCTAAAATCGGTTCTCAGCTTATCATAACCGAAGACCCTGTAGAAGCTGTGAAGGATGCAGATGTGATTTATACCGACACATGGGTTAGTATGGGTATGGAGAGTGAAAAGGCAGAAAGAGTTAAGCTCTTTAAACCTTATCAGGTTGATTCAAAACTTGCATCTTATGCAAAAGATGATTATTTATTTATGCATTGTTTACCGGCATACCGTGACTTTGAAGTTACACCCGATGTTATAGACGGCCTAAATTCAGTAATTTTTGATGAGGCAGAAAACCGCCTGCACGCTCAAAAAGCTGTTTTAGCAACGCTTATGGCGTAAAATTTTATTAAAAACGTATTTGAACGGAGTATACATATGGAAGAATATCTTCGGTCGTATTTTCATGTTAGAATGGCAAATTATTCCGATATACCTGCAATTATGAGTATAACTCGTGAAGCTTTTAAAAAGTATGCAGAACTTTCCGAATCGGATTATCTTGAAGCACTGCATGAAACTGAAAAAGATATAAAACACGATATTGATACAAAAATTGTACTGATTGCTGTTCGTGACAATGTACCGGTTGGCAGTGTAAGAGTTTTGGTTGACCGCGAGAGAGGGACTGCATATCTGAGCAGATTTGCGGTGAAGATAAGCTCTCAGAATAACGGTATAGGTAAGTCAATAATGAATCTTGTTGATGAGATTATGATGAAGGAAAATATAAAGAGTATTAGTTTGCATACTGACTCGAAAATTGCATCACTTGTAAGATTCTATTATGGCAGAGGCTTTTATATAGACTCTGTTGACAGAACGAGAGGGTACTTAAGAGCACATCTCACAAAAGATTACAAATAACATTATTTGCTATGATTATATATCAAAATCCCCTTATGGTAACATCAATTGAGATACCGCAGGGGATTTTTGATGTTTCAGGATTATTATATGTCCTTCTCAGTAGGAGGGTAGAATGTTTTAATTTCTTCGTAGTTTTTCATATCATCCTCTTTGGGAGGTGATGAAGGTATTAAACCGGTATAATCGGTTGTACTTACACAGTCGCTAAGAGTAATATCACACATATCATATTCTGTTCTATGAGTTGGTCTGTGATTTTTTTTCATTTATAATTGCTCCTTTTTTGTTTATATGTTATATTATTTGCATCAAAATATATATTTATTGCAAAAAATATAAAAAATAATTAAAAAAGGGTGGAATAAGTTTAGTTTTTGTGATAAAATATCAGTAATGTATAACAGATGGAGGGAAATTACTTTGGATAAGTACAGTTATTCTCAAAATTCACGAATTGCAAGGCGCATAAAAGAAAGAGAAAGAAAGAGAAAGCGCAGAAGAAGAATCGTAAAATCAGTTATAGCAATTGCAGTGGTTGTATGTTGCGGCATTGGCGCAGTAAAGTTTATTCCGTCATTTGAATTGCCTGAATTCAATCCTGTTGAAGGTTTTGAAAGACTTTGTATTAAGCTCGGTATAGCAACAGAAAGCGAAGAGCAGATTGTATCTTCAGATGTGCCGGTTATTGCGGGTAAGGTAGATGAACCGTCGGTTGAAAATGAATCCGAAACGGAGACTGCATCGGATGCGGTGACTTCTTCTGAAGAGGAAATACCTGTTATTGACGAGAGTGACGAGCCTATGGAGAGCGATTTCTGGAATGAAGAAAGCGAAAACATCATTGATGTTGCATCTACAAAAGGAATATATCCTTCTCCGGCAGAAAACAACAATTTGCTTGATATATTCAAAAATGCAAAGGGTGAAACAGAAAAAATATGCTGTCTTACTTTTGATGACGGACCGAATAAAGCTACAACACCGCAAATTCTTGACATTCTTGCAAAACATGGAATAAAGGCTACATTCTTTGAACTCGGAGAAAAGCTTGCAGTAAATAAAGAGCTTGCAAAACGTACTTTTGACGAAGGACATTTACTTGCAAACCATACATATACCCAAAAATACAGCACTATTTATGTCGATAAGGAAGTATTTATTGACGAAGTTTCAAAAACTGAGAAACTTATTGAAGAAGTAACAGGTGAGCCTGCTTATAAGCTTCTAAGATTCCCGGGTGGCGGATTCAATTCCGGTGTTTATGGCGGTGTAAAGCAGGAATATAAAAAAGTACTTGCAGATAACGGATATTATTTCATTGACTGGAATGTTGACAATGGTGATGACGGAACGAGAAATGCTTCTCAGATTCTTTCGTATGTAAAAGAATATTGCGGTTCAAAACCTATTGTGTTGCTTATGGAGGATCAGAATATACGTAAAGCTACCATATCTTCTCTTGACTCTGTTATTGAATATTTGAAGAGTTGCGGCTATACATTCAAAAGACTTGACGAAATAGCATATTATTCAGCAGAAGAAATGCCTGCCGCACCTATAGTAAATAGCAATATAAACAGCATTATAAAACAGCATTTTGAAACAAGAGGTAGGTTTATTTGAAATAATACCAATTTGGAGGAACTTTTGAGTTGAGAAAAAATACGAATGCATATAAGTGGTTGTGGAAAAACAGTAAATCCAGCAGATTTATGATAGTTGCTTTAACTGTTTTGAGTACAGTTTTTTCACTTCTTCAATTAAGCTTTGTGACGGCATCAAAAAACGTAATAGATATAGCAACACGTGTAAAACAGGGTACTATGAAGGATGCTTGTATAACATTGATTATACTTCTCTTTGTACAACTTGTTATGCAGATAGGAACAAATTTCTTGAATGTTCATGCTTGTTCCAGGCTTGAAATAGCACTCAAGAGAAATGTGTTTAATTCATTGTTAAAAAAGCGTTATCTTGATGTTGCAAAACATCACTCAGGCGAGCTTTTAAATCGCCTTAACAGCGATGTTTCCGTAATCGTAAACGGCGTAATAGGAATAATTCCGTCTGCGGCTTTGTTTATCACAAGCATTATCGGTGGATTTATTATGCTGTGGACTATTGATTCCACTTTGGCACTGATTGTTCTTGCTATAGGTCCGCTTGTTGCTGTGGGTGCTAGATTGTATTCAGCTAAATATAAAATACTTCACAAAAAATGTCAGGAAGCTGATGGGGCTACAAAGTCTTTTATGCTTGAAATTTTACAGAATATACTGGTTGTAAAATCTTTTTCAACAGAAGAGTATGTTCTTGACAATACTGAAACTCTGCAACGCAAGAGTTATAAACTTAAGGTTATAAGAGTTTGTATTTCGATAGTTGCACATGTTGGTATGTTTATAGTTTTCAATGCCGGATATTATTTTGCTCTTGCGTATGGTGCTTTCAGACTTTCGCACGGTACGTTGACTTACGGTGATGTAACAGCTATTTTGCAACTTGTAAACAAAATTCAAACACCTTTTAAAAGCGTATCAAGCCTGATTCCGCAGTTTTTTGCTGTAACAGCTTCAGCTGAAAGACTTATAGAATTAGAAGAGCTCGCCGATGAAGAGGATAGCGGCGATACTCTGCCTGATGACATTTATAATAAAATGGAAAAGATAGTCTTTGATAATGTTACATTCAGATACAAAGATGATTCGGTTATATCCGGAATAAATATGGAAATCAAAAAAGGTGAATGTGCGGTTGTTGCAGGTGAGTCGGGTGCAGGAAAAAGCACGAGCGTGAAAATGCTTCTGGGTATATTCCCTCCTGAAAGCGGAAGAATATATATAAGAGCAGAAGGCAGATATTATTCGATAGGAAGACGGACAAGAAAATTGTTTTCATATGTACCGCAAGGTAATCTGATACTTTCTGGTACAATTCGCGAAAATATTCGTTTTGCAAAACCTGATGCTTCTGAAGAAGAGATAATTAATGCGGCTAAGGTTGCACAAATATGGGATTTTATAAAAAAACTGGATAACGGACTCGATACGGTAATCGGAGAAAAAGGGCTCGGTCTTTCGGAAGGTCAAGCGCAGCGTGTTTCTATTGCACGTGCTGTTTTGTATGATGCACCTATTATGCTGCTTGATGAAGCAACATCTGCTCTTGATACAGAAACAGAACTTGCGCTGTTAAATGCTATACGGAATATGACTACCAAAACCTGCATACTTGTAAGCCACAAACAAGCAGCATTTGATATTTGTGACAGAGTGTGCTATATAAAAAAATAAAGATTTATAAGATAAATATTTATACGTCATTGATATGTTGTATAAATATTTATTTTTTGCAAGAAAGGAACGGAATATGGGAAAATTTGATGGTATACTGATATGCAGTGACCTTGACGATACATTGATTTCTAAAAAGAAGATAATATCAAACGCAAATATTGAAGCAATAAAATACTTTATGTCAGAAGGCGGCTCCTTTGCTTTTGCTACAGGCAGAGTACCGCTTGGAATAAAACCTGTGCTTGAGTATATAACACCAAATGTTCCTGTTGTGTGCTATAACGGCGGCGGTATTTTCGACTGTAAAAATAATGAAATTGTTTGGGAAGAGAAACTTGATATGCTTGCTATAGAAGCAGTGGATTTTGCAATTAATAATTTCCCCGAAATCGGTGTTGAAGTATGCGGAAGCAGAGACGTTTATTTTTGCAAGATGAACGATATATTGATGCGGCAAAAAGTTTATGAGAAGTTTCCTGATAACTATATCAATCATCACGATATAAAAGAGCGTTGGAATAAGGTTTTATTTACAATTGAAGAAGACCAAATAGAAGGATTAAGGAGTGTAATGACCAATAGCAGTTATTGTGAGAGTTTTGAATTTATAAGAAGCAGCAGACGTTATTTTGAAATGCTTCCAAAGAATGTAAATAAAGGTAGTGCTATGTTAAGGCTTGCAAAGCTTTTGGGTATAAATTCCGGCAAGACTATAGGAATCGGAGATAATGAAAACGATATAGGGCTTGTTAAATGTGCCGGTATCGGAATTGCTGTAGCAAATGCAAGTGAAGTGGTAAAAGATGCAGCAGATATTGTTACAGTTGATTGTGATTCGGATGCTCTGAAATGCTTAATTTCCGATATTGATTGCGGAATAATTGGTTTTTAGAGCACAAAATGTTGTGTATAATTGAAGCGTTATAGTACTTCATAGACCATATAATGTGTGTAATCAAATTGTAATATTCCTGAAAATGGCATAGATGCTTGATTTTTTTCATAATAGATTTTATTTGTAATTATTTGTTGAATATTTATATTGACAAAATACATTATATAGATGTATAATCATAGAGTACGCACAATATATGGTGCAAAAAGGGTTTTGCATCTTTTGCGAATAGATAATTAATTTTATAGAAGGGAGAATGAGTAATGGTAGAGTACATTATTAAAAGAGACGGAAGAAAAGCACAGTTTGAACTTGATAAGATTACAGAGGCTATCAACAAAGCATTTATAGCAAGCACACAGAGAGATAATATTGATTATGCTACAACAATTGCACAGCAGGTTGTAACAGAACTTGAAGAAATCGGCTTTGATGTTCCGACTGTTGAACAAATTCAGGACTGCGTTGAAAGAGTTTTAGTAAAGAACGGTCATGTTCGTACAGCAAAGGCGTATATGGTTTATCGTTCTGAAAGAACAAGGGTTCGTCAGATGAAGACGAATCTTATGAAAATTTATGAGGATATCACATTCAAGGATGCAAAGGATTCTGATCTTCAAAGAGAAAATGCAAATGTAAATGCGGACACAGCAATGGGTACGATGCTGAAGTACGGTTCAGAAGGTGCAAAGCAGTTCTATGATATGTTTGTTTTAAAGCCTGAATATGCAGAAGCTCATAAGAATGGAGATATTCATATTCATGACCTTGACTTTTTAACGATGACGACTACCTGTACGCAGATTGACCTTCTGAAACTTTTTAACGGCGGTTTTTCAACAGGTCATGGCGTATTAAGAGAGCCAAATGATATTGCAAGCTATTCAGCTCTTGCATGTATTGCAATTCAGTCAAACCAGAACGACCAACACGGTGGACAGAGTATCATAAACTTTGACTATGGTATGGCACCGGGTATTATTAAGACATATCAGAGAAAATATACTCAGAATCTTCAAAAAGCTATATTCCTAAAAGGAAATACAGATGTACCGGAGGAAAAACTCAAGGAAATCAGAAAAGCACTTGTTGCTTCTGGTAAAACACTTAGACTTGCTGATTATGAGGATTATACGAAGGCAGAGCTTCCCGAACTCGTAGCTCTCGGTGTTGATGAGGCTGTTGCGAAAGAAGCACAGGAGTATGCGGCTAAAATATCTGTTAAAGAAACAGACAGAGCCACATATCAGGCAATGGAAGCGTTTATACATAACCTTAACACAATGAACTCGCGTGCAGGTGCACAGACGCCGTTCTCATCCATTAACTACGGAATGGATACAAGTGAAGAGGGAAGAATGGCAATAAAGAATGTCCTTCTTGCTAATGAAGCAGGTCTCGGTAATGGTGAAACACCAATATTCCCGATACAGATATTCAGAGTAAAGGAAGGCGTAAGTTATAATCCGGGAGATCCGAACTACGACTTGTTCAAACTTGCTTGCAGAGTCAGTGCAAAGAGACTTTTCCCGAATTTCTCATTCATTGACGCGCCGTATAACCTTCAGTACTATAAGGGAACACCTGAGACCGAAATAGGATATATGGGATGCCGTACAAGAGTTATAGGTAACGTACACGATCCCGAAAGAGAAATTTGTAATGGTAGAGGAAACCTTTCGTTTACGTCAATCAACCTTCCCAGAATTGCAATCAAGTCAAAGGGTGATATAAACTGGTTCTTCGAAGAGCTTGACAGAAAGATTGACCTCGTTATTAAACAGCTGCTTGACAGATTTGAAATTCAAGCTAATAAGAGAGTCAAGAACTACCCGTTCCTTATGGGTGAAGGAGTATGGATTGACTCTGAAAATCTCGGACCCAATGACTATGTGAGAGAGGTATTGAAGCACGGTACACTTTCGATTGGATTTATCGGCCTTGCTGAAACACTCGTTGCACTTATCGGTGAACATCACGGTCAAAGCGAAAGAGCGCAGAACCTCGGTCTTGACATTATTTCACATATGAGAAAGAGAATGGACGAGGAATGTGAAAAGACAAATATGAATTTCTCTCTACTTGCTACTCCGGCAGAAGGTCTTTCAGGCAGATTTGTAAAGCTTGACAAGCAGAAGTACGGTGTAATCCCGGGAGTTACCGAAAGAGATTATTACACCAACTCATTCCATGTTCCTGTATACTATAAGACAGGTGCATTTGATAAGATTACAAAAGAAGCACCTTATCACGCACTCACAAATGCCGGCCATATTTCATATATCGAGCTTGACGGTGATCCTACAAAGAATCTCGATGCTTTTGAAAAGGTAATACGTGCAATGCATGATGCAGGAATCGGATATGGTTCAATCAACCACCCGGTTGACAGAGACCCGATATGCGGATATACCGGAATTATTGGTGACACCTGTCCGATGTGCGGAAGAACCGAAGAGGAACACGGTGTTAAATTCGAAAGAATCAGAAGAATTACGGGTTATCTTGTTGGTACGCTTGACCGCTTTAATGACGGTAAAGCCGCAGAAGAACGTGATCGTGTAAAACATGATATTTAATTTAAACAAAAAATATAACGTGCAGTTCATATTGAACCGTACGTTATATTTTTTTGATAATTTATTTGTAGAAATCAGGAATAAAATACGTATCCGAAGAATCAGGTGACTGTATGAAAGCGTTTTCTATCCCGATTTTTGCCGCATAATCACATAAAACTTCATATTCTCTTGAGCCGACCTTTTTGTTAAGTTCGGGGATGTGTGATATATGAGGAAGTGGAGTGTACTGACTCATTATGCTGTATACGATATCGTTTTTGTATTCGCTATAGAGATAATCAATGATTTTCTTTGCGTCGAAGAGCATACCTGGAAGCAATAAATGCCTAACTATAAGTCCTCTTTGCATAATACCTTCATCTGATTTTCCGGGAAGCGTCTGACGTGCCATTTCACTGATTGCTTTTTTTGCAACATCAGGATAATCAGGGGCATAAGAATAGCGTTTTGCATATTCTTGGCGATAATATTTAAAATCAGGCATATATATGTCGATATAGCCTTCGAGAGATTTTAAAGTATCAACACTCTCATAACCACCGGTATTATAAATAACAGGCAAAGATATGCCTTGCAATTTTGCTTTATCAAGAGCTTGGATTATAAGTGGTACATAATGTGTAGGAGTGACAAGGTTAATATTATGTGCGCCCATTTCTTCAAGTGATAAAAATATATCCGAAAGCTCGTCACAAGTAATTGTTTTTCCGTGATGTAATGAACTTATTTCGTGGTTTTGACAGTATACGCATCCAAGCGAACAATACGTAAAAAATACCGTACCTGAACCATTTTTGCCCGAAATACAAGGCTCCTCCCAATGGTGGAGCCCGTAACGTGCGATTTTTAATTTGTTATCAGCGCCGCAAAAGCCTTTTTCAGAGTTCTCTCTGTTCACCTCACAGCTTCTCGGGCACAGTCTGCATTTTAAAAAATCCATATTAAAGAACATTTCCGTTTTTATCAAAAAGAGGAAGCGGTTCCAGGAAGATTATATCATCTCTCTTTGCAGCATCACCTTCGGCAAGAACAGCCATTTTTCCTACAATATTACCGCCTGCGTTTTCAACAAGCTGTGACAGTGCCGCAAGCGATTCGCCGGTGCTTATAACATCGTCTACAATAAGAACTTTCTTGTCCTTTATGTATTTTGCATCGTCTGTACTGATACAAAGAAATTGCTGTTTTTCTGTTGTTATTGAATTGACATTTGTTGATATAATATCAGGCATATAAAGTTTCCTTGATTTTCTTGCAAGAATGTAGTTATTTATTCCTGCCTGACGCGTCATCTCATAAAGAAGGGGAAGACCTTTACTTTCTGCTGTTATCATAATATCAAATTCAGGAGCTTTTTTTAAAAGCTCTTCGGCGCATGCCTTTGTTATTTCAACATCACCAAACATTATAAAAGCCGCAATATACAATTCGTCAGTTACTGCACAAAGAGGAAGTTCACGTTCAAGTCCTGCAATGTTCATTTTATAAGTCATTTTAAATTCCACCTTTACATATATTCTAAATCAATTATATTATACATTATATTAAAAAATTTTCAAGTCTTTATTGTATTTTTATTTTTTACCAATTTTCAAAATGTCTATAAGTTTACGCATATCTTCATTTTCGCCGATATATATATCTGAATTTTCTTTCATTATATCCTGATTGTAGCTGTATTTATCAAATACTCCAACCGTCCTGAATCCGGCATTGACAGCAGTAGTCAATGCTACATATGAATCTTCAAATACCCACGTTTCACAAAGCGGCGTACCAAGATGCTCACGTGCAAGCAAGAACACATCGGGCACATCTTTCCCTTTTCCAATATCTGCACATGAAATTACACTGCTAAAGTATTTTCCGAGTCCGCAACATTTAACTGCAAGCTCCACAAGCCTTTGTTCTGAAGCAGAGGCAATACACATTTTAATATTATTCTGATATAAATACTCAAGAAAATCCAAAACGCCGTTTTTAATCTTTACTTTATTGGTGTAAAAATCGATAAATATCTCATTTGAAAGCTCATAAAGCTCTTCGGGATTTTTGCCGATCCCAAACTTAGAATGAAGGTATTTTGTTGCGTCTTTAAAATGCATTGTTCTTACAGCTTTGTCTGCATCAGCTGAAGGTCTGTACGTACTATCAGAAAAATATCTCTCTCCGAATTCTGCCCATAATATATCCCACAGCATAAGAGAGTCTACCAATGTACCATCCATATCAAATATAGCGCCCTTAATTAACATAAATAAATCTCCTTGTAATAAATCTACATTTATATTATATCATAGTATTTCAAGAATGTAAATGTAAATTAAAAAAATAAATGGCAGAGCCGGGGTGATACACCCAAAATACTCTGCCATTTGAAAAATCAAATTATTTCAAATCTCGTGTTTCGATAAAGTCCATATCAGTGAACTCCTGATTTTCACCGCACATTGCCCAGATGAATGAATAATTCTTTGTACCAACACCGGTATGTATTGACCAGCTCGGAGAAATTACAGCCTCTTCATTATGCATTATAATGTGACGTGTTTCGTCAGGCTCACCCATCATATGGAATACAGCATCATTTTCACCCATATCAAGATAGAGGTATACTTCCATACGTCTGTCGTGAGTATGACAAGGCATTGTATTCCAGTTTGAACCGACTTCAAGCTGCGTAAGTCCCATTGCAAGCTGGCAAGACTTCATAACTTCGGGGTGAATGTACTGATTGATTACTCTCTTGTTACACTCTTCAACACTTCCGCAGGGAACCTTTCTTGCTTTTGTTATATCGATTTTAACAATCGGATATGCAGTGTGAGCGGGGCATGAAGAAACATAGAACTTCGGCGGATTTTCGATATCAACACACTTGAAGGAGATATCTTTATTACCCATACCGATATAGATACCGTCTCTGGGGTTTAATTCGTATTCAACACCGTCAATTGTAATAATACCCTTACCACCAATATTGATACAACCCATTTCACGACGCTCAAGGAAATAGTCAGCAGCAAGCTCTTTGCCTGCTTCAAGCTTCAATTCCTGATAAACAGGCATAATACCTGCTGTGATAATTCTGTCAATATGGCTGTAAACCATTCTTGTGTTATCCTTTGTAAAGAGCTTGGAGATATGGAATTCCTCTCTAAGTCTTTGTGTGGTGTAATGTTTAACGTCCTTCGGGTTAGCTGCGCATCTAACTTCCATTTTACTCAAATCCTCCTTTATATACTGTCCGTAAACCTCAACCTGTGAAAGTGCCGCCCATGAAAGAGGGAAGGACACCTGCTTGAAATTTGTAAGATGTACGGATTTTGTTACAACTTTTTCCGGCAGTACCAATTCCTGACCGTCTTTAATTCCTTCAAATTCAGCAGTGTAGATACTGCCATCTGAAAATTCAACGTCGATATTTTTCCAGAATGTATCATGAGGGAAGTCTGCACGAAGGAAAAATACGAGCTTTTCAACTTCAACCTCAGTTCCGAAATCAATATAGTACTCAAGATCCTCTCTTGCACCGCCAGCCCATGAATGGAATGGGTAAGGTCCGTGACCTTCGTTTTCACGAATGCCGTCAATTGCATTACGTTCAAAGAATACTACATCTTCTCTGGTTACAAAATTCGCATAAGCGTGCGGAAAATATCTCTTCTGACCACGTCTGTCATGTGAATTTAAAGAAATATTTCTTGTGCCGTACTTAACATCATCCTCAGGCTCGTACACAATAATTCTGTGACTGTCACCTGAAAATGCCTTCTCGTCATAGCCGTTTCTTAAGGCTCCGAACGGAATCTCAAATTCGACTGTTGACAGAGGAACAAAAATGATGCTTTCAAGAAGGTAATCATCAAGCTTGAGTGCAAGAAATTCCGTATCGGTCTTTCTTATAACAAGCTTGTCACCTTCGTTGTAGGCAGCATTGTAAGTACAGTCTATACTGTTGCCCTTTTGCGAAAACAACAGATTGCTGTCCTTGTCAAATATGTTGAGCTCTATCAAGTTACACCTCTCCTTACCAAGCTTTTTAAAGCTTTATTTTGTCAATGTATAGTATACCACATATTTCCGTTCTTGTCCATATCAAAAAAGATTTTGTTGAAAAATCATAGAATTAATTATATTTACATTCCAATAGTATGTAAAATAAAATAAGTATACAATATCACACACATATACGATGAATAAATTTTATAATTTAAAGCCCAGTTTTCCTGAAGATAAATGGACAAATTGCAAACACAGTAAAAATCAAAAGAAAATATCTTACAGCATCAAATATAAACTCAAATCGAATATTATTAGAGGAAAATACCCCGCCCAAACATTCTTTTATAACATAAGATGAAAGAACAGCAATTATAACTCTCAGAGTTTTTCTAAGAACATTTCCGTTACATTCATATTGTACAAAACGTTCTTCAAAGATTACTGCACACAGATATCCTGCAGCCATACCATATATCTTGAAGAAATCTTCGTAGAGAGTATCGGGAAAAATGATAAAATATATCGCAAAAGGTAAAAAAGCCGGAATAAGAATAGCATATAGCAAATTTTTTCTTTCAAATTTATCATATAATTTATTGCAGAAGTACGATGCCAGAATGCCAAGTGTGGCGCCAATGATTACGTCGCTTGGGTAATGAGCACCAAGATAAATTCTCGAAAATGCAACAAGAAAAGTCATGGCTAATGACAATGTTAAATAAAGATTGTTTTTAAGGATAAACGCAAAAGCACTGCTCCACGCCGCAAAGTTTTGCGTATGCCCGCTGGGGAATGAATATCCTGTGGCTGTGTCTGGCCTTAAACAAGTCACATCGCCGTTACTAAACGGCCTTGGTACTTTTGCGATATTTTTAATTGTGCTGTTAATACATAGTGATGTCAAAGTTACAAAAGTAATTCTCTTTGCAATATCTTTACTGAAAGCAAAATATATAACGCAAATAATGACAACAAGAACGGTTTCCTCACCAAGCAGTGTTATCAGTTCAAAAAATACATTCAAAAAGTCACACCTTAAGCTCTCAATTGCTTTTAAGAATATAATCTCAATATTGTGCATATAATCGCCTCCCGGATTATTATATCATAAACTTAAAAAAAATCAATAGAGATATCATCATACTCATTAATCTGATTTTACATCATATATATAATAATAGTAAATTCCGGAGGTGTAAAAAGTAATATGACTATTATATTAAACTTGAAGAAGGTATATATGACATTCGTTGTGTTCGTTCTGGTTATAAGCGGTTCAGGTGTTGTTTATAACCTTATTAATGCCGAGGAAATCGTAAAACTGCCGGTACTGATGTATCACAGCGTGTTAAAGGACAGAAGCAAAACAGGTAAATACGTAATAACCCCCGAAAGATTTGAAGATGATTTGATATATCTTTCCGAGTGCGGGTACACGAGCGTAAAGGCAAGTGATGTCATTAATTATACAACTATCGGCACAAATCTTCCGAAGAAACCGTATTTGCTTACATTTGACGACGGTTGTTACAATAATCTTACGTATATACTACCATTACTTGAAAAGTATGACGCATATGCAGTTATATCTATCGTGGGAAGCTACAGCGAAAAATTTTCGCAAAGCGGAGAAGCAAACAGTGCCTACAGCTATCTCAGGTGGGAGGATATAAAGGAACTCAAAGAAAGCGGTAGGGTAGAATTTGCAAACCATAGCTATGATATGCACAGCATAGGTAAGGATAGAATAGGCTCAAAAATACTTATAAATGAGGATGAGGATGAGTATATAGAAAAGTTTTCTCAAGACTGTATGAAAACACAAAAACTACTTTTGGATAATTGCGGTGTAGAGCCGGTCATATACACATATCCTTTCGGTGCATACTGTGAGGAGTCACATGAATATCTTGACGAGAACGGTTTCATTATGACACTCTCATGCACAGAAGGTATTAATACAATTACAAGAAATCCCGAGTGCCTGTATTTGTTGCGACGATTAAACAGACATGGAAATTCCGGCAGTTATGAGTTTTTTTCAAAAAACAAAATATTTTAAATGTTGGCATAAACAACAATCACAAAAATCAACATCTCCGATAACTGACATATCATATTGTTTTATAACATATAATATGCTATAGGGTAAAGAAGGGTGGTTGTTATTAGTGGTATATCTTGTGGTAAACAAGAAAAAGCTTATGATAGTACTCGGATGTGTCATAATGTCAGCATTTATTTCAGGGGTTGCTATATATTCTGTAAAAAGAAACGATGTTCATAATCCCCATAAAAATATTAAGGTAATAGTTGATGCCGGCCACGGACTTCCGGACGGAGGGACGGTAGGTGTGAGTGGGAGTATAGAATCTGAACTCAATCTCGAAATTGCACGTCTGCTTAGAGAAACACTTGAGGGGAAAGGTATTGAGGTGATAATGACAAGAGACAACAGCGAAGGTCTTCGTGATACAAACAGCGGAAAATGGAGAAAGACAGACGATATGAATAAACGGCTAAGAATTATGAAAACGAGCGGAGCGGATTTGTTTGTGTCGATCCATATGAACCATTATCCGGAAAAGAACGTTCATGGTCTGAGGCTTTTCTATTCAAAAAAGCACCCTCAAATAAAAGAACTGGCTGAGCTGATGCAATTGAAGATGGCATCTGCTACAGGCGCAAAAATCAATACAGTTATGGCGGCTGATGCAAGGTTGTTTTTAATGAAATCTCCGCCAATACCGTCTATACTTGCCGAATGTGGATTTATTTCAAATCCGGAAGAAGAAGCAATGCTAAATGACGACGAATATAAAGCTAAGCTTGCATGGGCGATTGCTGAGGCTATTGAAGAATATTATATTAAGCCCTATTCATCAACCTATAGTTGAATGAATGGGGCTTTTTTTGAATTTATAAGAGAAAAATGTTAAAAATAGAACAAATTAATAGAATTTTGGTTGACTTAACTTGAAAATTAGAGTATAATTATAAGCATATTTTATTAAAGAGGTGTTTATTTATGAGTAGAGTTTATAACTTCTCAGCAGGTCCTTCTATGCTTCCTTTAGAAGTGTTAGAAAAGGCACAAAAAGAAATGTGTGAGTATCCCGGAGCAGGTATGTCCGTAATGGAAATGAGTCACCGCTCAAAGGAATACGATGAAATAATTAAAGGTTGCGAAGCTTTAGTTCGTGAGCTTATGCACGTTCCCGATAACTATAAGGTTCTTTTCCTTCAGGGCGGCGGTTCAAGTCAGTTCACAATGGTTCCGATGAACCTTGGAAATAAGAATAAAAAATGTGATATAGTTGTAACAGGTCAGTGGGCTAAAAAAGCAATGCAGGAAGCTAAGAGATACATTACAGTTAACGAAATAGCTTCTTCGCAGGATAAAACATTCTCTTATATCCCTAAGCTTGATAAGGCAACTTTCTCGAAAGATGCTGACTATTTCTATATTTGTCTTAATAATACAATCTATGGTACAAAGTTCAATGAACTTCCTGATACAGGTGATGTACCTCTTGTTGCTGATATTTCGTCAATGATTATGAGTGAGGAACTTGATGTATCAAAGTTCGGTCTACTTTTTGCAGGAGCACAGAAAAACCTTGGACCTGCAGGAGTAACACTTGTAATTGTAAGAGAAGACTTGCTCGGAAATACTATGGATATTACTCCGACAATGTTTGATTATCAGCTCCACGCAGATAATGATTCACTATACAACACACCGCCTACTTATGGCATCTATATCATGAAGCTTGTTCTTGAATGGATTAAGGAAAAGGGCGGAGTTGCAGCTGTTGAAAAGATAAACAGAGAAAAGGCAGAGCTTTTATATAATTTCCTTGATAATTCAAAGTTGTTTAAGGGTACAGTTGCAAAGGAAGACCGTTCACTCATGAACGTTCCGTTTGTAACCGGTAATGAAGAGCTTGATGCAAAGTTTGTTAAAGAATCTAAGGCGGCAGGTCTTATGAATCTTAAGGGTCACAGAAGCGTTGGCGGTATGAGAGCAAGCATTTACAATGCTATGCCCATTGAAGGTGTTCAGGCTCTTGTTGACTTTATGAAGAAATTCGAAGAAGAGAATTTATAATTTGAAAGGTTTGTTTTAAATGTTTAATATTTTAACACTCAATAAAATTGCTAAATGCGGACTTGATCAGCTCAGCGCTGAAAAGTACGCAATTGTAGACGATGCGGCATTTGATGCTGAAGGTATTATATTAAGAAGCTTTGCGATGCATGATATGGAGCTTGGAGATAAGCTTCTTGCAGTTGCAAGAGCAGGTGCCGGAACAAATAATATACCCATCGATAAGTGCAGTGAGAAGGGTATTGTTGTATTTAATACTCCCGGAGCAAATGCGAATGCTGTTAAAGAGCTTGTATTTGCAGGTATGCTTCTTGCTTCAAGAGATATCACAGGCGGTATCAAGTGGGCATCTGAGCTTTCAGGGGATGATGTAGCAAAACAGGTTGAAAAGGGAAAATCAAGCTTTGCAGGATGTGAACTTCAAGGAAAAACTCTTGGCGTTGTTGGTCTTGGTGCAATTGGTATTCTTGTTGCAAACACAGCAAGACATTTTGGTATGAATGTTATCGGATATGACCCGTATCTTTCTGTAGATGCTGCATGGAGACTTTCAAGCCATATCAATAAAGCAAAGAACATTGACGAGGTATATGCTCAGTCTGATTATATTTCTGTGCACGTGCCGTTCACTCCTGATACTAAGCATATGATAAACAAAGATGCTATAGCAAAGATGAAGGATGGCGTAAAGCTTCTTAACTTTGCAAGAGGCGAGCTTGTTAATAATGACGATGTAAAAGCTGCAATTGCAGAAGGAAAGGTATCATGTTATGTTGTTGATTTCCCGAATGCAGAAACAATTAACCAAAAAGGCATAATTGCAATTCCTCATCTTGGTGCGTCAACAGAAGAATCTGAGGATAACTGTGCTATGATGGCGGCTCAGGAACTTGCTTCATATCTTGAGACAGGTGATATCCTTAATTCTGTAAACTTCCCGAACTGTTCACTTTCTATGAGTGACGGAGGAAGAATATGTGTAATGCATACAAACACACCAAGTATGATTAATAAGTTCACCCAGGTTCTTGCTAATGACGGTCTGAATATTACAGATATGATTAATAAGAGTAAGAAGGATAATGCATATACAATTATAAATACAGACGTTTCAATTGCTGATGCAATCGCTGAAGAAATAGCAGCAATAGAGGGCGTTATCAGGGTAAGAATAATCAAATAATCAATCTATTATGCAATAGATGAAAAAGAGTAGAAGAAATTCTGCTCTTTTTTGTTAACAATTTTTAAACTTTTTTCAAAAAAGTATGTTAATTTTAACGAAAGTATGATATAATAGTTTGAATAATGGATAAGTGGGTGATTTTATGATAAAAAGTATGACCGGCTACGGAAGATACGAGGAAATAATCAATAATAAAAAGATTTCCTGCGAGATTCGTTCGGTAAACCACCGATATGCTGATTTTAATATTCGTGTACCAAGAGGATGCGGGTTCCTTGAAGAAAAGGTCAGACAGCTTGCAGCGTCAAGAGTTGCAAGAGGTAAAGTTGATATATATATCAATACCGAGAACTACGCGGATCCTGAAAGAGAAATCTTCCTTAATGACGGTATGGTTAAAAACTATATAGAAGTTCTTGAGAAAATGAGAGACGATTTTAATCTTAAGGATGATATTTCGGTTATGACAGTCGCAAGACTTCCTGATGTTTTCAGAGCGCAACAGCGTGAGGAGGACGAGGAAGAACTTGCAAAAGCTGTATTATCTGTTGTTAATGGTGCAATTGACGAATTTGTTGCAATGAGAAGCAGGGAAGGCGAACGAATTTCTGCCGATTTATGTGCAAGAATAGAATATATGAAGACCATTGCAGCTAAAGTTGATGAAAGATCTCCCAAAACCGTTGAGGAATACAGAAACAAACTTTATACCAAGATTAAAGAACTTCTTGAAGACAGAGATGTTGATGAGGCACGAGTTCTTACCGAGGTTGCAATATTTGCTGACAAAGTGGCTGTAAACGAAGAAATAGTGAGACTCTCAAGTCATTTTGATGAATTTTATAAAATTATCTCGGCAGATGAACCTGCAGGCAGAAGACTCGATTTCCTCATCCAGGAAATAAATCGCGAAATCAACACTACCGGTTCTAAGGCTAATGATATCGAAATTGCAAAATATGTTGTTGAGTTAAAGGGTGAAACCGAAAAGCTCCGCGAACAGATACAGAATATCGAATAAAACCGGGGGTGTGGTATGAAATTAATTAATATAGGTTTTGGAAATATGGTTGCAGCAGAAAGAATCATTGCAATAGTCAGTCCTGAATCTGCTCCAATAAAAAGAGTTATCAGAGAAAGCGAAGACAAGGGACTGCTTGTAAATGCAACCTACGGCAGAAGAACAAGAGCGGTGATCGTCACTGACTCCGGTCATACTATTTTATCTGCGCTTCAGCCTGAAACTGTAGCACACAGACTTGATGAAACGGAGGAATTGACAGATGTGTATGAATAAAGGCGTATTATTTGTAATTTCAGGTCCGTCAGGAACAGGAAAAGGAACTGTATGTGCAGAACTTGTTAAAAATGATGATATTTTCTTATCTGTATCATCAACAACAAGAGACAAACGAGTCGGCGAAGTTGACGGTGAAACATACAACTATACCACTGTTGAAAATTTTATGAATATGATTGAAAATGGTGATATGCTTGAGTGGGCAATGTATAATAATAATTACTACGGGACACCAAAATCAGCAGTTGAAAAAAGTCTTAATGAAGGAAAGAATGTGATACTTGAAATAGAACCGCAGGGGGCATTTAAAATTAAAGAAGCTTTCCCTGATGCTATTTTGATTTTTATTGCACCTCCATCTTTTAAAGAATTAAAAAACAGGTTGGTAAACAGAGGACGTGAAACAGACGAGCAGATAAATGAAAGAATTAAAGCTGCTTTATGGGAGATGAGCGTAGCTCCAAGATATAATTATTATATAGTAAATGACAATCTTGATGAATGTGTAAATGAGGTATTAAATACCATAAGATTTTCTGTTTCAACAAGAAGTAGAATTAATGAACTTCTTATCGAAGCAGACGCTTTGGGATATAAATAATACATATATTATGTTGAAAGGATGATTAAAATGATAATTAAACCCGGTATCAGTACACTTGAGAAATGCGTAGACGACGGATGCAGATACATCCTCGTAACAATGGCTGCAAAAAGAGCAAGAATGATAGGTGAAGGTGGAGAAGGACTTATCGAGGCGGAGTCAGGAAAGGCTGTATCAGTTGCAGTCGCTGAAATAGCAGCAGGTAAGGTTGGTTATACTAAGGTTAAAGACATTCCGGAGAAGGAATCCAACGATGCTGTAATCATAATTGATTAATGATTGCAAAGGTTATTGTTAATTCTTCATCATTCGCACCGGATATGTCCTATGATTACCGCATACCCGAGGAATTAGAAAATAAAGTTTCTGTAGGTTCCAAGGTTAAGGTTTCCTTTGGTTCACATGACAATGTTACCGAAGGATATGTTGTCGGTGTAAAACAAAAATCAACTGCCGCAAGATTAAAGAGCATAATAGATGTATACGACTGCGTCTTCGACGAGAAAATGCTTGATGTTATCAATTGGCTCAGAGATGAATGTGTATGCAGGTATATAGATGTAATAAAAACAGTTATACCTGCAGGTAGTATAAATAAACCTGATGAGTGGGTAACATTGGCAGATACAAACACAAATAATACAAATGAAATTGTGTCTCTATTGAAGGAACTTGGCGGAGAAGTGGAAATCAATGATTTTTGCAGCAGGTTTGATAAGGATATTTCAGTTGAATTGAAGAAACTGATAAAAGCGGGTATTATCGGGCGTGTCTGGAAGGACAGAATAGATGTAAAGGATAAAACTGTATGTGTTGCACAAGCAGAAATTGAACCTGACGAATTATCAATGATAATAAATGACCTTTTAAGGGGTCGTGCTTATGTTCAGGCACGAATGCTTGAAATTTTATCGTCTGCTGAATTTTTATCCGTTGCGGATTTAGTAAAATTTTCCGCAGGTTCATATTCATCAGCGAAGTCTCTCGAGGCAAAAGGACTCATATCCTTCAAACACATACGGGTTAATAGAAATCCTCTGCCTGACGTTGAGCGTGATGTGAAAAAGAAACTGACAGCGGAGCAGGAAACAGCATTTATAAAAATCAAAAATGCTCTTGAAGAAAATGTCTTTCACAGTTTTTTGTTGCACGGCGTAACCGGTTCGGGTAAAACTGAGGTGTTTTTACAGGCTATTGATGAATGTATTAATAACAGTAAGACAGCATTGATGCTTGTTCCTGAAATTTCGCTCACTCCGCAGATGGTTTCAAGATTTTCTGCAAGGTTCGGCAAAAGGATAGCTGTACTTCATAGCGGACTTTCTCTTGGTGAGAGATATGACGAATGGAACAGAATCAGAAATAAAGAAGCGGACATAGTTATAGGTGCGCGTTCAGCTGTGTTTGCACCGCTTGATAATATCGGTATAATAATAATTGATGAAGAACACGAATCAAGCTATAAATCGGAAATGTTGCCAAGATACAACACACATGATGTAGCAAGATTCAGAGCTAAACAGTATGATTGTGTTTTTCTCACCGCATCTGCTACACCGAGGATAGAAAGTTACTATGCTGCAGTAAGCGGAAAAACCGAACTTCTTGAAATTAAAAACAGAGTAAATAAGAGTGTATTACCCGATGTCAGCATTATAGATATGCGTGCTGAACTCTCAAGTGGCAACAATTCTGTTTTTTCTCAAAAGCTCAAAGAAGAAATAGAGCTTAATTTAAAAAACAAAGAACAAACAATATTATTTTTAAACAGACGCGGATTTTCGACATTTGTATCATGCAGGAGTTGTGGTTATGTTGCCGAATGCCCCAATTGCAGTATTTCACTTACTTATCATAAATTTAATGATACCCTAAGGTGTCACTACTGCGGCCATACAATACAAAACTACGATTTGTGTCCTTCATGCGGAAGTAAGCATATACGCTATTTTGGCGGAGGAACCCAAAAAGTTGAGGAAGAGGTGCAACGCCTCTTTCCCGGAGCTAGTGTTTTGCGTATGGACATAGATACTACAGCCGGAAAGAACGGACATGCAAAAATTCTCGAAAGATTTTCAAAAGAGAAAACAGATATTCTAATCGGAACACAAATGGTAGCCAAAGGACTCGATTTCCCTGATGTAACGCTTGTTGGAGTAATTGCTGCAGACACCTCGTTACATATAGATGATTTTCGTGCTTCTGAACGTACATTTTGTCTTTTGGAGCAGGTTATTGGCAGAGCCGGAAGAGCTGAAAAAAAAGGAAGAGCTATTATTCAGACATATTCGCCTGATCATGCGTCGGTTACACTTGCTGCACAACACGATTACAATGTATTTTACGAAACTGAAATAAAGATGAGGAAAGCTCTTAATTATCCTCCTTTTTGTGACATTATTGCTGTTTGTTTTACAGGGCCTAATGATAAGCTTGTTAACAGTTGTTCTAAACAATATGCAAAAGCATTGATTTCATATGGCGACATTGGACCTGATGTAAGAATAATCGGTCCTATACGTGCTTCTGTTTCAAAGGTAAAGAATAAGTATAGATGGCAACTGCTATTGAAAGTAAAACGAAATAAGAAAATATTATCTGCATTGTCTGATGCAATTACTTATTGCAAGAAAAACAGCATCTATGAGTGCGTTTCAATTGTTGCAGATGTAAATCCGAATACGATATATTAAAGGAGGTCTCTTAATTGGCACTGAGGGAAATTAGAAAAAACGGAGATGAAATTCTGAATAAAGTATGCAAGGAAGTGAAGAATTTCGATTCCAAGCTTGCAATTCTGCTCGATGATATGTATGATACTATGACGAACTGTGAGGGGGTAGGACTTGCCGCACCTCAGGTCGGTATTTTAAAGAGAGTTGTGGTTATAGATATTGGAGAAGGTAAAATCGAAATGATCAATCCTGTCATTATCGCGGAAGAAGGTGTTCAGAATGGCAGTGAAGGTTGCTTGAGCGTTCCCGGGGTTTACGGTGAGGTTGAAAGACCAAACAAGGTTACAGCCGAAGCATATGACCGCAGAGGTAAAAAGTTTAAAATAACCGGTGAAGGTTTGCTCGCAAGAGCTATTTGTCACGAGTTAGAGCATCTTGAAGGAAAGCTTTTCCTTGAGAGAGTAACTAAATTTGTTGATTAGGAGTGGTTTAATGAAGATTCTGTATATGGGTACTCCTGACATTGCGGCAGGGTGTCTTAAAGCTCTTATTAATAACGGTTTTGATATCTGCGCTGTTGTAACACAACCCGACAAACCGAAGGGAAGAGGACACAAAATGCTCCCCCCGGATGTGAAGGTATGTGCAATGGAGTATAATTTAGAATGTTACCAACCCGAATCGTTGAAAAACGGAGAGCTTTTGACTGTACTTGACAAATACAAGCCCGATGTAATAGTAGTTGTTGCATACGGCAAAATTCTTCCTGAATATGTACTGAACTACCCTAAATACGGTTGTATAAATATGCATGCTTCCAAGCTTCCTAAGTACAGAGGTGCAGCTCCGATTCAATGGGCAATAATTAATGGTGACACTGTTACAGCCGCAACCGCAATGAAAATGGATAAAGGACTTGATACCGGAGATATTTTGCTTGAAGAGGAGCTTTTGATCGGTGAGTATGAAACGGCAGGAGAACTGTTTGACAGAATGACAGAAGCCGGCGGAAGAGTCCTTTGCCAAACACTCAAAAATATTGAAAATATCACACCGATACCGCAATGTGGAGAGGCAGTATACGCACCTATGATTACAAAGGAAACTGCTCATATTAACTGGAATACCGGCTCCGCATCGGTCTGCAAATTTATATGCGGTATGAATCCTGCTCCGCTTGCTTATACTTATTATAATGGCGAAGCAGTTAAGATTGTATCGGCACGTATTGGCGAGAACAAACCCGGAACTCCCGGAGAAATTCTTGATGTATCATCTGTCGGAATTAATGTTAAAACCAAAGATGGAAGTGTTATAATAGATACTGTGCGTTTTCCGGGCAAGAAAACAATGGCAGTATCAGATTATATTAAAGGTAACAAAATAGATATAGGTGTAATTCTTGAATAGGAGGAAAAATAAATGCCGTTTTTCTATTATGATTCAACATATATACTTGTAATTCTTGCACTCTTATTATCTGCATTTGCTTCGTTTGGAGTAAATGCGACTTTTTCCAGGTATAAAAAGCAAACAAATATGCGCGGTCTTACCGGAAAAGATGCTGCAAGAAAAATTCTTGACATGAACGGTCTGTATCACGTTAATGTAGAACACACAAGCGGAAATCTCACAGATCATTTTGACCCGAGAAGTAATGTTATACGCCTTTCTGATGCAACTTATTCCGATTCGTCTGTTGCAGCAATCGGGGTAGCCGCGCACGAAGCAGGCCACGCGGTTCAATATGCAAAAAATTATGCTCCAATAAAAATCAGAAATTCTATTGTTCCTGTTGTGAACATAAGCACACAGCTTTCTATGCCATTGTTCTTTATCGGCCTTTTGCTTGGCTCATATGGCTTAACATCAGTCGGAATAATACTATTTTCTGCATCATTGATATTCCAACTTATAACTCTTCCGGTGGAATTCAATGCCTCAAGAAGAGCACTGAGCATTCTCGATTCCGGTAATATGTTATACGATGATGAACTAAAAGGCGCAAAAAAAGTGCTTATAGCCGCAGCTATGACATATGTTGCCGCAGCCGCTGCATCAGCACTTCAACTACTCAGACTTGTTTTAATTGCAGGCAGACGGAGAGATTAAATGAAGAACACAAGAGAAGCAGCATTGATTGCTTTATATGAAATTGAATATAGTGAGGCATATTCAAATATTGCTTTAAAAAATATTCTAAAGTCAGAAGATTTCGATGCAAGAGACAGAGCTTTTGTAACAACTCTTGTATACGGTGTTATTTCAAAAAAACTCACTCTTGACTATATGATAGAAAAGCTGTCAAAAATAAAACTGAAAAAGCTGTCAAAACATATACTGCTGATATTGAGAATTGGACTTTTTCAGATTAAATTTCTTGACAAGATTCCGGACTCCGCCGCTGTAAATGAATGTGTACGTCTTGCTAAAAGATACGGGCATTCCGCTTCGGCAGGCTATGTAAATGGTGTTTTGAGAAATGCAGTTAAAACTGATTTTGAAGAAATATCAGAGCCTTATATAAAATACTCTTTTTCAAAAGAGGTCTATTTAAAATTAAAAGAAGACTATCCTGAAGATATTGAATCTTTAATGGAAGCACTTTGCAAAGAAGGGAAAACAACCCTCAGAACAAACAGCCTAAAAATTACAAGAGACGAGCTTTCTAAAAGGCTTGGAGGCAGTATTTGCCCCATAACAAAGGACGGAATATATGTAAAGCATACAGATATTTCCGCTACAAAAGAATATTATGACGGTTTATTTACTGTTCAGGATGCGTCTCCTATGGCTGTGTGCAATGCATTAAATCCCCAAGAGGGCGATTTTGTTATTGATGTTTGTGCAGCTCCCGGAGGAAAGACAACTTATATCGCTGAACTGATGAATAATACGGGAAAAATTGTAGCATTTGATATACATCAGCATAGAGTTGAGCTTATAAAGAAGAATGCAGAACGTCTTGGTATAGATATTATCGAAGCAGAGGCTCACGATGCGCAAATTCCTTATGAAAAATATCTTTCCTCTGCTGACAAAGTAATTTGTGATGTACCTTGTTCAGGAATAGGAATTGCAAGGAGAAAGCCGGAACTTAAATATAAATCTGACTTTAAAGGTCTTTGTGATATACAGTATAATATATTAAACACATCCTCAAAATATCTGAAGAAGGGAGGAGTATTAATATATTCCACCTGCACACTATATAAGGACGAAAATGAAAGAATAATAGACAAATTTCTAAGACAAAACAGTAATTTCAAGCTGATAAGTATGCAAGAATCACTTCCGGAAGGTTTTTTTGAAACCTCGGAAGGAATAATGACTGTATTACCGAATATTACTGACTGTGACGGCTTTTTTGCCGCAAAACTTGAAAGGTGTAAATGATGATTGATTTAAGAAGCCTTACGTTTGAGGAATTAAGCGAATATATTATAAGCCTTAATGAACCAAAATTCCGTGCAAAGCAAATTTTCTCATGGCTTTCAAAAGGTGTAGAAGATTTTGACGGTATGACAAATATTTCAAAGGCTACAAAAGAAAAAATGGCAAAATCGAGCTATATTTCAAGATTGAGAATTAAAGAAAAATATGTATCAAAGCTTGATAAAACAACAAAGTACCTCTTTGAACTTGATGACGGCAACTGCGTTGAAAGTGTTGTAATGTATTATAAGCACGGTATTTCTATCTGTATATCTTCTCAGGTTGGTTGCCGTATGGGGTGTAAATTTTGTGCCTCTACAATAGGTGGCCTATACCGCTCACTCACCGCAGGCGAAATTCTGAATCAGGTGATATTCGCACAGAAGGATATTGGCGAAAGAATCAGCAATATTGTTATGATGGGAATAGGTGAGCCTCTTGACAACTACGATAATGTAATCAAGTTTTTACATAATGTAAACCATCCTGACGGATTAAATATTGGTTACAGGCATATTTCTTTGTCAACGTGCGGTCTTGTTGATAATATATACAGACTTGCAGAGGAAAAACTTCCTATAACACTGTCTGTTTCGTTGCACGCACCGAATGACAATATCAGAAACAGTATAATGCCGGTCAACAAAAAGTATAACGTTGAAAAACTGATAAAAGCCTGCAAGGACTATATTAATACAACAACAAGAAGAATAAGCTTTGAATACTCATTGATATCAGGCGTAAACGATTCTGAAGATGATGCGAAAGAGTTGGCTTCTTTGCTCAAAGGTATGCTGTGTCACGTTAATCTTATACCTGTAAATCACGTGGAAGAGAGCGGGTTTAATAAAGGAACGAATGCTCAGATAGAAGCTTTTATGAATAAATTGATTTCTTTGGGTATCAATACAACTGTCAGACGTGAGCTTGGCAGTGATATCAGTGCGTCGTGCGGACAGCTCAGAAAGAGGACGCTTGATAATAAGTAAAAATCTCTTAAGTTCTGTGAAAGGAGAGTTGCAATATGAGAATTGGTGCCGGGACTGATATCGGAAGATATCGTAAGCTTAACGAGGATTGTTATTTCATATACAGAAATGAACGGCTCGTAGGCGGCATGGTTGCTGATGGTATGGGCGGATATAACTCAGGTGAAATTGCGTCAAAAATGGCAGTTGATCTTGTAAAATGCGGTGTTATGGACGGCTTTGATCCGGAGATGGATTATGTTGAATTTTCAGAATTATTACGTCGCTCTCTCATTGAGGCAAATGATGAAATTTACAGAAAGAGTAAATGCGAAGACCACGAAGGAATGGGTACAACATCTGCTGTTGCGTTTGTATTTAAGGGCAAGCTTATAACAGCAAATATCGGCGACAGCAGAGTATATATACTTGATGAACAAAAAATAAGACAGCTCACAAAGGACCATTCATATGTTGAGGAATTGATTGAGAGCGGTGAATTAACCCCCGAATCTGCTAAAACGCATCCGCAAAGAAATTACATTACACGTGCGCTTGGAACCGAACCTTTTGTAAAGGCAGATATCACTATCAGTGATTATTCGGGTGAAGTAATAGTCATTTGCAGTGATGGTTTAACAGGTCTTGTATCTGACGAGCAGATATATGAAATTGTAAAAGAAAATGACGATTTTGAAGTAGCTGCACAAAAGCTTATCGAACTTGCTAACAGAAAAGGTGGCAGAGATAATATTACCTGCGTCGTATTTGAGGTATAGAAAGGATGATTTTACAATGAACGGAGAAAATTTAATCGGCAAAGTACTTCGAAACAGATACGAAATTATTGAAGTAATCGGAATAGGCGGTATGGCGGTAGTATATAAAGCACATTGCCGTATGCTTGACAGATATGTGGCTGTAAAAGTTTTAAAACCGAATTTTAACTATGATCCGGAAATATTAAAAAGATTCAAAGATGAATCCAGATCAGCAGCAAGTCTTTCACATCACAATATCGTAGGAATATTTGATGTCGGCGAGGAGGATGGCCTCAACTATATTGTAATGGAGCTTGTTGACGGTATAACGCTTAAGGAATACATAAGCAAAAAGGGCGTTCTTCCATGGAAAGAAGCGTGTGATATTGCGGGTCAGATTGGTTTAGCTTTGCAATGTGCACACGACAACAATGTTATACATAGAGATATAAAGCCTCATAATATAATAATTACAAAAGACGGCGAAATCAAGGTGGCTGATTTTGGTATAGCCCGTGCGGTAACAAGTGATACTCTTGTTGCGAGTAAAGATACTATGGGGTCTGTCAGATACATATCACCGGAACAGGCAAGAGGTGGATATGTTGATGCTGCAAGTGATGTTTATTCTCTTGGTGTTGTTCTTTATGAGATGATAACCGGAAAGGTTCCGTTTGACGGCGACAACCCTGTATCAATTGCTATGCTTAAACTCAATGAAGAGCCCACAGATTGCCGAATAATCAATCCTGATATTCCTACTTTTGTTTCATCTATTGTAATGAGGGCAATTTCAAAAGAGCAACATAGACGATATCAGAATGCAAATGATATGATTTGTGATTTGAAAAATGTATTTTCAGGTTTTGGGTTTGAGAAAAATAATAAATCAGACTATCAGAATAATGCTAATACTCAATATAGCAGAAGAAGAAAAGATAAAAAGAAAAAGAGTAAAAATAATAAATTTAAACTCTTTATTGTAATTGCAGCAACAATAGCTGTCATTGCCGGTTTATCAGCTTACTTTTTAATGAGTGGCGGAGAAAAGGAAATTCCTGTTCCGGATATAACCAATATGACACTTGAAGAAGCTTTGGATGCAGTTAAACTGGTAGGTATATCTATTGATGAGGATAATATTGAATATGAAACATCAGATGAGATAGAAGAAGGTAAAATAATTTTGCAGGATCCCGGTGCAAATCAATACATGAATAGTAATAAAAAAATCAAAATTACAATAAGTATGGGCGAGGAAGAAGGAAACATATCTGTTCCTGACCTTACCGGTAAAAATTACGATGATGCACTTGATATATTAAATACACTCAAGCTTATTCCTGAAAAATTCGAAGAAGAAAGTGAAGCAGTCAATGAGGGATATGTAATACGCCAAACGCCTGCTGAAGGAATAAAAGTTCATGAAGGACATTCTGTTGTGCTGTATGTATCTTCCGGCACTGATGATGAAATAATTATACCTACCGTAGTCGGAGATATGCTAAACGATGCTAAAAAGAAGCTTACCGATGCAGGCTTTAAAGTCAGCGTATCAGAACGTGAATCTACAGATGAAACCGAAGGTTCTGTATTATCACAGCATCCGTTGGGCGGAGAAAGTGCTGAAAAAGGAAGTATTGTTTCAATCACGATTTCAGTTAAGCCTCCTGTTATGGAGCCTACACCGACACCAACAGCTACTCCTACACCAACACCAACTCCTACAGCTGAGGCGAGAAAACGTAAAACCATCTCAATTCAGATTCCTGATGATGCTAATGATGAAATTCATCTTAAAGTAGTAGCAAACGGTAAAACAATACACGACGAAAAACATAATAAATCTGAGGGAACGGTAGATATCCCCGTTGAGGCTAAAAATGATGCTACAGTTGAGGCATATATTGACGGGGTTATGGTTATGAAGAGAGTAATAGAATTCTGATTACAGAGGTGTGTAAGTGAAAGGAATTATAATTAAAGGTGTAGGCGGATTTTATTATGTAAAGGATGACGCTTCAACCATTTACGAATGTAAAGCAAGAGGAATATTCAGAAAGAACAACATAAAACCAACTGTAGGTGACTATGTTGAATTTGAAAATGGCAGTATAAATGAGATTTATCCGAGAAAATCTCATCTCATACGCCCGAGCGTTGCAAATATTGATAATCTTATAATAGTTATTGCAGCGGCAAATCCGTCACCTGACTATTTTCTGACGGATAAGCTCATCGTTGCGGCTCTTGCATCGGGTATAACACCGATTATATGCATAAACAAAACAGACCTTGCAGACGGAACCGATATAGTAAATATATACAGCAAAGCCGGTTTTGAGGTAATAAGCATTTGTGCGCAAGAAGAGCAGGGAGTAGAAGTTATTGAGAAAATAATTGATGGAAAGGTTTCTGCTTTTGCGGGTCTGTCGGGCGTGGGCAAATCAAGTATATTAAACCTCCTTAGTGATTTTACTGCGCAAACCGGAGAGATTTCCAAAATCAACAGGGGTAAACATACCACAAGGCATGTTGAACTGTTTGATATCGGAAATAATTCATTTATTCTTGATACCCCTGGATTTAGTTCTCTTGCAATTACTGAAATATGTGATATTAAAGCAGAAGAACTTGAACATTATTACCCTGAATTTCAGATTATTGAAGATGATTTTTGCAGATTCAAGGGCTGTTCTCACATCAACGAGCCTGACTGTGCAGTAAAGAGACTTGTTCAAAGCGGCAATATTTCAGAAGAAAGATATAATAACTATACCGAGCTTTATAATCAGTTGAAATCTGTAAAGCAATGGTAAACAGAAAGGAATAAGAAGAATGAAAAAGATAGAAATTGCTCCATCTATTCTTGCGGCTGATTTCACAAAACTAGGCGAAGATGTTGCAAAATGTGAGGAAAGCGGCATTAAATGGCTTCATATTGATGTAATGGACGGTATTTTTGTGCCAAATATCAGCTTTGGAACAGTTGTATACGAAGGGCTTAGGAAAAAGAGTAATATGATTTTTGATGTTCATCTTATGATTACAGAGCCCGAGAGATATATTGACCGTTTTATAAAAAGCGGCGCAGACAGCATAACGTTTCATATAGAGGCTACAAAACAACCCGAAAAATGTATTGAAATCATAAAAGCCAATAATAAAAAGGCTGCTGTTTCTATTTGCCCGGACACACCTGTTTCAGCTATAAAAGACTTAATTGATAAGCTTGATATGGTTCTTGTAATGAGTGTACATCCGGGTTACGGTGGTCAGAGCTATATTGAGTCTGTAAATGCAAAGATTACAGAACTCCGAGAGCTTTGCGGAGAAGATTTTGATATACAGGTAGACGGCGGAATATACAAAGATAATATATCCAATGTTATAAAATGCGGAGCCAATATATTGGTAGCAGGTACAGCTGTATTCCGTGGAAATATAGAAAGCAATATCAAGGAACTGGAGGAAGCTGCGTGCGCGCTTTAATACTGGCAGGCGGTGAGGTTAACGATATCTCACAACTTAATAATGCAATTAAATCAGCAGATATAATCATTGCAGCTGACAGCGGTTTTGAACACCTTATCACCACAGGGGTATATCCTGATATATTTATCGGTGATATGGACTCGGTGAAGGTTGATGTTAAAGCAGAAAATATTATTAAACTAAATGTAATGAAGGACGAAACCGATACTGAAGCGGCTGTTAAGCTTGCAATTTCAAAAGGTTACGACGATATATTGATTTTTGGCGGACTCGGAAGCAGGGCAGACCATTCAATAGCAAATATTCTTTTGCTGAAAATGATATACGAATCCGGTTGCTCGGGCTGTGTTGTAAATGAACATAACGAAATATATTATATGGAAAAAGAAATAAGCCTGTGCGGAAATATTGGCGATATTGTTTCTGTTATACCGATTAAAAATCTTGAAAATGTATATACAGAAGGATTAATGTATAAGCTTTGCGGTGAAACACTAAAATTTGGTGAAAGTCGTGGAGTAAGTAACGTTTTATCTGATGTTAAGTGCAATATTAAAGCTTCTGGTGGCTGTGCGCTCGTTTTTAAGAGTAGAGATTAAAGGAGGGAAAGCTAGTGATATATCTTGACAATGCGGCAACAACTAAGCCGTGTGATGCTGCAGTCAATGCGGCTGTAAATGCTTTCTCAGATTTCGGTAATCCGTCAAGCTTACACAAAATGGGACTTGCTGCCGAGAAAATAATTAAAAGCTCAACTAAAAGTGTAAGCGACCTGATTGGGTGTAATAAGAATAATATAATTTTCACATCAGGCGGTACTGAATCAAATAATACCGCAATATTCGGTACAGCACGACTGTCCCGAAAAAAGCATGCAGTAACAAGTAAAATCGAACATCCATCCGTCTTGGAACCATTCAAAGTTCTTGAAAATAACGGTTGGGATGTTGATTATGTGAATGTTGACAGCAGTTGTATGATTGACATTGATGACCTCAGAAGCAAGCTGAGAGCTGATACTGCATTGGTAAGTATTATGCATGTAAATAACGAAACCGGTACAGTTCAGCCTATTGAAAAAATAAGAGCACTAATAGACGAGATTTGTCCCGGCGCTGCTTTTCATGTCGATGCTGTACAAAGCGCAGGAAAACTCAACATAAATGCCGAGAAAATGAGGATTGATTTACTTTCACTAAGTGCCCATAAAATTAACGGCATCAAGGGCTGTGGTGCATTATATGTCAATAAAAGAACAGAGCCCTTGATTGTAGGTGGCGGTCAGCAGTCAAATAAACGTTCAGGCACTGAAAATGTCCCCGGAATTGCGGCGTTTGGTGCGGCGGCTGAATATCATAAAAATAATAATGACTATGAACGAATACAAGCATTACGAAATAAACTTTTAAGCGGCATACTGTCTGAAATCCCGGATACAAAGTACAATGGAAGCTCAACTGATTATTCGCCATACGTTTTGAATATTTCATTTTTAGGCATAAAATCAGAAATATTGCTCCACTCGTTGGAAGCTAAAGGTATATTTGTATCAAGCGGTTCTGCCTGCTCTTCAAATAAACCTATGCCAAGTCATGTACTTAGCGCAATGGGATGCACCGATGCTGAAATAATGTCAGCAATCAGATTTAGTTTTGATTCTTTTTCGGATTATAACGAGCTTGATGAGATTGTACCTATAATAAAAGAAGAAGTAGGAAAAATTCGCAAATATATGAGATAGTGAGGAATAAAAAATTGAATGAAATTATACTTGTAAAGTACGGTGAAATAATCCTAAAAGGCGGCAACAGACCTGTTTTTGAGAGAATTTTAATAAAGAACATCAAAGACTCGTTAAAAAATGTTGCCGAATGTAAAATTTCAATTGCACAGGCAACAATATATATTGAAACTGCACCTGAGAATATTGATAAAGTTTGCGACAGACTCGGTAAAATTTACGGTATTGTTTCTGTAACCCGCGCCTGTATATGCGAAAAGGATATTGATGATATCAAAGAAAAAGCTATCAAGTATTGCTCAGGTCAGTTGAAAAGTGGTACAAGCTTTAAGGTGGATGCAAAAAGAGCTGATAAGCATTTTCCGTTCACATCAATGCAAATCGGACAGATTGTAGGCGGCACACTGCACGATGCTGTAGAAGGACTGATTGTGGATGTACACAATCCTCAGGTAGTTGTAAGAGTGGAAATAAGAGATACAGCGGCTTACGTTTACAGCTCACTTAATAAAATGCAGGGAAGAGGCGGAATGCCGATAGGAACCGGCGGACGTGCTACACTTCTTTTGTCAGGAGGAATCGATAGTCCGGTTGCAGGATATATGATTGCAAAGCGCGGCGTTGAGATAAATGCCGTAAACTTTTTCAGTTTCCCGTATACCAGCGACAGAGCAAAAGAAAAGGTAATAGAGCTTGCATCAATACTCGCGCAATATACTTCAAAAATTAATTTATATGTTGTTCCTTTTACCGAAATTCAGCTTAAAATCAGAGATAATTGCCCTGAGGAGTATCTTACACTGATTATGCGCAGGTTTATGATGAAAATTTCAGAAATTATTGCAAAGAAAACAAAATCTGCAGCATTGATAACAGGTGAGAGCGTTGGACAAGTTGCAAGCCAGACTCTTGATGCTTTGAATGTTACAAACTCTGTATGCACAATACCTGTGCTCAGACCGGTTATTGGTATGGATAAGGGTGAAATAGTCGATATTGCAAGAGATATCGGCACATTTGAAACTTCAATACTTCCTTACGAGGATTGTTGCACTGTGTTTACTCCAAAGCATCCTGCCACACATCCAAAGCTTGCAGAGGTTATTAAAACGGAATCTGCACTCGACATTGAATCACTTATAAAAGAGGCAGTAGACGGTGTTGAATTAATAGAAGTATATCCTCAATAATTGTATAATAGAGACCGATATTCGCTCGGTCTCTTTAATTATGATTTAATAATTTATTTTTTGTTAATTTAGTGTAAACATTCGACAATTGCTATTGCTTTTAAGATTTATATATAATAGAATATAGCTTAAGAAAGGTGTGTATGATATGTTTAACAGGATACAAAAATTTATGTACGGCAGATATGGTATGGACAAGCTTGGTCAGGCGCTTGCAATATTATCGATTGCACTCATGCTTTTGTCTTCTTTGACAAGAAGTATTATATTAAGACTCCTCGCATATATCGTTATGGGATGGTGTCTTTACAGAATTTTTTCAAAAAGGACTGTTTATCGTGCAAATGAAAATATGAAGTTCAGACAAATCTGCTATGATATATCGGCTTTTTTAAAAAGGGACAGAAAAATATACAGGTATTTCAAATGTCCTTCGTGCAAAAAGACTGTAAAAGTCCCAAAGGGAAAAGGGAAAATCGAAATTACCTGTCCTGTTTGCCGGAATAAATTTATAAAGAAGTCGTAAAGGAGTTGATATTTGTGATGGAGCAGGAATTAACCAAAATCATCCCTGAAAGAAACATACCTGCTGATGCGGGAAATTTATTCAAAACATTCAGTAACTTTCAGCAGGTCATGATGATTTATAATTGTGCATTAAGAGAGGTCAGAACTAAATTCGAGGTCCTAAATGACGATTTAAGTCTTAAAAACAGCAGAAATCCTATCGAAATGATTAAAACAAGAATTAAAAAGCCAGAAAGCATTGCTCAGAAGCTATACAGAAAAGGATATGATATTTCAATTGATTCAATATTGACAAATCTTAATGATGTTGCAGGTATTCGTATTATATGTTCATTTATAGATGATATATATGAAGTATCTGAAATGTTTTTGAAGCAGGATGACGTTAGATTAATTGAAATAAAAGATTACATAAAGAACCCTAAGCCAAATGGCTACAGAAGCTATCATATGATTGTCGAAATACCTGTATTTTTCGCCGACAGAAAACAAATGATAAAGGTAGAGGTTCAGTTCAGAACCATTGCAATGGATTTCTGGGCAAGTCTTGAACATCAGATAAAATATAAAAAGGATATAGAGAACCAGGAGGATATAATTTCGGAGTTGAAGGAATGTGCCGATACTATTGCTGAAACTGACCTTAAAATGATTGAAATCAGAAAAAAGATTACCGACAACTAAAGTTCATCAAACAGCTGTTTTTTGCATATTAATGATTTTATTTGAAATAATATATACAAGATACTATTACAAGGAGTGTTAAATTAAGTGAACAGAATCGGTAAACAGACGATAAACTTCCCAAACACACCCAAAATATCAGCAACAGCATCCATTGTTGGAAAAAAAGAAGGTGAAGGACCACTTTCAGATTATTTCGACGTTATAGTCGATGATGATAAGGTTGGTGAAAGCAGTTGGGAAAAATCTGAGAGCAAATTCCAACAGATGGCTGTAAAAAAAGTGATTGAAAAAGCTTCGGTTTGTGAAAGCGATATTGATATGATATATGGTGGGGATTTGCTCAACCAATGTACAGGAGCGCACTATGGACTAAAAGATATGAGGATACCGTTTTTTGGCCTTTACGGTGCTTGTTCTACATTTTGCGAGTCAATGCTGTTGTCTGCAATTTCTGTTGATGGTGGCTATTCGAAGCGAAGCATCTGTGTAACATCAAGCCATTTTTGCTCTGCTGAAAAACAGTTTAGGATGCCACTTAATTACGGAGGACAGAGACCTCCTTCAGCACAGTGGACTGTAACAGCATCAGGTGCGGCAGTGATTGAAAATAAAGGTGATGTAAAAATCACTATGGCGACTCCCGGCAGAATTGTTGATATGGGCATTACAGATGCAAACAACATGGGAACGGCAATGGCACCTGCTGCCTGTGATACTCTTACAGCACTGTTTAATGATACTAAAACAACACCTGATGATTATGATATGATAATAACTGGAGATCTTGGTTCAATCGGCTCTGATATTTTATGTGAACTTTTATATAAAAACGGGTATGAAATTAAACCTAAACATCAAGATTGCGGATGCATAATTTATGATACAGTCCGTCAGGATGTTCATAGTGGCGGCAGTGGTTGTGGCTGTATGGCAAGTGTATTTTGTTCATACATTTTCAACAAACTCAAAAATAAAGAAATCAATAAAATAATATTGATGGCAACAGGTGCGCTTATGAATACACAAGCACTGTATCAGGGAGAAAGTATACCTGCTATTGCTCATGCATTAATACTTGAAGGAGATAATAACTGATGGATTATGTAAAAGCTTTTGTAATCGGTGGAATAATTTGCGCCATCGGACAGATTCTGATTGATAAAACAAAGTTAACCCCGGCGCGAATACTTGTATGCTATGTTGTTATAGGTGTATTTTTGCAGACTTTTGGAATTTACGAGTACCTTGTCGATTTTGCAGGTGCCGGAGCTACAGTACCGCTGACAGGATTCGGATATGTCCTATGTAAAGGTGTATTCAGAGGTGTATTTGATAAAGGGATATTAGGAATATTTTCGGGTGGATTTACGGCGGCAGCATCGGGAATAGGTGTCGCAGTCGTATTTGGTCTGATATGCTCGCTAATATTCAAACCAAAGTCTAAAAGTTGAAAAAATCACTTGACTTTTATTGTGCAACGATGTATAATAATATAAAAGCTATGAAAAAGACAGTAGCATCTTTGCATACAGATAAATAGAGATGGAATGCCCCGGGCTGTAAGCATTCCTTTATCTGTTAAGATGTGAATACCACTTTGGAGCCGCACGTGAAAAAAGTTATACTTGTTAAGCGTTGCCGTATTCCTACGTTACAGGTTAATGAGTTGATGGTATTTATACCATAATTAGGGTGGAACCGTGCAATTTTATGCACCCCTAAGATTGCTTTTTTGGCATTCTTTGGCGGTGCTTTTTTATTTGCATCCCTTATAAAAAATATTTCAAGGAGTATATAAAAATGGAAATGAATGAACTTCAAACGCTAAGACACTCAGCATCACACGTATTGGCTCAGGCTGTAAAACGCCTTTTCCCGGACACTAAGCTTGCAATAGGTCCTGCAATTGATACCGGTTTTTATTATGATTTTGACACTGAACATACCTTTACACCTGATGATCTTGAAGCTATTGAAGCAGAAATGAAAAAGATAGCAAAAGAAAATCTTAAAATTGAAAGATTTGAACTACCCAGAGCAGAAGCATTAGAGCTTATGAAGGATGAGCCGTACAAAATAGAACTTATTAATGAGCTTCCCGAGGATGCTGTTATATCTTTTTACAAGCAGGGAGATTTTTGCGACTTATGTGCAGGCCCTCATATCAATTATACTTCAAAAATCAAGGCTTATAAGCTTTTGAGCGCAACCGGTGCTTACTGGAGAGGAAATGAAAAAAATAAGATGCTCCAGAGAATTTACGGAACTGCATTCCTTACAAAGGATGAGCTTGCTGCTCATCTTGAACAGCTTGAAGAAGCAAAAAAACGTGACCATAACAAACTCGGACGTGAGCTTGAATTGTTCACAACTTCAGATTTGATCGGACAGGGATTACCCATTCTTCTTCCTAAAGGTGCAAGAATTATTCAGCTTCTTCAGAGATTTGTTGAAGACGAAGAGCAAAAGCGCGGTTGGCAGCTCACCAAAACTCCGTACATGGCTAAAAGCGATTTGTATAAGCTGTCAGGCCACTGGGATCACTACCAGGATGGAATGTTCGTTATGGGTGATCCTGAGAATGAAAAGGAAGTTTTTGCTTTAAGACCAATGACCTGTCCTTTCCAGTATCAGGCATATCTTAACAGAGGTCGCTCATACAGAGATTTACCAATGAGACTTAACGAGACATCGACACTCTTTAGAAACGAAGCTTCAGGCGAGATGCACGGTCTTATAAGAGTAAGACAGTTTACAATTTCAGAAGGTCATCTTATGTGTACACCTGAACAGTTAGAGGATGAATTCAAGGGTTGTCTTGAACTTGCAATCTATATGCTTAAAACTCTCGGACTCTATGAGGATGTTACGTATCGCTTCTCACAGTGGGATCCTGACGACAGAGAAAAGTATATAGGAACCGACGAACAGTGGGCAGAAGCTCAGGGAATTATGGAAAGAATTCTTAATCATCTTGAAATTCCATACAAAATCGGTATAGGTGAGGCAGCTTTTTACGGTCCTAAGCTCGATATTCAGATTAAGAATGTTCATGGTAAAGAGGACACGCTTATCACAATTCAGGTAGACCAGATGCTTGCTGAAAAATTCGGAATGGAGTATGTGGATAAGGATGGTACAAGAAAGAATCCGTATATCATTCACAGAACTTCAATCGGTTGCTATGAAAGAACACTTGCACTTTTAATTGAAAAGTATGCAGGTGCGTTCCCGCTTTGGCTCGCTCCTGTTCAGATTAAGCTTTTACCGATTGCTGACAGACATCATGACTATGCATATGAAATAAAGAAAAAGCTTGAAGATGCAGGCATTGTAAGAGTGGAAATTGATGACAGAGCTGAGAAAATCGGTTACAAAATCCGTGAAGCACAGCTTGAAAAAGTTCCTTATATGCTTCTTCTCGGAGATAAGGATATAGAAGCAAATGCAGTTTCTGTTCGTTCAAGAAAAGAAGGCGATAAGGGCAGTATGACAATAGATGAATTCATTGCCGATGCACTTGTCGAAATAGCAGAAAAGAGATTATAATATCATAAAGAAAAAAATCACCTCTTTCACACAATATCCTTAATGTGAATATTGTAGTAGCATAAAGAGGTGATTTTTTTGAAAAGTCTTTCTAAAAGAAATAAGCTTAAAATAAGTATTTATTTACTGATAATGCTTATAATTATAGTGATGTCTTCAATTATATTTATATCTAGAATTTCACCGGCATTCATTAATATTGCTTCTAAAACTGCTTCATCAAAAGTTAGTGCAATAATTTCTGAGACGGCGAAGGTGACACTAAAAAAATCAAAAGATTCAATGAACGAAATTTGTGAAAATTCAGAAACATCACTATTAAAAATTGATACATTACAGCTTAACACACTAAGATCGGACTTTTCAGAGGAACTTATAAATAAACTTGATGAAATGTCTCAAAGTTATATATTTATACCGTTTGGAAACGTATTTAAAAACAGTTTTATGCAGGGGAGTGGAGTGAAAATTCCAATAAAAGCGGAATATACAACTGTTCCGGAAATAAATATTGACACAGCAGCTCAAACCTGCGGAATAAATCAGGTAAAATATTCTGCGTGGCTTGCTGTAACCGTGGAAATTTCGATTATATCTGCATACATATGTGAAACGAGGACTATAAAAACTCAAGTACCTATATATGAAAATATTATTATAGGAAAAGTTCCGTCTTATTATACACCGGGCTATATACACGCCAAGGAGAAAGAAAATGAATAAAGAAAATATCAAAAACAGAATAAGTGAACTAAGAGAAGTTCTTGAATACCATAACAGAAAATATTATGTGGAAGACTCTCCGGAAATTTCTGACTTTGAATATGATAAACTTCTACGTGAGCTTGAAAACTTAGAAGCGGAAAATCCTGAATTTTATTCTCAAACCTCACCGACTGTAAGAGTTGGCGGGGCGCCTGTTTCAAAGCTTGAACAAGTAGAACATAAAGTTAGAATGGAAAGTCTTCAGGATGCTTTCAGTTTTGAAGAACTCAGGGAGTTTGACGAAAGGGTAAAAAATACAATAGCGGATTGTACTTACGTTGTGGAGCATAAAATAGACGGTCTTTCTGTGTCCCTTGAATATATAAATGGCGAATTTTACAGAGGTTCAACAAGAGGAGATGGTGATGTCGGCGAAAATGTAAGCGAAAACATCAAGACGATATTTACTGTCCCTTTAAAGCTTGCAAAGGCTATACCTTATCTCGAAGTAAGAGGTGAGGTTTATATGCCAAGAAGTAATTTTATTGCCCTGAATGCAATACGCGAAGAAAGGGAAGAGCCCTTGTTTGCAAATCCAAGGAATGCCGCAGCAGGATCATTGCGTCAACTCGACTCGAAAATCACTGCTGAGCGTAAACTCGATATTTTTATATTTAATATACAACAAATAGAAGGTGTTGAGATAAAATCACATATTGAAGGTTTACGCCTGCTTAAAGAACTCGGATTTAAGACAATACTCAATGAAAACGAATATTCTACAATTGATGAAGCTATAGAGGCTGTTAATGAAATTGGAGAAACAAGAGGAGAACTTCCGTTTGATATCGACGGTGCTGTTATAAAGGTAAATGATCTTTCTCTACGCGAAAAGCTTGGTTCTACATCAAAATTCCCTAAATGGGCTATTGCATATAAGTATCCTGCTGAAAAACAAAAAACAAAAATCATTGATATACAGATACAAGTAGGCAGAACAGGTGTTTTAACACCTCTTGCTATACTTGAACCTGTAAGAATAGCAGGAACAACAGTCTCACGTGCAACACTTCATAATAGCGATTATATTAAAGAAAAAGATATTAAAATAGGCGACACCGTTATAATTGAAAAAGCTGGTGATATAATACCGGCTGTAGTTGAAGTTGTTATTTCAGAACGAAACGGCGAAGAAACTGAATTTATTATGCCTGCTTGCTGTCCTGCATGCGGCGCTGTTGTTGTTCGCGAAGACGGAGAGGCGGCTCACAGATGTACAGGTCTTAATTGTCCTGCACAGCAAATGAGAAATATTATTCATTTTGTGTCGAGAAATGCAATGGATATTGATGGCTTGGGACCTGCAGTTATTAAGCAATTACTTGACAACAAACTTATAAGCACAGCCGCCGATTTATATTATTTAAACGCAGAAGAAATAGCAGAACTTGAAAAAATGGGCAAAAAATCTGCTGAAAATCTCATTGCAACACTTGAAAATTCAAAATCGAACAAGCTGTCGCAGATAATCACTGCGCTGGGAATCCGTCATATTGGCGAAAAAGCCGCTAAAATTCTTGCTACGCGATACAGACATATCGATAATCTTATTGCAGCTAATGAAAATGAATTATCTCTTATAAATGAAATTGGAGAAATAATGGCAAAAAGTATTGTACGCTTCTTTCAGGCTGAACAAAACATTGAATTTATCGATAAATTAAAAGAAGCAGGAGTCAGAATGGACGTTGTTGATGAGCCTGTTGATGATTTGAGATTTGAAGGCATGACATTTGTTCTCACAGGTACACTTGAAAAATATACAAGAAATGAAGCAGGAGAAATAATCGAAAAATTTGGCGGTAAGACTTCATCAAGTGTATCAAAGAAGACAACATATGTGTTGGCAGGGGAAGAAGCAGGAAGTAAGCTTGACAAAGCAAATAAACTTGGAGTTAAGGTTATATCCGAGGCTGAATTTGAAGAAATGATAGGTTAATAACACTATGAAATTTACTGAAAAACCCAATTTACCTGAATCAGATGTTATTGGCGTGATTGCAAATTGTGATATGAGTGCAGAGGCGATTTATACGTTAAATATGTACGGAATCGACATAATTGATACTCCCATAACAAAAAACACCGATAAATATATTTCAAAGCACGCAGATATATCAATAGTTCATCTCGGAGGGGAAAACTTTCTTTGTGAGCCTGACAGTTTTGATTATTACAGCAAAAATATAAACAATTCAAACATATGTACGGGGAGAGGGTTATGCAAAAAATATCCCGGGGATGTAGCTTATAATGTAGCTATAATCGGAAATGTGGTTATTTGCAAGACCTCATCTGCAGATGATAAAATTCTATTATATGCAGAAAATAACGGTTACAAGGTAATAAACACGGCTCAAGGATATTCCAAATGTAATATATGTATTATTGATGAAAAAGCAATTATTACATCTGATATTAATATATATGGTGCTGTCAGAAATTTTGGGATTGATGTGTTGCTCGTAGATGATAGTGCAGTTTTGCTAAATGGTTATAATCAAGGATTTTTAGGTGGAGCTTCGGGAAAAATTTCAAAAGATAAACTTGCTGTAAACGGAGATATTAAGCTGCACAAGAATGCAGACGAAATAATTAAATTTGCAAAGAAATATGATGTAGAAATAATATCTCTGTGCAAGGGTTATATATCTGATATCGGGTCAATTTTACCAATTTTTGAAAAATAGTACTTCTAAGTCGTATAAAGAGCAATTTATACGACTTTTGTACTTATTGAATATATTCCCGATTTAGCTATAATTTTTGATGCTAATACTGTTTTAGAAATCATACTTATTAAATATAATTTTTCAAACTAAAACCACCTCACAAATGTGATGGTGGCTTTAGTTTATATTTTCGGTTTTATTGTGGTTTTATAATTTATCATTGAGATTACGTCATCCTCATTATAATCATCATTCATTTCTAATGAGAATTTATAGCGACGTTCATTCTCTTGCATTCTTTCAACAGAAACTTCTGATATATGCATTCCCTTCTCTGAAAACATCTTAGTTAAACAATCAAGATACTTTTCTTCTGTTACACCTTCTATTGTGACAAGTTTGATTTTCGGAGGCGAAATCAGCCTGAAGTTCATATGAAGAACTATTTGTGCAATTACTATAATAACAGTTGATGCAATTCCTATTACATACATTCCTGCACCTATTGCCATACCTACACCTGATGTAGTCCATATTCCTGCTGCTGTAGTAAGACCGGTGATAGTGTTTTTGTGTACAAATATCATTCCGGCACCTAAAAATCCAATACCACTTGCTATTGTCGATGCAATTCGAGACGGATCAAGACGCACTTCGGTTCCCATGTTTTCTGCAATCTCTATCATATCGAAAAATGCATATTTAGATATTACCATAATAAGTGCAGCACCACACGCAACCACAAAATGCGTTCGAATACCTGCTTCTTTTGAGCGGTTTTTTCGCTCAATACCGATAATCGCACCACAAATTCCTGCTAAAAGTATTCTGAAAATCAGTATCAATTGAGCTGTTAATGTCGTCAAACCTCTTCACCTCCCCTTTTATATTTTATTTAATTATATGTTCTCGTTATAAAAACATCACTGTATTTGTCAGAAAAAGCTTTTCCAGCTGTTATAGCAATATTCTTATCAGTAAATATACCATAAACGGTCGGACCTGAACCACTCATTAAAGTCCCTATAGCTCCATTTCTTCTCATTAATTGTTTGATTTCGCTAATTTCAGGTAATCGTTTTATAGTTACATTTTCCATAACATTCGATAATAAAGATGCAAGCTTTTCTTTATTTCCTGCTTTTATTGCATTAAGCACGCCTTTTGTATCGGGATGCTGTATATTTGTATGCGAGTCAATTTCTTTATAAATTTCAGCGGTTGATATTCCTTGTTTGGGTTTAACAATCAACAAATCTGCAACAATACTGTTATCGAGTTCTGTGATTTTTTCACCTATACCTTCACAAAGACAGGTTCCGCCGATAATACAAAACGGAACATCTGCACCAAGCACAGTTCCGATACGTATTAATTCATCGTCGTCAAGATTGGTTTCATACAGTAAGTTTAACGCACAAAGAACAGCCGCCGCATTTGAACTTCCGCCTGCAAGCCCTGCTGCTATCGGAATATTCTTTTCTATATGAATACTTGCACCACCGCTAATATTACATTCTTTAAAAAATACTTCTGCTGCTTTGTACGCAATATTTTTATCGTCGATTGGTAATTCGTTACTGTTAACAGTTAAATTGATTCCGTCTTTTTGCTTTATAACAGTAACTGTATCGTAAAGGTTGATTGTTTGCATAACCATACACACATCGTGGTATCCGTTATCTCTCTTTGACAGAACGTCTAGAGTAAGATTTATCTTTGCATATGATTTTGCAATTGCTTTATCATCTGATATTATTATATCATTGTAAAGTCTCATTATGACCTCCTGTTAAAGATAATTGTGTGAATTATCTACTATTTCGCGTATATTTTCTGCGCAAAGTCCGCAATCTTCTTTGTTTTTTGATAGGTATATCAAATATTCTATATTACCCTCAGGGCCTTTTATAGGAGAAAAGGACAGTCCTTGTACGAAAAAGCCGGTTTCTCTTGAGAAATCAACAATTTTTTCAACTACAGAGTAATGTACATTGATGTCACGAACTACACCTTTTTTCCCTACCTGCTCCCTGCCGGCTTCAAATTGAGGCTTAATAAGTGCGACAATCTCGCCGCTTTCTTTTAATAACTTATATGCAACAGGAAGTACCAGTGTTAGAGATATAAAGGATACATCAATTGAAGCAAAATCAAGCTGTTCACCAATATCCTCCGGGGTTACATATCTTATGTTAGTGCGCTCCATGTTAACAACTCTGCTGTCACTTCTTAACTTCCACGCAAACTGACCGTATCCCACATCAACAGCAAAAACTTTCTTCGCACCGTTTTGAAGCATACAATCGGTAAATCCGCCTGTTGATGCACCTATATCCATACAAACACACTCATTTAATGTAATAGGAAATTCATTCATAGCTTTTTCGAGCTTAAGCCCTCCCCTACTTACATATTTAAGTGTTTCTCCTCTTATTTCAGGTGTAACATCCGAGGGGTATTGTGCGCCTGCTTTATCACATTTCTCGTTATTAATATATACCTGCCCTGCCATAATAAGCGCTTTTGCCCGTTCTCGGCTTTCGCACAGTCCTTTTTCAAATAAAAGGACATCAAGTCTCATTTTTTCACTCATGAAATACCTCCGAAATTTGCGTAGCTATTGTTTTTGAATCCATACCGTATAAAGTATCAAGTTCATTAACGTTTCCGTGTGTAATACCTTTATCAGGAAATGCCTTTATAATAACAGCCGGTTTGGTTCTTTCTGCTGAAATAAGCATTGAAACTGCACTGCCAAAACCACCGTATATTACGCCGTCTTCAATAGTAACAGCAAGAGCTTTACCCTTAGCTGTTCTTCTTATAAGCTCAACGTCTAATGGCTTTATGGTAGGAAATGTACAAATCATAACATCTATGTTATTTTCTTTACATAATGTTGCAACCTCAATAGCAGTTTTTACCATTCTGCCGCAAGTGTATATAACTGCGTCTTTACCTTCTTTAATTACATAACCCTTTCCAATTTGGAAATCATACGAACAAACTCCCGTCGGTTCTGTACCACGCGGATACCTGATTGCTATCGGTGCATTATGTTCATTAACTGCATATTCCAACATATCTTCAAGTTCTTTAAATGTTGATGGAGAAAGAATGGTCATATCGGGCATACCGTAAAGGAATGACATATCAAACATCCCCTGGTGTGTTTCTCCATCCGCTCCGACAATTCCTGCACGGTCAATCGGAAATACAACGTGCAATTTTTGCAGACATACATCATGCAGAATCTGATCGTACGCTCTTTGAAGAAATGATGAATACAAAGGTACAACGGGAATCATACCGTTTTTAGCAAGCCCTGCCGCCATACATACTGCGTGCTCCTCTGCAATACCCACATCAAAATATCGATTTTGATATTTATTGGAAAACTCCGAAAGACCTGTACCTATCGGCATGGCACCGGTAATTGCAACCACTTTTTCATTATCAGATGCTATTGACAAAAGCTTTTTTCCGAATACTGAAGAAAAATCGTCTTTCTTAACCGAGCCCGTTGGTGATATTCCATGATATTCACTCGGATTTTCTTCTGCAGGCAGATAGCCTTTACCTTTTTTTGTATGTATATGAATAAATATTGATTTATCGTTATTTTTAGCATGCTTTAATGCCTGAAAAAGCTGCTGGAAGTTATGTCCGTCGATAGGACCGTAATAGTCGAAGCCGAAGTCTTCAAAAATTGTAGTTGGAAGAACACTTGCACGAATTATTTTTTTAATTTTTCTTATATCCTTTGCGAGCCGTGCTCCGCCTTTAGGCATTTTATCAAGCAAATCCTGTACAACTTCTTTTGAACGGTGGTACATTGGTTTTTGCCTTAAAGCTCTTAAGTAGCTTGCTATGGCACCTACATTCTGAGAAATTGACATTGCATTATCATTAAGAATGTATATTACTTTGTTGTTGCTGTGACCTGCATCATTCATCGCTTCATACATCATACCACCGGTGAGCGCTCCATCGCCGAAAACTGCAACTACGTTATATTTGCCACCTTGCAAATCACGTGCTCGCGCCATACCTAATGCAGCAGATGCCGATGTTGAACTATGTCCCGTATTGAAGTGGTCATATGGGCTCTCTTCACTTTTGGGAAATCCGCTAATACCGCCAAATGTCCTGAGTGTATCAAACCTATCTTTTCTACCTGTAAGCATCTTATAAACATATGATTGATGCCCGACATCCCATATTATTTTATCGTTAGCTACATCAAAAACTGAAAGCATTGCAAGTGTAAGCTCAACAACGCCAAGATTAGAAGCAAGGTGACCTCCTGTTTTGCTGACACTTTCAACAAGAAATTCCCTTATTTCTTCTGCAAGAAGAGACAGTTCACTTATATTTAGTTTTGATATATACGACGGCGACTGTATCTTATCAAGAAAATTTGACATATATGACATCCTTTCACGGAAATTTCTACAGATATTATATCATAATATCTCCATTATGTAAAGTATAATAGAAAAACTGTGTGTGATTGTAGCACCAATAAATTTTTAAGCATATTATAATAGTACCAAAGGTAAAATGCTTTTGAGTATCTGTTAAGGAGGTATAAAAAGATGAATAATCACGGATATAAGTGTAAATGCAATAATATCGAGATGGTGTTATGGGTATTGGTAATCATTGTTGTTGTAAGCTGTTTCTGCGACTAAAAATTAATACTTAGTTAATAAGAACCGCAGTATATTGATAAGATTTTTTTCTTACAAGATACTGCGGTTATTTTTATTAAAATTCTCGTGTTACATTCTGTAACCATTTATATGATTTATAGCGCTTGATAACAAATACTATCTTTGTTATTTCATCACTTGTAAGAATCAGGTATACGTATATTACCGGCAGTTTTAATACGAACGCCGCAATGAATCCGAATAAAACCGCTACTCCCCACAATGTTACACAGTCTAGTATGAGACCGATTTTAGTATCTCCCCCTGCTCTGAACACTCCGACAATCGCCACGGTATTAAATCCTGAAGCAATTACAAAATATGCCATTACAAGCATCATTTGAGTAAGATATTTCTCTGACTCTGTTCCAAGTGTCATAAAAGACGGAATGACGGGAGTTAACATCAGGATTACAAGCGAGCCCAAGACACCGAGTATCAACGTAAGTATAATAAATCTTTTTGCGTAGATTTTTGCAACCAGTTCTTTCCCTTCACCTATCTTTTTACCAAGCATTATAGCAGTTGCATTCGCAACGCCGAATGTTATAACCATTACAAGCTGTCTTACTACACCAACAACTGAATTAGCGGCAACTGCACTACTGCCAAGATGGCCGATTATTGCATTTATCGCAGATATACCACCACCCCACATAAGCTCATTTAACGTGACCGGAAGAGCGAATTGGGTAAAATCTTTTATTAGAAGTTTATCGGTATGAAGTAAATTCATTAATCTGATTTTCAGTACGTCATTCATTTTTAAAGCATATACTATAACAATTATAAATTCAACGTAGCGTGAAACAGCTGTTGCAATCGCCGCGCCTCTGATTCCCATAGCAGGAAAACCAAATAAACCAAAGATAAGTATAGCATTTAAAATTATATTTACAACTAAAGAAACAGAATATACTACAGTTGAAATTATTACCTTTTCTACACTTCTTATTGTGTTTAAATAAACCATAGTAAATCCGGCAGGTATGTATGCTACAGCGATTATTCTCAAATATTGCGCACCGTATTTTATAACATCAGCGTCGTTTGAAAATATGCGCATCAGATAATTGGGTATCGCAAGTGCTAATATTGTAAATATTGCAGAAACAATTAACGCTGTTCTTAATGCAAGCCCGAGAATTTTTTCTATTGTTGTGATATCCCTTTTACCCCAATATTGAGCAGTTAAAACTGCGGCACCGGAGGTTAGTCCAAAAAAGATAAGAGTCATAATAAAATATACTTGCCCGGCAAGTGATGAAGCTGATATTGCAATTTCTCCAACCTTTCCAAGCATAACAACATCTGCTGCTTGTACTCCAACATTTATAAGGTTCTGAATTGCCATCGGTAACACAAGAGCAACAACACTTTTTATAAAAGAAATCAACTCTTCTTTTGAATTCAATCTTTCCATTGCATCCTCCTTAGTATATCATAGAAAATGCACTCTGAATTTTGAGTGCATTAATTATAAGCTTAAATATTAAAACATTTTTTTGCGTTATCATAAGTAATTCTTTCCACTTCTTCAACAGTTACATTCTTAATTTGCGCAAGTTTCTCTGCTACACAATGAATGTATAATGAACTGTTCCTTTCACCCCTGTACGGTACAGGTGCAAGGTATGGGCTGTCAGTTTCAATTAACAATCTGTCAAGCGGTATATAACTTGCAGCTTCAATAGCTTTTTTTGCATTTTTAAATGTCAAAACACCACCGAAAGCGATATAAAAACCCATATCAAGAATACTTTTTGCCATTTCACAGCTACCCGAAAAACAATGTAAAACACCACCACACTCATCTGCATGACAATTTTTCATTATTTCTACAGTATCTGCATGTGCTTCTCTGTCATGTACGATAATGGGAAGCTTTTCTTCTTTCGCAAGCTCGATTTGGTTGATAAACCATTTTCTTTGTATGTCACGTGGTACATCATCGTAGTAATAATCAAGGCCTATTTCACCGATTGCCTTAATTTTGGGATTTTTGCATTCGTTCTTGAGTGTCAAAATATCAGACGAAGACATACTAGCGCAATCAGACGGATGAACACCTACTGAACCATATACAAAATCGTATCGTAAACACATTTCTTTTATTAGTGGAATATCAGACATCGACGCACAGGCGTTCATTATTAAGCCTACATTATTTTCAGGCATTTTGTCTAAAATTTCAAATCTGTCTGCATCAAAACGCAAATCATCATAATGTGCATGTGAATCAAACAGCATAACTTTATCTCCTTCTAACCTAAAAACATACTTAATTCATAGAATAATTCTCCCGAAAACAACCTTGATATGAGCATTGAAATATTTAAGATAATATAAAATACACAACACAATATCAATCCAATCGAAATTCCGGGATTTGATTTATTTAAATAATTTGTCTCTTTTCCCTCGGCAACGTTGGTATACTTTGTTAAAAATTTCCACATAAGAATCGGAAAAAGTACTGATAAGATTATGACAAGGAAACTCTCAACAAAAAAATTCATTTCACCGCTATAAAGAGCAATAAGCGAAAATAAATTACTTGCAGAATGTACTACCATGCACGCAAACACAGAACCGGTTGTGATTCTTACAATACCGATTAAAAGCCCTAGAAAGAATATCGGTATAAGTGTTACAGCAGACTGATGCATCAATGCAAAAGCAAGGGATGAAAATAAAAGCATAGACGCAATACCATATCGCTTAAACAATTGCATAAGTACTCCACGGCATAACAACTCTTCTATTACGGGAGCCATAATACATATAACTATAAAATTCCACAATACAGAATTTATCCCGGCCCCCTGCAGTAATTCTTCATAATTTTCAGGACCAAATAAAAAAGATGTAACAGCGTTCATCGGTGCAAAAACAAAACCTTGAAAAAGTTGAGCACACGGTGCTATGATAATTAAAAAAGGAAGTATTTTCAGTGAAAATCCTTTAATTCCAAGAGTTTCAGAAAGTCTTATATTTTCTCTTTCACTGTTTATCATGAACAAACCGACTATTATCGGAATAATCAATACCAATTCACTGCACATCATATACATAAATGACTCGGTAGATGTTAAAATGAACGGAGCTGCTGCTATATACATTACACCAATAGTTAAAAAAACAAGCCACCAACCGTTTTGAAAGCCTCTGCTTCTGTTCATTTCAACACCTCACTCTCTGTAATAATCATATCAAGTCTTACATCTGTTGGTTCAAAATCATCAAAAGATGTTTCCTGAACACTAAAAGCAATACCAATCGTTTTTACATCGCTATCCGCAAGCAATCTGTCGTAATACCCTGCACCGTAGCCTATTCTCATCCTGTTTTTGTTATATGCAACCACAGGAACAATTACAAGATCGATTATGTTTATATCAACACCCGAGCCTTGCGGTTCAATAATACCATATGCACCTTTTTCTAACTCATCAAGTTTGTTTACAGGGCATACAACAAGTTCGTGCTTTTCTGTAATGCATCTTGGTAAAAACATATTTTTATCACTGTTTAAAATATCTTCTACGATACAGCTTGTGTCTACCTCGGAATTATATGAGGCGTAGCACAAAATGTTTTTTGCATTTACATACCAATCGGAAGCCATCAACCTTTCCTGAATTATACGACTGTAATCACTTCTTAAATCAGCTCCGAGTTTTCTTCGCAGAGACAGAGCCTCTTTTCTTGCAGAATTTTTCAATATTGCATAACCTTCCTTAATTTATCAGCTGTTTCTTTATCACAAAGAAGCTCAACAAGAGCAAAGCCGAAATCACTTGCAGCACCGGCACCTCTTGCAGTAATAAACTGTCCGTCAACAGTAACCTTTTCGCCTGTTATAATACTTCCATAGAGCTTATCCTCAAATCCGGGAAAGCAAGTTGCTTTCTTTTCGTTAAGAAGTCCTTTTTTTCCAATAATAGAAGGAGCTGCACATATAGATGCGATGTACACACCTCTTGTATGAGCATTTTCTATCATGCGATGCACAGAATCTGATGCATCAAGTAGTTCGTGTCCGGGACCACCGGGCAATACTAATGCTTCTATTTTTTCAGTATCAACTTCAGAAAAATCGATATCTGCTATAACAGGAATTCCATGCGAGCCGGTAACAGTTTTAGAGTTTACTCCTACCGTCTTTACATCTATTCCCGCACGTCTCATTATGTCAATCGGTTCGATAGCTTCAACTTCTTCAAAGCCGTCAACAAGCAGTACATATACCATAATATTACTCCAATCGTTATTTATTAGCAAATCCTAACTTTATATAAGCCTTCATAATTCCTACAATCGTCTTAGAATCCTTTATCTGATTGTTCATTATCATTTCCATAATATCATCTATATGATATGTCTTTACATTAAGAAATTCGTCAGCGTCAAGATTCTGCGATGTTTTATTCAGTTCCGTTGCCAAAAAAATTCTTATTACTTCGTTAGTATATCCGACTGTCGGATAACATTCACCGAGATACATCATATTCCCGGCAATAAGACCTGTTTCTTCCTCAAGTTCTCTTTTTCCGCATACAAGTGGGTCTTCGCCTTTTTCAAGCTTTCCTGCAGGAATTTCAATAAGAGTGGTATTATAGGGTTTTCTGAACTGTTCAACAAGATATACGTTATTTGAATCGTCAACAGCAACAACGGCAACACCGCCGGGATGCTCAACAAGCTCTCGTAAAGCGGTGTTTCCGTCGGGCAGTTCTACAGTATCGACTTTCAAGTTGATTATTTTGCCTCTATATATACTTTCACTCGAAATAGTTTTTTCTGTAAAATCCATAATCAAACCTTCTTAATTCCTATATCGTGACGATAATGGCAATCAGTAAATGTTACCATATCCACACCCTCATATGCACGCTTTATTGCGGCATCGAGATTATCAGCAACAGCAGTAATTCCAAGAACTCTGCCGCCTGCAGTAACTATTTTACCGTTTTCATTCTTTGTGCCTGCGTGGAATACTGTCAAATCGTCATAATTTGAAATCTCATCAAGTCCTGATATTTCATAGCCGGACTTGTATTTTACCGGATATCCGCCGGAAGCAAGCACAACACAAACTGCTGCATTATCTTCCCATTCAATATTTATTGTATCAAGCTTTTCGTCAATAACCGCTTCCATAATTTCAACAAGGTCAGTTTTAAGTCTCGGAAGAACAACCTGTGTTTCAGGGTCGCCGAATCTTGCATTATATTCGATTACCTTAACACCTTTTTGGGTCATCATAAGACCGAAGTAAAGTACACCCTTAAATGGTCTTCCCTCTGATGCCATAGCTTTAACTGTAGGTAGGAATATATTTTTCATACACTCTTCAGCTTTTGCAGCATCATACAGTCTGCTTGGTGAGAATGTACCCATACCGCCTGTATTAAGACCTTCATCATTATCATAGGCTCTCTTATGATCCTGAGCAGATACCATAGGAATTACTGTTTTACCGTCACAAAAAGCAAGTACAGAAACTTCAGGTCCTGTCAAAAATTCTTCGATTACGACTCTGCTTCCGCTATCTCCGAAAACTTTGTCCTCCATTATTTCGTGAATTCCTGATTCTGCTTCTTCGAGAGTGTTAGCGATAATTACACCCTTACCAAGAGCAAGGCCTTCGGCCTTAATGACAGTAGGAAAGCTTCCTTTTCTGACATATTCAAGAGCATCTTTCGGATTATCAAACACCTCATATCCGGCAGTAGGGATATTATATTTCTTCATTAATTCTTTTGAGAAAACCTTACTACCTTCTATAATTGCAGCATTGGCACGTGGTCCGAAAGCTCTTATACCTTCTGCTTCAAGGGCATCTACCATTCCCATTACCAAGGGATCATCGGGTGCTACCATTACAAGGTCAATATTCTTTTCTTTTGCTAATTTTACAATTCCATCTATATCTGTCGCCTTAACGGGAACACATTCTGCAAGCTCTGCAATGCCTCCGTTTCCCGGAGCACAGTATATTTTTTCTACCTTGGGAGACTGTGATATCTTCCATACAATTGTATGCTCACGTCCGCCTCCTCCAACTACAAGTACCTTCATTGACAGTTACATCCTTTCAAAAATATTAATGGTGGAACAATCTGATTCCTGTAAAGCTCATTGCCATACCGTATTTGTTACATGTTTCAATTACATTATCATCACGAATTGAGCCGCCGGGCTGTGCGATATATTTTACACCGCTCTTCTTTGCTCTTTCGATATTGTCACCGAATGGGAAGAATGCATCTGATCCTAATGCAACATCGGTATTCTTTTTAAGCCATTCCTTCTGCTCTTCCTTTGTAAAGGGCTCGGGACGAGTTTTGAATATATTCTGCCAAACACCGTCTGCAAGAACATCCTCATATTCATCTGAAATATATACATCTATTGCATTATCCCTGTCAGCTCTTCTGATATCATCAAGAAAATCAAGTGCAAGAACCTTTTCTGACTGTCTGAGCCACCAAATGTCAGCCTTATTTCCTGCAAGACGTGTGCAGTGAATTCTCGACTGCTGACCTGCACCTATTCCGATTGCCTGACCGTCCTTAACATAGCATACACTGTTGGACTGAGTGTACTTGAGTGTAATCAATGCAATCATAAGGTCTCTTTTTGCTTCTTTTGTCATCTCTTTATTATCAGTTACGATATTTGAAAGAAGCTCTTCGTTGATATCAAGCTCGTTTCTTCCCTGCTCAAAGGTTATACCGAATACATCTTTCGTCTCAATTGGAGCCGGACGGTAATTTCTGTCAATCTTTATAACATTATATGTTCCCTTACGTTTAGCCTTGAGGATTTCAAGAGCTTCTGGGGTATAGTCAGGAGCGATAACTCCGTCAGAAACCTCTCTTGCAATCATCTTTGCAGTAGGAACATCACATGTATCCGAAAGTGCAATAAAATCACCATAGCTGCTCATTCTGTCTGCACCTCTGGCTCTGGCATATGCATTAGCAAGCGGTGAAAGAACAAGATCATCAACCCAATAAATTTTCTTTAATGTGTCTGAAAGCGGCAGACCTACAGCAGCACCTGCAGGTGATACGTGCTTAAATGAAGTAGCAGCAGGAAGCCCTGTTGCAGCTTCAAGTTCCTTTACAAGCTGCCAACCGTTAAAAGCATCAAGAAGGTTGATATATCCCGGGTTGCCGTTTAATACCTCTATCGGAAGTTCACCCTCCTTCATAAATATTCTCGACGGTTTCTGATTAGGATTACATCCGTATTTTAACTGCATTTCTTTCATAATTTTATCATCCTTTCAATACAAATTCAGTTTTTGAATAGTCGTCTAAAATCAAAGGTAAGCGGAACACACCTCTTGGGTATTCCGCTTAAACCATTATTTATTCTTATTATAAATCTTGTCTTTGGTCTCGCCTGTTTCAAGATTGATATATCTCACGAAAAGAGATACCTTGTTGTCTTCATTGAGTGAATTCCATAAGCCATCAGCAAAACTGTCCATATCATTTAACATAGCAATTTCCTTTGGCTCGCCTTCAAAACTCGGAAGCGGAGAACCGTCACCCATATATGTATGAATAAAATGACCATATCCCGGGATGGGTGTATTGTATGAGAATGTATATCTTCTGCAAGAGTCAGGATTGCCGTTAGCTGACTTTAATATAGACATAGCATAATTAAAATCGCCGTCACCGGTATGAATAATGCCTGATATTCTCGGAGTATAATTAGGCGCATCATCCTCATACTCACGACATCTGAGTGACTGCTCAAAAGTCATTTGCTTATTCATTAAATCATATATAGTGTCTGTCTGGTCGCCGTTTGTCACAATTGTCTTGTTGCCAAGAACTCGAACGGGAGCATATATTATGAGATGCGGATCAGTCAGCTTTGAGGGATCAAAGGCTTCTGTTCTGATTCCGTCACCTTCTGTTACAAATACTCTGTTTCTGCTGTTTTCGCTTCTTCCCATTATAAAATAAGCACAAGCGGCATATTTAGAATCAGGTGTCTTACCGATAATTATGCCTCTGCCGGGGTAAGCATTTCCTTTTAACTCTTCAAAAATATCAAGCGTTTTCATTGATATCCACCATACCTTTCTGTTAAAGCTCACTTAATACCTTTTCGACTGCCTGGGGCAGAATAATCCATTCAGCCTGCTCCATAACACGCTTTTGCAGTGTTTCCGGCGTGTCAGAATCGAGTATATCTACTGCCTTTTGCATTATAATCTTTCCGCCGTCGGTAATTTCATTTACAAAATGAACCGTTGCACCTGTAACCTTTACGCCGTAATCAAGTGCCGCTTCGTGAACCTTAAGCCCATAGAAGCCATCACCACAAAACGAAGGAATCAGTGAAGGGTGTATATTGATAATTCTGTCAGCATATACATCCAGTAAATCCTTGCCGATTATAGCCAAAAAACCTGCCATAACAATAATATCAACATTCATTTCCTTCATATAATCCGCAATGTTTTTATCAAAATTTTCACCGGATTCTTTTCTTGTTATAACCTTAGTCTCAATTCCCGCATTTCTTGCTCGCTCTAATGCATATACATCAGGTTTATTTGAAACAACAGTAACAATTTTACCACTCTTAATAATCCCTGATTTTTCAGCATCGATAAGAGCCTGAAGGTTAGTACCTCCGCCTGAGACTAAAACACCAATCCTTTTTAGCATATCTCTACTCCCTGATTGCCGTTTTTGAGTTCTCCGATAATATATGCTTTTTCTCCGCAGCTATTTAAGATTCTTACAGCTTCATCAGCCTTATCGGAATTAACTGCACAAATCATACCAATACCCATATTAAATGTATTGTACATATCTCTTTCTGTGAGACCGCCCAATTTCTGCATCATATTAAATACGGGAAGAACGTCCCATGTGCCCTTATTGATTACAGCAGTAAGATTCTCGGGTAACATTCTGGGAACATTTTCAATAAATCCGCCACCTGTGATATGTGATACAGTATTAATACCGATTTTATCTATAAGTTCAAGAAGAGGCTTTACATATATTCTTGTCGGAGTGAGAAGCTCCTCACCAACTGTCTTGCCGAGTTCATCAGAGTATACTGCAATCCTGTCCTTTGCGCCCTCGCCGTTTAAGTCAAAAAGCTTTCTAACCAAAGAATATCCGTTAGAATGAATACCACTTGAGGCAATACCGATAAGCGCATCACCGGCTTTAGCTCTTGCACCGTCGGTTATCTTGTCCTTTTCAACAATACCTACAGAAAAACCTGCAAGGTCATATTCATCAACAGGATAAAAACCGGGCATTTCAGCTGTTTCGCCGCCTACAAGTGCACATCCTGCTTTAACACATCCATCAGCTACACCCTTAACTATCTGAGCTACCTTTTCAGGATAGTTCTTTCCAACTGCAAGGTAGTCAAGGAAGAAGAGCGGTTTAGCACCCGAGCACGCAACGTCATTTACACACATAGCGACGCAATCCTGACCGATAGTATCATGCTTATCTGTAAGAAATGCAATTCTAAGCTTCGTACCAACACCGTCGGTACCTGAAACAAGCACCGGCTTCTTGTAGCCCTCGGGGATTTCGAAAAGTCCACCGAATCCGCCAATTCCACCAAGCACTCCCTCAATCGCTGTCTTTTTTACATGGTCTTTTATTAATCTAACCGCTTCGTAGCCTGCCTCAACGTCTACGCCGGCTGCCTTATATGCTTCTGCCATATCATTAAATTCCTTTCTGTTTTAAATACTAATGTTATATATTACAGCTCTGCAACCTTCTCCTGCAAAGCCGCATCCTTCTTCTTAACGCCTTCAACCATATTTCTTTTGTGCTCACAAAGCAATTCCTTAAGATAATCATATTTCAAAGAAAGCATCTGAGCAGCGAGTATACCTGCGTTATCTGAACCGTCAATAGCTACACACGCAACAGGTATGCCACTTGGCATCTGTACCATAGACAAAAGCGAATCAAGCCCGTCCATAGTAGATGATTTAATGGGAACACCGATTACAGGCAAAGTGGTAAATGCCGCAAGAACGCCTCCAAGATGAGCTGCCTTACCTGCCGCTGCAATTATTACATCAATTCCGTTTTTCTCTGCATTTTTTGCAAATTCTTCCGCTTCATACGGTGTTCTGTGCGCTGAAATAACTCTGACTACGGGCTCTATCTTAAAATCTTTCAATTTTTTAATACAGCCTTTCATCTTATCGAAATCTGAATCACTGCCCATAATAACAGCAACCTTTGGTGATGCCATCTAATCAATCCTTTCAGTAGATAATAATATATTGTTATTCTATCAAAAATATGGTATTTTGTCAATATATACCACTATTTATAAGGGTTACATTTTCTTTGAATCCTCATCAATATCTATTGGATATTTGCCTGTAAAACACCCTTTACAATAACCGCAAACAGTTGAATCAGGTGCAACGTTTTCCAATGCGTCGATACTGAGGAATCCGAGACTGTCAGCTCCGATAAGCTCGCAGATTTCATCCATTGTATGGTTAACAGCAACGAGCTGATCACGTGAAGGTACATCAGTACCAAAGTAACACGGCCAAAGGAAAGGAGGTGCAGATGATCTTACATGAACCTCTGTTGCTCCTGCTTTTCTCAAAAGGCTGACAATTCGTTTTGAAGTAGTACCTCTTACAATTGAGTCGTCAACCATAACTACTCTCTTACCTTCTACAGTGCTCTTTAAAACATTAAGCTTAATTCTTACAGAATTTTCTCTCATTGACTGAATCGGCTGAATAAATGTTCTGCCAATATACTTATTCTTTATAAATCCGAGGCCGTATGGAATGCCTGATGCTTCCGCATAACCCATAGCTGCAGATATTCCCGAATCAGGTACTCCTATTACAACATCAGCGTCTACCGGATGTTCCTTTGAAAGCAATGCGCCGGCAAGCTTTCTAGAATCATGAACAGTCTGACCGTCAACACTGCTGTCAGGTCTTGCAAAATAAAGATGTTCAAAAATACAAAGACCTGGCTTTTTAGTATTTACATACGTGTTAATGGAAGTCATTTCTCCATCTTTTACTACAACAATCTCTCCGGGCAGTACATCTCGTACATATTCAGCACCGACACTGTCCAATGCACAGGTTTCAGATGCAAATATTACAGCATCGCCCCTTTTTCCAATACAAAGAGGTCTGAATCCCCACGGATCACGACATGCGATCAACTTCTGTGCACTCATCACTACCATAGAAAATGCACCGTAAAAATGTGAAACAGCCTTTTCAATAGCTTCTTCTATAGAGCCTGTAGTAAGCCTTTTACGTGCAACAGTATATGCTATAGCTTCAGTGTCGGTAGTAGTCTGGAAGATTGCGCCTTCTCGTGAGAGGTTTTCAACAAGTGCACGGCTATTTACCAGACTTCCGTTATGGGCGAATGCAATATTTCCTTTAACATATCTTATAACTAACGGCTGTGAGTTTTCAGGCCTCGCTTCTTCCTTAGTACAATAACGCACATGCCCTATAGCCATATTACCATCAAGAGAATCAAGAATCTCATCATTAAACACGTCGTTGACGAGTCCCATATCTTTATAGCATGAAATTTCCTTGTCCTTGCAAACTGCTATACCACAGCTTTCTTGACCTCTGTGCTGAAGTGCATATAATCCATAATAGGTGCTTCTTGCCACCTCTCCGTTCGGATCATATATACCGAACACACCACATTCTTCACCGATTCTGCATGTTTTGCTCATATATCTAGTCCTTTCCATATAAATTCAACTAATTACACCAACATACCATATATAATTATACTCCATTAATCACTATTTTTCAACCGATTTTTTTAATTTTATAAAAATTTATCATATTGTTAACAGTATTGGGCAAAAAAATAACAACATTGACAAAAAAATCCATTAGTGGTATTATATCAACATAAATTAAACAGGAGATTTAGGTATGTATAAAGTTGAAGAAGCAATAATTGTTGAAGGTGTTTACGACAAAATCAAGCTTTCGTCATTTATAGACGGATTAATTTTCACTACCGGAGGTTTTTCGGTTTTTAAAAATAAAGAATCACAGAAAAATATAAAAAATATTGCGAAAAAAACAGGAATAGTTATTCTGTCCGATTCTGACAGCGCAGGTCTCAAAATACGTAACTTTGTGAAACAGCTTGCGCCGGGCTCAAATATATTAAACGCATATATACCCTCAATTGAGGGACGTGAAAAAAGAAAAAATAAGGCTTCAAAAGAAGGACTGTTAGGTGTCGAAGGCATGACAGACGAGATAATTATAAAAGCCATTATAAATTCAGGTGCAACGGTTAATGGATGTACGTCTAAACCAAAAGCAGACCGACTCATAACCAAAACCGATTTATATCGACTTGGATTATCCGGCAAGGATAACAGCTCATACCTCAGAAAACAAATTTCAGCAAGAGTGGGATTTGCCGAAAATCTTTCTGCAAATATGTTCCTTGATGTCATAAACAGATTACTCACATATGATGAACTAACATTGCTGACAAACGATATTCTTAGCACAGAAAAACCTGACTGAGTTCTTAACCGCCACCAAAAGTCAGACCAAAAATGATATTACCCCCTTTACTGCCTTGTCCGGTAAAGGGGGTAATATCATAATCTAACAATTGCGAGATCGGTTTTTTCTATATTTAAGTAATGCATCACATAATACTAAAAATTATAATTCAAATTTAAAAATAATTCCTATGACTGCTGACAGTGCAATAAACGCAACCGGATGCAGTTTTAATTTCTTCATTGAAAAGAACAAAATTACTGCAAGAATCGCACCTTGCCAGAAAAAATCCGTTAACGCTTCTCCAAAAAATGCCAGTCTTGCAACACCAAGCCCTGCAACTGCAATCAGTGAACACGAAGCCGCTCTTAATCCATAAAACACATCTTTTACAATCTTGTTATCGTTGAATTTGTTTAAAAATTTTGCTATTACAACAATTACAATAACAGAAGGAATAACAAGTCCGAATGATGCTGCTAAAGAACCAATGGGGCCCGACTGAAGAAATCCGACGTATGTTGCCATATTGATGCCCAATGGTCCCGGTGTAGATTCGGATATTGCAACAAGGTTTGAAATATCCGCAGTTGATATCCATTCATTCTTTTCGGCAAGCTCGTACAAAAACGGAAGTGTCGCAAGTCCACCGCCAACGGCAAACAAACCGATTTTAAAAAACGTAAAGAAAAGTTTTAACAGTAACAATTACTTCCCCTCCTTTACCATAAAACGCTTAATAAGATATCCTGCAAGACCCGCTGCAAGGATAAGAATAGTTGCCGCAACATCAAACAGCATCGAAAGTACAAATACAGCAAGAAAAATCATCAGGGTCCATTTATCCTTAACAGAGCCTTTACTTAATTTAATCACGGCATTAAGGATAAGCACACACACGCAGACTCTTATACCGTTGAATGCGTGTTTGACAACAGGAAGGTCTGCAAAATTAGTTATAAATGCCGCAATAATTGTTATTATAAGAATTGACGGTGAAATAACGCCCAGAGTTGCAGCTATAGCACCGGGAATACCATTATTTTTATATCCGATAAATGTAGCAGTATTTACCGCAATGATACCGGGTGTACACTGACCAATGGCAAAGTAATCAATAAGCTCTTCGTCGGTAGCCCATCCGTGTTTTTTAACTATATCTCTTTGCAATATCGGAAGCATTGCATATCCGCCTCCAAAGGTAACAGCACCGATTTTTGCAAATGCGAGAAACATTTTCAAAAGTTCCTTCATAAACTCCTCCATATAAATTATTAATAGTGCTAAAAGGCAAGACGGTTAAGTCGCCCTGCCTTTAATGAATAAATCCGGTTCTTATTGGTGATTCTTTTTCAGGTAGACCGTATTTTTCCTTACCGAGTGCAATACTCTTCATAAGAAAAATCATATTCTTTGCAAGAGTTCTCATAATCTGCAAACCTTCTGCATCCTCCTGCGCTTCACCTGGTGTTTTACCGTGAATACTGTTCCAATACTGGCTTGATGCAACCGGCATACCGCTGATTGTAAAATACTTATTAAGTACGTCAAATGTAGCTGAACATCCACCTCTTCTTGCAACGGCAATGCTTGCTCCAATCTTCATTGTTTTATCAAAACCGGTACTGAAGAAAAGTCTGTCAAGCAACGAAATTAATGTTCCGTTTGGCGAAGCATAGTATACCGGAGAAGCTACAACAAGTGCATCGCTTTCTTCAAATTTTGGTGCAATCTTATTTACTGCATCATCAAAAGCACATTTGCCGCTTTTTGTACATTGCATACATCCGATACAACCGGGTATAGCCTCTGCTCCTACTTGTACTATTTCTACATCAACTTCATTTTCTTTGAATATTTTCTCCATTTCGCTGAGTGCAACAGAAGTATTTCCATTAACTCTGGGGCTCGCATTTATCATTAAAACTTTCACGTATATACCTCCTAAACTTGAATAATTATTTTATACGCCTCTTTGGTCAGGATTCCATATAATCTTATGTAATTGAAGTTGCAGATATGCACTCTCAAGTGCCGGCTCTGAAACTATTTTTTCGGTTAGCTCCTTTATATCATATTTACCGTATACACAACCTATATAAATCTGAGGCATAGACTCCATATCATAATATGGTTTTATTCTGTTTAGAATTTCCAACATTCGATTATAGTCTTCATCACTGCCAACAACGAATTTTATCACATCAGTTGGCATAAGACTTTCAAAATTCGAGAAAAGCATTTTATCTTCTTCTCCGCTTGAAGGAAGCTTATAATCGATAGTAAAGAAAAGCTTATCCTCTTCGTGAATGCGAATATCAGATAAAAGCCTCATTATATCTACAGCACCGTTCGTTTCAATATTAATCTCGTGTCCGCCAAAAAGTAAGCTGTCAACAAGCTCTTCTATTCCATCTGCAAGCAACGGTTCTCCACCGGTAATGGTAACGCAAGGCTTAATATTTTGTGACATGATTTCTTCAAGCGACATCTCGGTAAAGCGACATTCCTCAGCTTCACCGAAAAGTGCATATAGTGTATCACAATAACTGCATCGTAAATTACAGCCTGCAAGTCTTATAAAGGTAGCAGGCTTACCGGCTCTCTTACCTTCACCTTCGATGCTATCAAACATTTCAACAACCTTATACATAATACACCGCCTTATTATTTTCGCTTTCCTCTACTTCTGCCCTATAGCAAAACGGCGCAAGAGTCTCAACAATGTATCTTGCCATATTTTCAGCAGTGGGATTAAAATCTACAACATCATTAATAACCTTATGGTCAAACAAATCCTGTATTCTGCGCTTAATTTCAGTAAAATCCATAATCATACCATCAGAGTTAAGTGTCTCACTCTTAAGATAAACCGTAACCATCCAGTTATGTCCGTGCAAATTACTGCATTTTGACTCATAGGAAAGCGTCAGTGAATGTGCTGCGCTGATTTCGAGTCTCTTTATAACCTCATACATTACTATTTTCCTTCCTTCTTAAGTATTCATCATAACCTCTTTTTCTTAAAAAGCATGAAGGACAGTCTCCGCAGCCTTCACCTTTAATGCCGTTATAGCAGGTTAATGTATCATTATAAATAATGTCAATAATACCAAGCTCGTCTGCCAGCATCCAAGTATCTGCTTTATCAAGCCACATAAGAGGTGTATGTATCACAAAATTGTAATCCATTGCAAGATTAAGAGTTACATTAAGTGATTTTACAAATATATCTCTGCAATCGGGATATCCCGAAAAATCAGTTTCACATACACCGGTTATTATGTCTGTAATTTCATGAGTCTTTGCATATATTGCAGCATAACTTAAGAATAAATGGTTTCTGCCTTCAACGAATGTGTTTGGAGGGGTGTCTTCCGGTTTCGTCTTTTCAACCGGGATATCGTCCCTGGTTAAGGAATTGGAGCACAACTCGTTTATAACGGGTGTTTTTACGATTTCAAAAGGGATTTTTTCTCTTTCACAAATCTTTTTTGCACATTCGAGTTCTGTTTTATGCCTCTGTCCATAGTCAAAACCAATTGCAAATGTATTCTCTCTAGTATATCGTTTAATTGACCAATAAAGACATGTGGTAGAATCCTGCCCTCCGGAAAGTACAACTAAAGCTTTTCTGTTCATAAGTTTCATACCTCATCAATTAAGATTAAGCTGAGAGAACATTCTCTCTTCAGCGTATTTTTCGTATTTTGTACCCGGTATACCGTAGTTGGCAAAAGGATATATCGAAATACCGCCACGCGGAGTAAATATTCCCTTAACTTCAATATATTTAGGTTCCATCAGTTTTACAAGGTCCTTCATAATTATATTTACGCAGTCCTCGTGGAAGTCACCTCTGTTTCTGAAGCTGAATAAGTAAAGCTTCAAACTTTTACTCTCCACCATTCTCTCTGCCGGAATATAGTTGATAAGAATTTTTGCAAAATCAGGCTGACCTGTTATCGGGCAAAGCGAAGTGAATTCAGGGCAATTGAAGGTTACCATATAATCATTATCAGGATGCTTATTTATAAATGTTTCAAGCACCTCAGGGGCATAGTCATCACGGTAAACTGTCTTCTTATTTCCGAGAAGAGAAAGTCCTTCTGTTTCTTTTTCATTTCTTGGCATTGTTGGTTCCTCCTATATAAAAGTGAAAATATCCTTAATTTCGGATTTTATAATTTCTGCATCGCATATCTTTAATACATTCTCAAAAATATCCATAGCAATAATCTCTGTCGGATAGTGTCCGGCATCGATTATAACTGCACCCATTTCAACGAAATCCAGATTTCTGTGATATTTACAGTCACCTGTAAGTACAACGTCGGCCCCCATTTCGAGTGCTTTGGGAATTATATCATCACAAGCTCCCGAGCCGACAGCAACACATTTAACAGTTCTTGTCATATCGCCTGAAATTCGCACATTAGTTTTTAATACAGTTTTCGCAAGCTCTGCAAACTCTGTAGCTGACATCGGTTTAACAAGTGTGCCTATTCGTCCCAAACCGGTGCCGTATTCGTTGGCTAATACCGGTCTTGAATTTCCGAGATTGAATAAATCCGCAAGTTTTGCATTTATTCCTTGTTTTGCAGAATCAAGATTTGTATGTGCTGAATATACAGCTATATCATTTTGAATCAGTTTAATCAAGCGTTTTCCGATAACTGATTTATCGTTTACAGCCTTAAGTGGTGAGAATATAATCGGATGATGTGAAACTATCATATCTGCATTATGTTTTATCGCCTCATCTACCACAAAATCAGTAACATCAAGCGTAACTAATATTTTTTTTACTTCCTTGTCGCTTCTTCCCGCAAGCAGACCAATATTGTCCCACTCCTCAGCAAGATACAGCGGAAATTCCTTTTCAATAATACCTGCAATTTCAAAAGCTTTCATAGTTATATTTCACCCCGTTCATTTTTATTCTCCTCAATGCATTCTATTTTGTGCAGAAATTCTTTATATTTTAAAATTTTAGTATTATCAACATCGGAAGATGCTGAAAGTCCTTTTAAAATATTGGAAAATTCGCGTTTTTTCTTTGCAAGAAGTGCAGGGAAACATTCTTTTTTATACAAATACTCCGGTAAATGCAAGGAAAACTCATCAATAGTTTTATATTCTCCACCGTTTTGAGCAAGAATCAGGTTATATACCTTAAATCCCTCAACGGTTATATCCTCGTCAATGATTTTGTAGCCGTTTTCATTCAAAAATTTACGTACTAAATCTTGCGCATTCATAGGCTGAAGAAGTAAAAGTCCGGTTCCTCTTGCGACGCTTTCGCCTGAAGCGAGGATGTTACATACTAGTTCGCCTCCCATACCTGCAATAATTATACAGTCGCATTCACCCACAGACAACGGAGAAAGACCTGACCCGAGTCTTAATTCAATATAACTGTCTATATTATGCTTTTTAACGTTACTCTCAGCACTTTGTAGCGGACCGATATTAACATCGGTCGCAATCACTTTTTTACAATTATTTTTCTCTATCAGTTTAATAGGAACATAGGCATGATCAGTACCGATATCCGCCACAATATCACCTTTTACATGTTCCGTTATCATATCAAGTCTTTTTCTGTACATACTCTCCACCTTAGTTTATATTAAGTAAAACGGGAAGGAACACACGTTCCATCCCGCTGTTAACTTCGCATTAATGTTCCTGCTTCCCATTTTTTTCTGAGTATTCTTATATTAGTTTTAAACTCTAGCCCGTGAACATAATGTGCGATAGTATCAATTATGTCATAAAGCTCGTTTGCATCAAATCCGTCAACTGACATAAAATAAACACTACCATCCTTGAGCTTAACATAAAAAATATCACTTCTTTTAGCAATGTTATGAAATTTTTTATTATTTCCAAGTATTTCAAAGAATCTGTGCTCTATGTCAGAATCCGCTGATGTGCGAACTATAAATCCTTTGGAGCCGATTACTACGGAAGAAATTTCAGAAACAGTAAGCTCAAATGATTTGGTCTTAGCCGGTACGAAATCAGCAAAAACTGACGGTTTAAAGTTTACATCATATGGAAAAATACAGTTATCCCATGTGGTTAGAGAGAGTATTTTCCCGTCACACTCAATAGAGGGCGGTAATACGGTATTAATTTTCATTATCGAATATATTACTCCCAGACATGCTGCAATAAAATAGAGTAATGCAAACAAATACTGCATATTGAACGCACTGTAAACCGAAAAAATAATTCCAATCACAGCTACAGTAGCAATTATTGTAAGCTTTATAATACCATTTTTCTTTACCTTCGCAGATACACCTGCTTTAGTAACATCTTTCATATATATTTCCTCATAAACAAATACGTTTTGTTAAGTTAAATGAAAATTGAGATCTTGAACTCCTTATGGTATAATAGTTTCACCACAAAACCAATACCTCCCTGAAAATCAGAGAAAGGAGAACAAGATCTCATGGTAAAAATTATATCACACAGTTGCC
>JAZRMB010000041.1:0-16299 GCA_045647245.1 Clostridia bacterium
TATGAAATACAATCCATTTAGTGGGGACGGTCCTGTTTTGGCACAAAAAACAGTGTTTTTATGCCAAAAGACCTTAAAGGTCTGTCAGGAGCCGTCCCCAAATGGCTCATATTTCATATTTTTGTTATTTTGCTACAGCTCTTTTTATTTATGTTCCGTGCAGTCACATTTGCATTTTCCGCACGTTTTTGAGTGCGGACAGCCTATGCAGACACTACCATTTCTTTTTTCCTTATAAATATACCATCCGGCAATACCCAAAACAAATAAAATTATCAAACAAAGAACCACATTTATCATATCAGTCTCCTACAACTTATACGCCTAATCCTTTACCCTTTGCGTTTACTGTTTTATCAGACTTTATCATAAGATAAAGCACAAACGCCGCCATAGCAAGAACGGCAATAAGCCCCGGAATGAATCCCGTACCAAAGCTTCCTGTTGTTATCAGTGTACCAATCTGGTAAACTAAAAACGCAACCGTATATCCCGTTGCAAACTGCAACCCTACTCCGCCTAACATCCATTTTCTGTCGTTAATTTCCGAATTCATTGCACCTATCGCAGCAAAGCAAGGAGGCGTAAACAGATTAAACATAAGACACGCAAGGGCTGCACATTTTGTTACACCAAATACCGCGGCAACCTCATCGGCACCTGCCGATAATACAAGTGCTTCTGTATCGATAAAGTTTGTAATACCAAAACAAACTGCCAATGTACCAACAACATTTTCTTTTGCAATAAATCCCGTAATTGCCGCCGCCGCCATCTGCCATATGCCAAATCCGAGCGGTATCAACAATATCGCAAACGGATTTGCAATCGTCGCAAGTAACGATGTATGCTCCATTCCTTCTTCAACAAGTGCAAAGCTTGTATCAAATGCCTGCATAATCTGAATAACAGTATTACATATAAGTATGATTGTTCCTGCTTTTACTATGTACGACCATCCCCTTGCACACATCGAAAGGAACGCTCTTTTTAATGACGGGAATTTATACTCAGGCATCTCTATTATAAAATAGGATTTACGCCTTCTTCCCGTTATTTTGTTTACAATCAACGCACCGATGAATATAAGGAATATTCCGACAAAATACATAAGTGTTCCTACCCAGGTTGCATCCGAGAAAAACACACCTGCAAAAAGTGCTATAACAGGAAGCTTGGCACCGCAAGGCATAAAAGGTGCAAGCATTGCTGTTGCTCGTCTTTCCTTCTCATCCTTAATCGTTCTGCACGCCATAACTCCGGGGATTGCACAGCCCGTTGCCATAACAAACGGTATTACCGACTTACCTGAAAATCCTACCTTTTTGAATATCGGGTCAAGCACAACCGACACTCTTGACATATAACCGCAATCCTCCAAAAGTGCGATTAAAAAATACATTATCATAACAAGCGGCAAAAAGCCTACAACAGCACCTACACCACCGATTATTCCGTCTGTTATTATTGCACTGAGCAGAGGATGAGCTCCTTGTGTAAGCGTTGCTACTGCATTTTGGAGATTTTCTATCCATAGTGCAAGTGTATCTGCAATCATCGGACCTAAAGACGACTGCGAAATATCAAAAACAAGATACATAACAATTGCAAAAATCGGTATACCGAGCCATTTATTTGTCAGTATGGTATCTATTTTATCGCTGAAGCTTCTGTCTCTTGTAAGCACTTTTCGCTCTTCAACTTCCTTTACAATACCGTTTACAAATTCAAACCTTCTTCTGTCCGAAGCTTTTATAGCTTCTGTATTACTAAGGTCATTTTTCGGTTCACTGTATACAGCCTTCTGTCCTCTTCCATACACATCAAGTGCCTGCTTTATAACAGCCTCCATACCGTCCGATGATGTAGAAATCGTTTCTACCACCGGGCAAGCAAGCCTTTTTGAAAGAAGCTCTGTGTCAATTTTAGTTTGCTTCTTTTTATTTATATCACTTTTATTGAGCGCAACAACTACGGGAATACCAAGCTCCAAAAGCTGTGTCGTAAGAAAAAGACTTCTGCTGAGATTGGTTGAATCAACGATATTTATAATAACGTCGGGATTTTCATTTTGTATATATTCACTTGTAACACTCTCATCGGACGTAAATGCAGACATAGAATAAGCCCCGGGCAAATCGACTGCTATAATATCATTTCTGCCTCCGCAGTATGTAGATTTGATATAATGCTCCTTCTTTTCAACCGTTACACCTGCCCAGTTGCCGACCTTCTCATTTTTTCCGGTTAAAACATTGTACATAGTTGTTTTCCCCGAATTGGGATTGCCTGCCAAAGCAATTTTCATACAAATACTCATCCCTTCCAAATAACAGTTAGCCTAATCTAACTACTTTTCAAAAAATATATTAACCTCAAACAACAATAGCCTCTGCAAGTTGTCTGTCGATACAATAACGTCCATCCTTTATGGTAACAATACAGCCGCTCTTCAAATGCGATACAACAGTTATAAACTCACCAGAATAACATCCGAGCGAAAACAAAAACGAATCAAGCTCTTCGTCGTTTGTTACCACTTTATCAATAACATACTCCTTACCAACTGCAACATCTGTTAGTTTCATAATACTCACCTATACATAATATTAAGTTAGTCTATTCTAACTACAGTTAGTTTAACATAACTAACTGTAGTTGTCAAGAATAAAAATTCCTGATTTATACATTTTTTATATTATATACACAAGGCATTGACTCTATGTTTATTTATTGGTATAAATTAACAAATCAATCTGCAAACATTGGAGTTGACAAATATCTGTCACCCGTATCGGGGAAAAGAACAACTATATTTTTACCCTTATTTTCTTCCCTCTTTGCAACTTTAACTGCCGCAGAAAGTGCCGCTCCCGATGAAATTCCAACTAAAATCCCCTCTGTTTTCGCAAGAAGCCTGCCCATTTTGTATGCATCATTTTCCGTTACGGTAAGAATCTCATCATAAATTTCTGTGTTTAGTATTTCGGGAATAAAGCCTGCCCCAATCCCCTGGAGTCCGTGTGCACCGCTCTTGCCTTTTGTAATAAAAGGCGACCCTTCCGGTTCTACTCCGACTATTTTAACCGACGGATTTTTACTTTTAAGATATTCTCCAACGCCTGAAAGCGTTCCTCCCGTTCCGATTCCTGCCACAAAAATATCAACCTTGCCGTCCGTATCCTCCCATATTTCAGGTCCTGTCGTGCAAATATGAGCATATTTGTTTGCAGAATTTACGAACTGTCCGGGTATAAAACTTCCGGGAATTTCTTTTGCAAGCTCTTCCGCCTTTTCAATCGCACCCGACATTCCTTTACTTCCTTCTGTCAGAACAATTTCTGCACCATATGCCGCAAGAAGCTTTCTGCGTTCAATACTCATAGTTTCGGGCATTGTAAGAATTACTTTCATTGTGCGAACTGCCGCAAGTGCCGCAAGTCCGATACCCGTATTGCCGCTTGTAGGCTCGATTATAACCGACCCTTCACCGATAAGTCCTTTTTCAAAAGCATCGTCAAGCATAGCCTTTGCCGCTCTGTCCTTCACACTTCCTGCCGGATTGAAGTATTCAAGCTTTGCCAGAATTTTTGCATACGCATTTTCACTCTTTACAATTTTCCCAAGCTCTACAAGCGGTGTATTTCCGATAAGTTGTTCAATATTCTTATAAATCTTCATTAAAATCCTCACCTTCAGATATATCCATACTAACAGTTTCTTACAATAAATGTATTATGCTCACTTTTTCCCATATTTTATCATATTTTTCATATAAATACAAGAGCTTATTTGGTGGCAAAAAAAGAGGATACCTTCCGATATCCTCAATTCAACAGTTACGCACACCTTTAAAACAATTTCACCTATTTCAGAATAATCTCAATAACAGGGTCAATCATTTTGGGTTCAATCGTAGGTATTTTAAAGAATACCATATCATCTTTTACTGTATGACCTTCACTGAAATGCCCCGACGTGCGTTCTGTGAACAGAATTTCACTACCATCGTGCAGAAACTGTGCATATTCAATTTTCCCTGCCAGCTTATCCATCTCTAAAAATGCATAGGGATACTCAATAAGGTGAACATATAATCTTTTACCGTCCACACTTTGAGTAAGCCTTGTTCCCCTCGGGGCTACAAATTCAGGCTCTGCCATTGTACAGTTATATATTGAGCGTGAATTGTATTTCATCCAGTTTGCATAAACCTTTAATGCATCCTCAGCTCTGTAGTCAAAATATCCTCTTGCTGTAGGACCCACGTTCATTAAAAAGTTTCCGCCTATCGAAACCGTATTTATAAGCATATCAATCAGCATTTTGGGTGATTTCCACGTCATCTCATCTCTGAAATATCCCCATGAGCCTGAAAAAGTGTGCCACGCTTCCCACGTTAACAGTTCACCTGTTTCCTTATCCTTTACCCACTCCATTACCTGATACTGCTCAGGCGTCCATATATCCTGCTCAATATCTGCTCTGTTGTCGATTATAATTTCCGGCTGTATGTCACGTGCAGTTTTTATTAACTCTTCCGATTCCCATTCATTTTTACCCTTGCAACCACCGAATTGCATCCATGGTTTTGACGGATAACCCGGGAGATCATCTTTTGAATAGGAAAAATCAAACCACAGCATGTCAATTTTTCCGTAGTTTGTAAGAAGCTCTCTGACCTGATTTCTCATGTATTCGCTATATTTTTTCATATCGCGTCCTTTATCAAGCTCCTCGGCATTTTCATCATCCCTTCTCGGATGAGGTCTGTCTATCGGGAACTCGGGATGATGCCAGTCAATAAGCGAATAATAAAATCCTACACGTATACCCTCCGCTCTGAATGCGTCAACATATTCACGTATGATATCCTTGCCATAGGGCGTATTTGTTACCTTATAGTCAGTATACTTTGAATCAAACAGACAAAATCCCTCGTGATGCTTCGTCGTCATAACGGCATATTTCATACCTGCCGCTTTTGCTTGTCTTGCCCACTCTTTTGCATCCAATAAGTCAGGGTTAAAGTTATCAAAATACTTCTGATACTTTTCCTCAGAAATCTTTTCTTTTGTTTTTATCCACTCGTGACGTGCCGGCATTGCATAAAGTCCGAAATGTATAAACATCCCAAATCTGTCACAAACAAACCATTCGGTATTTCCCGGAGTTTTTCTTGTAACATAGCTTGACATTATAAACACATCCTTCCAATATGTAATTTTTTGTTTATAATACTATATAACTATGTAAAAGTAAATGGATTTTACAGCTAAAAATATGGACTTTTTAACCACATCAACGCCTGCGGATACTTATGAAGCTATAATTTAACCAAAATATTATAATTTTACACAACGGAAAATATACAAATCATTCTATCTTGAATTTTTTTTAGAAAATTTGTTGAATAATAGGCAAACTTATGATATAATTGATTGGGATGTGCGTCAAAATACTGTCGGAAGGCGGTTATTAGCTTATGAGGATACGCGAAGAAAATTCAAATCTTATAATTGAAGATGTAACAGACTTTGAACTTGCGGATGTGTTTGACTGCGGTCAGTGCTTCCGTTGGGAGCGTGTGGGAGATAACTCTTACGAGGGCGTTGCACTCTCGAAGGCACTTTTAATCGAAAAGTGTGCAGATACTCTTATTCTCCATAATACTTCCCGTGAAGATTTTGACGGCATATGGTGTGATTATCTTGACCTTTCAAGAGATTACGCAAAAATCAAAGAGACACTTGCAACCGACAGCGTGCTCAAAGAAGCAATCGGCTACGGCGAAGGTATACGCATTTTAAGGCAGGACACCTTTGAAGCCCTTATTTCCTTTATAATCTCGGCAGGAAACAACATCCCGAGAATCAAAGGAATAATCAGCCGTCTTTGCGAAAACTTCGGCGATGAGATTGAATATATGGGAAAGCGTTTTTACACCTTCCCCACGCCCGAAAAAATCAGCTTGCTTACACTTGATGAGCTTTCGGTTATACGGGCAGGCTTTCGTGACAAGTTTATTCTCTCTGCGGCAAAAGCCGTTACAGACGGCACTTTCAGTATTGAGGAAGTCAAAAAAATGTCGGCGTCCGATGCAAAGTCGGCTCTTATGAAGCTTTCCGGCGTCGGCGACAAGGTTTCCGATTGTATTTTGCTTTTCGGCCTTGCTAAATATGACAGCTTTCCTATAGATGTATGGATTAAGCGAATTATGGAATACTGTTATTTTGACAAGACAGAACAAAAAAGAGAAGTAATATCGGAATTTGCATCAAAACAATTTGGCGAATACGGCGGTTTTGCACAGCAATACCTCTTCTTCTGGGCAAGAGAAAACAAGATAGGAGTGTGAAATATGCTTCTTGATTTTGACAGATATCTTTCCTACACTTGTCCGTTTTGCGGACAAACAACCACACGCAGGATTATTCCTTTTCATTTGAGCGGTAAAAATGCGGTTTTTTCATGCGGCAGTGCCAGATGCAAAAACGAAATTTTTACTATTATTGAAAAGAAAAATAAATATATTATTGAATATCTTTGTGCCGCTTGCGGTGGAGTACATCGTTTCACCATCAGCACAAACGGTTTCTGGAGTAAAGATATTATACTTTTAACCTGCCCCGAAACAGGGCTTTCGATGATATCCTTCGGAACCGAGAAAAACGTTGGTGAAAGTCTGAAAGAAACATTCGACCTTTATAAAAAAGCCGAAGAGGAATTATATTCCGACCCGTCATTAAAGCTGTATTTCGATATAGTGGGAGCCGTTAATGACATTGCAAAATCAGGCTCCGTAATATGCACAGGATGCACAAAAAACACCGCAGACATTGAGCTTATCGATGATTCGGTATTGATTACCTGCCGTAATTGCGGTGCAAAAAAACTTCTTCCCATAACGAAGAAGACTTTTAAAGAATTGTCTGAAACAGGCACAATTGTGCTTGAATAAATAAAATCTAAGGAGGATTAACACTATGTTGGTTTCAGCAACAGATATGTTAAAAAAAGCAGTAGAAGGAAAGTACGCAGTAGGTCAGTTCAACATCAATAACCTTGAGTGGACAAAGGCTATACTTCAGACAGCACAGGAGAATAACTCACCTGTTATTTTGGGTGTATCAGAAGGTGCAGGAAAGTATATGACAGGCTTCAAGACAGTTGCCGCTATGGTAAAGGCAATGATTGAAGAAATGAATATAACAGTTCCCGTTGCACTTCACCTCGACCACGGTTCATATGAAGGTTGCTTTAAGTGTATCGAAGCAGGCTTCTCTTCAATAATGTTCGACGGTTCACACTACCCCATCGAAGAAAACATTGAAAAGACAAAGGAATTAGTTGAGCTTTGCCATTCAAAGGGCATCTCTATCGAAGCTGAGGTTGGTTCAATCGGCGGCGAAGAGGACGGCGTTGTAGGTGCTGGCGAAATCGCTGACCCCAACGAGTGCAAGATGATTGCAGATTTGGGCGTTGATTTCTTGGCTGCTGGTATCGGTAACATCCACGGCAAGTACCCCGCAAACTGGAAGGGTCTTGATTTCGAGGCTCTTGGCAACATCAAGAATCTTACAGGCGACCTCCCCTTAGTTCTTCACGGCGGTACAGGTATCCCTGCTGAAATGATTAAAACAGGTATTTCACTCGGCGTTGCAAAAATCAACGTTAACACCGAATGTCAGCTCTACTTCCAGGAAGCTACAAGAAAGTACATTGAAGCAGGCAAGGACCTTGAAGGCAAAGGCTTTGACCCGAGAAAGCTTTTAGCTCCCGGATGCGAAGCTATCAAGACAATCGTTAAGGAAAAGATGGAACTTTTCGGTTCAATCAATAAGGCTTAATTTCGATTTATATAAAATGCTCTCTTATCAAATCAATAAGAGAGCATTTTATATTACTTTTATTAATAATACACATCTAATGACGACGCATTTTCCCATGTCGAGTTATATAATGATGCAAACATACTACCACTCAAATAATCTAATGCTTTTCCTTCTGCATCCTCTGCATAATTCCAATAAACCTTCACTTTTCCACTGCTGTAATCAATATCCTTTACAACACCATATCTTGTATAGATTAAAGCCCACTGAAACACGTCTTGTCCAATATAAAATTTATTAATTTCTTCGCGATTCTGCTCAGCAATTCTAATGTTTCTTGCTTCTTCCTCTGATGAATACCAACCTACATCCAAGTAGTCGTTCACTTCATATTCATAAACATCTATGCTTCTACCATCGACACTATACAATGTAACCTTAGGCAAGGAACGAAAACTCTGCATATACGAGCACATTTCCAGTCCATCCTCTACCCAAAGTTTTATAGTCCTGTAATTTCCATCCCAATTTACCGGTCCAAAAGCACTAAGGCTTTCAAAATCAACTACGGTTTTTCCATCTACATTATAGCTCCTTGCCTCAACTCCATTTACAAGTGTTTTTATATCAGTAGACAATATCGGAAATGCAGGCTTACCAACAACATTAGGTGCAGTCATTATTGGTATTTCATATTGGTTAATATCATTTGAATCATAATTTCTCGTAATATACAACGCTCTTTCATCAGGATTCCAATCTACATTAAATCCAAAATTTCTTAAATCTTCTGCCCCTACAACAGTAACTCCATTGACATTATAGGATTCAATCGCAAAATGATTAATATATGCTTTGATATCGGTATATGTAGTATACCCTTCGATATCTCCTATATCTGCTGAAGTTGTGACGACATTAACTGCCATTATCAATATAGACACTACCAAACTCAAAATTATTTTTTTCATACTCAAAATCCTTTCTGTATAACAATATTATCTCAAGATATCTTGTAATTGTATTATATCACATAATTTTATCATTGTCAATGAGAAAATATCATTTTGTATCAATTGTTATTCTATGAATAATGAGTAAAATAATAATATGACTGACAAATTACTTTTATAAGCTTAGGTGATAATTATGTATAACGAAAACGAGTTGAACAAAATAATCGGAAATAACATAAAATTTTACAGGCAAATGTATAACATTGGAAAAGACAGATTTGACAGAATCACTCAAGAAAAACTCTCAGAACTTGCAGATATTTCAACATCAATGATAGGTAATCTTGAAAGTGATAATATATCACAAGGAATAAGCTTATATACACTATATAAGATAAGTTATATTCTGTCTGTACCAATAGAGTTTTTTTTCATACCTATAGAGAAAAAAACCATTAACGAACAAATAAATAATTCAAACAATTGAACATCACATATTTAAATACATTTTAATCCTTTTGTCTATTTTCACTACAACAAGAATATAATTATAAAAAAGGATTGCAAGACTATAGCAATATATGTTATAATAAAGCTTATATAATTAAGGTCAAAGGAGAAAAGGAATGGACGCATTTATCAAAACAGTTGCTGAAATTAACAGCAACATAAATTCAGTAGTATGGGGAATCCCCATGCTTGTACTTATTATCGCAACAGGAATATTTATAAGTGTAAGAACAAAATTCTTTCAGGTGACAAAAGCAAAGCTTGTGTGTGATAATACATTCTTTGCAATATTCAAAAAGAAGGATGTCAGAAAATCAAACGAGAAAAAAACTCTTACTCAGTTCCAGGCAATGTCGACCGCACTTGCGGCCACAATCGGAACAGGTAATATTGCAGGTGTTGCAACAGCTATCACAATCGGCGGTGCAGGAGCTGTTTTCTGGATGTGGGTTTCTGCATTTTTCGGAATGATGACCAACTATGCCGAAAATGTACTCGGTATATATTACCGCCGCAAAAATCCCGCCGGCGAATGGTCAGGCGGTGCAATGTACTACTTAAAAGACGGACTTAACAACAAGCTCGGAAATATCCTTGCGGTATTATTCTCACTTTTCTGCGTACTTGCATCCTTCGGTATCGGAAATATGACTCAGGTTAATTCCATATCAAGTGCTATGTATGATACCTTCAACATTCCTTATATTGTGACAGGTGTTGTTCTTGCAGTTGCGGTTGCACTTGTGCTTCTGGGCGGAATTAAAAGAATTGGTAAGGTTACAGAAATGCTTGTTCCTTTTATGGCAATTGTATACATAATCGGTGCAGTAATAATCGTTATTATGAATATAACAGCCGTTCCCGGCGTATTTGTAAGTATTTTTAAAGGTGCTTTCGGCTTAAAAGCTGCTGCGGGCGGTATCGCAGGTGCGGCAATAAAGCAGGCTGTCACAATGGGCTTCAAGCGTGGAGTGTTTTCAAACGAAGCAGGTCTCGGCTCTTCTGTTATGGTGCATAGTGCTTCAAATGTAAAAGAGCCTGTTGTACAGGGTATGTGGGGCATATTCGAGGTATTTGCAGATACAATAATTGTATGTACATTAACTGCACTTGTAGTTCTCTCCTCAGGTGTTGTTACTCCCCTTGATGCCAATACTGAAAATATGGGAATTATTACAGTATCAGATGAAAACACAATAGACAGCGTAAACCTTTATGAATACGAAATCGAACCCTGCGAATATTCTCCCGAGCTTGCAAGCAGTCTTGATGCAGAGAAACAGGTAATCGTCGCAGTTGATAAAAATGGTGTACTTTCAGGCGTTCTCAATACAGATACAGATGTGCTGGTAGGAGTGGACGATAAGCCGGAGAGTGAAACATACGGTATGGTATTATCCGGCGTTCCTTGCGTCAGCACAGCATTTGCTCATGGTTTCGGAGGCTTTGCAGGTGCATTTATTACAATCGCAATTCTTCTGTTTGCATTCTCAACAGTTCTCGGATGGTCATTCTACGGCACAAAAGCTTTTGAATACCTTTTCGGAACAAAGGCAACACTTTTGTATAAAATCATATTTGTACTTTTTATTGTAGTGGGTGCAACTATGAGCCTTGACCTTGCGTGGGATATTGCAGATACCTTAAACGGTCTTATGGCGATTCCCAACCTTATAGGTGTGCTTACACTTTCGGGTACTGTAATTGCAATTACCCGCAACTACTTAAAGAGAAAGGTAGGCGGTGATACATCAACACAGCCTATGCTCTCTATCTTCCCTGACATTCAGGCAGAGCAGGAAGATGCTTTGGACGAAGAATAAAATCAGTCAATAACAAAAACCGTTTTTCCGGTTATCCTATCAGGACAGCTCGGAAAACGGTTTTATTTTTACTTATCATTTGTTTTTGACAGCTTTTTCTCATTAACATTGGATGCAAGACGTGAAAATGTATAAAGAAGAATCCCTTCCGCCGCAAGGTTTATATCTGATGCTCTTAAAAGAGAATCATGCCACATAGGAATAAATCCGTCAAATCCACCAAAGCAATGTATATTCTAAAATAAAGCGTGTTATACTATCTATCGGAAGGAGGGATAACCTATGAGTTGTAACACACCAAATGAATGTATCAAGTGTACAGTTTCAGAGTGCAAGCATCACTGCAAGCAGCAGGATTACTGTTCTTTAAACTGTATCACAGTCGGCACACACGAGGCTAATCCTACAATGGATCAGTGTACGGATTGCAAGTCTTTTGAATTAGGTTAATTTCCTTTTACTAAAAGGGGTGGTTGCATTAAACAAAATAGTGAATTGAATTTCATCTTTTGTAGGGACAGATGCCCACATCTGTCCGAAAAACGGATCGATGTAGGCATCGACCCATACAATGCTGAATATTTATTCATTTATAATGTTTAACGCAACATCCCCTTACTACATAATCAATTTCTGTTTTGATTGACTTTATAATTATTCTGTGATATTATTTCCTTATCAACTATCGGGAGATGAAATAATATGAACACCTTAAAAATAGTTACATTTAATTTCAGATGTCAATGGTCGTCAGAGATTGACGGCATAAATTCAGGAATTCACCGGTTAGGTTCAATCATCGAAAAAACTGATGCAGAAAAACCTGATATTATTGCATTCCAGGAAATTACCGAAAGTTCACTTTCTATGTTAGAACGCGTTTTAACCGATTATATCTTTGTAGGACAGTTCCGCAATGCTGACTATACCGGCGAGGGTATTTTTACTGCTGTCAGGAAAGACACAATTCATCTAATCGGTCTTGATACATTTTGGATAAGTCCCGAGCCATACAAGCCCGCATCAAGATTTGAAGGTCAGAGCCAATTTCCAAGAGTATGCTGTGCCATAACAATACGCCACAAAATAAGCGGAGAAAGAATGCGTATTTATAACATTCATCTCGACCATATTGGCGAGCTTGCAAGAATTGAAGGCATAAAATGCGTAATGGGTATCGCAAAAGAAGATATGCAAAAATCAAAGCTTCCCATAGTGCTTCTTGGCGATTTTAACGCACTACCCGACAGCGATACAATTAATTTCTGCAACAGCTACAAAGATATTCCGATTTTTGATGTTACAAAGCATATTAAATCAAGCTTTCATAATTTCGGAAAAGAAAATAACTGTAAGATTGATTATATATATGTATCAGGCGAGCTTAAAGATAAAGTAAAAGTTGTTAATACTTGGGAGGATGTCCGTAACGGAATTTATCTTTCAGACCACTATCCGATTGCTATGGAACTAAATATTAAATAATATACAAGGAGGTGTTTTTCACTTCCTTTTTTCTGCTCGTGTAGATTGACACGCAGTTATATTAATAATATAATTTAATATAGAAGGTGGGTGTTTATATGAACAAACAACAATTAACAAACTGGAAGGTAAAAGGCTACTGGCCTTATTATCCAATGCTAAGAAAAGGGATGGAGCTCGGAAACGAACTGATGGGGATAACAGATTGGATTGACGCACAGGTTCCCGGCAGTATACATATGGATCTTTTGAACGCCGGTCTTATTGAAGACCCGTATTTTGAAAAAAACTCATTAAAATGTGAGTGGATTCCAAACAGATGGTGGGTCTATACCACTGCTTTTACAATTGATGAAAATAGTATCGGCAAGCAGGTTCTTCTTGTTTTTAAAGGTATTGATTATAAGGCTCATATATATCTTAATGATGTAAAAATCAATGAGCATACAGGTATGTACACCATATGCCGAACCGATATTACAAATCTTTATAAAAAAGGCGAAGAAAATATTCTTAAAGTTTTCATAGAAAGTGCGCCTGACGAAATGGGACAAATCGGATATACATATAAAACCCATACTCAAAAAGCACGTTTCGGGTACAAGTGGGATTTTTCAACACGACTTATCAACTTAGGCTTATACGATGAGGTTTTCCTCGAATACTGCGATACTGTTAAGCTCACTGACAAAAAAATCAGCTATACAAACGGTACCGTTACAGTTGAAGCATCAGCCAAAATGACTGCTTCACACAAGGCAACCGTATCTGCCGAAATATCACATCTCGGCAATATGATTGATAAAAAGAGTATTAACATATCAGAAAGTGGCACAGTTCGTCTTGAGCTTTTTGTTGAAAATCCCCTGCTGTGGTGGCCTAACGGTTACGGAAAGCAGCCTCTTTATGATATCAGAATTTCTGCTTACAATCATCTGGGAGTACTTTCGGATGAAGAAACACAAAAGTACGGGCTCAGAACTCTTAGTTTTGATAAGTGCGAGGAAGCGGCAGAGGATTCTCTCCCCTACCGTATCTTTATTAATGATGAGCCGATTTATATAAAGGGCGTTAACATAACTCCGCTTGACCATATGTACGGAACAGTTAACGAAGACAGATATGACGCTTTTTTAAAGGGAATGAAAGATTGTAATATAAATCTTGTTCGAGTATGGGGCGGCGGTATCATAGAAAAGGAAGTTTTCTACAATCTGTGCGATAAATACGGAATAATGGTATGGCAGGAATTTATTCAATCTTCATCAGGTATCAGCAATGAACCGTCAAAACTGCCTGAATTTATGGATCTTTGTGCAAAAACAGTAGAAAGTGCCGTAAAAGAAAAAAGGAATCATGTATCTCTTACCATTTGGGGTGGCGGAAACGAGCTGATGTGTGACGGCGAAATACCCATCACCTATGAAGATGAGAATATCAGGATGATTAAACAAATCGTCGAACAGTATGACACAGAGCATCTTTTCCTTCCATCATCGCCTTCAGGTCCAAATGCGTGGAACGATACCGAAAACGTTCATAACAATCACGACATTCACGGTCTGTGGAAATATATGGGACCTGTTAATCACTACACTTGCTATAATTCTATGAAATGCCAGCTTCACAGCGAGTTCGGAAATGACGGAATGGGTAATCTTGAATCGCTAAAAAAAGTAATGTCACCCCAAAATCTCGACAAGGTGTATACAGTCTATAATAACCCTGTATGGGCACATCACGGCGACTGGTGGGACACATACGAATACAGAGACAAAGTTATATTCGGAGAAATAACCGATATTGAGGATTTTATTACTTTAAGCCAATATATGCAGGCAGAAGGTCTGCGTTATTCTCTGGAATCTCACAGAAGACGTGCTTTTACAAATGCAGGCGCAATAATCTGGCAATACAACGAACCGTGGGTTAACATTTCCTGTACTTCTATTGTAGATTATTATAATAATCCGAAATTTGCATATTACTTTGTGCGGGACGCCTTTTCGCTATTCCACATCTCACTCAGCTACAATAAGCTTATTTACAACAGAAACGATACATTCAGTGGAACTGTTTATGTTCACGACGAGCTTGAAAGCAGCCGAACAAACGGTGTAATCCGAATTCTTGACAGCAAGCGGAATATTATAAATGAATATCCGCTATCCTGCCAAACTAAAAAGGGCTATGCACTAAAGACCATTGACGTAGAATTTAACCTCGACGGAATTGATGATTTCTTCTATATAGAATGTAGTATTGCATCAGATTGCAGAAAGGATAAAAATGAGTATTTATTCTTTATTACCGACCAAGAGCATCCTTATGCAAACAAAGCGGCAGTAATTGACTTTGTAAAAAGGTATATATCCGACCATTAAAACAGCAAAAATGTCATATCAAAAAAAGTAAACATATATGGGCAGATCGTTATTTTCTGCTATTATTGCATTTTTTACACAAAACTTCAAAAAAATGGGTTTGTATGCTTGAAAAAACGGCACTTTTTCAGTGGTCTCGCACGTCCCCTTGGCACATTTAACAAATATTCATCTATTTTGCTACGAGCACTAATATTCACTTGTTTAGTTTTACCAACACATCTTAAAATACGACAATATAACAAAAAAATTTTGGGGATATATAGATGAAAAAGCTTTCCTATTAAGGTTCTTTTATTTATGAAACAACTGTAGCGGAACGTACTTATTTCAAATACATTCCGCTACAGTTTTTACATATCAATATCCGAATTCACCCGAGAGAGAATCGTCATTTTCTATCCAGTCATTTACATCAATTATTCTGTAATCCTCAAGTGTATCTCTTATTATAACCTTTTCGATGCCTGCGTTTATTACCATTCTCTTGCACATAGCACAGCAGCAACTGTCCTTTACAATACTTCTATCGGTAGCTTCGAGTCCTACAAGGTAAAGCGTCGCACCAATCATCTGACGTCTGGGCGCAGAAATTATTGCATTTGCTTCTGCGTGCACGCTTCTGCAAATTTCATATCTCTCGCCTCGGGGTATGCCGAGCTGTTGTCTTATACAAACACCTAAATCCGAGCAATTCTTTCTGCCTCTCGGGGCACCAACGTAGCCTGTTGAAACTATTTCGTCGTTGTTGACAATTATAGCACCGTAATTTCTCCTGAGGCATGTACCTCTTTCTGCAACCGTCTGTGCAATGTCAAGATAATAATTAATTTTGTCACGTCTTTCCATTATGTACCACTCCTTATAAATTTTATCGTTTATGTTAAAGCTCTGCCATCTTGTTATAATATCCGAGTATTTTCGGTTTATGATGTCATTCGTTAAGGCAATAGAACCGTCTACTTGTCTGCGAATGTTTATCCCGAACTTTACATCATCTACACTTTTTATTCTACCATATTTATCATACAAATACAAGAGTTTATTTTTCTATTTTAAAAGAGGATACCTTTTGATATCCTCTTTTAAGTATCTTTAAAAATTCGCAAAAAATCAGTAACCGTCTCACGATTAAAATCATAAATATTAATGAAATAGTACCAAAAATGTACGTCAGATTGTGTAAAAACTCACCCCCACTCAACGTAAATAAGCTAACTTTTTCGAATTCATTGCCAAAAATACGAATTTATGCAAAAATATAAGCATATCAGCATGGTTTTCTTGCTCAGTTTTTGCTTTTATT
>JAZRMB010000042.1:0-39498 GCA_045647245.1 Clostridia bacterium
AAAACGTTGTTTTGACATTTTCTAATATAATGGGTCGGTGCGATGTGGGCATCGCACCCTACAATATATCCTTCGTTTACTTTCGCATTTCTCAATATTAATAAATGAAAACCGCAAGGTTTTCTACCATAACTCCTAACTCCACACTCCTAACTCCTAACTAATTTAGCGACAGCTAAATTATAATTTACAGAAGGGATTGATAAAAGTAGTGAAAAAATATTTAACCATAATACTTTCAGTAATGCTCACACTTTTTGCAGGTGTGCAAGTCTTTGCTGATACATATGAGCATAACAAGGCTGTTGAATATATGTATCTTCTTTCGCTCACATCGGAAGATGCAGAGAATTTCAGACCGGAAAGCTTTTTGACGAGGGAAGAGGCGGCAGTTATCCTGTCACGTCTTGTAGTAGCAGACCCGTCCTCAGGTTCGGTGATACGTGATGTTGCGTCGGACAGAAGCACCCACGGCTATATCTCAAATGCGGTGTCAAGAGGATTTTTAACTCTTAAAGACGGATATTTCTATCCCCTTCGCCCGGTAAGCTCGGAGGAATTTCAAAAAGCACTTTTGAATGTACTCGGCTACGCACAGGCAGAGGGTACAGGTGCATATAAGAGTGCCGCATCAAATATCATAAAGGGCATCGGTGTTAAGAATGCGGCTGAAATCACAAGGCTTGAAGCGGCAAAGATGGTATATAATGCTCTTGATATGAAGATGCTTGAAGCTGTATATTCTGCCGATATGGGCTTTAAGATGAGCGATGAAACTCTTCTTGACTGGTATCTTGAAGAGAGAGAAATGCTTTTATCCTACGGCATTTTAGAGGCTACCTATCGTGCAAATATAAATGGTGATAAGCCCTGCGATGAAGGCTATATCGTAATCGATTCTGTAAGCTATAACTATGACGGCGAGGTTGATATAACACCGTATATCGGAAGAAATATCGACTATGCGGTATACGATATCAACAGCCGCCCTACTGTACGTTTTGTCTATGCAAACAATAACACAGAGTACAGCGTGGATGCAGAGCTTGTTATAAGAATAGATGCTGACGGCTTAAGATACGAAAAGGAATCAAGTGCAAAAACCGTAAGATTTTCCGATTCCGTAAGATATGTATACAACAACTACGAAGCATCAGGCTTTTCCTATGAAGATATGCTTATTCAAAACGGAAGCTATACCCTTATAGACAACGATGAGGACAACAAGATAGATGTTGTTATCATATCGGAGTATGAGAGCTTTGTTGTTAAGGATATAAGTGTATCCTTAGGTGCAATTTATCTTATGGACGGCTACACCTATCAGGGCAGAAGCGTTATAAGAACAACAAGCAATGATGAGGACTATGAGTGCTTTGTGGTAAACAAGGACGGACAGCCTACCCAAATCGGAGATATTGCAAAGTACGATTCTGTAACGGTAATCGGCGACAGAACCGAGAAGTATGTAAACATCATTGTAAATAATGAAAGACCATACATGGCACCCACAGGCTTTGATGAGGATTATGTATTCTTTGACGAGAAGGTATACCGCATTGTAAAGGACGACGAGGGTTATCCTATAGTTGAATTTACTCTTGGAATGTATGCAAATTACATTATTGATGCTTTCGGAAACATCATCGGCTTTGAGGAAACTCTTGATTCAAGAAGCTACGGTTATGTAACGAGAGTTGCAATCAACGAAACAGAGGACGGCGGCTGGTTAAAGCTTATTGTCGGCGGTGTTCGTGCAACGAAGGAAAATGCAGACAAGTACGCAAGACCCGAGTACATAATCGGAAATGCGGACTTTAAGAGTGTTAATTTTGCATCGCAGGTTAAGCTTAACGATAAAAAGATTGAAGACTTTACCGACCTTACAAAGGCAGAGGGTAAGGCAGTTTCTTATAAGCTTGATGAGGCAGGAAACATTTACAATATCGAAATCCTTACAAGCGATATGAATAATAAGGAAAAGAGCTTCAACTCGGACATCAGTGCATTTGGCGGTCTCTTCTATATAGATGATAACACAAAAATCATCTGCTGTCCCGAGGATAAAGAGGCAAGAAATGAGGACTATTTCACGACGATAGACCTTAAAAACGGACAAAAATATACTATTGTCGGCTATGACATCGACGAGGACACAAAGGTTGCAAAGGCCGCTGTTATCGTTGAGGACATGGTAATTGATACAGCAGGCGTAATCACAAAGAGCACAAAGGGCGCACTTGTTGAAAAGCTTAAAACCGTTTATGACGAGGGTGAGGGTGAGCTTTTGTATGAGGTTAACCTCTGGCATAACGGAAAGAATCAGGTTCTTTATGTGTGCGATAACGATGCAGTAAGAGCGATTGCAGGGAAGCTTAAGTTCGGCGATGTAATCTATTATTCGCAAAACGCACTCGGACTTATTGACAATATCGAATTTGTTGCAAGCCTCGGCGGAGACGTAAAAGCATTCCATACAGACCAAAGAGGTTCAAACGAAAAGATTTTCGGCACGCTCTACACGGTGCAAAGACGAGAGCTTTCCGAGATGACAAATACCGAGATAAACGGCTTTGGCGTAAGTCTTTCGGGCAAGGGCACAGACAGAGTTGATTTCATTGTTGAAAACACCGATACTCCCAAGCTTTACCGTCTTGACAATCGCAACAAGACAATTCAGGTAATCGAAATCCGTGATACTGCACCCTATAACGAATTTGCAGAGGATGCGGATAAGGTGTTTATCGCAAAGAAGAATTCGATAATTTCTACTATTATAACAGTACAGTAAAGGAGGTACATACAATATGAAAAAATTAATATCGGCAATACTATCGGTAAGTATGCTACTCTCCGGTGCTGTTGTATATGCGGCTGACCCGGTAACGGTTATTGATGAGCAGTTTGATTACAGCGATATAGATGAAATGAAGGCGGCAGGTTGGGAGGTTACAATCCCGACGGATGCAAATCTGACTGAGGCATATGCCGTGGCAACAGATGGCAAATTCACAACTAAAATGCAAAAAAGTGTGAAGGATAGATCGGCACATACAATAATAGCCGAGAAAGCACTTTCAGAGCAGGAGAATGGTGGCTTAATTCTTAATGCAGGCATCGGACTTGATGAAACGGGTTCTGAATATACCAATTCAAGCGCGGGAATTTCCTTTATAGATGAAGAGGGTAATATTAAAGGAACGATAGAAATTCATTCCTATAATGCCTTAGCCGAAACACAGCCGGCATTTGTGCTTACTGTAGGAGGAAAGAGTGAAAGTATTACCTGTAAGGAATATTCGGATATGGGCGGCACGGTGACCGATAGAGAATCCTTCTATAAGGGTACAATCTATGACGGTACAATTTATAATATTAAGCTTGTATCGGACGAGAAGCAAAATGCCATCAGACTGTATGCTGAAGATATTGAAGAACCTATTCTCGGTATTGACGGCGTATGCATATCGGGTGCTGTGAAAATCCGTTTATCTCATATGCAGCAGTCCACTAACAAAATCAGGCTGACTAACTCTGCCGGCTTATTTGACTTTGTAACCTTAACCTATGGAGACGTTGGAGCCATAACACCACCATCAGGTGACGGTGGCGATGATGAGGATGATAGCGGTGACGACAGCGGAAATGGCGATAACACTGAGGGGGACGACAACACCGGCGGTAGCGGTGACAATACCGGGGGTGATGACAGCACCTCAGGCAATGACAGCGACAACGACCCGGCAAAGGAAGAGGCTGAGGGTATACAGAATCAGGTAAATATTTTATATGAAAATTTCAAGACTACAGAAGCATGGGATATAACATTACCAAATCAGTCAGGTCTTAACGAGTGCTACACCGAGACTAATGAAGGCGTTGTGAAAACAAAGATGAAGAAGTCCCTTACCGGAAGAGAGAGACATACCATATCCTTATCAAGGAAGCTTGATAAGGAGGCTTGTACCGAGATGGTGGTAAGAGCGGGTATGGGTCTTGACGAGACCGGTTCGGAATATACCAATTCACAAATCAGCATTGTATTAAAAGATACCCAAAATGCTGAGATTGTAAGACTAAAGCTTGCATCCGGCTACGGCGGAACAATGGAGGGGCGGAAGGTCTGGAGTGTGAAAACAAACAAGACAGAAGCGGGGGTTTACGGTAGTGACTTCCCGGTAAAATACAATGGCGAGCTTTATGATATTAAGCTTCATTTGAAACCAAATGAGGGTGTTCTTGATTTTTATGCCGAGGATATGGAAGAGCCGCTTCTCGTGGGTGTTGAATATGATGCGGAGGGTGTATACATATCCGACATTGTTCTTGAGCATTTACAAATAAGCTATACTAAGAAAAAGGTATCCAATTCTGCAGGATATTTCGACTATGTGAAAACAGATGCCAATATATTGGTTACAGAAGAGGACAAGAAAAGAGTAGCTGATGCGGCGGAGCACCTTGAGACAAGACACTTAACTCAAGAGAAGCCGGATTCGGTTACAAAGGGTCTCACACTTCCCGATTATTCGGATAACGGCTGTGCGATTGTCTGGACTTCAAGTGATGAGACTGTCATTACATCAAATGGTATTGTACTGAGAGATGAATATGAGAATAAGACGGTAACCTTGACGGCACATTTCATCTCCGGCTATGCAGACTTTTATAAGGATTATACCTTCACCGTTCTCGCAATCGGTAAGCTTATATGGAAGGAATATTTCACTGATGATTATCAGGGGGCTGCTCCGAAGGGCGAAAGGACAGTGAAATACCCCACTATTTCGTCGGTGGATACCGATTGTGTTATAGTTCCTGATCCGGATGATAGCAGCAATAAGGTTATTCGTCATTCAAACCATATGGACGGAGTCCAGGATTATGCAGGCTTTACGGTAACATATGATATGGGCTTTATGCTTGAAGGAAGAGCAAGAATTTCTTTCAGAGCAAGACTTGAGCAGACCGGAATTTCTACCAATATATCCATTTATAACAATGACGGACAGAGCTTTGTTACTCTTGGCGGTACTTCAGAATGGACAATTAACGGTGTTGCAACGGGCGTTGCTGTAACCCCAGGTAAGTGGATGAGCTTTGTGATTGACTTAAATACCAACGAGGGCTATCTTCAACTGTATGTTGACGGAAAAGCTTGCGCAACAGCCAATGTTGCAGCAAACTATGACAAGAATTATAAAATAGCAAAGTATAATATATATTCATGGAACAAAACCACAGGCGTAAATGCACAATTATATTTTGATGATTTGCGTATTGAAGAAAACTTAAATGTACACGTGGATAATGTAAGAAGTGCATTAAATCCCGAAGAGCTTTCGGGCGAAATTGCAGGAGGCTTTGCACTTCCGGTACAAATAGACGGTGTTGACATTTTATGGAGCAGCTCAGACACATCTGCACTTTCCTTTGATGAACAGGGTAATGCAACGGTTGTAAGAGGAGCTAAAGAAAAAACGGTTACAATAACTGCAAAGCTCAACTACAAGGGCTATGAGGCGGAAAAGACATTTAACTCAACCGTTATCCATCAGCTTACAGATGCAGATAATGTTCAAAAGGATATCGAAATTCTGAAAGATACTGAATTTTCTGATGAGGATAAGGAAAGAATCACAAAGAGCTTTGATCTTCCCACAAGCGGAAGATATTCGAGCACAATCATCTGGACCTCGGATAATAAAGCAATTAAGGTGGAAAATGGCAGAGCGGTTGTAACAGCACCTTTAGAGGATACAAAGGTGACGCTTACTGCAACGGTAAAATGCGGCAAGGAGGAGAAAACTGAGGAATTCACATTCACTGTTTATGCTGCACTACCCTATAATATATTGAAGGATGCCAGTGTATTGAAGACAACCTCAGAGCTTGCTTCAAATCCTGCAGGAGGGCTTATAGACGATAACTTCTCCACAAGCTATATGACGGTGCCCCTTGCAAAAACACACGAAACACTTATAGAACTGAACAGCGAAAAAAGCATCGGTGCATTCCTCTTTATGTGTGAGGATAATGTGAAGAGTATTGAGATTTTAACCTCTGCTGATGACGATTTCTACAAGAGTGTTTATAAATCGGACAACGTAAAGAATGAACGTACAAAGATATCTGTTCAGCCATCAAAAGTAAATTATATTAAATTTATTGTAACACCGAAGGATAGCAAAAAGTCTGCGGTAATATCCGAGCTTATGGCATTTGAAACACTTCTTTCGGATTCAGAGTGCGTAAAGGCAGACCTTGAAAAACTAAACATCCCCGAGAACGTTTCGTCTGACATTACCCTTGTGACAAATGGCGAAAACGGCTCTGTTATCACCTGGGCAAGCTCAGATGAGAATGTTATTGAAAAGAACGGCAATGTTATAAGAGGCTCTAAGGACGAAACTGTAACTCTTACAGCGACAGCAACGAAGAATGACGCAAAAGAAGAGAAGAAATTTGAAGTGACCGTAAAGGCAAAAGTAAGCTCGGGCGGCTCGGGCGGCGGCTCATCGGGCGGCGGAATTTCCTCCGGCTCGGGTAACAGCAGTATTGTTCTTTCGGGAATAACAAGCACAACCGAAAGCAACGAGAGCGGAGAAGCGTCTGCATTTTCTGATGTAAATGACAAGATGTGGAGCTATAAGTATATCAATATGCTCCGCGAAAAGGGTATTGTTTCAGGTGACGGAGGAATGTTCTGTCCGAAGAACAATATCACTCGTGAAGAATTTGCAACAATGCTCTATAAGTGTTCTCCTACAGAGCCGGAGCTTAAAGAAATTGCATTCTCAGATATGGATGAAACGCATTGGGCGTATGAGTTTGTTAAAAAGCTTTTCTCAGGTGGCATAATTTCGGGAATGAGCGAAAATGAGTTCGGAACGGGCGTTAATATCACACGTCAGGATGCATCTGTTATGATTTGCAGAGTTTTGGAAAAGACTCATACCGACCTTAAGGAATATGAGCTTAAGTTTGCAGATGCCGACAGCGTTTCCGACTATGCAAAAGAATATGTTGCAAAGCTTACCGGAACAGGCATCATAAACGGAAGAGATGACAACACCTTTGCACCGAAAGACCTCTTAACAAGAGAGGAAGCGGCAAAGATGATGTGCGTGCTTGTATCACTCATAGGTTAAAAAGGAGGCAATTATGAAAAAACTTTTAAGCTTAATAATTGCCGTAATGCTTCTGCCCGGCATACCCTTGTATGCCGGAGCGGCAGAGCCTGATTATTCAAATCTTACCGATGCATCAAGCATGACGGATGAAGAATTTTTCGGAGAATGGGACGATGAACATTCAGAGTGGTCGGTTAAGCCCAGACTTGACTATCTCAATTTCCCTGAACTTTCAGTTGTTGAAGAAGCGGCAAAAAAAGGTGAATATGCAAATGCAAAAAGCATATTCCTTCATTATATGAAAAACAGGGAAATCGATTTCGAGGCAAGCTACAACAGCGATAATTTTCTTTTTGCTGATTTGTGGCGTGATAATATTATTATGAAAAGCTCAGAAACGATTGTAGGTGAAGCAAATGTCGAGGGCGGAGAATTTAAAGAATATAAATTCGATGCAAGCGGCATTGTAACAAAAACCGGCTCATATTCCTTTATGCTGATACAAAGGTTCAAGGAAGAAGAGGCTGCTGAAATCAAGACCCGTGAGAGCGGCTTCGCTCCCGAGCTGGAGGTTCACCATTCCGGCAAAATTGATACATTTAAGGCAAATAAAGACACATATACACATTTCGGTGATTTTACAGGCAATCACGGAGGTGAAGAATATATGTATGCCAAGGAATCCACCGACCCGGATGAGTCGAATATTTATCACAAAAGCCTGGGACCGGACACGAAAAGGTCATATATACAGTTTTCTGTATCGGGATTTGCCTACGAGGAGGATATAGACCACGCATTTATCAAAATCCGTGCACGCTCTTTAGGTGAGGCAACAAGGCTTTTAATGTTCGGCTATAGCTCAACCATCTGGAAGGAAAAAGCTCTTTCGTGGCAGAATTCTGAAACCACTGTTATATCCTTTAACGAAGCAAAGGATAATAAGGAAGGTGAATCTACTGTTGACTTTGAAAATATGCCCGGTACAGCTATGGGATTTGAGCCGGGCATTGAGTCTGACATTAGAAGATGGGCATGGGCAGGCGTTATTTTAGGCTGCCATAATGCAAGCGGCGATGCCGGGTATGTAAAGAGTGTTATCAATCATACAAACAAATTCATTGAAGCTGCACGAGACAACATAGCCTTGTCTGGAGGCTCATTGGACACTGCGATTCGTATCAATCTTTTTGTAAATGTGTATCACTATCTTTTGAAAAGTGATCTTCTGGATCCTGATTCAAATGCCGCCAATTTGAAGTTTATGTGGCAGACGGCAGAGTATCTTTCCTATGATTCAATCCACAGACCTGACCATAACCACGGCTGCTCGGTTGCAAGAGGTCAGCATAAGGTCTTAATCTATACGCCTGAGTTTGATAAATATGAAGAATGGAAAAAGCAGCTTATATACCGATGGAATGAGCTTGCAAGGAACCTTATGGCAAATATGGATTACCGTGAGGGGTCAACAGGCTATGCCTATACGGTTTTAAATATGTTCAATAATGCTATTCTTCTTGGTGAGCAATACGGCTTCGAACTGGGCGAGGATTTTAAGAAGTACACAAGAAAGCTTGCAGCATACGTTGCTATGTCGACCTTCCCCAACGGCAAGCTCGTTCAGCTTGGTGATGCAGGTAACGTATATCCGAAGTCGCATGTCAAAGCTACAGCAAACATTCTCGACGATGACGAGCTTTATTATATGATAACAAACGGTGAAGAGGGTAAATATCCCGGCTTTGATTCGATATATGTCGGCGGAAACAACGCTATTGCAATAATGCGAAGCGGTTGGGGCAAAAATGATTTGTATGCCTTTATCAATGCGGCATCAGGTGACAGCAGAGATCATACACACCCTGACAGCCTTTCCCTGGACGTCTACGCCTACGGCAGACCGCTCATTGTTGATTCGGGACTTAAGGACTATGGTGATAGCGATATTTCAAACTGGCTACGCCGTACCACAGAAGCACATAATACCGTAACGATTGACAAAAGAGTACAGTCAATGATTAAGCATGGCAGTATATCTTTATTTAATACGAATAAGTATTTTGATACCTATAAGGGCAGAGAAGGAACAGTTTCTCCCTTTGTACACAGCAGAAGCGTTATGTTCGTAAAGCCCTTCTTCTGGATTGTTTCCGACCATATAACGGGAACAGACGGCAAGGTGCACACCTACGACCAGAACTGGCACTTTGTTCATAATGCATATCCTTCGGTTTCGGGAGATGTCGGAAAAACCAACTTTGTAACGGGAGCGGACATTGAAATTGTAAATGTTGAAAATCCGAATGTTGTTTCATCTATTCAGGATGGCTACTACGGCTCGGGAGCTGTACACGAGGCAAAATATCTGAGATTTTCTCAAGACGTCACCGAAGTGCCTGTATTTGATACGGTGCTTTTCCCGAAGGAAAAGGGCAAGCCCTATGAGGTTACAACAGAGCGTATTGACCTCGGTATTCCGCTTTCTACCGCATCTGCTTTTAAGATGAGCTACACAGTAAACGGAAGAAGTGCCGATGCGGTTGTGTATACCTCTCACGAGACAGCACCTTCCGAGAGACAAATTACAAGTCAGTATTTAACCGATGCAAGACAAATCTATATCGAACAGGATAAAGAGGGCAATTTATCTGCGGTTAATATGTCAAACGGCGGACGTCTTGTAAGGGGTGAAAGAAATATTATAAGCTTTGCCGACACAAGAAAGGTAGATGATATATCGGTTGTATATGACAACGATAAGGTTGAAATTTTCTCGGAAAGTATGGGTGCGGATTCGCTTGCACTTTTAAGGCTTTATGCAGGTAAAGACTACAATAAGGTGTATTTCAACGACGCTGAGGTTCTGCATAAAATTGAAAACGGAGTAATCACCTTTGGCACAACAGCAGGGGATAAAATTATTGTTTCGGAAGAGGACGGAGCAATGAGCGGCGTTGCTTTAGAGGATATTACAACAGAGGGTGAATATCTTTTAGATGGCGACAGAATGACCGCAAAGCTTCTTATTGAAAAGGACAGCATACTTACCGGCACACAAGCCTGGGACGGAACACTTCCGAAGCCGCAGGGCACAAGCCACAATGTTGATGTTGACGGTGATATCGTCGGAGCTGTCGGCTACACAAGATATGACATAACCTCCGATAAACCCTTAAAGCTTATTTTACCTTATGATGATCTTTATGAGTATGTGTACATAAAGGATGCGGCTGCAGTTGAGCTTGATACCGATAAGAATGTAAATGTCACATATAATAAGGATACTGTTGAAATTGAGTTCTTAAAGGAACTTTTCGATATAGTAATATATAAGGAAAAGAAGCAGAATAATTCAACCTCGGGAAGACCGTCAGGCGGCGGTGGAGGCGGAGGCGGCGGTGGTGCACCATCGGTGCCGACACCTACTCCCACTCCGACCCCCACACCCGATACCGAAATTGACGGCACAGGTGAAACTTCTGATGAAGTCAAAGGCTTTGATGATATTTCAGGGCATTGGGCAGAGGCTGATATAGTGGCGATGGCAGAAAAGGCTATCGTAAAGGGGGACGATGAGGGCAACTTCAACCCCGACTCATTCGTAACACGTGCAGAGTTCTGTGCATTTATTGCAAGATTTGCCAATCTTGCGGAAAAGACAACAGATGCATTCTCCGATGTTGATGAAAATAAATGGTATGCAGGCTCAATAGGAGCTGCATATGAAGCAGGCTTAGTTTCAGGCGACGGAGACACTTTCCGCCCCGATGATAGAATCACAAGAGAAGAAGCGGCGGCAATTCTCTCACGCCTTGATGTAATAAAGAATGAAGAGATTAAAAATGCTGCAACAGTATTTACCGACGACGACCAAATCAGCCCCTGGGCAAGGACATCTGTTGACACGATGACAGCACTTGGTATCATATCAGGCATTGACGAAGGAATATTTGCACCAAAAATGCAAATGACACGTGCAATGACGATTGTTATGCTATCAAGAATAGATAAACTATAATTTAGCTGACGCTAAATTAGTTAGGAGTTAGGAGTTATGGTAGAAAACCTTTCGGTTTTCAATGATTTATATTTTTTGAGTTATGAAGTTATTTAAAATATATCAGAAAAATGCACTGCATTTTTCTTTCAATCAACTCCTAACTCCTAACTATTATAATTTCTCGCTCAAGGAGCGATAAATTATAATCAAGCTGTATATAATTAATTTTATATAAAAAATAAACAAATCAAAAGGAGAGAAAAAGGTATGAAAAACATGAAAAAACTAATTGCAGGCGTTGTTGCAATGATGTCCGTTGCAACAGTAATTTCGGCATCACCTGCCAAGGTGCCGGTTGAAGTATTGGACGTTGCGGATGCGACGGGTGTTAATGTGACAACAGATGATAAGGCAAGAAACATGGGGAAAATGGCTGCCGATAACGGCGGAAAGTGGTATTTTACAAACGCTAACAGTAGTTCTGCAGTGGGAGTCATTAAGGAAAACAACAACGGCATTAGCATTAATCACACTGCATCAGTGGCTGTCAGAGAGGTAAGTGCAATCTATACTACCAATGCACTCTATACAAGTGCTGATACGAAAGTACAGTTTTCTTATAAGGTATCAGAAGTAAGAGAAAAGAATTCTCAGCTGATACAGATTTCTTCAGGTACAGTAACGGCAAACCAGCCGAGCTTTTCAGGCGTTGCTGAGTGTGGAGGAATGAGCGGTGGTATGTTCGAATATCAGAATGACGCTGCCATAATTCAGGTTTCGGTGGACGGCATTAAATATCTTGAACCCGTAAGCGGAGAGCTTAAGAATGTTGATATTGAATTGAAAGCCAATACCGAGTACAGCTTCAGAATTGAGCAGACAGCAGGAGAGGGCACGTATGATTTATATATTGACGAGGTTAAAATCGGCGTAAACAGCATTCCTGTTGCAGAAAATATAGCCCTTCTTAATCCGACAGGTGCAACTCTTGATACTGTTGGTGTATGGCTTGAGAGTGCAGGAATTAAGAATGATACTGCAACAGAGGAAAATGAACTGATGCTTAATTATTTCAGGGTTGATATATCCGATATCAGCTTTATGCAGAGTGTGTGCGAAAATGCTGCAATGCTTGAGTTTATGAAACAGGAGTTTTACAAAGTGCCTGAATCTGCTGGGTGGCGCAAATATATTGGTGGTGAGGATGATGGAAAACCAGTTGGTACAATTACAGCCAGCGACAGCCTTAATATTAATCTGAACAGTATTACCTATAAAAGCGCTGTCCGTATTACTACAGAGTATACGAATGATGAGCTTGCAAGCCTTGACAGCTACGAAATAAGCTTTAATTTTATTCCTACTTACAATGCTAATATTGCCGGATGTATTGAGCTTACAGACTCTGCACCGGTTAATGCGACAGGTGTTGATGCTTTAGGCAAAATCGTACCTAAAAAAAATTCCGTACAAATAATTATGAAAGACGGGAAATTCTATTACGGATGTGCAGATGAGAGTGGTAATAGTTATGAACCGCTTTCTCTTGATTGCACAGATGGTACAAGATATTATGCAAAGATAGCGGTAAACAATCCTGAGAGAACTTACAGCCTTTATCTTTCAACTAATCCGATTTTGCTTGATGCAGAGCCTGTTATAAAGGACGCAAAATTCTTCTGTGATGATAGTACACAAATACCCAAGAAGCTTCTTTTGGGTGTGTATAGAGAAGTGTATGGCACTGATACAGGAGCAATGAAGGTAGATAATCTTGCGATTTCAAAGATGAACAATATAATCAAAACCGAAGGCTTTAGCTCTCTCCCGACAGACGGATGGGCACATCGTAGATTCGATAGCGAACTCGGTACTGTTACGGCTTCGGGAAATCTTGTGATTGATTATAATACCGACGAGCAAAAAAGCGGAGTTATGTATTCAAAATACACGGCATCAGAGCTTACTGACGAAGAATGCTTTGAAGTATCATATGATTTTATCCCGACTCTTGATGAGGGTAAGCTGTGGGCAAGCTTTGCACTTACAGGGAACAGTGCTACCACGGTACAAAATGGACCGACAAACGCACCTGCCAATATGCAAGTATACTCCGACAGCATTCAGCTCGCTGTAATTAATGACAGATTTATGTATGGTGTCACAACAGCAAGCGGAAGCTTCTATGAGGATATAAATGATTTTGTTGAATTTAAAAGAGACAAGAAATATTATCTCAAGCTTAAGGTGGATAGCAAAGCCGGTACATATACAATGTGGCTGTCAGATGAGGAAATCACACCGGAAACAGAACCTGTTACAGAGGATGAAGGCTTCTTCCTGCCCAGCGGAACAGCGACTGCTGACTGGGCTCTTGATTATAGAGTGAAGAGAATTGATACATGTTATGCTACGGGCAGACTTGTTGTTGATAACCTATTAATCATGAGTAATGCAAAAATCCCCACAGATTTTGCAGTATTGAATGATGACCAGCAGTATATGACAGCTCTGGGTGAAAGTGCATATATAGACCTTATCAACGTACCGACCGATAAGGAGGTTATCGTAGCATATTACGATGCAAATAATAAGCTTGTAGATGTTGCTATTGCAGCAGCTGACTCTTTAAGAGCAATCAAGACAGATGAAACGGTAGCTTCGGCACTTGTTATGACATGGAATGATTTTGAAAATATCGTTCCTGCAGGTGATGCCATTGAGCTTAAATAGTACGAATTAAAGTATAGAGAATAAAATGATGCTGTTGCAAAATGTATAAATATGCAATAAGAGCTATTTGGGGACGGTTTAGGACCGTCCCCACAAAATGGCTTTGTAGAAAATGCTCATTTTGTAACAGCCCCAAAACGGACAGAGGAAGAATCAACCGGATTCTTGAAAAAATGTAAAAGGATATGAGTGATATGAAAACAAATAACGTGCTTTTCCCTGAAGCAAAGGACGAGTCCTTGTGGAAGGCTATAAGAGAAAAGGAAGAATTCAAAAGCTTTAGAGAAAGTCTTGAAAATGCATATAAAATTTCTTGCAGTGAGCCTTTTTTTTCAACAAGCTACAGCTTATATAAAGAATATAGAACTACGGGAAAGGGAAGCTCAAATAAGCTGTATTTTATAAGAAGACTTGCACTTAACAGCAGCTTTTTAAGCTATATGATTTATCGTGAACAAAAGTATCTTGATATGCTCCAGGACGTTATTATGTTCATTCTTGATGAGTATACGTGGGCATGTGACCTGTACGAATGTGAGGGTGCAAGTATCTTTATTGATTTGTTTTCAGCTGAAACAGGTCAGGCACTCAGTGAGATTTTATACATACTCGGTGATAAGCTCGACAGTCTTGTATCAAAAAGAATAAGATATGAGGTAAAGCGCAGAATTATTGATTCCTTTATCAATAATGTTTATCCCTTTGAGGATATGAAAACCAACTGGGCAACAGTTTGTGCAGGCAGTGTCGGAATGGCTTTCTTGTATAATGCACCCGAGAAATTCCCGGTCATCAAAAAGAGGATTGAAGCGTGCTTTAATAATTATCTTGACGGCTTCCGGGAGGACGGTGCCTGTACAGAGGGCGTAGGCTACTGGGTGTACGGCTTTGGCTATTACATATACTTTGAAGAGCTTTACAGAGAATTTACGGGCGAGTACCTTATGCCCATAAAGCAAAAACAGAGGAATATAGCAACATTCCTGCAAAAGGCACACATCAGCGGTAAGAGTATTGTAAGCTTTGCGGACGGAAGTCAGGAGGAGTTTTTAATGAACGGACTTGTGATGCGTGTTAATGAAATATTCGGTGATGACGTAAAGATATTGCCTATGGATGCCTATGCAGACCCGCTTGTGGGCGATAACTGCTACAGATTTGCACACTGTATAAGAAACTTTGTATGGCACAAGAGCGAAAAGCTTCCCAAGGGAGAAAATATAAAAGAGGAAACCATATTCCTTGAAAATACCGAGATTTATATCAAAAAAGCAGCTTCATATGTGTTTGCTACAAAATGCGGAAATAATGCCGATGCACATAACCATAACGATGTCGGAAGCTTTTTGATTTCAGACAGAAAATGTCAGCTTCTTGCAGATATCGGAAAGAGTGAATATACACGTGATTACTTCATAGAAGAAACGAGATATAACCATCTTTGCTGTTCATCAAGAGGTCATTCGCTCCCGATTATAGACGGCAAAGAGCAGTCACCGGGAAGGGAATACAGAGGAAAAGTCATAAAGGTAGAGGATAACTTTATCAGTATGGATATATCGGGTGCTTATGAGGATGAAAACCTGATTTCGTTTGAGAGAAGCTTTTCTTTTGAAGATAAGTTAATTAAACTGTCGGATAAAATCGTCGAGAAGAACAATACTGAATGGACCGACAGACTAATCAGCTTAATAAAGCCGACAGTATCAGGTAATACTGTGATAATAGAAGGCTTAACGATAAAAAACAGCCTTGATATTACTCCTCGGATTACTGTAGAAGAAATCAGAGAACACTTTAAGCAAGAACTCATGCCCGTGTACCTGATAGACTATAAAACATCTGAGAGGGAACTGGAGTTTGACTTTATAATTGAGTAGGTGTTGCTGTTGACAAATCCTTCTAACATTTTTCTAACCAAAGGCAAAATAATTCTTACTATTATATAATGAATAGTAATAAAAGGGCTGCTTATGGATACAAAATCACCGTATAATATGGGAAAATACGCTATAAAATACGTACATTAACACTCTTAATCAGGGTGCCCGGGGTTCGAGCCCCTGATCGCGTACCAGGAAAAAATCGCTTAAACACGTTTGAGCGGTTTTTTTGTGGACAGGAGGGGACGACATTGGTCTGACGTCCCCACTTACACCAACACTTACACCAAATGGCCCGAACTCTTTATCCGCCGCAACGCTTGCAAGCGGTTCTGCCTTGTGCTTTTGCTTTGGAAAGAGACATTGCATAACCTTTCCCCTTTAATGTACTGCAACTTTGTTTGTGATATTTATTGCCGGTAGCACCTACATATACTGTTTCCGCATCATCAGAGGGTGCTTTTACAGCAGCCTTAGCTTGTCTTTCTAATTCTTGTCTTGATTTTTCTGCGGCTTCTTGTTCTTGTTGTATTTTTTTGGCTTCTTCCTCTTGGCGGAGACGTTCTTCTTGCTCTAATGTTTCAAGAGTTTTATTTGCATCAGTTAATGTTTGGATATTAGACACTCGGCTTTTTATATCATCAGATTCAACTTTTTTATGTTTCTTTGTTGTATGGTATCAATTACAGAAAAAACAACATAGGGTACAGAAAATGTAAAAACTAAAGTAAACAGAAATAAATTTCCCATAGAAATTGATAACACAAGACTAAATAAATAGTACACAATTGCAATTGTAATATTGGTTTTATTCCTGCGTCTAAATCCTATTATGCGATTTAATAGTGAATCTATTTTTAATTTAGTAAGGATGTTGTTTTTTAGAATGTGAAGGTGCGTAATAAATGATTTGTTTTTTTCTTCAAACATAATTGATTCTCCTTATCCTTTGCATAATCCTTTTATCTTTTACTGTATTGACATTAACCGGGTAAGTTAATCCTCATAAACAAAAGCCACTTTATTAATAAAGTCTTCTGTAATACCAAAGTAGTCTGCAAGTTCCCACCGTGCTGTTATACCATTTTGTAAAGCAAGTTCATCGAATGGAATAAGTTTTTGCGCAGTCCATTTGTTGGCACTGTTTTCGTGTATTTGCTTAATATCATATTTTGAATATATGTTATAAAAGCTATGCGTAATACAGGAGACTAGTCGGGGGCGTCACCGAACTCCGTATTTAGATTATAAAATGTTGCCGTATACGGATTCAAGATGCTTCAGAGTGTCTCGCAAGACATTACAGAATAATATATTTATTCTGTCACATCATCTGTTGCTGATGGGGGCGTTGTGGGCTCCTGCGGTACGGCAGTTGTATTTGGGGTTGGTTCAGGTGTAGTGGGAATAGGTGGTGCAGTTTCTGCAGGCACATCGGCTGATGCCGGTATATCTGCGGGGAGGGGAGTTTCGACAGGTTTTGTTCCTACTGTTACCTCGGTGGGCATCATTTTGTAGGTACTGCGTGTGAGCTTTTCGTTTCTTACAACTTCACCGTTTACAGATACAATCCTTTGAGAATCAACCACATATCCCGTTTTTCCTGCTGTTGTAATCTTTCTTGTGCCTTCTTTCATAGTAGCGTCGGGCGTTTCATTCACCGTCGGCTGATTGGTCGAAACAATCCTGTTATCAATTGTAACAGTTTTGTCCGGAGTCTCTTCCGTTCCGACAATGCTTACTACGCATTTACCGCCGGTTGCTGATGCGTTTATCTTAATCGGATTATTTGTATTATTCTTGAATTTAAAGTCCAAAACGCCGTAGGCAACCGTTGCATCCTGCCCCTTAGGTACGTATCCGACGGTTAATGAGTGGCTCTTTCTCTCTACTATCTCAAGGTCAGCATATAAAGCCGCACAATAGAGTGTGGAGCTTACCTGACATACACCGCCGCCTGCGCCTTCGCTTGTTTTTCCGCTTGCGAAGGTAGGTGCTATTTTATATCCGTTTGCAAGGGACGGGTTTCCTATTGCCTGATTGTATGAGAAGGTGTCGCCCGGGAGTAGTATTGTTCCATTTACGCTGTTGGCAGCACGTGAGACGTTAAAGGCACGGTTAGCCGCAGCTGTTGAATAGGTACTGCGATAGGAGGAAAGCTCATTTTTGAAAAGCTTTTCACGAAGTCCCTCGGCCGTAATTTCGGGTGTTATGGTAGAAATATTAAAGGTTACTTCTTCACCTTGATTAAGCTGTGAAAGCTTTGATGTAATCTCTGCTTTGTCGGCATCTCTTCCTATAACCTCATCAACTATATAAAGCTCCTTGCCTTCAAGCTTGTATTCGGCATTTTGAGCAGGTGTATATATTATTGCATAAACCTGTTCATAGGAAAGCTTACCCGGATTGGTCGCCTCAAGAGAAAGCTCAGTCTCAAACACGCCTTTTTCAAAGCTTTCAATTGCTTCTTCGAGGCTTTTTTGTACGTCCTCACTTTGCCCGCTTGTAGGCGGTACGATGGTGGCAGTACTTTCTGTCACCTCGCTGATGTGTGCTTCCAGCATTATACCATTCTTCCGCACTCCGAGGTCGTGTACTATTGTATTGAGTAGCTCAAGGTTGAGTGAAACGGCAGGTGCAATCTCACAGCCTGCAACAAGTGCCTTTGCCGATTCATAAATGTTAACAAATACAGTACTGCTTCTGCCTACCGAGTATGCACGAAGAGCACTTTTCTTAATGTCGGTTGTCATTGAAATTTCGCTTGAGGTAAATTTTGCTTCTTCATTGCCGCTTTTTAGCGTAATTTCCCGGTTATCATAGAATTTATTGCCCCTTAGCTTATCCTGTGCCTCGGCGATAGTCATACCGCTAAGGTCAATGCTGTCCATTACCACACCATTTGCAATCTTGTTGTCAGCGGGCAGACAAAAGCAAAGCCCGGCAGTCGCAAGGGCAATAACTGCAAATATTGATACAGCTACGATAAAAGCTATTTTATGCCTTTTTATAAAAGGCAACTTTTTGTTTTCATTTTCCTGCATTCTTTACTTCCACCTCTATATATTATTCTATGCCTTATTCGGGCAAAAACTTCAAGAAATCGTCAAGATAACGTGAGTATTCCTTTAAAAATTCATATATCTCTTTGTTTTTTGAAAGTAGATTAAAGGTACGTTTTACATTTTTAACAAAGAGAGAGTCGTAATCCTCAAGCTTTAATGCCTTTGCAAGCGGACATAACGATTTTGCTCTCGGGTCATTTATTATTTTAAGTGTACCATTTTTATTAAGGTAGGGAGTGAGCGGAAAAATCCTGCAGGCAAGCGGTCTCTGGAAACGGTCGCATGAGCCGTTGCAGAAAATTATAGGCACATTTTTTTTCTTATCCTTAAATGTATATGTAAAATCTGATTTTTCTATACGCATCCAGTCGGGGTTCAGGAGTTTATACACGTCCTCTTCTCCGGGGAAAAGATACATTCCGCTGTCGTCACCGCTGCAACACGCCTTGTTACATAAGCCTCCGCAATTGGCAGGTACGGGCGTGATATCATCAAACAAGCGGTACAGCTGAAGATACAGATATGCTGAATTCATAGCTAATTTCTCCTTTGTCGTTTTTGTCGATATTAATCCATTTTTATTATACATCAATGCAAGGATAAAATCAACCTTTTTCAAAATAAAAAATTGTGACAAAAAATGTACGTCCCCATTGTCATGCACCTATTTTTACCATATAGGGACTGTCCCTATATGGTGAATTTTGTGATTGATTTGTTTGACGGATGAAAAAACTGCAGTATGCAAACCTTAAAAGGATATTGCAGACTGCAGTTTTAATTAATCTATTATATTACTGAATTTCTTCCTCGTCTATGGGGAGACCTTCAACTGTGATGCCTACGTCCTTGTATGCGTGCATACCGGTTCCGGCAGGAATCAGCTTACCGATGATAACGTTCTCCTTAAGACCTAAGAGGTTATCAACCTTACCCTTGATAGCGGCTTCTGTAAGAACCTTTGTTGTTTCCTGGAAGGAAGCTGCTGACATAAAGGATTCGGTTGCAAGTGATGCCTTTGTGATACCTAAAAGTACAGGTGATGCTGTAGCAGGTGTTCCACCCTCGGGGAGGGAGTTATTAGCTTCAAAAAGCTCGAACTTGTCGATAAGTGAACCGATAAGAAGGTTCGTATCGCCTGCGTCCTCAACTCTTACCTTTCTGAGCATCTGACGTGTTATTACCTCAACGTGCTTGTCGTTGATGTCAACACCCTGCATACGGTAGGTACGCTGTACTTCACGTGTGATATAAACCTGCACTGCGTGAGGTCCCTGGATATGAAGTATATCGTTCGGGTTAACAGAACCGACTGTAAGCTCGTCACCAAGCTCGATAACGTCTCCGTCCTGAACCTTGATTGTTGAACCGTAGGGGATAACATAGGTTTTTGCTATGCCGTTTTCATCGTCAGATACAGTGATTTCACGGCGTCTCTTTGACTCTGATACAGAAACCTTACCACCGATTTCGGAGATGATTGCAAGGCCCTTAGGCTTTCTTGCCTCAAAAAGCTCCTCGATACGGGGAAGACCCTGTGTGATATCGCTGCCCGAAGCAACACCGCCGGCGTGGAAGGTACGCATTGTAAGCTGTGTACCCGGCTCACCGATGGACTGTGCGGCAATAATACCGACTGCTTCACCAACATTTACGAGCTTACCTGTTGCAAGGTTTCGTCCGTAACACTTAGCACATACGCCGACCTTTGTCTTACAGGTCAATACACTTCTGATATATACCTTCTTGATGTCGGCATCAAGAATCTTCTTAACGTCATTGTCGTCCATAAGCTTATCAGCAGGAACAAGTACCTCGCCTGTTTCGGGATGGATAATATCTTCCATCGAAACTCTGCCGAGGATTCTGTCTGCCAACGGCTCGATGGTTTCGTTTCCGTCTTTGATTTCAGATACCCATTCGCCCTCAGTTGTGCCACAGTCTTTTTCTCTTACGATAACATCCTGCGATACGTCAACGAGACGTCTTGTAAGGTAACCTGAATCGGCTGTTCTGAGCGCTGTATCGGTAAGACCCTTACGTGCACCGTGAGAAGAAATGAAGTACTCAAGTACGTTAAGACCTTCACGGAAGTTAGCACGGATAGGAATTTCGACTGTTCTACCCTGAGTATCCGCCATAAGACCACGCATTGCGGCAAGCTGACGAATCTGGTTAACGCTACCACGGGCTCCTGAGTCCGCCATCATAAAGATAGGATTGAACTTACCAAGGTGTGCCATCATGGCGTCTGTAACCGCACCTGATGCTTTTGACCAGGTATTGATAACCTGAGTATAACGCTCCTCATCTGTCAAAAGACCTCTGCGGAACTTCTTGGTAATCTTTGCAACCTCTTCTTCAGCGGCAGCAAGGATTTCCTTCTTCTGTTCAGGCACTTCGATATCTGATACAGATACTGTAATAGCACCTCTTGTTGAATATTTATAACCTGTTTCCTTGATCAAGTCAAGAACTTCGGCTGTCTTTGTAGTATCGTGAACACGGATACAACGGTCGATTATCTTACCAAGCTGCTTCTTTCCTACAAGCTCATTAATCTCAAGGTCAAGCATTGATTCAGCACCGGGAGTTCTGTCTACATATCCGAGGTCCTGAGGAATGTTGCGGTTGAAGATAATTCTTCCGACTGTTGCATCTATAATTCTTGTATAATGCTGTCCCTGAATGTCTGCCTCCTGACGCACCTTAATGGGTGTGTGCAGACCTACAGCCTTATTCTCATAAGCGAGTATTGCCTCGTCAAAGCTTGTGAATACAAAGGGATGCCACGGAGTCTGAGTATCTCTTTCGGGATAATCCTTACCGCCTATTTCGTCATCCTTTGAAAGGGTCAGGTAGTAACTACCCAAAATCATATCCTGAGTAGGAACTGCAACCGGGTGACCGTCCTGAGGCTTTAAGAGGTTGTTTGCAGAAAGCATAAGGAATCTTGCCTCTGCCTGAGCTTCGGGTGAGAGCGGTACGTGAATAGCCATCTGGTCACCGTCAAAGTCGGCGTTGTACGCTGTACATACAAGCGGATGGAGCTTAAGTGCTCTTCCGTCAACAAGCTTCGGCTCGAATGCCTGAATACCAAGTCTGTGAAGTGTAGGCGCACGGTTCAAAAGTACCGGATGCTCCTTGATTACATCTTCAAGAACGTCCCAGATTTCGGGCTTAACACGCTCTACCATACGTTTAGCGCTCTTTATGTTGTGTGCAAGACCACGTGCAACAAGCTCTTTCATAACAAAGGGCTTGAATAGCTCAATTGCCATTTCCTTCGGAAGTCCGCACTGATAAATCTTCATTTCCGGTCCTACTACGATAACCGAACGGCCTGAGTAGTCAACACGCTTACCGAGAAGGTTCTGACGGAAACGTCCCTGCTTACCTTTTAAGAGGTCAGAAAGAGACTTAAGTGCTCTGTTTCCTGGGCCTGTAACGGTTCTGCCGCGACGGCCGTTGTTGATAAGAGCATCGACAGATTCCTGAAGCATTCTCTTTTCGTTTCTTATGATGATTTCGGGAGCTCCAAGCTCTAAAAGACGTCTCAAACGGTTATTTCTGTTAATAACACGGCGATAAAGGTCATTAAGGTCACTTGTCGCAAAACGTCCACCGTCGAGCTGTACCATAGGACGGAGCTCAGGAGGCATTACCGGGATAACCGACATAACCATCCATTCGGGGCGGTTGTTTGAAAGGCGGAATGCCTCAACAATCTCAAGACGCTTTATAATCTTGCCCTTCTTCTGACCCTGAGCACCTTCAAGCTCTGCTTTGAGTTGAACGGAAAGCTCCTCTAAGTCAATTTTTTCGAGTAAGTCGCGGATAGCTTCCGCACCCATTGATGCAACAAACTTGTCGCCGTACTTTTCGTAAACCTCACGGTACTCAGCTTCTGAAAGAATCTGATTCTGTTTGAGTTCTGTGTTACCGGGGTCTGTTACTATATATGATGCGAAGTACAAAACCTTCTCAAGCTGTCTGGGGGATATATCAAGGATGAGTCCCATAGAAGAGGGAACACCCTTGAAGTACCATATATGAGATACGGGGGTTGCAAGTTCTATATGACCCATTCTCTCACGGCGTACCTTTGATTTGGTTACTTCAACGCCGCATCGGTCACAGACTACACCCTTATATCTTATCTTCTTATATTTTCCGCAGTGACATTCCCAGTCCTTTGTAGGTCCGAAAATCTTTTCGCAGTATAAACCGTCACGCTCGGGCTTTAAGGTACGGTAGTTAATAGTCTCGGGCTTTTTAACCTCTCCGTATGACCATGAGCGGATGGTTTCAGGCGATGCCAGACCGATTTTTATCGCATCAAAGCTGTTAAATTCCAACATTTATATTCGCCTCCTATTAAAAATCGTCTGATGTGAGAATAGTGCGTTCATCTTCAGGCTCGCTTTCGAAGTCAGAATCATCGCCGTATTCGAAATCATCTTCGTCATCGGCAAAATCGTCATCATCGCCGCCTTCAATTAACATATTCTCGTCATCGTTGAATACTGAGTTGCCTTCCATTGTCTCAATAAGCTCAGGTGATGCCACATCATCATCGTCATCGTCAAGACAAGCATCAAGGTCGATTTCCTCTCTGGCTTCATTAAGGATTCTGATATCAAGCGCAAGAGCCTGAAGCTCCTTAACAAGCACCCTGAATGACTCGGGGATACCGCAACGGGGGATGTTCTCGCCCTTAACGATAGCCTCATAGGTCTTAACACGTCCGACAATGTCGTCAGATTTAACGGTGAGGATTTCCTGAAGGGTATATGCCGCACCGTAAGCTTCAAGTGCCCAAACTTCCATCTCTCCGAAACGCTGTCCGCCGAACTGAGCCTTACCTCCGAGCGGCTGCTGTGTAACGAGTGAGTACGGACCGGTTGAACGTGCGTGAATCTTATCGTCAACAAGGTGGTCGAGCTTTAAGTAGTACATGACACCGACTGTAACGGGGTTGTCAAACGGATCACCGGTACGTCCGTCATAAACTACTGATTTGAATGATTTATCAAGACCTGCAAGCTCAAATGCCTGAGAAAGGTCTTCATCATGCGCACCGTCAAATACCGGTGTTGCAATCTTAATATATTCATCGGGACCTAAATTGTCCTTTGCAGCAAGAACTGCCTGCTTGTAAGCTTCTTCAACTGTCATTGACTCGAGCTCACGGCGGCTCTTTAAGCTAAGTGTTCTGTATGCGTAGCCAAGATGCATCTCAAGCACCTGACCGATGTTCATACGTGAAGGAACGCCTAGGGGGTTCAAAACGATCTGAAGCGGTGTACCGTCTGCAAGGAACGGCATATCTTCTCTGGGGAGTACGCGTGAAACGACACCCTTGTTACCGTGACGTCCTGCCATCTTATCGCCGACAGAAATCTTTCTCTTCTGTGCGATATAGCATCTTACAACCTCGTTTACGCCCGGTGAAACCTCGTCACCGTTTTCACGTGTAAAGGTCTTGACATCTACGATAATACCGTTCTCACCATGGGGAACACGAAGAGATGTATCTCTTACTTCACGAGCCTTTTCACCGAAGATTGCACGAAGAAGTCTTTCCTCGGCAGTAAGCTCTGTCTCACCCTTGGGTGTTACCTTACCTACAAGTATATCTCCTGCACGAACCTCAGCACCGATTCTGATAATACCCTGGTCGTTAAGGTCCTTTAATGTATCTTCAGATACGTTCGGGATATCTCTTGTAATTTCCTCTGCTCCGAGCTTTGTATCACGTGCTTCACACTCATATTCCTCGATGTGGATTGATGTGAATACGTCGTTCATAACAAGCTCTTCACTGATTAATACAGCGTCCTCGTAGTTGTAACCTTCCCATGTCATAAATCCGATAAGAATGTTCTTACCGAGGGCAAGCTCACCCTTTGACATAGCGGGACCGTCTGCAATTATATCGCCCTTTTCAACGTGCTCACCAACTGATACGATAGGTCTCTGGTTGATGCAGGTTGACTGGTTGGAGCGTGCGAATTTAATAAGCTTCTGTGTATATTTTGCTCCTGTTGCGTCGCCTTTTATAACGATTTCGTCAGATGAAACCTTAACAACCGTACCTGCTTCTCTTGCAAGAACAGCAGAGCCTGAGTCACGCGCTACCTTGTATTCCATACCGGTACCAACGATAGGTGAATCGGTAGTAAGAAGAGGTACTGCCTGACACTGCATGTTCGAACCCATGAGCGCACGGTTAGCGTCGTCGTTTTCAAGGAAGGGGATACAAGCTGTAACAACAGAAACGAGCTGTCTGGGCGAAACGTCCATGTAGTCTATTCTGCTGCCCTCAACTTCGAGGATTTCATCACGATAACGTGCAGCAACGTGCTTGTCTATAAATCTGCCTTCTTCGTCAAGCGGCTCGTTAGCCTGAGCGATGATGAACTCATCCTCAGTATCAGCCGTCATATATATAATTTCGTCTGTAACTACGCCTTTTTCCTTGTCAACCCTACGGTAAGGAGCTTCGATGAAGCCGTACTCATTTACACGTGCGAAGGTTGCAAGTGATGTAATAAGTCCGATGTTAGGACCTTCAGGAGTCTCGATAGGACACATTCTTCCGTAGTGTGAGTAGTGAACGTCACGCACTTCGAAGCCTGCTCTCTCTCTTGAAAGACCGCCCGGTCCGAGTGCTGATATACGTCTTTTGTGACGGAGTTCTGCAAGCGGGTTCGGCTGGTCCATGAACTGTGAAAGCTGTGAAGAACCGAAGAACTCATTTATTGTAGCAATAATAGGTCTTATGTTGATAAGAGTCTGCGGAGTGATAATTTCAAGATCCTGAATGGTCATTCTCTCTCTTACAACTCTTTCCATTCTTGCAAGACCGATTCTGAACTGGTTCTGCAAAAGCTCGCCAACGCTTCTGATACGACGATTGCCGAGATGGTCGATGTCGTCGATTGAGCCCACGCCGTTTGCAAGGTTTATCATATAGTTGATTGAAGCCATCATATCGTCAACGGTGATATGCTTCGGTGAAAGCTCGTCTGCACGCTGGCTGAGCTTTTCATAAAGGTCCTCGCCCTCTTCGAGGTTGTCAAGGATATCCTCTAAAACCTTTCTTCTTACCTTTGTAAGGTGAAGGTCGGAAACGTCTATATCAACATATTCATTTATAGATACCATATCGTTTGAAAGGATACGTACTCTTACGCCTTCAACAAGGACATCAAGGCTGTTTACGCCGACATCTTCCATTCTCTTTACGGTATCATAGGTAAGCTCGTCGCCCTCTGATGCAATTATCTCACCTGTTGTCGGGTCAATTACTGTATCAGCCGCAATCTTTCCTACAATACGTGATGTGAGAGCAAGCTTTTTGTTGAACTTATAACGTCCGACTCTTGCAAGGTCATATCTCTTCGGGTCAAAGAACATATTGTGAACCAAAGACTCTGCGTTTTCAACGTTTAAAGGCTCGCCGGGGCGAAGTCTTTTGTATATTTCAAGAAGAGCTTCCTGACGTGTCTTTGTGGGATCCTTTTCAAATGTCTGAGTGAATCTGGGATCCTCACCGAAAAGCTCAATTATCTCGCTGTTGGACTGAACGCCCATTGCACGGATAAGAATGGTTACCGGTATCTTTCTTGTTCTGTCAATACGCACCGAAAAAACGTCGTTGGAATCTGTTTCATATTCCAGCCACGCACCACGGTAGGGGATAACGGTTGAATTGTAAAGCGGCTTACCTGTCTTATCACGCTCAAAACCGTAATATATTCCGGGAGAACGCACAAGCTGGCTGACAATAACACGCTCGGCACCGTTTATAATGAAGGTACCCTGCTCTGTCATCAGCGGGAAGTCGCCAAGGAATATCTCCTGCTCCTTGATTTCGCCTGTTTCGGTGTTGATGAGTCTTACGCTTACGCGAAGGGGAGCGGCGTACTTTGTATCACGCTCTTTACACTCTTCAACGGTATACTTGGGATTGTAGTCTAAGCGGTAGTCGAAAAATTCAAGCACCAAATGTCCTGAATGGTCTGTTATCGGAGAAATATCGTGAAATACTTCCTTAAGACCTTCTTCAAGGAACCATTTGTAAGAATCCTTCTGCACCTCGATAAGGTTTGGCATTTCCAGAACTTCGTCAATTTTGGAATAGCTTAGCCTGGTGTTTTTGCCCACTTGCACCTGATGCACCATTCTTTCATCACCTCGTCAGATTTTTTGGTAATTTCTTCTTTTGGGTTATATTTTTTTCTTTTTTGTATATTGCTCTTGATTTTTGTAATTATATATGATATAATTCACTCATAACCTAAAGCAGTGGATAATATACCCATTTTATTACCATAGTACAATAACTTATACTATCACATAATTTTCAATATGTCAATAGGCATATTGTATTTTTTTTCGGAAATAAAGAAAATTTTTGAAAGGATTGGAATAATTATGCCATATATTGAAGCAAACGGAGCTTTTGTCCCGGTGGGATGTGACTTTATTTTCAACAAAATGCCTGACGCAAATGGTACATATGTGAAAATCTACCTATATATAATAGCGTCTGCGGGAAGAAATATTGAATACAGCGAAATTGCAAAAGCACTGTCGATTCTGGAGAGTGATGTTGTAAACGGAGTTGATTATTGGATAGAAGCAGGTGTGCTTCAAAAAAATGATGAAAGAATTTCACAGACTGCTTTTGCATCTTGTGGGGCAGGGAGCGGCAATATAATAAAGGATGAAGAAAAGAGCGAGCCTGTTTTTGAGAAGAGCGTAGCTTATGTGCAGAAATCAGACTATACAAATGACCAGGTAAGTGATGCTGTTGTTGCAAGCCCGGCACTTCGGGAAATGATGGCTATGGCGGAGGAACTTTTGGTAAAGCCTTTGAATCCATCCGAAATGGAAACACTTTTCTGGTTCTATGACGGACTCGGTTTTTCGCCCGAGGCTGTTTTGATGCTTCTTGAATACTGCGTATCAAAGAATAAGCCGCGTATTTCATATGCTGAGAAGGTTGCAGTATCGTGGTGCGAGAGAGGTCTTGTAACTCCCGAGGATATCAGCAAATACTTAAGAGACTCCGAAAGATATATGGAAGAGATTAAAATTGTTATGAATAAGTTAGGGATGGGACAAAGACCGCTTGCACAGGGTGAAGAGCAGTTTTTTGAAAAGTGGTTCAATACATACCTTATGAATTCGGATATGATTCTTCTTGCAAATGAGTATTGCGTAATGCAGATAGGAAAATCCTCATTTCAGTATATAGACAAAATCCTCGAGCGTTGGCACAGTATGGGAATCCATACACCGCAGGCGGCAAAAAAGGAGCACGAGGAGCATAAAGAGGCAGGAAGGAAAAAGCCTGTTACGGCATCGGGTGCAGATGAATATGCACACATCGATTTAGAACAGTTTATGCGTGGTGAGTGATAAGGAGTAGCCAAATGGGGACATTCCCTGTTTGGCTACTCGATTTTATTTGTGCTTTATCAAAAAGCGATTGACATTTATGAGCTGAGGTGGTATACTGTATACGGATAGGTATGTAAAAATAAAGGAGGCGGAGTATATGGCGGGACTTAACGATAAAGATTATAAAATATATGATTTTATCCGAGAGCAGATAGAAAAAAAAGGCTATCCGCCGACTGTGCGTGAGATATGTGCATATGTGGGGCTAAGCTCCCCTGCGACGGTGCATCACCGTCTCAAAAAGCTCGAAGCGCACGGGCTTATTGAAAAGGAAGATACGAAGAACCGTTCAATCTCGGTAAGAAAGGATAAAGACACCGCCGGAGGATTTACAAAGATACCGGTTTACGGACGTATAACGGCAGGTCAGCCGATTACTGCGATTGAGGAGATTGGAGAAAGCTTTCCGATTCCCGATTTCTTCCTTGCCGGAAGAGAGCTTTTTATGCTTCGGGTTACGGGCGAGTCGATGATAAATGCGGCAATCCTTGACGGAGATATGATAATTGTAAACAAGCAGGAGACTGCTGATAACGGAGATATTGTCGTAGCTCTTATTAACGGAGAGGATGCAACGGTCAAGACCTTCTACAAGGAGGAGGGACATATAAGACTCCAACCGGAGAATGATACTATGTCGCCGATAATAGCAACCAATGTTTCAATACTCGGTAAAGTTGTCGGAGTTTTGAGACTTGATACAGCAAAAACGATACATAAATTTAACTGAAAGGAAAGAATATAATGAGCAGAATGTTATTTACATCAGAATCGGTTACGGAGGGACATCCCGATAAAATATGTGATATTATATCGGACAGTGTGCTTGACGAGCTTTTAAAGCAGGACCCCAAATCAAGAGTTGCGTGTGAGACAACTTGTACAACGGGTATTATCTCAATAATGGGAGAGATTACAACAACAGGCTATGCCGATATTCCCAAGATTGCAAGAGAGGCAGTTTTGAATATAGGATATGACCGCGCTAAATATGGCTTTGACGGTAACACCTGTGCGGTTGTTACATCTATTGATGAGCAGTCGCCCGATATCGCAATGGGCGTTGATGCAGAGGGTGCAGGAGACCAGGGCATGATGTTCGGCTATGCCTGCGACGAAACACCGGAGCTTATGCCGCTTCCCATTTCGCTTGCACATAAGCTTGCAAAGAAGCTTACAGATGTAAGAAAGGACGGAACTTTAACCTACCTTCGCCCCGACGGAAAAACTCAGGTTACGGTTGCCTATGAGGACGGTGTACCCGCTTTTGTTGACACAATAGTTATTTCAACACAGCATTCACCCGATGTGGATATTCCGACAATCGAAAAGGACCTTATTGAATATGTTGTAAAGCCGATTGTGCCCGAAAAGCTTTTAAATGCCGATACAAAGTATTATATCAATCCGACAGGACGATTTGTTGTCGGCGGACCGCAGGGAGACAGCGGACTTACAGGAAGAAAGATAATAGTTGACACCTATGGTGGCTATGCACGTCACGGCGGCGGTGCATTCTCGGGTAAGGACCCCACGAAGGTTGACCGTTCGGCAGCATATGCGGCACGTTGGGTTGCTAAAAACATTGTTGCGGCAGGTCTTGCTAAAAAGTGTGAGATACAGCTTGCATACGCAATCGGTGTGGCAGAACCGGTGTCGATAATGGCAGACACCTTCGGAACAGGTGTTGTTTCGGATGAGGCACTTTCCGATGCAGTAAAGAAGGTATTTGACTTAAGACCGAGAGCAATTATCGAAGCACTTGATTTGAGAAAACCTATCTATAAACAGCTTGCGGCATACGGTCACTTGGGAAGAGAAGACCTTGGCGTTTTGTGGGAAAAGACAAATAAGATGGAAGAGCTTAAAAAAGCTTTGGGAAGATAATATTAATGTTGTTTGATGAAAATTAGCCGTATAGGGACTGTCCCTACACGGCTAATTTTCATTTAATTTGTTTCGTCCGCAGGATGAAACGTCGCAACCCCGTCCCCGAAATTATAATTTATCTTTCCTTCAATGCCTCGAACATTGCAACGAGGTTTTCGGTGGGGGTGCCTGCCTGAACGTTGTGGATGGCGTTGAATACGTAGCCGCCGTCTTTTGAAAAAATTTCGAGTCGCTCTTTTATCTGATTTTTTATCTCTTCGGGTTTGCCGAAGGGGAGAAGGTGCTGTGTGTCTATGCCACCGCCCCAGAATACGATATCCTTGCCGTACTTTTCCTTTAAAAGCTTCGGTTCCATACCGACAGCCGAGCACTGTACCGGGTTTAATATGTCAAAGCCCGATTCAATCAAAAGCGGAATAAACGGTTCAATCGCACCGCAGCTGTGCTTGAAGGTTTTCCAGGAAGTGTTTTCGTGAATCCAGTTGTTTACCTTCTTATAATAAGGCATATAAATATTTCTGAAGGTGTCGGCAGAACAGAAGGTTGAAATCTGTGTTCCAAAGTCTGTTCCGCAGATGAACACAACATCTATCTTATCGCCTGTTTTTTCGTTTAGTCTTTTTAGATTTTCAATAGCTATGTCGGTCTGCTTGTCAAATACATATTTGATATACTCGGGAGCTGTTGCAGTTGCCATATACCATTCGGTAACGTCTCTGATACCCTTGGGATTTTTAAGATTAAGCCCCGGTACGAGTGCAATATCGCCCAAAGCCGTACCGCCGAAGCTTACAGAAACACCTCTGCCTGTCTTTTCGGCATTCTGAATATCCTCGGCAAATTCATTAAGCACCTCTTCGGAGGTATAGCCGAACTCTTCAAGGTTATCGTCGGGGTTTAATTCCTCAATATCATCAAAGGGAATCTGTCTTGATACTGCGTCAAAATATAATCCGCCCTTGGGCATTTTTCCGCTCGGAGCGGCACTAAGGTCGCCGAAGGGGTGTATGTAATGGTTTCCTGCTTCGTCATGGGTTAAATTGAAATCTCCTGCAACCAGAACAACATCGCCGTTGTCCTGCTTCCATTCCTTCCAGTTTGTGTTGGGAATACCGAACATATTTGTTCTTCCGCCAACACCCTCAACGTCAAGCCCGAGTGCAACCTTCAAATCCTCTTCGATAAGCCCGAGCATCTGATACGGCTCATATACCTTTATTGTACGCTTTTCAAGACCGTAATAGTCTCTTAAAGCCGCAACGCAGGAATAATGCATACATGTAACGGTAGTGCCGCCGAAGTCAACGGGAGTTCTGTCTCCCTCTTTGTGGTTTAGTGCGGCAAGCAATCTTTCTTTTGATGTCATAAATATATCCTCCTTTAAAATTATACAACATTATGTGCACGTGCACAAATCTTTCAAAATAAAACACGGAGCTGTTTTATTAAAGCATCTCCCGTGTTATAATGGTATTGTTGGTGTAGTAGTATTCTTCTTCGGGTGATTTGCTGTTGAAGAGAAGGTCAAAAAGCAGTTTTACGGGCTTGTAACCCTGCATGAACGGATTTTGAAGTATGGTAAAATCAAATATACCATTCCTTAGAGCATCCTCTGCGGCGGGGTAGAGGTCGTTTACAACCACGTTGTATTTTTTTCTGTTCATAAGAAGCTTTGCCAGAGCACTACCGTTTCCTGCCGCCATATAAATACCGCTGATATCAGAATCGTGGTCAAGTGCCTCGCCAACAAGCTTTAAAGTCAACTCGTGGTCGTCGTTTGTTTCGATAATATCGGTAATTTGCAAGGCTTTTTCCGACTCGCTTATAACGTCGCAAAAGCCCTGAACTCTTTCTCTGTGTGCCTTATAGCAGTTGCTTCCGGTTACAATAAGAAGCTTTTCGCCGCTCGTTTTGGTAAGCTTAAGCATCAGGTCGGCGGCGATTCTGCCGCTTTTGTAAAGGTCCTGCCCGACAAAAGAAAGACGCCCCGAGTCCTTAACATCGCTGTTAAATGTTATAACAGGAATTGAAGATGAAGCTTTTTCTTTAAGTGCATCGGCGATGTCGGAAGAATCACGCACTGCCGCCATAAAAGCATCGCTTGTATTTTTCCTGATTTCGTCGGCAATCTCGGCGGTGGTTTTTCCTTTTGTGATAATATATGAAACCGAAAGGTTATAGTCGCAAAGCTCATTTAGTGCCGCATTAATTCCGCAGGCAACCTCTTTAAAAAAGAAATTGTCGGGGAGTATGACGCAGATTGAATGCTCACGTTTAGAAAGTGATAATGCTCTTGCAAACATATTGGGACTGTATCCGAGTTCTTCAATAGCCGCAAGTACCTTTTCGCGTGTTTCGGGCTTGACGTTTGGCTTGCCGTGCAACACACGGTCGACAGTGCCTCTTGAAACACCCGAATATTCCGCTATCATCTGTTGAGATATCTTCATACACAACCTCCTGTGCACGTGCACAATTATTAAATGCATTATATCACTCAAAAGTTTAAATGTCAATGAAATTGCGAAAAAATGTCAAAATAATATTATAAGCTTTTAACCTGAAATTAAAAATTTGACAAGGCTTCATAAGTATGATAAAATCGAAGTGTTAACGATTATGTGAAGGAGGAAAACGATTATGCATACAACCTATTCAGAATATAACGACAGCAGTATATCATATAATCATTCCTGCTTCAGGAATTTAAAATGGACGGGCATTGAACCGCAGACGCACGACGGGTATGAACTGATTTATTTAAAAAACGGGGATATTACATATTTGATAGACGGAAAAAGCTATAGGGTTAAGAAAAACAGCCTTATTATAACACGTCCGGGGAAGAGACATATTGTACTTTTCAATTCTCCCGAGGTGTATGAAAGATATGATATCATACTCGATGAGAGTATGGTTCTTGCATCTTTTATTGAGAGAATACCCGATAATATCGACGTTTTGAAGCTTGGCGAATATCAGAAAACGGCAGAGCTGTTTTCAAAAATGGACTACTATTATAAGCATTTTAATGGTGATGACTACAGACAGCTTCTTATTAATCTTATAAACGAAATTTTATGTAATGTTGCGATAATATCAGAACATACAGACAATAGTGTTCCGACAACCGGCTACAGTGAAAATCCGATTATTACGTCGGCGATTGAGTATATTGAAAATAATATAGGTGTCGGTTTTACACTCGATGCGCTGGCAAATGAGCTTTTTATATCGAAAAGCTATCTGCATCAGCTTTTTTGCGAGTACTTAAAAATCAGCCCGCAAAGATACATATCGGGCAAGCGTCTTATGCTGATACAAAAAGAAATACGCTCAGGTGAGAAGCCCACCGAAGCGTATTTGAAATATGGCTTTTGCGATTATTCTGCTTTTTATCGTGCCTACAAAAAGGAGTTCGGCTACCCGCCGTCAGAAGAGGGTATGCACGAGACGATAAGAGAAATTATAATTTAGCGGTGCAATACACCGCTAAATTAGTTAGGAGTTAGGAGTTTAGGTAGAAAACCTTGCGGTTTTCAATGATTTATATTTTTAAAGTTGAATTTGTTGAAATTATTTAAAATATATCAGAAAAATGCCCTGCATTTTTCTTTCAATTAACTCCTAATTCCTAACTCCTAACTCCTAACTTTATAATTTCTCGCGAAGCGATAAATTATAATTTACATATACTTTCTCATATGCGAAAGTGCACTTTTTTCAAGACGTGATACCTGTGCCTGGGATATTCCTATTTCATCAGCCACCTCGGTTTGCGTTTTACCCTGAAAAAACCTTAAGGTCAGGATGTGTTTTTCTCTTTCTCCCAGATGCCGCATTGCCTCGTCAATCGCGATATCACGAAGCCAGTTTTCGTCGGTATTTTTATTATCCTTCACCTGGTCCATAACATACACTGCCTCGCCGCCGTCGTGATACAACGGTTCATAAAGGCTTACCGGGTCTGCTATTGCATTTAACGCCATCACAACATCCTCTTTGGGCACATCTATCTCCTTTGCAATCTCTTCAACTGTCGGCTCACGGTCCGTCGCACCGATTAATCTTTCCTTTACATACAACGCCTTATATGCAATATCCTTAAGACTTCTCGATACTCTGATTGCATTGTTATCTCTTAAATATCTTCTTATTTCTCCTATTATCATCGGCACTGCATAGGTTGAGAACTGAACATTGAGCGAAAGGTCAAAGTTATCAATCGCTTTTATAAGCCCAATACACCCCACCTGAAACAAGTCATCCGCATTTTCTCCTCTGTTTGAAAAGCGTTGTATCACGCTTAAAACAAGTCTTAGGTTACCCTGTATAAACTTCTCCCTCGCTAAAATGTCGCCTTCTTTTATTTTAATAAACAGCTCCGATTTTTCATCTTTGGAAAGAACCGGAAGCTTCGATGTATTAACGCCGCATATTTCTACTTTATTCACTATGGTGTCCCCCTTTGTTTCTATGTACATCATTTTCGGGACATTCTTATTATCGCACTTTCCTTACGATTTTAAACCACACTTTATATTTATTGGTAAAACCTTTCAAAAAAACATTATCTTTCTATATCTTTTTGATGAAAATATAAAAACTTAAAAAAAAGTCGCAAAAAAACTGTAAAATTCTATTGATTTTAGTATGAAAAAGTGATATTATATATAATGTATAATTTTATATAAATTATAAGCTAAAAAGGGTATTTGATAAGCCGTTGCAGTAAGGGTGTGTTTTTTTCGTGCCATTGCGGTTTCGGCGATTTGAAGTGCCCCATATTAACAAGGAGGAGAAAATCCAATGGCAAGAAAAATGAAAACCATGGATGGTAACAACGCTGCGGCATACGCTTCTTATGCGTTTACCGACGTAGCAGCCATCTACCCCATCACACCGTCATCAAACATGGCGGAAGTTACCGACAAATGGGCGGCAGCAGGTCAGAAAAACATTTTCGGCCGTACCGTTCAGGTAACAGAAATGCAGTCAGAAGCAGGTGCTGCAGGTACAGTTCACGGTTCACTTACAGCCGGTGCTCTTACCACCACCTACACAGCTTCACAGGGCTTACTTCTGATGATTCCGAATATGTACAAAATTGCCGGTGAGCTTTTGCCCTGCGTATTCAACGTATCAGCTCGTGCACTCGCTTCCCACGCACTTTCAATCTTCGGTGACCACCAAGACGTAATGGCATGCCGTCAGACAGGCTTTGCTATGCTTGCTTCCACAAACCCGCAGGAAGCTATGGACCTCGGTGCTGTTGCACATCTTACAACAATTAAGGCAAGAGTTCCTTTCCTTCACTTCTTCGACGGTTTCAGAACATCTCACGAGTACCAGAAGGTTGCTTGCTGGGATTATGCTGACCTTGCAGAAATGGTTGACTGGGATGCAATTGCTGCTTTCAGACGTTCATCATTGAACCCCGAGCATCCCGCACAGCGCGGTACAGCTCAGAACCCTGACGTATTCTTCCAGGCAAAGGAAGCTGCTAACAAGTTCTACACAGCAGTTCCCGAAATCTGCCAGAGCTATATGGACAAGGTTAACGAGAAGATCGGTTCAGACTACAAGCTCTTCAACTACTACGGTGCAGCTGATGCTGAAAGCGTAATCATCGCTATGGGTTCAGCTTGTGACACTATTTCAGAGACAGTTGACTATATGAATGCTAACGGCGAGAAGGTTGGTCTTATCAAGGTTAGACTTTACCGTCCGTTCTCAGTAGATCACTTCATTAATGCTATTCCCGAAACTGTTAAGAAGATTGTTGTTCTTGACAGAACTAAGGAATCAGGTTCAATCGGCGAACCGCTTTATCTTGATGTTGTTGCAGCTCTTCAAGGCTCAAAGTTTGCACAGGTTCCCGTATTCGGCGGACGTTACGGTCTCGGTTCAAAGGATACAACACCTGCTCAGATTATTGCAGCATTCAAGAACACAGAAAAGAAGCACTTCACAATCGGTATCGTAGACGATGTTACAAATCTTTCACTTGAACTCGTTGAGAATCCCGACACCACACCTGCAGGTATCACAAGCTGTAAGTTCTGGGGTCTTGGCGCAGACGGTACTGTTGGTGCTAACAAGAACTCAGTTAAGATTATCGGTGACCACACAGATATGAACGTTCAGGCATACTTTGACTATGACTCAAAGAAGTCAGGCGGTCTTACTGTATCTCACCTCAGATTCGGTAATGCAAAGATTACTTCTACCTACCTCATCAACAAGGCTGACTTCGTAGCTTGTCATAAGGCTTCTTACGTAAGACAGTATGATATGGTTCAGGATGTTAAGCCCGGCGGCGTATTCCTTTTGAACTGCTCATGGAATGCAGCTGAGCTTGAAGAACACCTCCCCGGTCAGGTTAAGAAGTACATCGCTGACAACAACATTCAGTTCTACACAATAGACGGTGTTAAGATCGGTAAGGAAATCGGTCTCGGAAACAGAATCAACACTGTTCTCCAGTCAGCATTCTTTAAGCTTGCTAACATCATCCCCGCAGAGGATGCAATCCAGTATATGAAGGATGCGGCTACTGCTTCTTACTCAAAGAAGGGTGACGCTATCGTTAAGATGAACCACGACGCTATCGACAAGGGTGCTCTTGAGGTTGTTAAGGTTGAAGTTCCTGCTTCTTGGAAGGATGCTGTAGCTGAAGACCTCGGCGTTAAGTATGACGGCGAAGGAAAGCTCATTGACTACGTTAACAACATTCTCGTTCCCATCAACGGCTTCCGTGGTGCTAAGCTTCCCGTATCAGCATTCGAGCCGTATGCAAACGGTGAGGTTCCCCTCGGTTCTTCAGCATTCGAGAAGAGAGGTATTGCAATCGACGTTCCCGTATGGAATCCCGATGCATGTCTCCAGTGCGGACTCTGTTCATATGTATGTCCTCACGCTTGTATCCGTCCTGTTGTTCTTACAGACGAGGAAGCTGCAAACGCTCCCGAAGGCATCAAGACAACAGACCTCAAGCAGCTTGCAGGCTACAAGTTCGGTATCACTGTATCAGTTCTTGACTGTACAGGTTGTGGCTCTTGTGCTAACGTATGTCCTGAAGTTAAGGGTACAAAGGCTCTTACAATGGCAGGTCTTGAAACTCAGCTTGATGAACAGGCTAAGTTCGACTTCGGCGTAGAGCTTGCTCCGAAGCAGGATGTATTTGAGAAGTTCGCTATTTCAACAGTTAAGGGTTCACAGTTCAGAAAGCCTTACCTTGAGTTCTCAGGTGCTTGTGCAGGCTGTGGTGAAACACCTTATGCAAAGCTTATCACACAGCTCTTCGGTGACAGAATGTACATCGCAAACGCAACAGGTTGTTCTTCAATCTGGGGTGGTTCTGCTCCTTCAACACCGTACACAAGCGATGCTGACGGCAGAGGTCCTGCTTGGGCTAACTCACTCTTTGAGGACAACGCTGAGTTCGGTTACGGTATGTTCCTCGCTCAGAACGCTTTGAGAAACGCTAACTTTGACAGACTCTCAAAGATTGCTGAGGATGAGCCTTCAGTTAAGCCCGCAATCGATAAGTATCTTGATACAAAGAACTGCGGTACAGCTAACAGAGTTGCTACAGAAGAGCTCTTAAAGGCTATTTCTAACCTCAATTCTGAAGAAGCTAAGAATGTACTTGCTGACAAGGAATACCTTGCTAAGAAGTCTGTATGGGTATTCGGCGGTGACGGTTGGGCATACGATATCGGCTTCGGCGGCGTTGACCACGTACTCGCATCAGGCGAAGATGTAAACATCATGGTATTCGATACCGAGGTTTACTCAAACACAGGCGGTCAGTCATCAAAGTCAACACCGACAGGTGCTATCGCTCAGTTCGCTGCAGCAGGTAAGGCTGTTAAGAAGAAGGATCTTGCAGCTATCGCAATGAGCTATGGTTATGTATACGTTGCTCAGATCGCTCAGGGTGCTGACTACAACCAGTGCTTGAAGGCTATGCTTGAGGCTGAAAGCTATAACGGTCCGTCACTCATCATTGCATACGCTCCCTGTATCAACCACGGTATCAAGGGTGGTATGAGCATCGCTCAGACCGAAGAGAAGAAGGCTGTTCAGTCAGGTTACTGGCACCTCTTCAGATACGATCCGAGACTTGCTGACGAAGGTAAGAATCCGTTCCAGCTCGACTCAAAAGAGCCGACACTTAGCTATGAAGACTTCCTCATGGGAGAAGTTCGTTACAATTCACTCGCTCGTTCAAATCCTGAAAGAGCAAAAGAATTGTTTGCAAAAGCTTGTGCTGATGCAAAGGCTAAGTATGAGCGTCTTGTAAAGCTTGCTGATAAATAATTCTTAAAATAACAAGCATACTAAATGCCCCGTTTCGTAACAGAAACGGGGCATTTTAAGTTCATATATAAATTTTAGTATTTAATCATTCATTCCAATTAGGACCATATTTATTCTCTACCTGCCGACCTTCAAGAACAGCAAGAACACAACTGCATACAAACATTTCAATACACAGTGCCAATTAACCTTCATTCTGTACATCTGTTGTACAACCCTCTATGCTCTCCTTAACTTCAAAGTAAAACTGCGTATACGCCGCCATCATATATGGGTCAAGAAATACAATTCCGATACCGCACGAAAGTATCCCCAGCAATATCCATCCAATAAACGATAAGCCAAGACAAAAATATCTGAATTTATTCCCGTCCATCATCATTTTTGAAAGTCTGAACGCTTCGTTTGTTTCAATTTCGGGATTTTCCGCAAGAATGAATGGAATCATTGCATATTCAAAGCTTTTAATTATTCCGGGGATAATCAGGAGCATACTCCATAAAAGAATTTTCACCCCTGCTATAATTGAAATTTTAATTACATTCATATATCCTAGCTTAAAATGGATAAACACTTCCGTTATATCCGTTTTTTCATATGCAGACTTGATATAAAACCTATTATATCCAACGCCAAGAGGTATCAGCACAAATATTGACAGCATTAAATATAGAAAACTCAATGCAGGATATTCCTCTCCTATAGCAGATATTCCGCTTACAACACCGGATATCACCACGAGAATAACAGTTACCGCAAAGCAGTCCCAATACCTTCCTCTTAACGACTCCCACGCAATTTTACGAATTTGAGATGAGCTTCTCATAATCTTAACCTCCTTTTACCTAATCACGTTTTGTTAAGTTAAATGAAAATTGAGACCTTGAACTCCTTGTGGTATAATAGTTTTACCCCTAAAACCTATACCTCCCTGAAAATCAGAGAAAGGAGATCAAGATCTCATGGTAAATATTATATCACATAGTTGCCCT
>JAZRMB010000043.1:0-20031 GCA_045647245.1 Clostridia bacterium
GAGTTTGAATACATCCTTAAGATCTTCAAAACTCTTTACATCAAGACCTTTCATGATGTTTCTCAAATTTTCTTTTCTTTCCTTTTCTGCTGCCCGTTCTTCGGGACTTAATTTGTACCTTGGCATATTAAAAACCTCCAATATGATATTTTTATTATATATCATCTTGGAGGTTTTGTATAGACTTTACACAAAATTTGGGATAGTCTCAAAATAGCTGCATCAGATGGTTCTGCATCCTTATATCTCCATCCGTATTCAAGATACCATGCCACGTCAGGTAAAGCAATATTAAGTATTCCAATCAGTATTAACAATATAATCGCCATAATATCACCTCCGCTTTTATTTGATGCTTTGGGTGCACCTTCTAATATGACATCCGTTAAGACATCTCCGTCTACATACTTTTCAGGATTGTAGTCATCGCTCCAACCGCCGCTACCACTGTATCCGTTCATATCCCACCAATAGGTAGAACCATCAGGATATGTTATATCCACCCTATAGTCGGAATCGTTGCCCGAAAAGGTGTATTCATAAGTATTTGTTCCGTCTGAAATCGTGTTGGTTTCTTTATTCACCTCATATGCGATTGAGTTTTTTTCAACTGTATATTGTGTTTTAGCCTCCGAACACGAACAGAGTGTCGCTATAAATACTACAAACATAAGCGTAAATATGAATATCTGTTTTTTCTTCATAAACTCCCCCTGATTACCACTCAACCTTTGCAATTTTAATCCCATCTTCACCAACAGCAGAAGTTATTTCATATAAACGTATGAATACGTTATCTTTATCGCCATTTCTCACAAAGGACATATTTGCACTAATTACGCCGTCGCCAAATCTTGAGAATGCTACAATTGCTGAATATTCTCCCTCATATTCAAGATACAGTGCAAAATCACTTTCAAAATCTTTGGGCATTATATAACCTCTGCTGTTTGTAAGGATAGTAAGTGCCGCAAGATTTTCGGAACCGTATGAAGCGTTTATAAGGCTCGCAAGTGCGGAAAAATTATATCTTTTATTAAGCTTCGCCATCTTTTCAAAGTCAATATTTTCTGCATCATTACCTGCTAAAGCTTTAATATTTTCAATAATGCGCTCATTGTCTGCCGAAAGAAGGAAAATACCCGAAGGTTTTGTGAAATCGACAGTCCCAAGCGATAAAAGCTTATTTGTCATATCATCATTTACAGTATACATACCGATAAGATCGCGATCCCGTGCAAGCTCTCCTGATTCTGAAATAAGCCTTATTGCTTCATCGGTATAGAATTTATCAAGCTTTGTTGTTTTCTTTGTAATATCATTATAAAACTTTTCATAATTCTCAGTATCTGTATTTTCAGTGACAATAATCGTAGTCGGACCATCACTTCCTCCGATAATTCCTAAGCTGATATTCTCTTCAATCATTCCTGTACTTTTCGCTCGCTCCCAAATTCTAACAAGCGTTGCTATTGTCTGTTCTGTTGTGTATGTATCTTTCGGAGCAAACTTATTGTCACCTACACCATTCATAAATCCTAAATTGCTTATTATCTGAACAGAATCAGATGCCCACTCGGAAATTTCATCTGTATCGTTATATTCAAACCACATTTCTGTTGCAGGTATAGGCATCACTTTGTTTATCATGCGAATAATAATTGTTGCTGCTTCTTCACGTGTAAGAACGTCAGACGGTGCAAATTCTGTAGAACTTTTACCGTTTATAATACCTAAACTGTTCAATCTTAAAACCTTTTCATTTTTCGTATCAGAAAAGCTATCCGGAATAAACGTATCAACATCCGGATTAATCAGCATTACAAGATTATATATAAGCTCACAAAATTCTTCACGGGTAATATTGTTTTTGTAAAAATACTGCTGTGATTTATATGTAATGCCCACCTCATTTGCAATATCAACGCTCGCTTTTGCCCAATCACTCGGAGCCGGAACAGTAGCGACAGTTTCTTCAGCAAATACCTCTATTGCCATTGAAAGCAACATTGTAGTTGATAGAATAATTGATAGTAGCTTTTTCATTGTTTGTACCTCCTATTCGTAATCAAATTCATCCATATCCGTGGCATACTGCGCTGTCGTTGTTCCATGAGGACCGGCAAATGGGTATACAGAGTGCACAACTGTATTGGGACCGGAGTTTTCGCCTGATTCGTCGAACCACATTTTTACCTCACGATCGCTGTAAGCACTAAAAAATCTATCCACTATAAAACCACCTTGTTTGTTTATGTATATAAACAAGATTCCTTCTGTTTCATGGTGTGTCATTAAAACCGTATAATCGTCATTTTCTATTTTTTCAATAATCTTACTTTCAGAAGCAAAATATTCCATTGCCTCATCATGACTCTTACGACTATTTTTGAAGGTTTTTATCATCTCCTTTACACTTTCTGTATCTTCAATAAATATCAGCGCTTCATTCTGAGTGTTGTTCGGATTAAGGACACTTTGTCCTATTTTTACAAATTCACCGTGATTATCAAAATATAAAGGTTTTATACTGTATTTCGACATACCTATTCCAGCACTGTATGTATACATTCCGGTGAATTCGTTATCTTCATCTGCCAAAAATTCACTTACTGCACAGAAGTCATCAGCATATGTGTATATAATGTTATCTTTAAATCTATGATAAACCCTTGAAATGCCTAAAATTTCACTTTCATTTTTGATATACGATTCATAGCTGATAGTCCTCTTTTCAGGATTCCAAACACTTTTACCCAAATATTGCGAAAACCCATAATCAGCATTTGGACTATCCGATGTATCTCCCAGTTCTTCAATACAGATTGCTGTTCTTCCGCCAATGTTATGGCCTTTAACTAAAATGCCATTGTAATATACACTGATATCAGTTTTATAGATATTTCCTAATATATTTCCCACTTTACCTCTTGGAATTTCTTCAACATCCTTAAATCCATGATTGAAATATGATATAATCCGCAGAATACGACTTTCATCATCGTATTCAACACCAAAACCATACCCGGTTAAATCTTCCGCAATAACAACCGTTCTTCCGCCAATATTATAGCCGTCTATCGGTTTTCCGTTTACAAAAGTAAGAATATCCGTCGAATATATATGTCCCTCAATATTATCATCTGCAAAAGCCGGTTGAAGACAGACAGCAAACAACATAACAATTATCATGGAAAATAAAACTTTTTTCACTGTACACCCCTCCCTATTGCATAAGCTTAAATGTTTCTGCTATATCCGACAATTCTTTCTGCAAAGCATCATCGGTATTTTTCCGATATTCCCATGAAACGATATAAACCTTTCCTTCTGCTTCAAACACATTAAACCACAATGTGTCACCGTCATATTCCTTTCCGCAGACAGGATAACTCGTTAAATCATCAAAAATATAATCGTCATTTTCTCCGAGGAACCTTCTTTTTGCAATTTCAGTATCGGTAGTTTTATATGTTGTTACTTTGATTACTACATCATCCTTCTTTTTGTATTCCCACTTTTCCTCTAAAGCACCGTCATCATAGTCTTTTTCATAACGGTAGTTATTATCCGGAACTGTCAGAGTATAGCCATCTCCATTGTGAATCCTATCATTAGCTTGCTTTGCTTTCTCATCTCCTCCGACCGTTGCGTATATTTTATCATTTTTCGATTCGGGAAGATATGAGTTTTTGTTTTTAACTGCACATCCCGAAATCATAAGTAATGTTATCAATATTGAAACCGAAAAAATTTTCCTCATAGAAATTACCTCTTTTCTTAATAATTTTAATGCATTGTAAATGTCATAATCATACAAACAAATATGCCTATTATAAGCACAACTCGTCCTGCTTTTTGTCCCATTAAATACCAATCACTCGGCTCGCCGCCGTCAACCTCAAGACCATGTTCTAAAATCCAGAAAAGCATCGGAAATTTTATATCAAGGAATAGTATTGTGCCGAACATAAGAATTAAAATTAACATATACGGCTCTCCCCTTGTATCGGTTTTATCCGACACTGCCCAATTATACAGCCTTGTACAGCCCGGAAATAATTCCTCTTCCTTAGGATAATAATTGCTTGTACGCACCACGATACCATCCGGTGAGATAAAATCACCATCCAGCAACATCCATCCGTCTGCGGAACCAAATGTTTTACCTTTAAATATACTGTTATCGTCTTCAAAAATTTCAACATCAGACTCATATTCTACACTATTATATTTTATATGATAATGTTTAGTTTTATCATTAACAGAAAAGTCTATATCCGCACCATATTCTGCAGGCATAACTTGCATATAATACTCAGCAAACACATCTGAACCTTTAAATATGTTCTCATCAATACGATATAAAAATGCATCACCATACCACAAGCCGGGAAGAAATAAAGCTCTTATATAAAAAGCAAATATAATCGCACCTGAAACAATTGCAAATACTATAGCAAGCTTTTTGTATTTTTTAATCAATTCAACCATAGAACCTACTCCTTACCTATTCCTACATAACCTGTTTCTTCAATAATATACTGTCCCTCGTCTGATAATATCCAATCAAGTAACTTGTCAACATTTTCGTTCGTCTGTTCTTCGTAGGTTACGGCATATATCTGTGTTACGATAGGATATTTACCGTTTTTAATGTTTTCTGCTGTTGGGGCAACACCGTCGACAGAAAGCATTTTTATATCGGGATTTTTAATAATTCCCTCTACATAGTATCTGAAAGAGAATCCGATAGAATTTGATTTGCTCTTATAATTTGACACTCTCTCAATTATCCCCGACATTAAATCATTTACCCTTTCAGTCGGTGCTTCCATTATAGGCTTATCTCCCATAAAACGCTCCAGCATACTTTGACTGCCACTACCTTCATTTCGTTGGAAAGCGGCGATTTCTTCATCCTTACCGCCAACTTGTTTCCAGTTAGTAATCTCTCCGGCATAAATACCTTTTATCTGCTCTGTTGTCAGATTTTCAATCGGATTATCCTTATGAACAAAGAAAACAAATGCTTCAGTTCCTATAGGTGTATATTTAAAAGTCGTATTGCATTCTTTGGCGTATGCTTTCTGCTCATCGGAAGGATATACACCGATAAATATGTCTGTTTCCTTTTCAGCCAACAACCGATAGCCCTCGGGCGTGTTGTTATACTCAAAGGTTTTGTCATGTAGCTTTACTGTATCGGGATATGTTGCATTTACGAATGATGAATAAACCGGAAAAAGTGCCGCCGCACCATCAATTTTCGGTAAATTATCTGCAAGCTTCAATGTTTTACTCTCATACTTTACTATCTTTGAATCCTCTTCAAACGGAAAATATTCGTGAACACTGATGTTCGGTGATGTATTAATCGTGATGCTTTTATCATACTGCACCATCCCATAGTTAATAACCAAAGCGATGAAATAAATGACAGCAGGTATTAACCATATTAAAAAGAATTTCATTCTTTTCTTCAACCATATCAAAGGAAGTAGCAAAGACGGCAGAACGAGCATAGCAATAAATGATATAACCGGGTTAACACCCTCTGATGTCAGTATCAATGCTGATAATACTGCACCATAAGCACTCGCCATAATTGCAGCTATTGTAAATACAACTTTGACAACCATTATTGCAATTTCTTTATTTTCCGTCTTTGGTATAACATTACGCTTTTTCCAAAGGTAAAAACTATATATCCCGTAAAAAAGCAACAATATGATACCAAGAGGAAGTTCAATATTGATAACTTGTCCCTTGTACTGTGTACTCATATAAATCATATGTATTGCAGGAATGAAACCAAATACACCACCCCAAAACAAACCTTTATGTAGGAAAAAAGCCGAGAGCCAAAAGCACGCAAGCCAAATAAAAACCATTGACAATGTTAATCCCGCCCCCGACATTCCAACATACAAATAAAATGCTGTAAATAGTACCGCCGGGATATAACCTATAAGTTTTCTCATTTAACATTCCTCCTTCTTATGACAACAAAACTCTCATAAATCGCCGCAACAGTCGCCATTATACACACTACCGTGCAACTATATTTTATATCAACAAAATATACTGTTAAAGGAAGCAAATACAATGCTAACCCTGTAATTCTGTTAATTTGGCTATGTAATGTAATTAACTTTTTCGTTTTTATAAATCCGTATATAATATTAAAAGCCTTAATAACAGCTATAATCGTACACCATATCAGTAAGCTATCAGGAATTTTCAGCAACGGTAACAATTTTATCAAAGAAACTGAGAAGAATATAAAATCTGCAATAGTATCAAGCTTGCTGCCAAATTCATTTGCCGAATTTGTCCTTCTTGCCACCCAACCGTCAATCATATCACTTAATCCCGAAAGTATATATGTAACATAAAACCACAAAGACACTGCCGAAAGAAATAACATACAAAAACTAAATAATATGCGACTGATAGTTATTATATTTGCAATATATTTTTTCATATTCACACCATTTGATATCTTGATTTTATAAACAATTCCGTATTACCTTTATTTATAGTATATTTTTGCTGTGATTAACATTACAACAATGCCAATTGCGAGGTAAACACCTGAATACAGTATAAAAGCAGTTTCACCCATATCAAATACAACCCACATTGACAAAAGGTATATAGCAGCTGAAACAAGTGGCATAAACCAATGCTTTTTGATTCTTTTCCCGAATGTAATTCCTTCAACTGCGAAGAATAACGGATTGATGGCAAAGAACATTATAATGCAAAGTGCCATACCATTTTGCCCGGCAAACTTTGCAGTCAAAAACGGAAATCCCAAAAGAACAATAATCGAAAAAATTATCCATTTTACATTCTTTTTCATCTTCCTCACCCTCACCTCATTCGTATTTATTCCCTTCATCATCATAGTAAACAGCATTAATTGCGTAACTATCTGACGGAGAGGGATTTACAAAGATTTCCATATCTTTTGCATTATGTATAACCGGCTCTTGTTTATGTCCGTCAATATTGTATGTTATCTTTGCATAATCAGTTTCAGCACCGTTAAACCATATTACATCATACCATTTATTTAATACTACAAAATTCGATATTATAATATCATCACTGTCACGCCACTGTCTTGCAATAAGCTTATATCCTTTATCACCAATCGGCGTGAATACTGCAATTCCGCTTTTATTGTCTCGTGAATATATCCCGCTTACTATATGATTATCTATTTCAGTTTCAACTGCAATTTTCCATCCATATCCCCTTGGCAGATTTTCAAGCATCTTCTCGCGGCTTTCTATTGTGAGCCCGTCCGGTCTGTCGCTGATTCCAAAAACAAAAACTCCACCAAGAATAAGGATAAGTGCAAGTGCATAAAACTTGCAGATTCTCTTAAAAAGCAACTTTCCGCAATCGCCACGCTTTTCTAAAACAAGTTGCAATATAGCAAGCGTGAGAAAAATTATAGCAACAAAAATATTAAATTCTACCGATTTAAGCGGTCTTTGTTCATAATAATTAATAATAGCCACTATGCTCCATATTCCTGACAGAATAAAATACAAATACTTTTTCATAGGCATTACACCTCCGTTTTATTGCTAACCTTTAATTTTTTTCCAAATCCATACAAATGCTGTAAGTACCGCATATGTAACAATAAGATTTGCTATAAAACCCGAAATATTAAAATGTATTGCAAATGTATCATTTGCCGTAAATTTAATCATATAAAAATCAAACGGAAAGCCAAGCATAAGTTCTGCTTTTTCCTTTTCAAAAGATTGTAGGCTTTCAAAGCAAGCAGGCACAAGGGTTGTAAAAATTGTTAATAAAAAGGTTAACGACAATCTTTTATAACTGATTTTCTTCATATCACATCCCCCTTCCGATTATGCCGCAAACAATATAAATCCTATTGTATTTGTCGCAAAATTCGCAAACATATGTATTAGCCATGAAAGATAAATATTCTCATTCTTTTCATCAAATTTATTAAAAATCATTCCGCCGACAAAAAGTCCGATAAGTGATATGATAATGACCCAAATCCCGAACCAACCAATCATCATTGCAATATGATATAACGCAAACATAAGACTGCTGAAAAGATATGCAAACCTTCTTGTGCTTGCTTTTTTCAGAATAATAAAGGAAAAACCTCGGAAGAAAAATTCTTCCAAAAGCGAATTTATAAACGATATATAAAGCGCTACCCATAGAAAATTAGATTTATTCACACCGGTTGTTTCTCCCAGGCTTTTTGTAAGTGCGGAAAAATCGAATACATTCTTAAATACAAAATAAGCACCGAGTATAACCGCATAAACCAAAAAGCCAAGAGCCAAAGCCACAGCAATTCCTTTTTTATCAGGTTTAAATAAACCCTTAATATTTATTCCTTTATTAAAATGTCCATAGGCAAACGGAATAAGAAGGAAGAGTATAATTTTTATAATTGATTTACCTACATACCCCGGCATTATAACAGCATCGACAACCGCCATTATAACACACGCAATTATTACCAGAAGTGGAATTATGAATTTTTTCATATTTTCTTATATCTCCTTATCGCTTATGACGTATTAAAAGTGGAAAATGTTCCCTCACAATTATGTATTTAACATATGCTGACTACTATACGAATACTATAATATAATTCTATCAAAAAGCAAATACTTTGTAAATATTTAACAAACAAATTTAACAGAACTGACACAAAAAATTCATATAAAATGATATGTTTTCCTGTTTTGATAACAATAAAATACACAGCAAACACGCACTATAGAGCATTAACTATATCAATAACATCCAATGTTATTGATATTTATTAAATTAACCTTGACTTTTCCCCGAACTTTTAATATAATTTAAGTATATGTCATAAGGGATAATAGGATTTTCCGATATACTCATAAATGGGCATTTTCGGTAATAGTTTTATTAATAATCTAATATCAGCTGTATTTTAATACGGCGGAATGGAGTTAATTTATGTCAATATCTGAAATTTTCGGAGCAAACGTGTTCAATCTTTCAACAATGAAGGAAAGACTTCCAAAAACAACCTTTAAATCTCTCGAAAAAACAATCAAGGACGGCACACCGCTTGATCCGAGTGTTGCCGAGGTTGTTGCAAACGCAATGAAGGATTGGGCTATCGAAAAAGGAGCTACACACTATACACATTGGTTCCAGCCGATGACAGGTGTAACAGCAGAAAAGCACGATTCTTTTATTACACCTAACGATAATGACAGTGTGATAATGGAATTTTCGGGAAAAGAGCTTGTAAAGGGCGAGCCTGATGCATCAAGCTTCCCCTCCGGCGGAATACGTGCAACATTTGAAGCAAGAGGCTACACTGCATGGGACCCCACTTCATATGCTTTTATAAAGAATAATACACTTTGTATACCTACAGCATTCTGTTCATTCAGCGGAGAAGTTCTTGACAAAAAAACACCGCTTATGCGTTCTGTTGAAGCTATATCAAAGGAAGCAATGAGAGTACTTAAGTTTTTCGGCACAGACGCAACAAGAGTAGAAACATACGTTGGTGCTGAACAGGAATACTTCCTTGTTGACAAAGAGCTTTATGAGCAGAGAAAAGACCTCATCCTCACAGGAAGAACACTCTTCGGAACCAAACCCGCAAAGGGTCAGGAGCGAGATGACCATTATTTTGGTGTTATTAAAGAAAGAGTTTCGGCGTTTATGAGAGAGCTTGACACTGAACTGTGGAAGCTCGGTATTCTTGCAAAGACCGAACACAACGAGGCAGCGCCTGCACAGCACGAGCTTGCCCCAATATTCAACACTACAAACATCGCAACCGACCATAATCAGCTCACAATGGAAATGATGAAGAGAGTTGCGGCACGTCACGGGCTTGTTTGTCTGCTTCACGAAAAGCCTTATGACGGAATAAACGGTTCGGGAAAGCATAACAACTGGTCACTTGGTACAAACACAGGCGAAAATCTCTTAAAGCCCGGCAAGGATCCTATTCATAACAGACGTTTTCTCCTCTTCTTGTCCGCTGTCATAGCGGCAGTTGACAAATATGGTGACTTACTGCGCGTTTCAACAGCCACAGCAGGAAACGACCACCGTTTAGGCGGTAACGAAGCACCTCCCGCAGTTGTTTCGATGTTTCTTGGAGATGATTTTACAGCTTTGTTAGAGTCGATAAAATCAGGAGATGATTCATTTAAAAATCAGAAGGGTATGATTGATACAGGCGTACTTTCACTTCCTGAAATTAATAAGGATACGTCAGACAGAAACAGAACATCACCGTTTGCATTTACCGGAAACAAATTCGAATTCAGAATGCCCGGTTCTTCACAATCGGTTGCAGGTATAAATATTGCACTTAATACCATTGTTGCAGATATTTTAAAGGATTTTGCAGATGAGCTTGAAAGTGCCGAAGATCCTGATTTGAAGATTGATGAACTGATTAAATCAACCATCACAAAACACGATCGCATATTATTTAACGGAAACGGCTATTCCAACGAATGGATTGAAGAAGCAAAAAAACGTGGACTTCCCGTTCTTCCAACTGCGGTTGACGCACTTCCGGTTTATGTGTCAGATAAGATTAAGAATCTTTTTGCACGCCACGGCATATTCTCGAACGTCGAAGTAGAAGCAAGACACGAAATACACATTGAGGACTATATCAAGACTATCAATGTCGAAGCTTTAACAACACTCGAAATGGCAAGACAGGAAATTCTTCCGGCATGTCTTGCATATACCGACACTGTTATTTCTTCTGTCGCAATGAAGGACAGCATCGGAATCAAAGCACCAAATCAAAGGACACTTGCAAACAAGCTTTCCGACGGATGCGAAGAGCTTATAACAGCAATAGATGCTCTTGATGTGGCTATAAGTAATGTACCGCACATTGCCGATATTGAGACGGCACGTTATTACAGGGATGTTGTCGTTACATCTATGAATGATGTAAGAAAGGCAGCCGATTCACTTGAAACAATTGTAGCAAAGGACTATTGGCCATTCCCCACTTATACTGATTTATTGTACAGAATATAAAATAAAGACTGCACAGCGCATAACCTTTTTAAGATTGTGGACTGTGCAGTCTTCTTATTTATTTAAGTATTTTTTCAAGAATCGGCATAATTCTATCTGCCATAGAAAAGAAGCCAAGGTCTGTAGGATGACATCCGTCTACCGTTCCGTTATCACATATTTCATCATTCATAAGAGTAGTGCCGTCGATGTAATACACGTTCTTATCACCATTTTTAACTGCATTATTATATGTTTTTTCTATTATATTTTTTCTGGTATCTTCAACCTCTGTCAAATAATACTTCGGTCTTGACATAATTATTATCGGCAGGTCAGGATTCTTTTCTCTTATCGTCTTAAAGAACGCCTCGTGTGTATTTTCAAGATGCTCAACCGATGGTGCGTTATGGTCATAATCAAGCACAAAAACGGACATATCCAAAGATGAAATATATTCCGCCATTTCAGACTCGCCCTTTGCATTACCTGAAAATCCGAGATTTATATAATCAAATTCAAGTTTTCTTGATAAAATCGCTTCGTATGTCATTCCGGGTCTTGAAACACAGCCACCTTGTGTTATGGAAGAACCATAAAATACAACCGGTTTAACCACTCTATATTTATCTGCCTTCTTTACTACGGCATTTTCATTCAATCCGATATATAACTCGGTAACACCGGCATATGTAGGCATATTCACCGTTATTTCTCTGACTTTTTTCTCACCGAAATCTATAACACCTTCATATCTGTCTTCAAAATCAAACGGCGGCATAATTGTACCGGCATATCTGCAATCTGCATATACATCTGCACCTGCACTTCCACTCAATGGAAAATGCGGCATTCTGCAAATATTATTAAGAATAACACTAATCACAACATATTCACTGTCGGTAATAAATCTGACTCTGCCGCCTGCTGTATGAACATGAAGAAATTCAACGCCTTCGCTCACACTTTTTGCAACTGCTTCGGGCATACGTCTGTATTTTCCGCTTTCTTTAACTACACCATGAAAAGAAAAACACGCTTCGTCAATACTTCTCATCAAAAGATTCGGTCTTTCAATTTTCGTTTCAACCTTAAAATTTTTATCCACTTTTGCGATATCGCTCATAAATAAATCACCTCAATTCAAGTATAACAAACCAAAAAATAAAAGTCAATAAATATTTACATGATTAATTATTTATGATATAATTAAAGTAAATATACACAAAGAGGTGATACCTTTGAAAAAGCTTTACAGGTCAACATCTGACAAAAAAATCTGCGGTGTATGCGGCGGTCTTGCCGAATACATTGAAATGGATCCGACAATTATACGACTGATATGGGCAATTATGACTGTCTTTGCAGGTGTTGGCATTGTGCTGTATATTATCAGTGCACTCGTCATTCCTACCGACAATCATACAAATTCTACTTCAAATTAAACGGATTTTATAAAAAAAATATGCATAAATACTATTTACAACTTATCCAAAAAGGGATATAATGTATATAGAATAGATTTTTGAGAGGAAGTTTGATTCAAAATGGAAATTAAAATCACAAAAACAACCACACCGAAGCAGAAGCCGCAGGACGAAAGCAAGCTTGGTTTCGGTAACTACTTTACAGACCATATGTTCATAATGAACTATGACGAGGGCGAAGGCTGGCATGATGCAAGAATCGTTCCCTATGGTCCTATCCCCCTTGACCCCGCTGCTATGTGTCTGCACTACGGTCAGGAAGTATTCGAGGGTATGAAAGCATATAAAACCGAAGACGGCAGCGTTCAGCTCTTCCGTCCTGACAGAAACCTTGCAAGACTCAATGTGTCAAATGAGCGTCTTTGCATACCTTTAGTTGACGAAGAATTCTGCGTTGAAGCAATCAAGGAACTTGTAAGAATTGATTCTGACTGGATTCCCACACTTCCCGGAACTTCACTCTACATACGTCCGTTTATCTTTGCTATAGATCCGCATGTAGGCGTACATCCCGCACATCACTTAATGTTTGTAGTTATCCTTTCACCGGTTGGTGCATACTATCCCAATGGTATCAACCCTGTTGATATCTACGTTGAAGAAAAGTATGTACGTGCAGTTAAAGGCGGTATGGGCTTCACAAAGACTGCAGGTAACTATGCAGCTTCATTAAAGGCTCAGGACGAAGCTGCAAAGCTTGGCTACACTCAGGTTCTCTGGCTTGATGGTATTGAGAGAAAGTATATAGAAGAAGTTGGAACAATGAACGTATTCTTTGTAATTGGAGACGAGGTTGTAACTCCCGAGCTTTCAGGTTCAATCCTTTCAGGTGTAACAAGAATGAGTACAATTGAGCTTGTAAAGAGCTGGGGTTATACAATGAACGAGCGTAAAATTTCTGTTGAAGAGCTTTATGAAGCACACGCAAACGGCACTTTAAAAGAGGCGTTCGGTACAGGAACAGCTGCTGTTATCTCCCCCATCGGAACATTTGAGTGGAACGGAAAGAAGATTACCGTTGCTGATGGCGGTATCGGTGAGCTTTCACAGAAGATTTACGATAATATTACAGGTATTCAGACAGGTAAAGTTGAAGACACCTTCGGCTGGACAGTTAAAATCTGAATTTAATAACAAAAGACGGTACGGATTTTTCCTGCCGTCTTTCATTTTTCAGCAATTTTTCAATACACAAAAAAAATTAAAAAATTTTAAAAAACATGTTGACAAATGCATTATGTTGTGCTATAATATATTTTGTTCGGTAAGAGAACAACAATATATGCGAGTGTGCTGGAATCGGCAGACAGGCACGTTTGAGGGGCGTGTGTCTATGACGTATGGGTTCAAGTCCCATCACTCGCACCATGCGGAATAGTGTAAAGGTAGCACTAATGACTCTGACTCATTCTGTGAGGGTTCGAATCCTTCTTCCGCAGCCAAGCGACAGACTTTAGTCTGTCGCTTTTTTCATGCATTTAATTATTCCCCTTTGAATATAAAAAATAATAACGCCTGTAGTACAATTTGAGTATCACAGGCGTTATTGTTTAGTATAAATATTATTTTACTTCATTTATGCTGATAACATCAGTGTTATCAGGTGAATAGTTCATTTCCATAACCTCAACCATTGCACGCACGGTGTCAAGGCTTGTCATAAGCGATACAGAACATTCAGCAGCAGTTCTTCTGATTTTAAAGCCGTCTGAATTTACGTCGTTACCCTTCTGCGGAATATCAACTATTAAATCGATCATACCGCTTCTGATTACATCAAGTACATTCGGAACACCCTCTGAAATCTTCTTTGAAATCTGTGCATCAATTCCGTTTTCCTTTAAGTAGCTTCCAGTACCTGTTGTAGAAATAAACTTACAGCCAAGTGCTGCAAAACGCTTTGCAAGGGGCAGGAATTTTTCTTTATCAATATCTCTTATTGTAACAAGTATTGTGCTTCCCTCTTTGGGAATTGTAGTGCCTGCCGCAACAAAGCCCTTATACATTGCTTCCTTAAAGGTTGGAGCAACACCGAGAACTTCACCCGTCGAACGCATTTCAGGTCCTAAGCTTACTTCAACTCTGGGAAGCTTTTCTGTTGAGAATACAGGAACCTTAACAGCAACAGTACCCGTAACAGGTGCGATTCCGCTTTCATATCCCATATCCTTTAATGTCTCACCAAGCATTATTCTTGTTGCAATGTCAATTACAGGCACATTTGTAACCTTAGTGATATAAGGTACTGTACGGCTTGAACGGGGGTTAACCTCTATGATATACAACTCATCTCTATATTCAATAAACTGAATATTAATCATACCTATAACTTTAAGCTCACGAGAAATTCTGTATGTTACATCAATAATCTCACTAATAATCTTATCGCTCACATTCTGCGGCGGATAGATTGAAATAGAGTCACCGGAGTGAACGCCGGCTCTTTCAAGATGTTCCATTATACCGGGGATAAGAACATCTGTGCCGTCGCAGATTGCATCAACCTCAAGTTCTCTGCCGCCAAGGTATCTGTCTATAAGAACGGGGTTCTTCTTATCATTATAGAACGCATTTTTAAGGTAATTTACAAGCTCTGTTTCATTTCTTGTAATTTCCATACCTTTACCGCCAAGAACGTATGAAGGACGAACAAGAAGCGGATATTCAAGCTTATTAGCCTCTGCGACACCTTCTTCAACACTCCATACAGCCTTTCCCTTAGGACGCTTGATATTAAGCTTTTCAAGAATATCGTCAAACTTTTCTCTATCCTCCGCCTCGTCAATCTGCTTGGGCTGAGTACCATAAATGGGCACATTCATCTTATCGAGGAAGTTTGCAAGCTTGATTGCCGTCTGTCCGCCAAACTGAAGTATTACGCCATCGGGCTTTTCAAGCTCAATGATATTATAAACATCTTCTTCTGTAAGCGGTTCAAAGTAGAGCTTGTCCGAAGTATCAAAGTCTGTACTTACTGTTTCGGGGTTATTGTTGATTGTTATAGTTTCAATTCCTGCCTTCTTAAGAGCAAAAACACTATGAACACTACAATAGTCAAACTCAATACCCTGACCTATTCTGATGGGGCCCGAGCCAATAACTATAACCTTCTTCTTATCTGATCTTGATGCTTCATTATCATCATCATATGTTGAGTAGTAATAAGGGGTTTCAGCCTCAAACTCACCTGCACAGGTATCAACCATTCTGTATGCAGGGATAACTTCAAGCTTCTTACGACATTCAAATACATCCTGCGGTGAGATGCCCATAAGTCTTGCAAGACCATGATCGGAGAAGCCCATCTTCTTATACTTCTTCATTGTTACTTTATCAAAATCAGAAAGGTTCATCTTCTTAACAGCCTCTTCTGCTGCTACAATGTTTCTTATTTTTTCAATGAAAAATTTATCCATTAAAGAAGCTGATGTAATCTCTTCAATTGAAACGCCTCTTCTTAAAAGCTCCGCAACATCGAACAATCTCTCATCATCGGGAGTTCCGATTCTTGCCATAAGTTCCTCTGTTGTTCTTGCTTTCGATTCTGCTCTTTCTAAAGTATACTGTCCGATTTCAAGAGAACGTACACCCTTCAAAAGTGATGATTCGAAGCTGTTACCTATAGCCATAACCTCACCGGTAGCCATCATCTTTGTACCGAGATTTCTTTTAGCACCATAGAACTTATCAAACGGCCACTTGGGTATCTTTGTTACGATATAGTCAATTGCCGGCTCAAAGCAAGCATATGTTTTACCTGTTACAACATTCTTAATTTCATCAAGATTATATCCAAGTGCAATCTTTGCAGCAATCTTTGCAATGGGGTATCCGGTTGCCTTTGAAGCAAGCGCAGATGAACGGCTTACTCTCGGGTTAATCTCGATAACTGCATATTCAAAGCTGTCAGGGTTAAGGGCAAACTGTACGTTACATCCACCCTTGATTTCAATTGCATCAATGATATCAATTGCAGCTTTTCTAAGCATCTGATATTCTTTATCAGCAAGAGTAAGTGCAGGTGCAACAACTATTGAGTCACCCGTATGAACGCCGACCGGGTCAACGTTTTCCATACTGCAGACTGTTATACAACTACCTGCTCCGTCTCTGATAACCTCAAACTCAATTTCCTTCCAGCCCTTGATGGATTTTTCCAAAAGTGCCTGACCAACTCTTGAAAGATGTAAGCCCTGAGAAAGAATTTCCTTAAGTTCTTCGGGATTTTCTGCAATACCGCCGCCTGTGCCTCCAAGCGTATATGCAGGTCTGATAATTACGGGATATCCAATCTTTTCAGCAAACTTAAGTCCATCTTCAAGGTTAGTTACAATCTCACTCGGGGCAACAGGCTGATTGGTTCTCTCCATAAGCTTCTTAAAGCTGTCTCGGTCTTCACCCTCTTTAATTGACTCGATGGAAGTTCCGATAACCTTCATATTGTACTTATCAAGAATTCCTCTGTCATAAAGCTCACAAGTAAGGTTCAAGCCCGTCTGTCCGCCCATTCCCGCAATAACACTGTCGGGGCGTTCACGTTCAATAATCTTCTCAATATATTCGATTGTAAGCGGTTCGATAAAGGTTTCGGTAGCAATACCTCTGTCTGTCATAATTGTAGCAGGGTTTGAATTGACAAGAACAACCTCTATGCCCTCTTCTTTAATAGCACGGCATGCCTGTGTGCCCGAATAGTCGAACTCAGCAGCCTGACCTATAACAATAGGACCTGAGCCTATTACAAGTACCTTTTTTAAACTTTTATCCAATGGCATAACATTAGTCCTCCTTGCCTAAAAATCTGTCGAAAATGAATCCGGTATCCAAGGGTCCCGGTGATGACTCAGGATGGAACTGAACGCTCTCTACCTGATGCGTCTTATGGCGAATACCCTCACACGAGCCGTCATTTACATTCTTAAATGTTATTTCAACATCATCGCCAAACCCTGAAACTACAAAGTCATGGCTCTGACTTGTGATATACACTCTTCCGCTTTCCATTTCCTTTACAGGATGGTTTCCGCCGTGATGACCGAATTTCATCTTTTCGCTCACACCGCCAAGTGCGAGTGAAATAACGTGATGTCCCAAAGATATTCCGTAAACGGGAAGCTTTCCGATAAGCTCTTTTACAGTATCAACAGTAAAAGGAATATCGTGAACATCTCCCGGTCCGCTTGATACAAACACCGCATCAGGCGCTACAGCAAGAATATCCTCTGACTTTACATCTGCAGGGAAAACAGTTACTTTGCAATTTCTGTCTGCAAGAGCATTTAACATACTCTTTCTTGTTCCAAGGTCGATATAGGCAATATGCTTGTTACCCTTATCTGAGAATACATAGCTTTCCTTTGTAGTACATTCCATAACAAGACCGGAATTATCAAGACTTTTAATCTTTGCAAAAGCATCTTCATCCGAAACATCACCGATAACAATAGCACCCTTCATGCTACCGTTTTTACGGATTATCTTTGTAAGCTCTCTTGTATCAATACCTGCAAGGCCTACAACGCCATTTTCCTTCATAAAATCAGAAAGCTTCTTTTCGCATCTGAAGTTTGACGGAAAATCACACACCTCACGAACAATAAGAGCTTTCATATAAGCCTTGTCCGACTCCATATCTATTGAGTTGACTCCGTAGTTTCCTACAAGCGGAAAAGTCATTGTAACAATCTTACCCGCACTTGACGGATCGGTCATACTCTCCTGATAGCCTGTCATACCCGTTGTAAATACAACCTCGCCAACAGTCTCCTTTTCACAGCCGAAGAGCTCACCCTTAAATCTTGCACCGTTTTCTAAAATCAATTCTGCTTTCACGGCTTTATCCTCCTTTTATATTTAATGTTTCCAAAAAAAAGACAATGACAAAAGTAAAAACTTTATCATTGTCAGAAATTTTTCAAACAGGAAAAACAAATATAGGGCTCATATGAAGTTCTTTTCATTTGTACGTTCAATAATGTTCCCATGTTTTTCGCTCCTTATTTTTATCATAAATATTTTAGCACTCTAAAGCAAAAATGTCAAGTACTTTTGATGTAAAAAACAAAAAAATCACGAATATTGTTGATTTTATATTATAAAAAAAGTATGCAACAATCCATATGTACAATAATGCATAAATCAATTACCATGACAAATAAACAGTTTATACTTGTAAAAATCCTTTTTATATGTTATAATCAAGGTTGTATTAAAAAAATAAGAGGTGTGACATGGATTTTATTGCAATAGATTTTGAAACTGCAACCTCACAGCGGACAAGCGTATGCAGTCTTGGAATCTGCGAGGTTAAAAATAATAAGGTTGTTAAAAGAGATTCAATGCTCATTCGTCCCGAGCCGTTTGAATTTAACCCATATAATATTAAAATTCACGGTATTACTCCAGATATGGTTGTTGATATGCCGAATTTTGCCGAGCTGTGGAGTTATATCAAGCCCAAATTGGACGGCAAACTTGTTATAGCTCACAATGCGTCATTTGATATAAATGTGCTTTGCAGAACACTTGACAGCTTTGGTATCGAATATCCGACATTTGATTATCTTTGTACCGTCAAGCTTTCACAAAAAGCATACCCGGAGCTTGAAAGCCATAAGCTAAACGCTCTTGCAGAAGAGTTTGGCATCTGCTTTTCGCATCACGATGCCTGCGACGATGCCTATGTTTGTGCGTTAGTTCTTCTGCACATTATGAAGGATTACAAGCTGAAAAATCTTGACGATATAAAAAGAGTGTTCGACACAGACCCCGGCAATATCTTCCCCGGATGTAAATGTACCGAGAAAGAGAAGAAGAAAAAAGTTAAAATTCAAAACAACCAAAATAAGGGCTTTTGAAAAACGATAATTATACAAGCCATTTTGTGTGGACGGTCCTGTTTTTGTTCATAAAACTATGTTTTTGACCAAAAATCGAGGATTTGCATCCTCGATTCAACGTGTCGATAAACCTATCGACACGCTGGCAGATATCGAAAAAGGAAGTTATATTTTGTCAATTTGAATTCGTCGTCGTACGATGGTACGGTAGAGTTCAAATTGGCAAAAAGCAAGAAACCACAAGGAAAATTCGATGTTTTCCTTGTGGTTAGTTTTTTTGATTCGAGATTAACACTACACCTCACCACCACCTTCGGCGGAGCCTCCCCTCAAGGAGAAGCCTCTGTTTCTTGCGGTAGAACGACTTTTTCGACAGTCTGAATCGAGGATTTGCATCCTCGATTCTCTATTGGAATAAATTCACATCCAATTGTAACTATATGTGATATTTGATTTTGTTCAAAGACAAAAAAACTACAGCATAAAACCGAATCGTCCTTATATATGGGGATGTCCCCGATTTTGTGTAAACTCCAAAATGATAATATAATCTAAGTGTTTTTAGAGGGATGAAATCCACATTTTAGGATTTCATCCCTTAGCTACAATATAGCATAAAAGTGCAGGCATGTCAAGGGCGCCCTCGT
>JAZRMB010000044.1:0-5780 GCA_045647245.1 Clostridia bacterium
ACGGTTCTATTGTCTTATCAGTTGTATAACCGATACCACCAAAATCGTATTTCATTTCAATATCTCTCATGAGGGTATATTTTCCGTCAAGAGGATAATCTTCCGATCTACCGATTTTATTAAGCTCTGCTTCTGTGTAAATTGGTATACGGTCCGAAGGTGCACTCTCTACCACGCCAAGATTTTCATCGGTTACCATGGCTTCCCTGATAACATCATAATTATCAGCATAGTCTCCGGGGATGCCATAGATAAATTCTTCATATAACTCAAGATATTCACGGTTGGCATTTTCCTGGAAGTAGTCTCGAAGCTGTGCCACACGCTCTGAATGGTCCCTGCCATAGTCCATTTCAAGAAGCTCCCACAAAGGCATAAGTTTAAGGTCGTCAGTCTGAATCATTGTAGCCTTTGTTGAACCTGTATTTTCGTCCATTGTGAACATTGACTGAAGCCAGCCGTTAACTGTTTCGTCAGCATCACCTGCTATAATCTTATCAAATGTTGAATAGAAAGGATCACCACCGCGAACACGCATGCTTGTCTGCTTGTTATTATTTGCAAAGCTGTCCTCGTGCTTTTCGCCGCCTGATGCATTAACTTCAACATTAACATCGGCAACCTCTGCCGCACTTACGTTAACGGTTGCGTTTGTTGTGATATCAAATTCGCTCTTCATTGAATTTGATGCATCTGTACCTTCATAAGAGGTATATGCTTCACCACCTGCGTCATACTGTGTCACAATATGTGTTCCGTATGTATTGAACAAATCCTCGGGTCTCATATGAACAAGGTCATATGCAAATGTAGGATTGATTGACACATATTCATCGTTTTCATCCTTCGCCCATGGCTCGCTCATTTCCATATTGAGTGAATACTTATATGCCTTGGCAAGAATCTCAAGGATAAGTCTTGAAGTATTCACTGTGCCGGAGGATTCCCATTCACCTTTAAAACCGAACTTGGCTTTAACCTCTGCCTTTGCCAAAAGGCCCTCTTTGGTTACTCCGACTTCAGTAGAGATATCGGTATGTGTATTGTCTAAATATGATGACATACTTGTGATATACGTCATATTGGACTCAACATTACCAATTCTTACCTTTGTGGGATTAAGAGTATCTACACTATCAAACAGGATTGCAGACTTAAGGTTTGCTGATTCAAAAGTCTTACATTCAAGCAGATTGAAACCCTTACCCAGTTCTACGCTTGCAGGAATATCTTCGTCTGTTATAGCAAATGTTGTAACAGGTGCTAAAGACAAAAGCATTGCTACTGCAAGAATAGCCGAACAAATTCTTTTTGAAAGTTTTGCTCTCATAAATTCGCTTCCTTTCCTATGTTATGTATATTTATAAATCATTTTACTGATTTAATAACATATTTTCGCATCTTTGGAATATTGCCGCCATCTGTGCTCTTGTTGCAGATTCTTTTGGGGCGAGAGTAGTTTCGCTCGTTCCCGATATAATACCGTTTGAACATGCAAACCTAAAAGCATCTTTGGCATAATCCGAAATATTTTCAAAGTCTTCGTATGATGTAACATCTACATTTTCGCTTACCGACATATCTAAGCCTTTGAATTTCATATAGCGGTGAATGATGGTTGCCATCTGTTCACGGGTAATAGTATTATCAGGTGCAAATTCTGTTTCTGACACGCCATTTACTATTCCGTTCTGAACCGCCCAGCCCACTGCATTTTCATAATATGTACCTTCAGGTACATCTGCAAAATCTGCTTTGGTTGCAGTTGGCTCTTTTTCCAATCTGTAAAGAACCGTTACAAACATCGCTCTTGTAACTGTATTGTTAGGTGCGAATTCAGTTTCGGAAATACCCTTCATAAGTTCTTTCTCGTTAATGTATTTTACATACTCATAATACCAATCATCCGTCTTTACATCACTAAAGGGGTTAACCCATTCTGTTTTTACGGGTTCTTCTTTTGTTGTCTCTTCTTTAGTTGTTGTTTCCTCAGTAGGTTTCTCAATGGTTTCTTCATCTGATTTGCCTGATGAAGAACTTCCGCCTGGTGAACCGCCCGAACTGCGTATTTTTTCGAATGTCACCTCAATCTCGCTGTCCGCATTCACCGAATCATAGGTATATTCAAGTACCGCACCTAAACTTGCTCCGTCAACCTTTACATCATTTACTTTATACCCGGAATCAGGTGTGAATATAAAGAGTAGTTGTTTACCCTCTGTAGCTTTAATTTCACCTGACGGGTTAATTTTTCCGTTTGCTCCTGCAGTTGCCTTAATTGTGTATTCTTTTGCCTCGACTATAGGAGTGTCCGATTCTTTTATATTTACATGGGTCACTGCATTTTCAAAAGGAACTAAATCTCCATCTTTTGTATATGCTTCTATGTAGTTTACATTGATTTCGGTTTTTCCTGCCTTCAGCGCTTTGAAAGTAAACGTACCAAGAACACCTTCAACCAATGTATTTTCCGTGGCGAATGCATCCATCCAGAAAAGTTTCAATGGGGATTCATCTGTTTTGGCTGTAAGCGTTCCTCCGATAAGCTTTGCATCATCGTATCGCAAAATTTCAAGAAACTCAGAATCAAACTCAATCTCACAGAGCATCGCAATAACACCTGTAGAGTCTGTTGCTTTAAGCTCAATTTCAATATTCTCTCCCGAAACAGTTTCATACTGTCCTGATACAAATGCGCTGCCGCCCTCTGCATATGCAACTTGCGAAAAGAGGGAGATAAGCATACACAAAACTAATCCGGCTGATAATATTCGTTTGTTATTTTTTCTCACTTCAATACCACCTTTGACTTTCAATTTTTAATTTCTATATAATTTGCCACTTTGGCAAGAACAACAAATTTTTTTGGAGTTTTTAACGTTATTTCCTGTTGAACTCGTTGTGACAAATACTGTAGAGCTTTTCACCGGCAGACTTATTTGTCATCTCAAGCATATATTCCGGTTTTCTGAAGTCTGAATATTCACAGAAAAAACAATCGTGCTCGCAGCCTGAAGAGCAGGTTAAACTCTTTTCCCACAAAGGACATTTGTATAACTCAGATACAATCAAATATCCGTCGCTTGTGTATTTTAATTCTTTCACTTCTATACCTCCTATATCCTCATATTTACACATTATGATTTTATCAAACTATAATAAAAAATGTTGATTTTGGCATAAATCGCAGATTTTTGGCACAGATTGCATATTTTTTTGATAAAACAACCCTTGATAAGCACAAAAAAACTCTCCCGAAGGAGAGTTTCAAGATTTATTATTTTAATAATTTAAACACACTTTTGAACTGAACGTTCCGTCTTGGGCAGTGAAATCGTACATGCCCTCGTACTTCTCTGTGGTTGTTATAACAGAGCTGATTCCAATACCGTAATCTACTTCATCAAATTTCAGATTAGTTTTACACGGATTTTCTATCTTCACAAGCAGGCGTGTTTCTTTTTCTCTTATATCAACATCAATAATTTTCTCTTTTGATTTAAGCTTCTTTGTAGCGTTGATTGCATTCTCAAAAAGATTGGCAATAACTATAACCATGTCTTTAGGGGATACAGGTATATCATTTCCGGCACGAGCTGAGATTTTTACTTTAATACCCGCATCTTTTGCTTTCTTTTCATACACAGAAAGAACTGTATTTATCGTTGGATTTTTGCAATAGTTTATTTCGCCAAGGCTATCGGAGTCATCGTCTACAAGAGTTTTTAAGTAGTCCTTTACGGTTTCAATGTCGTTTTTGTTTGCAAATTCCAAAAGCACAAGGTTATGATGTCGTCTGTCGTGTCTTGCCATGCGGTCTGCCGCCATTTGCAGATTTTCATTTTCAATCTGCAAAAGCAGAAGTTTGTTTTGCTGTTCGGTTTCTCGTTTCATCGCAACTTCTGTCATATTTTTAATATTGGAAAATATGACAGGATATACCGCAAAGATTGAAATGCTGAGGAAAAGAAGCGGTATAAATCCGGGTTCATAAATGCTTGCAATTTTAACGGGAAATACCGATAGTGCAACTAATGTAATTACAAATATGACATTTACAAAAACAAGCGGATACCACCCTGCTACCATACTTTTTGATGCTACACGGCATAAAGGACAAACAAAATTCAAAAAATAATACAAAATACCAATCAAAAGCGCGCAAAGGACAATCAATCTGATTACGATGTTCATACCGGGGAATGTCCCTTGTATTACCGTATTAAACGCCATAAATATACAGAAGAAAACGGAGTATGTAAGTATGGTAAAAAGTCTTTGAGAAAGCTTTCCTTTTGTAGTTGCAAAAAAGACAATATATTGAAGGATGAAGGCTGAAATAAATATTAAAAAGAATTTCATACCGATATCATTTATCACAAATTCTCCGAAACACCAAAGACATCCCTGTAACACAAGCCAAATGCTCCAAATAACAAAGGTTGTTTTTTTACTGTATTTTAAGTTTGATGAGTATATGCCCGAAATGGCATGTGCCACAAGAACGAATAATTGTTCAATTAAGACTGATATTGCAGCCATACTTAACCCTCCTGCCCATCGTACTGAAGAAGCCAGAATGCTTCTTTAATTTCATTATGTGCACCACGAGGAAGAAATAACTTTGTATTGTTATTAAAGCACACTTCCCCGGTAGATACACTTTTAACTTTATTAAGATTTATTATATAAGCACTTCCGCCACGAACAAATCCGCCATATTGCGAAAGTTCTTCAAACAGCTCTGCAACCGTCATTCTCGAACGCACCTGTTCATCGCTTACAAAATTCACATACTGATAGTGAGAGCGCGACTCCGTATAAAGGATATTGCTTATATTAATATTTTCAACTCCGTTCTCCGTTTTTAGCCTTATGAATTTACTGCCAAGCTTTTCGGCTTTTTCGACTGCTACATCCATTGCTTCATAAAACTTTTCCGGATTAAGTGGTTTTATTAGATAGCGAAGTGTATCTGTTTCAAGACTTTCGGGAGCGTGTTCTATTGAGGTTGTCAAAAATATAATAGGACTTTCAATGCCTTTTCTCCGGATTTCTCTTGCAAGTTCTGTGCCCATTTCATCACCAATATACACATCAAGCAGAAATATATCAAACAAGTCTCCGTTATGAAGTGCGTTTAAAAGCGAACTTGCAGAATTAAAGGTCAAAACTTCAAGTTCCGACTTTCCGCATATCGCAGAGTATTTTTTTATATAGGATGAAACCTCGTCCAAGATTATTGTTTCATCATCGCATATCGCTATTCTCATGTTTCCACCTTACTTTCTTACCAAACTTAAAAACCATTCATCTTCCGGCAGAGCAATATTGTTTTTATTACATGATACAATTATATTGCAAGCTGTACGGAAGAATAGCGCATAAAGAATACCGGGATGTCCGTCTTTAACCTCACCATTTTTCTGTCCGATGCGAAGTGCATCTGCAACAGGTGTTTTTTCAAGTTCTTTCACTGATTCTTCCAAATAGCAAGGTGGAGTGTCCTTACTGTTTGCAATGGTGGAGGTAAAGGCAATTCGTTTTTTTCTTTCTTCATCGTTCATACCTGATTTGAAATATTGAAGTAAACCGATTAAGTATTCTTCCCACGATTTATTTTCGCCTATTCTATTAAATACCTTATGCAAGTTATCATACCCATCACGAACAACCGCCATAAATAGGTCCTGCTTGCTGCCGAAATTTTGACCTATAAGTCCGATAGATATTCCGGCAATCTTTGACATATAAGAGAGCTGTGCTCTTTCATATCCATA